>NZ_JAGXKA010000005.1:0-500475 GCF_019091065.1 Burkholderia sp. GbtcB21
TCAGGTGTGTAAGCGCAGTAATGCGTTCAGCTAACTGATACTAATTGCCCGTAAGGCTTGATCCTATAACAAGTCTGCCTTGTAGATCGGCGCCGTGCGCAAGCACTGGCTGCGATCCAAAGCGACATGTTGGATTCTCGTGTGTGATACACACAACTCAAAATTACTGCTTCTTCCCGATTGGTCGCGCTGCGAAGCAACGCGACAACCCTCTTTGCCTGATGACCATAGCGAGTCGGTCCCACCCCTTCCCATCCCGAACAGGACCGTGAAACGACTCTACGCCGATGATAGTGCGGATTCCCGTGTGAAAGTAGGTAATCGTCAGGCTCCCTAAGCCAAAAACCCCCGCCCGAAAGGCGGGGGTTTTTGCATTTCAGCGGCGGAAATGCGAGGCGGCCGGGCAACGGGTAGCGTGCTCCATCATCGCATCCCCTCGGCGTCCGCCGGAGATCAGCCGTCTTCCTTCTACCTGCACCCACCGCGGAACGAAGCCGCGTGATTTGGTACGATCGAAATGTCGTCGGCGATTGCATACGTCGACGTTCACGTTCGAAACCGGGACTTGATGGAGAGGGCGGGGAATGAATATCGGTGACGCGTCGCGCGAATCCGGAGTCAGCGCAAAAATGATCCGGTACTACGAGCAGGTCGGCCTTCTTGCGCCGAGCAAGCGTACCGACGCCGGCTATCGGATCTACGGCGCGGACGAAATCCACATCCTGCGCTTCATCCGTCAGGCGCGACGGCTTGGCTTTCTCGTCGAGGACATCCGCAAGCTGCTGATGCTCTGGCAAGATCGCTCCCGCGCCAGCGCCGAAGTGAAGTCGATCGCCCTCGAGCACGTGGCCGAACTCGACAGGCGCATCGCCGAACTGAGCGACATGCGCGATACGCTGGCCGACCTGGCCGCGCACTGCCATGGTGACGGACGGCCAGAATGCCCGATTTTGGCGCGCTTGGCCGATCCCGTCAGTGAACCAGATTAGTGCGTGCACTCAGGGCTCGAAATGGGTGCCTGACTCAACCTCTATAAAAATCAATAAGTTAGGTTTGGTGGGTGCGCGCCCATTCCGAATTGGAATGCTTTCCATGCAAGTATTTCACTAGCATCTTGGTGCGGCGTCGCTATAATTCGGGAATACCCTATACGGGAAATCCCTGAATCTCGATTCGCCAGGGGTCCCCCTTCCTTGGAGAACATCATGATCGCCTACATCGTCGAAAAGCTGAGCAACTGGTTCGAATCCGCAGAACGTGAGCGCCGTGAGGCTTACCTCGCCACGTCGTCGGATATCGTCCAGCTCGAGCACCGCATCCGTTCGCTCGAAACCAACGGCTACTCGCTGTAATTCGAGTCACCGTCAGGTGCCGCGTGGCACCGACCGATAAGCAAGCCCCGTGTTGACGGGGCTTTGTTTTTTTGTGCGCCGGATCTGGCGAAATCGCTGCCGCGGCGCTATGGTATGGGCCTACTTTTCACCGTGAAGGACACGATCATGCGTTTGCGTCTCGATGTGCGTCGCAGTGCCCGCGCGCGTCTCGTTCTGGGCGCGGCCGTGCTTGTCCATGGCTTCGCGGCCGGTGCCGCGACTTCGTCCAAACCGCTGATTCTCGATACGCAACGCGGTATCCAGGACGGTAAGGGCGGGCTGGTGCTGCAGACAGCGCCGTTGTCTTCCGAGCCGATCGTCGAGCCGGCGGGCATGCGGGCTCCGGCCGGGCAAGCGCCGAACACGTCGGTGCCGCTGTTCGTCGCACCCTATATCAATGTGCCCGGCTGGGGAGTACCGCCGGCCAACCAACCGAGACTCGCACCGAGGCCGCAGCCGTAACGGCCGGTCGCCCGGTCAATTTCCGCGGTGCTCGATCTGACAACGGGCGCCGCTATCCTGTCCCAGCACCTCGACCAGATAGGGCAGTGCCTCGTTCATGCTCTGCGCAAGCGTATACGGCGGATTCAGGATGAACATCCCGCTGCCGTAGAGGCCCAGTCCATCGGTAGGCGGATTCGATACCGTCAGTGTCAGGTGCAGCCAGTTGTTCGGTTGCAGGCGCTTCAACTGCTCGGGAAAGCGCTGCGATTCCGTCCGCGTGACCTGCGGATACCAGATCGCGTAGCAGCCCGTCGCGAAACGCTTCAGGCATTCCGTCACGCAGCTTACCGTGCGCGCGTAATCCTTCTTGTCCTCGTAGGACGGGTCGATCAGCACGAGTGCGCGTCGCGGCGGCGGCGGCAGCAGCGCCTTGATGCCTTCGAAGCCGTCGCCGGCGAAGATCATCGCGCGTCGCCCGGCGTCGCGGAAGTTGTGGCGCAGCACGTCGATTTCCGTCGTGTGCATTTCGAACAGGCGCATCCGGTCCTGCTCACGCATCGATCGCCATGCGATATACGGGGAACCAGGGTAGAAGCGCAGTTCGCCGTCGTCGTTCAGTGCGCGTACTTCGTCCACATAATCACCCAGCGCTTCCGGCAGGTTCTTGTCGTTCCATAGCCGGCCGATGCCGGTGTCGAATTCCGCCGTCTTTGCCGCGTAGCCGTCGCGCAGCGAGTACACGCCGGCACCGGCATGCGTGTCGATGTACCAGTACGACTTGTCTTTCTTGTTCAGGTAGCGCAGCAGTTGGACGACGACGGCGTGCTTGAGCACGTCCGCGTGATTGCCTGCGTGAAAACCGTGACGATAACTGAGCATGGCGGGCTGCCTGAAACAGAAGGTGAATCGATGAAAGCGGTCGATCGGGTGCGGCTGTCAGGCCGGGCGCCGATGCGGCCGCGTATTGTACGCGAGTGGCCGTGAGTCGCCTTACTCGTATGCGTCGCCGACGACCTCTTCGATGCGTTGCTTCACATCCGGCGTCAACTTCGCGGCGACGTCGAGCGCGCGCATGTTCTCGCCGATCTGCTCGATTCGCGATGCGCCGGTGATCACCGAGCTCACGCGCGGATTCGCGAGCACCCACGCGATCGCGAGCTGGCCCGTGCTGCAGCCGAGGTCGACCGCGATCCCGCCGAGCCGTTCGACGATGTCGTTGCTGGCCTGATCGGTCAACCGGTCGCGCATCCAGTCGTAACCCTGCAACTGCGCGCGGCTGCCCGGCGGAACACCGTTGCGGTACTTGCCGGTGAGCAGGCCCGATGCCAGCGGGCTCCAGGTCGTGAGGCCGAGGCCGTAGTCGTCGTAGAGCCGCGCATATTCCCGTTCGACCCGCGTGCGGTGGAACAGGTTGTACTGGGGTTGCTCGACGACCGGCTTGTGCAGGTGATGCCGTTCGGCGATCTCGCACGCGGCACGGATCTCGTCGGCGCTCCATTCCGACGTGCCCCAATACAACGCCTTGCCGCGCACGATCATGTCACTCATCGCCCAGACGGTTTCCTCGATCGGTGTGTTTGGATCGGGCCGATGGCAATAGACGAGGTCGACATAATCGAGCTGCAGCCGGCGCAGCGAGCCGTCGATCGCGTTCAGCAGGTATTTCCGGTTCAGCGTGTGATACTGGTTCGGTGCTTCCGCGAGCCCCCAGAAGAACTTCGTGGACACGATATAGCTGATGCGCGGCCAGTCGAGCGATTTGAGCGCGTGGCCCATGATTTCCTCGGATTTGCCGCCGGCGTAAACCTCGGCGTTGTCGAAGAAGTTGACACCCGCGTCGCGTGCCGCGGCGAGGCATTCCCGCGCGACCCGCTGATCGACCTGATTGCCGTACGTGACCCACGAGCCGAGCGAGAGCGCGCTGATCTGCAGGCCGGAACGGCCTAGCCGTCGATAGTGCATGCGAATCTCCTGCGTGACAGAACCGATCTTAAGCTTAGACGTTTTGCGCGCGAACGGCGGGGCGGATCGTGCACAATGACGGCTGGCCCGCCGGTACGTCGCGCGATGAAAGCGGATGCGGCCGGCGCGTGTTTTATCGATCCGATAACGGGAGGAGACGGACATGGCAGCAGATCTGAATGGCAAGACCGCAGTCGTCACGGGCGCCGCAAGCGGCATCGGCAAGGAAATCGCACTCGAGCTCGCGAAAGCGGGCGCGGCCGTCGCGATCGCCGACCTGAACCAGGACGGCGCGAATGCGGTCGCCGACGAGATCAACAAGGCAGGCGGCAAGGCGATCGGCGTCGCGATGGACGTGACGAACGAGGAAGCCGTGAACAGCGGCATCGACAAGGCTGCCGAAACGTTCGGCTCGGTCGACATCCTCGTGTCGAACGCGGGCATCCAGATCGTCAACCCGATCGAGAACTACGCGTTCTCCGACTGGAAGAAGATGCAGGCGATCCACGTCGACGGCGCATTCCTGACGACGAAGGCCGCGCTCAAGCACATGTACAAGGACGATCGCGGCGGCGTCGTGATCTACATGGGTTCGGTGCACTCGCACGAAGCGTCGCCGCTGAAGTCGGCGTACGTGACGGCCAAGCACGGCCTGCTCGGCCTCGCACGCGTGCTCGCGAAGGAAGGCGCGAAGCACAACGTGCGCTCGCACGTCGTGTGTCCGGGCTTCGTGCGCACGCCGCTGGTCGACAAGCAGATTCCGGAGCAGGCGAAGGAGCTCGGGATCAGCGAAGAGGAAGTGGTGAAGAAGGTGATGCTCGGCAACACGGTCGACGGCGTGTTCACGACGGTGCAGGACGTCGCGCAGACGGTGCTGTTCCTGTCGGCGTTCCCGAGCGCCGCGCTCACCGGCCAGTCGGTCGTCGTCAGCCACGGCTGGTTCATGCAGTAACGCGGGCGCGGGCGGCGTAGCTGCCCGCTGCGATGAACGGCACAAAAAAACGCGCTCCGGGGAGCGCGTTTTTCATTTCGGCGGGGCCGGCGGCGGCGGCCGCCTGCCGGTGCCGAGTTACTTCAGCACGGCTGCGATTGCATTGGCGACCGCGTCGAGGTTGCGCGTGTTCAGCGCTGCGACGCAGATCCGGCCCGTGCCGACCGCATAGATGCCGAACTCGTCGCGCAGGCGATCGACTTGCGCCGAGGTCAGGCCCGAATACGAGAACATCCCGCGTTGCGCGTTGATGAAGCTGAAGTCGCGATCGACGCCGCTCGCCTTCAGGCGCTCGACGAGACCATTGCGCATCGCGCGGATGCGATCGCGCATTTCACCAAGCTCCTGCACCCACGAAGCGTGCAGTTCCGGCGATGCGAGCACCGCTGCGACGACCGCGCCGCCATGGGTCGGCGGGTTCGAGTAGTTCGTGCGGATCACGCGCTTCAGTTGCGACAGCACGCGCGTGGCTTCTTCCTTGCTCGACGTGATGATCGACAGCGCGCCGACGCGCTCGCCGTACAGCGAGAACGACTTCGAGAACGACGACGACACGAACGCGTTCAGGTCGGCCGCGGCAAACAGGCGCACGGCGGCCGCATCGGCCTCGATGTTCTCGCCGAAGCCCTGATACGCCATGTCGAGGAACGGCACGAGGTTGCGCGCCTTCACGACGTCGACGACTTGTTGCCATTGCGCTTCGGTGAGGTCCACGCCGGTCGGGTTGTGGCAGCACGCGTGCAGCACGACGACCGTGCCTGCCGCATAGCCGTTCAGCGCCGACAGCATGCCTTCGAAGTTCACGCCGTTGGTGGCGGCGTCGTAATACGGGTACGCGACGACTTCGAAGCCGGCCGCTTCGAACAGCGCGCGGTGGTTTTCCCAACTCGGATCGCTGATTGCGACCTTCACGTTCGGGTTCACGGTGCGCAGGAAATCGGCGCCGATCTTCAGTGCGCCCGTGCCGCCCAGTGCCTGGGCCGTGACCACGCGGCCCGCTGCGATCAGCGGCGAATCGTTGCCGAGCAGCAGCTTCTGCACGGCCGCATCGTAGGCGGCGATCCCGTCGATCGGCAGGTAGCCGCGCGGCAGGCCGGCCTCGACACGCACCTTCTCTGCTTCGCGAACCGCGCGCAGCAGCGGAATCTTGCCTTCTTCGTTCGTGTACACGCCGACGCCGAGGTTGACCTTGGTCGGACGCGCATCGGCGTTGAAGGCTTCGTTCAGGCCCAGGATCGGGTCGCGGGGAGCAAGCTGGACAGCGGAGAAGAGCGACATGATGATTCGGCAGTAGTGAAAAGAGGGTCAGGCTTTCAGCCGGCGGGCGGGCGCAGCGAACCGCGCGCCAACGGGCGCGACGCCGGAAAGCGCAGCAGCCTGACATTGTAGCGAATTCGCGCTGGCGGGGGCGCGCGATTCGGCGGCGAATCGCGATTTCGGGCGGCCGTCGCGCGTCAGGAGCCGACAGCAGTTCGCGCGGCCGCGAAGCGCTAGAATGCTTTCTTTGCCCTCGCTCCGGCCGCATTCCATGTCCGAACATCATGCCGAAGTCGGCGACGCGCTCGACGAATCCAAATTCGTCACCTTCGAAGGGTCGCCGTTCCAGCTGTATCAACCGTATCCGCCCGCAGGCGACCAGCCGACCGCGATCGACACGCTCGTCGAAGGTATCGGCGACGGCCTTGCCTTCCAGACGCTGCTCGGCGTGACGGGTTCGGGCAAGACCTTCACGATGGCGAACACGATCGCGCGGCTCGGCCGCCCGGCGATCGTGTTCGCGCCGAACAAGACGCTCGCGGCCCAGCTTTATGCCGAGTTCCGCGAGTTCTTCCCGCGCAACGCGGTCGAGTACTTCGTCTCGTACTACGACTACTACCAGCCTGAGGCCTACGTGCCGCAGCGCGACCTGTTCATCGAGAAGGATTCGTCGATCAACGAGCACATCGAGCAGATGCGGCTGTCGGCGACGAAGAGCCTGATGGAGCGCCGCGACGTGGTGATCGTCGCGACGGTGTCGGCGATCTACGGTATCGGCAACCCGTCCGAATACCACCAGATGATCCTGACGCTGCGCACCGGCGACAAGCTCGGCCAGCGCGACGTGATCGCGCGGCTGATCGCGATGCAATACACGCGCAACGAGCAGGATTTCCAGCGCGGCACGTTCCGCGTGCGCGGCGACACGATCGACATCTTCCCGGCCGAACATGCGGAAATGGCCGTGCGCGTCGAGCTGTTCGACGACGAGGTCGAGACGCTGCACCTGTTCGACCCGCTGACCGGGCGCGTGCGGCAGAAGATTCCGCGCTTCACCGTGTATCCGTCGTCGCACTACGTGACGCCGCGCGACACCGTGATGCGCGCGGTCGAGACGATCAAGGACGAATTGCGCGAACGCCTCGAATTCTTCCACCGCGACGGCAAGCTCGTCGAGGCGCAGCGCCTCGAGCAGCGCACGCGCTTCGACCTCGAGATGCTGCAGGAGCTCGGCTTCTGCAAGGGCATCGAGAACTACTCGCGGCATTTCTCGGGCGCCGCGCCCGGCGAGCCGCCGCCGACGCTCGTCGACTACCTGCCGCCCGATGCGCTGATGCTGCTCGACGAATCGCACGTGCTGATCGGCCAGTTGAACGGCATGTACAACGGCGACCGCGCGCGCAAGGAAAACCTCGTCAATTACGGGTTTCGCCTGCCGTCGGCGCTCGACAACCGGCCGCTCAAGTTCCCCGAGTTCGAACGCAAGATGCGCCAGGTCGTGTTCGTGTCGGCCACGCCGGCCGACTACGAGAAGCGCGTGACTGGGCAGGTCGCCGAACAGGTCGTGCGGCCGACGGGGCTCGTCGATCCGGAAATCGAAGTGCGGCCGGCGAGCTCGCAGGTCGACGACGTGCTGACCGAGATCAACGCGCGCGTGAAGGCCGGCGAGCGCGTGCTGATCACCGTGCTGACGAAGCGCATGGCCGAACAGCTGACCGAGTTTCTGGCCGACCATGGCGTCAAGGTGCGCTACCTGCACAGCGACATCGACACGGTCGAGCGTGTCGAGATCATCCGCGATCTGCGGCTCGGCACGTTCGACGTGCTGGTCGGGATCAACCTGCTGCGCGAGGGCCTCGACATTCCCGAAGTGTCGCTCGTCGCGATCCTCGATGCGGACAAGGAGGGCTTCCTGCGCGCCGAACGCTCGCTGATCCAGACGATCGGCCGCGCCGCGCGGAACGTGAACGGCAAGGCGATTCTCTATGCCGACACGATGACCGAGTCGATGAAGCGCGCGATCGGCGAAACCGAGCGGCGCCGCGCGAAGCAGATCGCGCACAACGAGAAAATGGGCATCACGCCGCGCGGCGTCGTGAAGCGCATCAAGGACATCATCGACGGTGTCTACAACGCGGACGAGGCGCGCGCGGAGCTGAAGGAGGCGCAGCAACGCGCGAAATTCGAGGACATGTCGGAAAAGCAGCTCGCGAAGGAAATCAAGCGTCTCGAGAAGCAGATGGCCGATTACGCGAAGAACCTCGAGTTCGAGAAGGCCGCCGCGACGCGCGACCAGCTTGCGCTGCTGCGCGAGCGCGTGTTCGGCGCGAACGTCGGCGACCACATCAGCGGCGGCCGGTAAATCTTTCCAAACGTCACCAAAACCTGTCAGTAACCGGTCTGTAAGCCTTGTCGGATCAGGGGTTTACACGGTATCCGGTTTGTTCGGAAACCGGTTCGGTGCTAAACTCCGCTATTATTGAGAATAGTTCGCATTAACGTTCTTCATTGCGTTAGTGTTTTCAGCGAGCCGCCCCGGCGGCGGCTCGGATGTCGTCAAGATAGTCAGACAAATAACAAGGAGTGTCCATGTTGGGTTCTTCGTTCATCCGCACGACGGTTGCGGTAGCGGCGGCGCTTGCCGCGATGTCGGCCTCGGCGGCCGAATATCCGATCGGCAAGCAGCAGATCCAGGGCGGCATGGAAATCGGCGCGGTGTACCTGCAGCCGATCACGATGGACCCGGAAGGGATGATGCGCAAGGCGTCGGATTCCGACATCCACCTCGAGGCCGACATCCATGCGGTCAAGAACAACCCGACGGGTTTCGCCGAAGGCGACTGGATGCCGTACCTGCAGGTCGCGTACAAGCTGACGAAGCAGGGCGACACGAAGTGGAAGGCTGAAGGCGACCTGATGGGCATGGTCGCGAGCGACGGTCCGCACTATGGCGACAACGTGAAGCTGAACGGCCCGGGCAAGTACCACCTGACGATGGTCGTCAAGCCGCCGATGCAGTCGGGCCACATGGCGTTCGGCCGTCACGTCGACAAGGAAACGGGCGTGGGCGCATGGTTCAAGCCCATTACGCTCGAGTACGACTTCCCGTTCGCCGGTATCGGCAAGAAGGGCGGTTACTGATCGGCGGCATCACGAACGGCGCGCTTCGGCGCGCCGTCGGCGTAGAGAATCCAGAATGAAAACTCCCCAGAAAATCATCGCCGCAGCCGCTGCGTTGTGGCTTGCAGGCGCAGCGCACGCAGCCGATCTGCCGACGTTCAAGCTCGAGATGGCGGACGGCAAGCTGAATCCCGCCCGCATCGAAGTGCCGGCCGGCCAGCGTTTCAAGATCGAGATCAAGAACACCGGCAAGGGCGCGGCCGAATTCGAGAGCGTGCAACTGCGCAAGGAGAAGGTGCTTGCGCCGGGTGCCGATTCGTTCGTGGTCGTCGCTCCGCTGTCGCCGGGCGAATACAAGTTTTTCGACGATTTCCACCAGCAGGCACAGGGCGTGATCGTCGCGAAGTAACGCGTTTTATCTGCGCGCGAGCATACCAGTCCGTTGCTTCGCGCGTCAGGAGGTATCGATGGGTCAGATCTTGTTCATCGTCTGGCGGGAGAGCGTCGAAGCGCTGCTCGTCGTCGGCATTCTCTATGCATGGCTGAAAAACGGCGACGACGACGCGCGCCGCGGCCTGCCTTTTCTCTGGGCCGGCGTCGGCGTCGGCTTGCTGATGGCGGTCGGCCTTGGTGCCGCGCTGGTCGGTTTCACCGAAGTGCTGTCCGGCGACGCGCAGGACTACTTCCAGACCGCGATGGTGCTGATCGCATGCGTGCTGATCGTGCAGATGGTGCTGTGGATGCGCCGGCACGGGCGCACGCTGAAGCGCGACATGGAGCAATCGCTGCAGCAGAGCACGCGCGATTCGAACTGGTGGGGCGTCGCCGTGCTGGTCGCGCTTGCGATCGCGCGCGAAGGCAGCGAGACGGTGATCTTCCTGTACGGCCTCGGTTTCGGCCAGTCGGGCCACGTCGACGGCAGCCAGATGCTCGCGGTCGTGATTGGCCTCGGTCTCGCGTTCCTCACGTTCTATCTGTTGCAGCTCGGCGGCAAGTACTTCTCGTGGCGGCATTTCTTCCGCGTCACCGAAGTGATGCTGCTGTTCCTCGGCGCGGGCCTGTTCCAGACCGGCGTCGACAAGCTGATCGACAAGGAAATCCTGCCGCTCGGCATCTCGCAGGTGTGGGACACGTCCGCGATCCTCGATGATTCGGGCACGTTCGGCTCGCTCGTCGCGACGCTCACCGGCTATCGCGCGCACCCGGCACTGACCAACCTGGTCGCCTATGCGGTGTACTGGGCGGTTGTCTGGCTGCTGATGAAGCGCGCGAGCCGTCGTCCGGCCGTTGCAGCAGGCCGCGCGGCATGAGCGTTGTCGCCGCAGCCAAGCCGGGCTGGCTCGCGCAGGCCGGCCAGTGGATGCAGCGCCACGGTGCGCTGATCCGCGGCATCCAGTGGGGCGTCGTCGCCGTCTACGCGTTCCTGATCATCGTGCCGGCGGTGTTGCCGCTGCCGGACGATTCCGCGCATCTGTGGAACAACCTGACGCTGATCGCGCAATTCGCGTTCTGGGGCATCTGGTGGCCGTTCGTGCTGCTGTCGATGGTGATGCTCGGCCGCGTCTGGTGCGGCGTGCTGTGCCCGGAAGGTGCACTCACCGAATACGCGAGCAAGTTCGGCCGCGGCGGCCCGATTCCGCGCTGGATTCGGTGGGGCGGCTGGCCGTTCGTCGCGTTCGGGATCACGACGATCTACGGGCAGATGGTGAGCGTGTACCAGTACCCGCTCGCGGTGCTGTTCGTGCTCGGCGGCTCGACCGTCGGCGCGATCGTGATCGGCGTGCTGTACGGCCGCGAGAAGCGCGTGTGGTGCAAGTACCTGTGCCCGGTCAACGGCGTATTCGGGCTGCTCGCGCGGCTCGCGCCGATGCGCTACAAGGTCGACGAGGATGCGTGGCGCCGTTCGTACAAGAATGGCGAGCATGGCCATCGCGTGATTCCGATCAACTGCGCGCCGCTCGTGCCGTTGCGCAGCATGAAGGGCGCCGCGGCGTGCCATATGTGCGGCCGCTGCAGCGGGCACCGCGACGCGATCTCGCTGTCGTCGCGCTCGCCGTCCGACGAGGTCGTGAACCTCGGCGCGCAGCAGGCGAACCCGTGGGATACCGCGCTGATCCTGTACGGCCTGCTCGGCGTTGCGATCGGCGCGTTCCACTGGACCGTCAGTCCGTGGTTCGTGCAGATCAAGCAATGGCTCGCGGGCTGGCTGATCGACCGTGACATCACCTGGCCGCTCGAAACCAACGCGCCTTGGTTCCTGCTCACGCATTATCCGGATCGCAACGACGTGTTCTCCTGGCTCGACGGCGGGCTGATCGTCAGCTATATCGTCGGCACGGGGCTCGTGTACGGCACGGCGCTGCTGGTGCTGCTGGCCGGCGCCACGCTGATGCTCGGCCGCTTCGATCGCGTGCGGCTGCATCACCTCGCGCAGGCGCTGATCCCGATCGCGGGCGCGGGCGTGTTCCTCGGGCTGTCGGCAACGACGTTGTCGTTGCTGCGTGCCGAACACGTGCCGCTCGGCTGGGCAACGGACGTGCGCATCGCGATCCTGGTCGGGGCCAACGCATGGAGTGCGTGGCTCGCGTGGCAAGTGACCGGGCGTTATGCGGCGTGGCCGCGCCGGCTCGCGGCATTCGCGTGGTTCGCCGTCGGGCTTGCGGTCGTCGACAGCGCATGGTGGTTGATGTTCTGGGGTTTCTGAAGCGGCTCGTGTGCGGCCTCGGCTGCGGCTTCGGCTGTGGTGCGAAGCCGCGAGGAAACAAGCGCGGTTCAGCTTTCGGCATGCATTGAGCGACAACGAACGTGGGTGACTAGCGTCACGCATTGGTCGCTCAAACAAAAAAGCGACACGTCGTTCGACGTGTCGCTTTTTTTCTTCCTTGTGCGAGAACCAAAAAAAAGTGGCTTGGCTTGCTGCAACGGCTGCTTGAGTGTGTTTGCACGAAGGGGTCTAGATCTCGCGTGCAAGCCGTTACGCTGGCTAATGCCCAACACCTCTCAGGGAGGTGGTCCCCACAATACTCGGTCGTTACTTCGTCAGGATCAGTTTGCCGAGCCGTGTGGCACGCAACTGATAGGTCTCTCCGTTATGCGCGATGCTGATGTGGCTGTGGCCTTGCAGCAGCGCATCGCTGCTGACGACCCGCGTGCCTGCATCGCGGTTGCCGGCGGGCTTCGCCGGCGTCGTGACCGCTGCCGTCTTTTGACGGCTGCTGCCTGCGGTGCCGGTCGTGCGGCGCAAGGTCAGCGTGGTCGGGCGCATGGTGTCGGTCATTCGGTTGATCGGTGACTGTCGATACGATGGAATGAATTCTAAATGATAACTATTCCCATTTACAAAAACTCTTTATCGATCGAAGCGGTGGACTTGATAGTTTGAATCAAAGGGCGGCCCGCAGGCCGCCACCGGGTTCAGTGCAGCGGATCGGGATCCTTGCGGCCCTGTGCGTATTCACGGATCAGGCGGACCGTGTCGATATCCGACGTGCGGTACGCTTCCTTGACGATTCCGTGCGTCTGCCGTGCTTCTTCGCTGTCGTCCGAGACGGTCAGCGTCGTGCGGTATTCGAAACGCAGGAACAGCTCGTGGTCTTCGCGCTCCTCGATCGTCATCGTCAGCGAGCCGCCGATCTCGCCATCGGCCGCGCGGATGTCGTAGCGGACCTGCTGGTTCGGCGTGAACGTGACGTGGTCGCGTACGGTCGCGTGGCCGTAGTGCAGTTCGCGTTCGAGCGTCGTTTCCGTCCGTTCGTGGACGACGCAGCTATCGAGGCCGAGCACGAACAGCTGCGGCTGTTCGGCGCGCAGCACGAGGCCTTCCCAGAGCTGGTCGCGGGTGAGGGTCGGCACGGCCGGATCATCGGAGTTGATCTGGATCAGGTGTTCGAAGTTCAAGGGTACGGATTCCTTCTGGTGGTGGGCGGCCACATGGTTCAAGAAGTTATTGTGACGCAAAACCATCCGTTTCGCGGCACCTGCCGCCCCCGATCGGGCGTCAGGCTTCGATGCGGCCCATGCGGCCGGTCTGGTAGTCGACGACGGCCTGCCGGATCTCTTCCTCGGTATTCATCACGAACGGGCCGTAGCGGACGATCGGCTCGTTGAGCGGCACGCCGCCGATCAGCAGCAGGTCGAGCGGCGTGTCGCCGGCGGCGAACGTGACCGTGTCGCCGTCGTCGCCGTATACGATCATGTGCCGTGCATCGACAGCCTGCCTGTCGGGCCCGTAGAGGCCCGTTCCGTCGATCGGATAGGCAAACACGCGATAGCCGGCCGGCACGGGCTGCGTGACCGTCGCGCCCGGTTCCAGCGTGAAATGCTGGTAGAGGATCGGCGTGCGCGTCTCGATCGCGGCACGGACGCCGAACGCTTCGCCGGCGATGACGCGCACGCGTGCGCGGCCGTCCGGCGACGTCGCGCTCGGAATGCGGTCGGCGGGGATCTCCTGATAGCGCGGCGCGATCATCTTGTCGCGGCGCGGCAGGTTGACCCATAGCTGGAAGCCGTGGGAGCGGCCGCCCGCCTGCGCGAACGCCGGGTCGGGCATCTCGCTGTGCACGACGCCTGAGCCGGCCGTCATCCACTGCACGTCGCCGGGGCCGAGCGTGCCGGCATGGCCGGACGAGTCGCGATGGCGGAAGCGCCCGTCGAGTGCGTAGGTCACGGTTTCGAAGCCGCGATGCGGATGGTCGGGCGCGCCCACGGCTTCGCCGGGGGCGTAGTCGACGGGGCCCATTTCGTCGAGCAGCAGGAACGGATCGAAATCCATCAGCAGCCGGGTGGGGAACGGGCGGTGAACCACGAAGCCGCCGCCTTCGGTCGTGCGAAGCGCGGGGTAGGTGCGATCAAGCGAGCGAGCGGTCGTCATGCGGAAGCCCTCGAAATCATCGGAATAGCGTTATTTTTGAAACATAGCGCTATTATATTGGGCGTTTAACCGTTCGATTTGCGGCGGTTCGCAATGGATTGTTCTGAAATTGGAACGATGACATGAATATCGATGCGCATAACCTGAACGACCTGATGTACTTTTCGCAGGTTGTCGAACATGGCGGTTTCTCGGCTGCGGAGCGCGTGCTGGGCATCTCGAAATCGCGCCTGTCGCGGCGCCTGACCGAGCTCGAGGCGGCGCTCGGCGTGCGCCTGCTGCAGCGCTCGACGCGCAAGCTCGCGCTGACCGAGGCGGGGGAACTGTTCTACCAGCATTGCCAGGCGATGCTCGCCGAAGCGCAGGCCGCGATGAACGCGGTGCAGCAGCTGCGCGCGTCGCCGCGCGGCTCGGTGCGGGTCAGCGTGCCCGTCACGCTGTCGCAGACGATGTTGTCGCGCATCCTGCCCGAATTCCTGCGTCGTTATCCCGAGGTGAAGGTACACGTCCGCGTGACGAACCGCGTGATCGACCTGTTCGAAGATTCGGTCGACGTCGCGCTGCGAGTTCGCTCGGAACCGCCGCAGAACGCCAACATCGTCGTGCGGCCGCTGTGGCGCACCGAGCAGATGCTGGTCGGCGCGCCGAGCCTGCTGAGCCAGAATGCGCCGCCGCTGGTGCCGGACGACCTGACTTACTTCGAGACGCTCGATACGCCGAGCGTCGACGGGCGGCATGTGTTCAACCTGATCGCGCCGGACGGTACGCGTCATGTGCACGAGCACGACCCGCGGCTCGTGACGGCCGACCTGATGACGATCCGCGAGGCCGTGCTCGACGGCCTCGGCATCGCGGCGCTGCCGGAGATGATGTACGGCAACGCGCTGCGTGCGGGCCAACTGTCGCCCGTGATGCCGGGCTGGACGCTGCCGGTGCCGCAACTGTATGCGGTGTTCGTGTCGCGGCAGGGGATGCCGCCCGCGGTGCGTGCATTCGTCGACTACCTGGTCGAGAAGCTCGATCACGGCGCCTACAAGGAGCCGGGTTGCCCCGAGCGCGAAAAGAACGAAGCAGCGGCCGATGCTTCGGCGACCTGAACACGACGCGCACGACGAGGCAAATTTGTTTTGTCATTGAAGCGTCGCCGGCAATCGCAAGTTTCAATCGCCGGAACCTTGAATGCACGGGCGGGCGGGCCTATATTGAAATCCCATTTCGTGAAGGAAGTTTCTGAGCGAAATCAGGTGGCCGCATATATTGCGAGCCAGATAGGGCAGAACGCGCAGTCCGTGCAGACCACGGTAGCCGCATTTGCGTTGCTCGAGGCGCAACCGATACCGCCGAAGAGCCCGCCGCCCGAAGGCGCCCGCGTGCGCATGAAAAAAGGCCTTCATCTGGCGATGAAGGCCTTTTACTTTGGGGGCGGCCGGCTAGGTACGCCCGGTTAGGGGCGGCCGGCGAGGTGCACCCCGCAAGGTGCGAAACGCGCGTGCGTTACTTCGCTTTCGCGCCCGGCTCCGTCACGAAGCCGAGCTTCGTCAGGCCGCCGGCCTGCGCATCCGACATCACTTCGGCCACATGCTCGTATGCAACCTTGCGGTCCGCACGCAGGTGCAACTCTGGCTGCGGCGTGCGTTTCGCCGCTTCCGCGATGCGTGCCTGCAACTGTTCGCGCGTGACGGTGTGGTCGTCCCACAGGATCGTGCCGTCGCCCTGGATCGCGACGTCGACCGTCTGCGGCTTTTCGTCGACGGGCTGGCTGCTGGCGTGCGGCAGGTCGATCTTCACCGCATGCTGCATCGCCGGGATCGTCACGAGAAAAATGATAAGGAGTACGAGCATGACGTCGACGAGCGGCGTCATGTTGATCTCGCTCATCACGGCATCGTCGTCATCGTCGCTGAAACCGCTGTTCATTGCCATGGTTCACCTCGCCTCAGCTGGCGCGCGTCGCGAGACGCAGGCCGTCGCGCGTCGACGACGATGCGAGGCTCGCGCCCGTCACGAAGTACGCGTGCAGGCCGTGCGCGAAGCGGCGCAGCTTGCTGACGACACCCTTGTTCGCGCGGGTCAGCGCGTTGTAGCCGAGCACGGCCGGGATCGCGACGAACAGGCCGAAGGCCGTCATGATCAGCGATTCGCCGACCGGGCCCGCGACCTGGTCGATCGACGTCTGGCCGGTTGCGCCGATCGCGAGCAGTGCGTGGTAGATCCCCCAGACCGTGCCGAACAGGCCGACGAACGGTGCCGTGCTGCCGATCGACGCGAGGATCGCGAGACCGCTCTGCATGCGCGAGATGCCTTCGTCCATCGTGTCCTTCAGGCAGCGCGTGACCCAGTCCGACACGTCCATGCGATCGTGCAGGTGCGGTTGCGTCTGGTGGTGGTGATCGGCGGCTTCCTTGCCCGACAGCGCGAGTGCGAGGAACGGGTTGTCGTTCGGCGTCGATGCGGCGAGGCCGAGCTTCTTGACGCCGTCGTCGAAATTGTCCGAATGCCAGAACGCCTGTTCGGCGTTCTTCGTGAGGCGGTTCAGGCGAACCACGTTCCAGCCCTTGATGACGATCACGATCCACGACAGGACCGACATCACGAGCAGCGTGATCGCGATGGCGCGCGTGACGAAATCACCTTGCGCCCAGACGTGCGCGATACCGTAGCTTTGCATTTTCTTGTTTCCTTTGAATCTTCCGGATGAGGCAGGTTAGTCGGTGAGCCCGAAGCTGTAGGGCTGTGTGCGGGCGGCGCGGATCGCCTGGCCGTTCTCGATGTACGGACGGCAGGTGGTCGAACGCATCGCGTCGAGTGCGGCATCGTCGAGGCGCGGGTAGCCGCTGCTCTTCTGCAGATCGATGCTTTCGATCTTGCCGGTCACGCCGACGACGAAGTGAACGTAGGCCGTACCCGATTCGCCGCGGCGGCGCGACATCGACGGGTAGTCAGGCTTCACGAAGTTGCATTGGAGCGTCGGCACGTTCTTCGGCGCGCTGACTTGCATCGTCTCGCGAGCCGGGCCGGGCGCGGCGGCCGGTGCTGCGGGAGCGGGCGCGGCGGGAGCGGGCGTCGGATCGGCGGCTGCCGGAGCGGGTGTCGGCGACGGGGCCGGCGATTGCGTAACCGGCTGAGGCGTCGGCTTTGCCGCTTTCGGCACCGGCTTCGGCTCGACCTTCGGCTTGACGCGCGGCACCGGCTTCGGCGGCGCGGGCTGCGGGATCGATTCGGCCGCGACCTGCTGGGCGATCGGTGCCGGCGTGATGAGTTGCGCGGTGATCGTCTGGACCTCGACCGATTTCGGCGGCGGCGCGTTGCGATGCAGCCAGGCGGCAGTCAGCATGACCGCGTGTGCGGCAAGCACACCGACCGCGACGACGATCACTCGGGGATTCATACGTGGTGCAGCCGGCAAGACGCCGGCAGGAGCGGAATGCGAAGCCTGCATGTTAGCTTGAAAGAACGATGTCGCACCCGGGGCGCGGCGGGTGAATCGGCATCACTTGCGGAAGATCAGCAGCGAGATGCAAACGGTGGTCACGAATCCGATCAGCAATTCCATCACAGGCTCCTTGGCAGGTAAGCCGCTGGCTCGCGTAGACGGTGGCTTGCTGACGGTCAAAACAAAAAATGCGGCCGGGGCCGCATGTGCACACTCGGCGCCGGTCAGGCGGCCTTGCGTTCGTAGAACGTGACCGGGATCGGGTGAGCGTGATGCTCGACACCGCACCGGCTCGCGCAGACGCCTTGCTCGGCCATGAGGTCGCGTACGGACTCCTCGCACTTGCCGCAGCACGTGGCCACGCCGAGCTCGAACTGGAGTTCATCGAAAGAGTTCACGCCCTCAGCGAGGGACGCGCGAATCTTGCGATCGGAAACAGACTTGCACACGCAGACGATCATGATGAGTTGCGATAGCTAACGTTAATGCGAATTATTATCATTAATTTTGCTGACGTTGACAAGTCTGGGTCGGGCTTTTTTTAAGGTCATCGGACCCTTGAAACGGCGGGGGCGGCGCAGCCGCATCGGGAGAGGGTGTACCGGCCCGCGTCAGGCGGTCGCGCAGGCGCGCGCGTTCGGCGAGGAAATGGTGACGGATTCGACCGGCGCATCGAGGCCGAGCAGCGTCGACGCGAGCGCCTGCAATTGCCGGCCGTCGCCGGTCGAGCAGAAGCGGGGCGACGCGACGGGCGTGCCGGCGGGCGCGCGCAGGCCGTGCTGGTCGAGCACGCGCGCGAGCTGGAGCGCGATCGCGTCGCTCGTGTCGATGATCGCCATGCGGTCGCCGACAATGTCACGAATCGTTGCGGTGAGAAACGGATAGTGCGTGCAGCCGAGGACGACCGTATCGGCGCCGTCGTCCAGCATCGGCTGCAGATAGCTGTCGAGCAGCGCGCGCAGCGCGGGCGAACCCGTGTCGCCGCTCTCGATTGCCTGCACGAGCCCGTGGCCCGGCTGGCAGATGAAGCGGCAGCCGGCGCCGTGACGTTCGAGCAGCGCCTGGAAGCGCGCGCTGCGCAGCGTGGCCTGGGTGGCGAGCACGCCGGCGACGCCGCTCGCGGACTGCTGGACGGCCGGCTTGATGCCCGGCTCGACGCCGACGAGCGGGATTGCGAGATGCTCGCGTACCGCTGCGATCGACTGGGCGGTCGCCGTATTGCAGGCGACGACGAGCGCCTTCGCGCCCTGACGGACAAACCATTCGCCGATCGCGAGCGTACGCTCGGTGATGAATGCGTCGTCGCGTTCACCGTACGGGATGTAGCGCGTATCGGCCGTATAGACGAACGATTCGCCGGGCAGGTGCGCGCGCACGGCGCGCAGCACCGACAGGCCGCCGAGCCCCGAATCGAAGATTCCGACAGGGGCGGCGGCGTGCATCGCGGGAGCGGCTGGCTGGTTCGTCATCGTCATGCGGACGGCGCGGCGGGCGGGGCGATTACTCGGCCGAACCCATCATCGTTTGCTGGTAGTTCTGCAGGCCGACCTTGCCGATCAGGTCGATCTGCGTTTCCAGCCAGTCGATGTGCTCTTCGGTGTCGTCGAGAATCTTTTCGAAGATTTCGCGCGACACGTAGTCACGAACCGATTCGCAGTAGGCGATCGCTTCCTTGCACGTGGTCTGCGAGATCTGCTCGAGCTTCAGGTCGCACTTCAGGATCTCTTCCGTTTCCTCGCCGACGAGCAGCTTGTGCAGGTCCTGCAGGTTCGGCAGGCCGTCCAGCATGAACACGCGCTCGATCAGCCAGTCGGCGTGCTTCATTTCGCCGATCGACTCGTCGTACTCGTGCTTGCCGAGCTTGTCGAGGCCCCAGTGCTTGTACATGCGCGCATGCAGGAAGTACTGGTTGATCGCCGTGAGTTCATTCTTCAGTTGGGCGTTCAGATATTCGATGACTTTCTTGTCGCCTTGCATGGCTGTTCCTTGTTCAGTGGGGCTTCAGAAACCGAACGATAATCGCTCGAACGAGAAAAGCCAAGCCTCGAAGCCTTGTCGGGCCTGCCTTTTGCGTGTAATGAGAATCAGCCTTGAAGAACCGGCTGCGCACAATAATGAGAACGAGAAGCAAAAAGGCCGGACTCCCGTCCGGCCTTTTGTGCGATCGAGCTTAAGCGGCTGCGACCGGGATCTTGCCGATCTTCGCCTGCCACTCCTTCGGACCGGTCTGGTGCACCGACGTGCCCGACGAATCGACGGCGACCGTCACCGGCATGTCCTGCACGTCGAACTCGTAGATCGCTTCCATGCCGAGGTCTTCGAACGCGAGCACCTTCGCGCCGCGGATCGCCTTCGACACGAGGTAGGCCGCACCGCCGACCGCCATCAGGTAGGCCGCCTTGTGCTTCTTGATCGCGTCGATCGCGACCGGGCCGCGCTCGGCCTTGCCGACCATCGAGATCAGGCCCGTTTGCGCGAGCATCGTCTCGGTGAACTTGTCCATGCGCGTGGCCGTCGTCGGGCCGGCCGGACCGACCACTTCGTCGCGTACCGGATCGACCGGGCCGACGTAGTAGATCACGCGGTTCGTGAAGTCGACCGGCAGCTTCTCGCCCTTCGCGAGCATGTCGGCGATGCGCTTGTGCGCGGCGTCGCGGCCGGTGAGCATCTTGCCCGACAGCAGCAGCGTCTGGCCCGGCGTCCAGCTCGCGACTTCTTCCGGCGTCAGCGTGTTCAGGTCGACGCGCTTGCTGGTTTCCGTGTTCGGTTCCCACTGGACCTTCGGCCAGGCGTCGAGCGACGGCGCTTCGAGCTTGGCCGGGCCCGAACCGTCGAGCACGAAGTGCGCGTGGCGCGTGGCCGCGCAGTTCGGGATCAGCGCGACCGGCTTCGACGCGGCGTGCGTCGGTGCGGCCATGATCTTCACGTCGAGCACGGTCGCCAGGCCGCCGAGGCCCTGCGCGCCGATGCCGAGCGCGTTGACCTTCTCGTGCAGTTCGACGCGCAGTTCCTCGACCCAGTCCTTCGGGCCGCGCGCGATGATTTCCTGGATGTCGATCGGCTCCATCAGCGATTCCTTCGCCATCAGCATCGCCTTCTCGGCGGTGCCGCCGATGCCGATCCCGAGCATGCCGGGCGGGCACCAGCCCGCGCCCATCGTCGGGACCGTCTTCAGCACCCAGTCGACGATCGAGTCGGACGGGTTCAGCATCACGAACTTCGACTTGTTCTCCGAGCCGCCGCCCTTCGCCGCGACCTGCACGTCGACCTTGTCGCCCGGCACGATCTCGTAGTGGATCACGGCCGGCGTGTTGTCCTTCGTGTTCTTGCGGGCACCTTCCGGCGGGTTGACGATCGACGCGCGCAGCACGTTGTCCGGGTGCGTGTAACCGCGACGCACGCCTTCGTTGATCATGTCGGTGAGGCCCATCGTCGCGCCGTCCCAGCGCACGTCCATGCCGACCTTCACGAAGATCGTGACGATGCCGGTGTCCTGGCAGATCGGGCGCTTGCCTTCCGCGCACATGCGGCTGTTCGTGAGGATCTGCGCGATCGCGTCCTTCGCGGCCGGGCTCTCTTCCAGCTCGTACGCGCGGCCGAGTGCCTGGATGTAGTCGAGCGGGTGGTAGTAGCTGATGTACTGCAGCGAATCCGCGATGCTCTGGATCAGGTCTTCCTGTTTGATGACGGTCATGGCTGAGACTCTGTGAGGACAGTGGGGAATACGTTTTATGCGTTGACGGCTGCTTCGACCGGCTGGCGGGACGCGGCCGCGGCGGGCGCATGCGTGTCGTGGAAATGGGCCGGGTGCGTGTGGGTCGTCAGGCGGTCGACCCACGCCATCACGAGCGCCGACACGAGGAACGACACGTGGATGATCACCTGCCACATGATCGCGTGCGTCGTGTGCTGGTCGGGGTTGATGAAGGTCTTCAGCAGGTGGATCGACGAAATGCTGATCAGCGCCATCGACAGCTTGACCTTCAGCACGCCCGCGTTCACGTGGTCGAGCCATTCGGGCTCGTCGGGGTGGCCTTCGATGCCGAGGCGCGATACGAACGTTTCGTAACCGCCGACGATCACCATGATCAGCAGGTTCGAGATCATCACCACGTCGATCAGGCCGAGCACCGCGAGCATCACGCTGACTTCGTCGAGGCCGGCTGCATGCGACAGCAGGTGCCAGACTTCCTTCAGGAACAGGAACACGTAGACGGCCTGCGCGACGATCAGGCCCAGGTAAAGCGGAACCTGGAGCCAGCGGCTCATGAAAATCAGCGCGGGAAGCGGGCGGAGCGGGCGACGGGCGGGGCGGCCGGGCGAATGCGGGGCGGACATGATGGCGGTGCGGGCGCGGTGCGCAGGTATCGGGGGTAATCTTGAAAAGGCGCGCTATTGTAACGCGTCGGCCGGCGCGACTGCAGCGACGCGCCGGCACTGGCGGGGACCGATCAGGATGCGGCCGCCGGCACGCGTTTCACGCGCAGGCTCGCGAGCACGATGCCGGCGACGACGCACGCGAGCGCGATGCCGTGCGCGAGCGTCGGGCGCTCGCCGAGGAATGCGATCCCGTACGCGGCCGCGGCGATCGGCAGCACCGCGCTGAACACGCCGGCGAGGCTGCCCGGCACGTGCCGGATGCCTTTCATCCACAACCAGAACGAGAAGATGCTGGCCGACAGGCCATACCAGACGACGAGCGCCCACGTGCCGGCCGGCACGCTTGCGTAATCGAAATGCCACAGCGCCGTCGCGCCGAGCGGCAGCATCAGGAACAGGCCGAACAGGTGCGTGTACGCGCAGATGTCGATCGGCGCGAGCGTCTGCGTGAGCCGGCGCGACAGGATCACGTAGATCGATTCGCAGCACACCGCGCCGAGGATCAGCAGGTTGCCGGTCAGCGAGCCGGATGCGTCGCCGTGGGCGCCGTGCGCGGCCGCGCTGCCGTTGGCGAGGTTGATCGTCACGACGCCGGCGATCGCGAGCGCGATCGACACGAGCGCACGGCCGTTCGGTTTCTCGCGCAGGATCAGCCATGCGAACAGTGCGACGATCGCCGGGATCGTGCTCGTGATGACGCCGGCCGCCACCGCGCTCGTGCGCTGCACGCCGTTGAGCATCAGCAGCGTAAACATGAAGGTGCCGAAGAACGCCTGCAGGAACAGGTTCAGCCACTCGCCGCGCTTGACCGCGCGCATCTTCACGGGGCTGAACAGCGGCCACAGCACGGCGATCGCGATCACGAAGCGCAGCGTGGCGAGGATGGCGACGGGGACGAATGCAACGATGGATTTACCGATACCGACGTTGCTGCCGACGAACAGCATCGACAGGATGAGGAAGAGGGCGTAGCGATTCAAGCTGGAATCCGGGGGGCGAGTTCAGTTAGGATTGTAGGGTCGCGGTCGTTACGGCGCAAAGCGCCGCCCGGCGTGCGAAACGGCCATGCCGCGTAAGTGACGGGTAAGTTGGAGCGCTTATCGTGGAAATTGCCGCGCCGCACGTTCATCGTCGTGTGACGTGGTGCGGTGCAGCATCGCGCGCAGCCTTCGCGGCCGTGTGCGGGTGGTGGGAGACAGCGGCGCGGATGCGCCGGCCAAGACGCGCGGCGCGCACGATCGCGCCGCCATGCAGAGGATTCATGTTCACCAAGGGGTTGTCGATGTCCACGATTGAATCGGTTCTTCACGAAACCCGCCAGTTTGCGCCGCCCGCGGCGCTCGAGCAGGCGGCGGCCATTTCCGGCATGCCGGCCTATCGCGCGCTCGTCGCCGAGGCCGAACGCGATTACGAAGGCTTCTGGGCGCGTCTCGCGCGCGAGGGCCTCGCGTGGCACAAGCCGTTCACCAAGGTGCTCGACGAGAGCAACGCGCCGTTCTACAAGTGGTTCGACGACGGCGAGCTGAACGCGTCGTACAACTGCCTCGACCGCCACGTCGAAGCCGGCAACGGCGAGCGCGTCGCGGTGATCTTCGAGGCCGACGACGGCACCGTCACGCGCGTCACCTATGCCGATCTGCTGGCGCGCGTGTCGCGCTTCGCGAATGCGCTGAAAAAACGCGGGATCGGCAAGGGCGACCGTGTCGTCATCTATATCCCGATGTCGATCGAAGGCATCGTCGCGATGCAGGCCTGCGCGCGCATCGGCGCGACGCACTCGGTCGTGTTCGGCGGCTTCTCCGCGAAATCGCTGAACGAACGGCTCGTCGACGTCGGCGCGGTCGCGCTCGTCACCGCCGACGAGCAGGCGCGCGGCGGCAAGACGCTGCCGCTCAAGAGCATCGCCGATGAAGCGATCGCGATGGGCGGCTGCGAAGCGGTGAAGAGCGTGATCGTCTATCGCCGCACCGGCGGCAAGATCGACTGGCATACGGGCCGCGACCTGTGGATGCATGAGATCGCGGACGGCGAGTCGGATCGTTGCGAACCGGAATGGGTCGGCGCCGAGCATCCGCTGTTCATCCTGTATACGTCGGGCTCGACCGGCAAGCCGAAGGGCGTGCAGCACAGCACCGGCGGCTACCTGCTGTGGGCCGCGCAGACGATGAAGTGGACCTTCGACTGGAAGCCGACCGACGTGTTCTGGTGCACGGCCGACATCGGCTGGGTGACTGGCCACACGTACATCACGTACGGCCCGCTCGCATGTGGCGGCACGCAGGTCGTGTTCGAAGGCGTGCCGACCTACCCGGACGCCGGGCGCTTCTGGAAGATGATCGGCGACCACAAGGTCAGCGTGTTCTACACCGCGCCGACCGCGATCCGTTCGCTGATCAAGGCGGCCGACGCCGATGACAAGGTGCATCCGAAGAGCTATGACCTGTCGAGCCTGCGCATCATCGGCACGGTCGGCGAGCCGATCAACCCCGAAGCGTGGATGTGGTACCACAAGCACGTCGGCCAGGAGCGCTGCCCGATCGTCGATACGTGGTGGCAGACCGAGACGGGCGGCCACATGATCACGCCGCTGCCGGGCGCGACGCCGACGGTGCCCGGTTCGTGCACGCTGCCGCTGCCGGGCATCATGGCGGCCGTCGTCGACGAGACGGGCCAGGACGTGCCGAACGGGCAAGGCGGGATCCTCGTCGTCAAGCGCCCGTGGCCCGCGATGATCCGCACGATCTGGGGCGACCCGGAGCGTTTCAAGAAGAGTTACTACCCGGAAGAGCTCGGCGGCACGCTCTATCTGGCCGGCGACGGCACCGTGCGCGACAAGGACACCGGCTACTTCACGATCATGGGCCGGATCGACGACGTGCTGAACGTGTCGGGCCACCGGCTCGGCACGATGGAGATCGAGTCGGCGCTGGTGTCGCACGAGCTCGTTGCCGAGGCGGCCGTGGTCGGCCGGCCGGACGACACGACGGGCGAGGCGGTCGTCGCGTTCGTGGTGCTGAAGCGTTCGCGTCCGGAAGGCGAGGAAGCCGCGGCGCTCGCGAAGACGCTGCGCGACTGGGTCGGCAAGCAGATCGGACCGATCGCGAAGCCGAAGGACATCCGCTTCGGCGACAACCTGCCGAAGACACGCTCGGGCAAGATCATGCGGCGCCTGCTGCGCTCGCTCGCGAAGGGCGAGGCAATCACGCAGGACACGTCCACGCTCGAGAACCCGGCCATTCTCGATCAGCTCGCCGAAGTGCGCTGATCTCACCTGTCGTGCGCCACGCGCGCATGAGCCCCTGCGCGGCAATCCCGATTGTCCGCGCAGGGGCTTTTTGCTAAACAACGGCATGACCGTTCCGACCCGTCCGGCGCCTGTCGCGCCGCCGCCCGTTCCCGAGCCGCTCGCGCGTGCCCACGCGCGCTACTGGCGCTTCAACGTCGCGTTGATCGCGGTGCTGATGGCGATCGGTTTCTCGGTGTCGTTCATCGTGCCGTTCTTCGGGCCCGCGCTCGCCGGGGTCCGGTTCGCCGGCTTCAGCCTGCCGTTCTATGTCGGCGCGCAGGGTGCGATTCTCGTGTATCTCGTGCTGATCGTCGTCTACATAGGGCTGATGCAACGCGCGGACCGCACGCTGCGCCGCGCGTACGACGACCATGCGGCGCGCACCGGCAATGCGCACGGCGGGCGCTGATTCATGCTGACGCATCGACTGATACGCGCATACGCGCTCTACACGCTCGGTTTTCTCGGGTTCGTGCTGCTGATGTGGCGGATCGAGCGCGCAACCGGCTCCGGTGTCTGGATCGGCTACGTGTTCCTGTTCGTGCCGATCGCCGTGTATGCGGTGATCGGGCTGCTGTCGCGCACGTCCGATCTCGTCGAGTACTACGTGGCCGGGCGGCGCGTGCCGTCCGCGTTCAACGGGATGGCGACGGCGGCCGACTGGCTGTCGGCCGCGTCGTTCATCGGCCTGGCCGGATCGCTGTACTCAACCGGCTACGACGCGCTGGCGTACGTGATGGGCTGGACGGGCGGGTTTTGCCTCGTCGCCTTCCTGCTCGCGCCTTATGTGCGCAAGCTCGCGCGCTACACGATTCCCGATTTTCTCGGCACGCGCTTCTCGAGCACGGCCGTGCGCGCGCTGGCGGCCGGCGCGGCGATCCTGTGTTCGTTCGTGTATCTGGTCGCGCAGATCCAGGGGATCGGCTTGATCGCGACGCGCTTCATCGGCGTCGATTTCGCGATCGGGATCTTCTGCGGGCTCGCGGGCATTCTCGTGTGCTCGTTTCTCGGCGGGATGCGCGCGGTCACGTGGACGCAGGTCGCGCAGTACATCATCCTGATCAGCGCGATCCTGATTCCGGTGTCGCTGATCGCGATGAAGAACGGGCTCGGCCCCGTGCCGCAGTTCAATTACGGCAAGCTGATGGAGCGCGTCGCGGCGCGCGAGGCGCATGTGCGCGATGCGGCCGACGAGCAGCAGGTGCGCGACGCGTACCGTCGGCAAGCCGCGGATATCCAGACGCGGCTCGACCGGTTGCCGGCGTCCTATGCGGACGCGCGCAGGCATCTCGCCGACCAGCTCGCCGACTTGCGACGCCACAACGGGCCGCTGCGCGAGATCAGCCAGCGCGAGCGCGAGCTGGCCGACTTCCCGCGCGATCCGGCGGCGGCACGCGTGGCGTGGACGCAGACGCGCGACGATCTGCTGGCCCGTGCCGAGCCACCCGTGCCGATGCACGAGCCGTTTCCCGCCGCGAGCGACGACGAACGCAAGCCGCGCGAGCGGAATTTCCTCGCGCTGCTGCTGTGCCTGTCGCTCGGCACCGCGAGCCTGCCGCATATCCTGACGCGCTACAACACGACCACGTCGGTTGCGTCGGCGCGGCGCTCGGTCGGCTGGACGCTGTTCTTCATCGCGCTGTTCTACCTGAGCGTGCCGGTGCTCGCGGTGCTGATCAAGTACGAGATCCTGGCGAACCTCGTCGGGCGGCCGTTCGCCGAATTGCCCGCGTGGGTCACGCAATGGCATCACTTCGAACCCGACCTGATCAGCGTCGTCGAGGTGATTCGCGACGGCATCGTGCACTGGTCGGAAATCCAGATGCAGCCGGACATGGTCGTGCTCGCCGCGCCGGAGATCGCGGGGCTGCCGTATGTCGTGTCGGGGCTGATCGCGGCCGGCGCGCTTGCCGCGGCGCTGTCGACCGCGGACGGGCTGCTGCTGACGATCGCGAACGCGCTGTCGCACGACGTCTATTACTGCATGGTCGCGCCGGACGCGTCGAGCCAGCGGCGCGTGACGATCTCGAAGGTGCTGCTGCTGGGTGTCGCGCTGTTCGCGTCGTATGTCGCGTCGCTCAATACCGGGAAGATCCTGTTTCTCGTTGGCGCGGCGTTCTCGCTGGCGGCATCGAGCTTCTTTCCGGTGCTCGTGCTCGGTGTGTTCTGGAAGCGCACGACGACGCGCGGCGCGATCGCCGGCATGGTGACGGGGCTCACGGTGTGCGTGTACTACATCGTGTCGACCTATCCGTACTTCACGCAGCTGACGGGGGTCGCGGGGCACACGTGGTTCGGGATCGAGCCGATCAGTTCGGGCGTGTTCGGCGTGCCGGCGGGGTTTGCGGTGGCGATTGCGGTGAGTTTGTGCGATCGGCGGCCGGATGAATATACGCGGGCGTTGGTGGATTACATTCGGCATCCGTGAGGGGGAGGGCGCGGGGAGGCCGGCGGGACGGAACGGTCGCATTGCCACACACGCCGACGATCAAGTAGATGGGTTCGTCCATCACGGCTTCGACGGCTTCGGGAAAGAGATGTGGCCGAGTATGACTAATGAAAAGCGTCGAACAAGCGCCAATGCTACTCGAGATATTGAACGAATCAGGCGACGTGGTTTGTGTTTGACGCTCGCCGGGTTCGCTACCTCGAATCCTGAACGGATATGACGCGCTCGACGATATGGGCGAAGGTCTGGACGGAGGGGCGGATGGCTTCGATATCGAGCGCGCCGAACCCCAACAGAAATCCGTCACGAAATTTTGGATCGCCTTGATTGAACGTGTGAAGCCGGCGAAGGTAAATGCCCTGTTCGAGAGAACGCGATATGGTCGTGTCGAAGTCGACCAGATCGCGAATCCTGACAGTCATATGCAGACCCACCGCGTTTCGCGACGTCTCGAGTGCATCGCCAAAACTCTGATCCAGGCATCGGAGCAATTCCGAATGTCTTGCACCGTAGATATCGCGCATCCGCCGAATATGCTTCGCGAAATGCCCGTCGGCAATGAAGTCGGCCATCGCCGCCTGTAACGAAAGGTGCCCTGGCCTGTACAAGCGTAACGAAGCGGCTGCAAAGGAATCGACCAGATCGGGCGGAACGACGATATAGCTGAGCCTCATGCCGGGATACATGATCTTGCTGAACGTTCCCATCAGAATGACGCGATCGCTTTTATCGGCACCTTGAAGAGACGGAAGCGCGCGCTGGTCATATCGGAATTCACTGTCGTAGTCGTCTTCCAGCACGAATGCGTCCCACCGCTCGGCAGCCTCGCACAGCCGGGTGCGCCGTTCGTCCGACAATGTGACGCCCATCGGAAACTGATGCGATGGCGTCGTCACGATCAGGCGGGGCCGACGCACGCATCGTTCGATCTGTATGCCGTTGTGATCGACGGCAATAGCCTCCACATCCAGCCCATTGGCACGCAACAGGATCGGTGTCGCCCAATGGCAAGGGTTCTCGACATAAGCCAGTTCACCCGCATCGGCCAGAATGCGCGAGCAAAGATCGATCGACTGATTGCTGCCCATGGTCACGATGATCTGTTCCGGGGTAGTTCGGACTGCTCGCGATATGCGCAAGTAATCGGACAGTGCGCGGCGCAACGGGAGATATCCCCCTGGATTGGAGTAGCCCATGAGATCCACGTGCTGCTCCCCGAGATAGCGATTCTGGATACGCCTCCATGTCTGATAAGGAAAGTGAGCCGTATCGCAGACCCCAGGCACGAACGCGCCCTTGCGCTCCTGAATGCCGGCGGGAGCGCGTATCAGTTGCTCCCCGCGTTCAGACAGCGTTCGTGCCGTCGACGCTCGGAGCGACGGCTTCGTCGATTGCGGCAGCGTGTCGGCGACAAGCGTGCCGCTCGTGGAGTCGGAACGAAGATAGCCGTCGGCCGAGAGCCTTTCGTAAGACGTTACGACGGTTATCCGGGAAACCTCGAGTGCCGCTGCGAGCGTTCGCGACGACGGCAAACGCGTCGAGGCCTTCAGCGTGCCGTCGGATATCGCGTCTCGGATCGCGTTCGCGATCTGGACCTGTAGCGGTGCGGACCCGTCTCGACGAAGGCGGCTGATCAGGAGGTCGGCGAGCAGCGAGTCAGCCATTGGACCTATCGAACTTTCTGAATTGGACTCATAGCATCACCACGGGAACACGTACTGTCAAGGCCAACCTCTTTCCGTTTATTGGCGGTCCTATGCGAGTATCTCTGGGCAAGAATATTCTTCAGTTACATCGGGTGATAGGTCTGAGCATTGGCCTGTTCGTCGTCATGGTGGCGATGACGGGCGCGGGCATGCTATTTCGTGCGCAGCTCGAACCGGTCGTCTACCCTGGTCTGCTCAAAGTTCAGACGTGTAACGCGCGCCTGCCGCTCGATACGTTGATCGCCAATGCCCGCGCTTCCAATCCGGCAGCAGGCCGGCCAAAGCAACTCCGCATATACGGTGACGCGGATTCCAGCACACGTATTCTCCTTGGCGACAACCGGTGGTACTACGTAAATCCATGCACCGGCAAAGTCCTCGGAAGCGAGGATCGTTACGGTGGCCTGTTCGGTGCGATGGCTGCCCTCCACAGTTTTCATTTCCTGAAAAATGGAAGCGTTGTCGCAGGATCGCTTGCGCTGACATTTGCGTTCGTCCTCGTCGTTGGCGGCCTGGCGGTGTGGATTCCGGAGACGCTGCGCAAACGCAGGCGAGCCGACGCGACCGCGGTCAACCTTCCCGTTCGTGCGCGCCGGCTCAACCTGCACAAACGGCTCGGCGGCTATGTCAGCGTCATCCTGCTTGCGTGCGCGCTCACCGGTGCCTTGCAGTCGTTCCAGTTCGTGAGGGACGCGCTCTATGCACTGACGGCCTCCATGCCCCCCACGCCGTCCCCCAAACTGGTCGTGCAGTCCACTACGCCCGGTTTGCCCGTGGAGGAACTGTGGCAACGAGCACAGGCTCTGGTGCCGAAGCCGGAATATGCCCGCATTCACTACCCAGCCAATCCCGGGGATGCTTTCAACGTCGACCTCGTCGCACGCGGCGCACCGCATATCAATGCATTTTCCTATGCAAGTCTCGATACGAGAACGGGCAAGGTATTGCGGTTTACTTCCTATTCCGATAACAGCTTAGGTCATCGAATTTACCTGACGGCGCTTGCACTGCATTACGGATGGCTGAGCGGCGGGTTTCTGCAAGTGCTGCAACTCATCGGCGTACTCTCGGTGCCGGTCCTGGCTTACATCGGCATCGGAAGCTATCTGCGCGGAAAACGCAAACGGCCTGAATCGGCGCTCGCGTCGGCGCCCGCGGCTCAACAGACGACGCTCACGTTGAAAGTGGCCAGGAAAACAGCCGAGGCGGAGAACGTTCAATCGTTCGAACTCGTCGACCCTGCCGGAAAACCGCTGCCGCCATTTACGGCCGGCTCCCACATCGATGTTCATGTACCCGGTGGAAAGGTGCGTCAATACTCGTTGTGCAATTCCTCAGCGGAGAGGCATCGTTATCTGATTGCCGTCATGCTGGCCGAATCGACGCGCGGCGGATCGAAGGCCATGCATGAGCGGCTCGGCGAAGGGGACTTGATCGAAGTCGGCCTGCCTAAAAATTTCTTCCCGCTCGTGGAAACCGCGAAGCGCTCCGTGCTTGTCGCGGGCGGTATCGGTATCACGCCGATCCTGAGCATGTCGGAACACCTGGCTGATGTGGGAGCCGATTTCGACATGCACTACTTTGCGCGCTCCGCGTCTCGCGCTGCCTTTGTCGAGCGCATCCAGCGTTCGACATTCGCCGACCGCGCTTTCTTTCACTTCACGCAAGACGAGCAACAGCAGCGGCTGGACCTGGCCGGATTTTTCGACAGTCACGATACCGAAACGCACCTGTACGTATGCGGCGGTGAGGCATTCATGAATGCGGTCATCAACGCAGCATTGGGAAAGGGGTGGCGCGAAGACCGAATACACCGGGAGTACTTCAGCGCAGAGCAGAGGGAATGTGACGGAAATTCCGAATTCGATGTCGTGATCGCAAGCACGGGCAAGACGATTCGGATACCCGAAGACAAGACCGTCATGGTGGCTTTGGCTGATTGCGGAATCCATATTCAGGCGTCGTGCGAACAAGGCGTCTGCGGCACCTGCGTGACGCGTGTGCTGGATGGCGAACCGCAACATCGCGACTTGTTTCTCTCCGATGACGAGAGAAAAAGAAACGACCTCTTCACTCCCTGCTGCTCGCGCGCCAATAGCCGGACGCTGGTACTCGATCTTTAAGTGAAACGACCGGCAGCGCCGGTAAAACCAGAAACAAATTTCTGATTGGAGAGGCCGTTGGCGCGATCGAGGATCGCGCTCTCGGCTTGGCATGCGCTCGTCAAGCGCAGGTGCGAGCTATTTGCAGCGTTGCTGCGACTGCACGGCGCATCGCCTTCATGGGCAATGAGATCGACAGGAATCGACCGTTTTTTTCAACCACTGGATGGAGATACAAATGAAGATCCCGACAAAGCTGGCCGTCGTGGCAAGCCTGCTCGCAGGCATGGGCACGAGCAGCCTCGCGCAGGCCCATGGCATCTGGTTCGCGCAGCGCTCGAACCAACTGGCGTTGGTCTACGGCATCGGCGCCGACGATCTGGACATGATCAAGCGGCAGTCCAAGGTAAAGAGCGTCACCGCCTACGACGAACAAGGCAAGGAGGTTTCCACGCAACTCACGGCCAGTGGCCCGCTGCTCGTAGTGAATACCGACAACCAGCCGGCAATCGTTGCCGGCGTGTTGGACAACGGCCTGTGGAGCAAGACGACGGACGGCAAGTGGTACAACAAGGGCAAGGATGAAGTGCCCAACGCCGAGATCAGCTTGCACACGTTCAAGTACGCGGTGCATCTGCGTCGCCCTCTGCATGGGGCGATGCCGATACTGCCAGGGCAGAAGCTGCAGATCGTGCCGGTCGGCAATCAACTGCCGGATCGGATGGGCCAGCCGCTCACGGTTCGGGTGCTGTATGACGGCAAGCCCGCAGCGGGCGTCGAGGTGCAGCCAGACCTTCTCAACGATCCCGACTCCGAACCGCTTAAGACGGGAGCCGACGGCAACGTGACGATTCCGGTGCGCAACCAGGGTTTGAACGTCGTCGTTGCGAAATTCGACTCGCCGTCGTCGGAACCCGCGAAGACGAACAGCGACGAGCACGAGGCCACGCTGTCTTTCGTGCTGCCGCATCTGCCGGAGTGATCGACCGGACCGCCATCTGCTGGTCGCCTGCAACGATGATTGCCGGCGTTCTCTTCGTTCCCGAAAGCGCTGACTGCCACGCATGAAGGACATTGTTTCAACTGCTTTTATTCACCCATCCCGCATTCACATGAAAAAGTCTTTGATTGCAGCGGTCCTGCTAGCCTCGGTCGCATGTACGGCACGTGCCCAGAGCAGCGTTACGCTCTACGGCTTGATTGACGTCGGGATCAATTATGCGAACAACATTGGCGGTCATAGCCAGTATTCAATGGGCGCGGGCAATCTCGCCGGCAATCGCTGGGGGATGCGTGGTTCCGAGGATCTCGGCGGCGGCCTGAAAACGATTTTCGTGCTGGAGAATGGATTTAGTATTGCGAACGGACGGCTTGGCCAAGGGGGAGACGAATTCGGGCGACATGCGTATGTCGGCCTGTCGTCATCGAACATGGGTACCGTTACGTTCGGCCGTCAATATGATCCGATTACCGACCTGATCTACATGTTCGTCGCGGCTCAGACGTGGGCCGGATACGCGAGCGCCCATCCTGGCGATGTAGACAACACCGATGGCAGCAACCACATCAACAATGCGATCAAGTTCACCAGCGTGTCGTATGGTGGATTCACATTCGAGGGCGCCTACAGCTTCGGCGGTATCGCTGGAAAATTCAACCAGAATCAGATCTGGTCGGTCGCGGCGAACTATGTTCGGGGGCCGCTCACACTTGGGGCCGCCTTCGCCGATGCACGGGATCCCAACTTCTCCTACTTCGGCAATAACGCGGCTTCAAGCGCTACCGGGTCCAATATGGGCGCAAGTCGTGTGTATTCGGGCTATGCGTCCGCGAAAAGACAGCAGATCTTCGTTGCGGGCGCTTCTTACGTCGTCGGTGCCGCGACCCTCGCTGTCGACTACAGCAACACGCAGTTCAAGAATATCGGGGCGTTGCCGGGTCTCCCGGCAACAGGCGCGGGTGGCGATGCACGATTCCACGACATTGAAGTCAACATCCTCTATCGCCTCACGCCTGCACTCCAGTTGGGCGTCGGCTATAACTTCTTGAAAGGCTATGGCGTCAACGGTGCGATTTACAATCAAGGTGCGATTGGCGTCGATTACTTTCTGTCGAAGCGGACGGATTTATACGCAAACGCGGTCTATCAGCACGCGTCGGGCACTGATTCGACAGGTGGGAGGGCGGTCGCCAACCTCAACGGCCTGACGGCTTCCACCACCCAGAGTCAAGCGGAAGTCGTTTTCGGCATTCGACATCGCTTTTAGCAATCTGCGTTCGAGGACTGAAACCTATTCGCACCTCGCGGGCACGATACGAGGTCGTGCCTGCGTCGTCGCACTGAATAGCGATCGTCTCGTCGAGCTTGCTGAATGACATGCATCATGCACTGGCCGAACCCGGTGGGCGAAACGAATACCTGCCGCTGCTTGGGTAGCCGATTCGTGAGCTTGAAAACAAAAAACCCCGCAAATCATTGATTTTGCGGGGTTTTCGCCAAGAATTCTGGCGGAGAGAGGGGGATTCGAACCCCCGATAGGCGATTAACCTATACACGCTTTCCAGGCGTGCGACTTAAACCACTCATCCATCTCTCCGGAAGACCGAGAGTATAGCAAACTCTGGCGGCGGCCCGCCACTCCCTTGCATGCACGTCAGAAATCCGTCGTCATCGACAGCCATACCGGCCGCGTATCTGCTCGTCACCGACTACGACTGCCCGTTCGAGGAAGCCGTCACGTTCACGCTCGTGTCGAAGGATCCGCTGAAGGTGCGCGCGCAGCGCACGGTCGGTGCGATGTATGCGTCGTGCCATCTGGACGACATCACGTGGTCCGACGACCGGCATTTCAGCGCGACGTTCGTGGATATCGACGGGCGATGGGATTTCAAGATTCGTGACCGATCCGTGCCGTTCATTCTGCCTCGGCTGGGCATGCATTGCGTACAGGATCGGTAGTGCGCGATCGACTGCCGCGAGCGCGTCATGCGTGCGTGTGCACCGTCTGAAATCCGCCAGAACCGGCGGTTTCATTTTTCTTTCGCATTGATCAGACATGTAAGTTTCGGCGCGCGCTGATCTTGCATGGTCCGGACGTATGGCGGCAGGAACGGCGATGTTCGGGTATCGCGTCCGCACGCAACATTACAAAATGAATGGAAATTGAAAGAATTCCTTCCCTTGACGCGATGCGCCCGTGCCATTTATTGTCCGTCTGCCGCCGTGAGAGAGCACGGCGGTTATCGCGGATGTGCGCGTCGCGCGCACGACAACACGTAGCAAAAAGCAGAAAAGGAAACGTGGTAGCCACATGAAGCCGCTATTCGACGACAAGAAATCCGATGCGGTCAGCGATCGTCCTTCCACCCCGTCTTTGTCACCCGTCGCGGTGCCTGCCGCCGCCGTCGTGCCGGCAGCGCAGCCGACGGAGCACGCGCGCCTGATCACCGTCGACGAGATCGACCAGCTCGGCGCGACGCAGGGTACGCGGATCGCCGCCTTCTCCCAGCAGATACTCGCGAGCGTCCGTGCGTCGGATGCCGACCAGTTCGGCGACAAGCTCAACGAACTGATCTCGACCGCGAAAGGACTCGACCCGCGCGGTGCCGACAAGGGCGGCTTCATCACGCAATTCACGCGGCTGTTCCGCTCGACCAAGGAAAAACTGCTGTCGCAATACGAGTCGGTGAGCAAGCGGATGGATACGCTCGTCGTCGAGCTCGAAAACCATGCGCAGCGCCAGAAGGCCGGCATCGACGAGCTCGAGCGGATGTACAACGACAACTACGCGCTGCACCAGGAGCTCGAGCAGTCGAAGGCGCACGGCGAAACGGCGCTCGCGACGCTGCGCGCGCATCTCGCGGCCGGCCAGCAGCCGGCGGACGACGCGTTCGCCGCGCAACGCCTGCTCGACGTGAAGCGCAAGGTCGACGCGCTCGAAAGCAAGCTCGACGACCTCGACCGCGCAATGCTGATGTCGAAGCAGCTCGCGCCGCAGATCCGGATGGAGCAGGACCAGAAACGCACGCTGACGTCGAAGTTCATGACGATCAAGACCGTGCTGATCCCCGCGTGGACCAACGCGTTCGCGCTCTACCTCGAGCAGCTCGGCACGAAGCGTGCGGCGGCGCTCGCGAACGCGACGTACGACGCGGCCGACGAGGCGATCCGCGCGCAGGCCGACCTGAATCGCCAGAACGCGCAGGAAGTCGCGAAGCTCGGCCAGCGCCCGGTGATCTCGACCGACACGTTCGAATATGCGCAGCAGCAGCTGTTCGGCGCATTCGACGACGTCACGCAGATCATTGCCGACGGCAAGCGCCAGCGTGAGCAGGACGCGCCGCGCCTGCGCCAGCTCGAACAGGACCTGATCACCCGATTCGCTCCGAAGCATAACTAAGGAACACCGCATGATTACGCTTGAGAAACGCGCGGCGAAGGTCGCGATCGTCCTCGAGAAACGCCAGATCCTGAAGCCGCCCGTCGTGCGCGTCGGCGCGGCGCTCGACATCTCGGGCTCCGCGAAGCCGCTTTACCAGTCGGGCGTGATCCAGGAGACGCACGACCGGATCCTCGGCATCGCACTGAAGTTCGACGACAACGGCGAAGTCGATACGTGGACCTTCACCGAAGGCTACGACCGCCTGCCGACCGCGACGCCGGACAACTACGGCTCGTACATCTCCGATCACGTGCTCGAAGCCCGGATCGACAAGTGGGGCGGCACGCAGTACGCGCCGGTGATGAACGACATCGTCGACTTCTTCTTCCGCGCGCCGGAGCCGAAGCGCGAAGAAAAGCGCGGCTTCCTGAGCCGGCTGTTCGGCGGCGCGGACGAAGCGCCCGCGCCGGCCGCCTCCGCACCGGTGAACGGCCACCTGCCCGCATGGGTGCTGTTCGTCACCGACGGGCAGAACCCGAAGAACGACCGCAAGCGCGTGCGCCAGTTGATGGCCGAGTCGCAGCACTTTCCGCTGTACTGGTCGCTCGTCGGCGTCGGCGATCCGAACGAATTCGGCTTCCTCGCGGAAGTCGCGGACGAAATGCCGAACGTCGGGTTCCTGCATCTCGAGTCGCTCGATCTCAGCGACGAACAGATCTACGAACAGTTGATCACGCAGGAATTCTGCGACTGGGTGCGCGCGAAGTAAGCGCGGCCCGCATGCCCCTTTTTCAAAACTCGATTACCCCATCATGTTGAAAGACTTCAAGATCCCGCTGTCGCTCACGGTGCTCGCGCTGGTCGCGGCCTATTTCCTCGGCGGCGTAAAGGACATGCTGATCGTCGCGGTCCTGTGTGTGCTCGAAATTTCGCTGTCGCTCGACAACGCGGTCGTCAATGCATCGGTGCTCAAGAACTGGTCGGAGAAGTGGCGCAACCGCTTCATGGTGTTCGGCCTGCCGGTTGCCGTGTTCGGCATGCGGCTCGTGTTCCCGCTGCTGATCGTCGCGGTGATCGGCCACATCGGAATGTGGGATGCGTTGACGCTCGCGATCGAATCGCCGGAGAAGTACGCGGCGATTCTGACCTCCGCGCATCACCAGGTGTCGGCGTTCGGCGGCGCGTTCCTGCTGATGGTGTTCTTCAAGTTCATGCTCGACACCGAGAAGGACGAGCACTGGATCGGTTTCCTCGAAGGCCCGATGCGCCATCTCGGCCGCATCACGGCGCTGGAAGTGGCGCTGACGCTCGCGATCGTGATCGTCGCGTCGTTCTACGTGCCGGCGGCCGAGCAGGTTAGCTTCCTGCTCGCGGGCGCGTTCGGCGTGATCAGCTTTGTGATTGCGCACGGCATCGGCGACCTGATCGGCGGCGAGGACACCGGCACGCGCGTGGTGCGCGAAGGTGTCGCGGGCTTCATGTATCTCGAAGTGCTCGATTCGTCGTTCAGCTTCGACGGCGTGATCGGTGCGTTCGCGTTGTCGAACAACATCTTCCTGATCGCGCTGGGCCTCGGCGTCGGCGCGGCCTACATCCGGGAGATGACGCTCGTGCTGCTGAAGAAGGGCACGCTCGCGCAGTATCGCTTTCTCGAACACGGTGCGTTCTGGGCGATCGGTGCGCTCGCAACGATCATGTTCCTCGGCGTGAAGTTCGAGGTGCCCGAGGTCGTCACGGGCCTGATCGGCGCGGCGATGATCGCGGCGGCCGTGTGGTCGTCGATCGTCGTGCAACGCAAGGAAGACCGGACCGCCGTGGCGAGCAAGTAATACACGCGGCACGGAAACCATCAACGAGGGGCCGCGCACGGCGGCCCGGCATTGCCGCCGGCGCAATGGCGGTTCCAGCAGAAGAGGTTCAGATGATCAATTTGTCGAAAGGCGGTCGCGTCAACCTGTCGAAGGAAGCGCCCGGCACGCAGAAATTCCGCATCGGTCTCGGTTGGGACGCAAACGCGACGGACACGGGCACGGATTTCGATCTCGACGTGTCGGTGTTCCTGTGCAAATACGATGCGCAGACCAATCCGAAGCTGATCTCGGATCAGCACTTCGTGTTCTACAACAGCGAAGTGCGCACGATGGACCGCAACGAAACCTTCATCCAGCCGGGCGACGATTTCCCGAAGCGCGGGATGCCGGCGTCGAAGTGCATGGGCGTCGTGCATAGCGGCGACAACCGCACGGGCAGCGGCGGCGGCGACGGCGACGACGAAGTGATCTTCATCGACATGACGAAGCTTGCTGCCGACGTCGAGGAAATCTCGGTGGTCGTGACGATCGACCAGGCCGAAGCGCGCCGTCAGAATTTCGGGCAGGTTCGCAACAGCTACATCCAGATCGCCGACGAGGTGTCGGGTGCGGTGATCGCGAAGTATGCGCTGGAAGAGGATTTCTCGATGGAGACGTCGGTGCAGGTCGGCAGCTTCTATCGCCGCGACGGCCACTTCATGTTCAAGGCGGTCGGCGCCGGCTACAACCGTGGCCTCGGCGACTTCGTGCGCGCGTACGGCGGCGCGGTCTGACTGGCGGCAGCCCGGCGTGCGGGAAACCGCTGCGCCGGGCAGGATGCAGCGATGACGAATCCGTCCGACGAGCCGAAGCGGCTCGAGTTCGATACGACGCCCGAGCGCACGCCCGGGCGTCTTGCGTTCGACGCGCCGTCCACGGCCGGTGCGCCGGCTGCACGCGCGCCCGACCGGCCGGCGCCGCAGGCGCTCGACTTCGGGCCGGCGCCCGACCAGGCCGTGCGCACGGCGCCCGCCGATGCGGTCGGCCGCGCGCTGTTCGGCGAATCGAACCACCCGCTGCTCGAATCGTGCTTCCGCGCCGCACAGGCCAGCTTCCCGAATCTCTATCCCGACTACGCGCCGCGCATCGAGCGGCACATCCGGCAACTGGTGCCGCTCAAGCTCGCGACGGTCGCGACGATCGGCGACGGCGCGCTGGAGACGGCGGGCAACCTCGTCGAAGCCGTCGCGGCAACGACGCGCGAATTCAACGAACTCGGCGCGGCCGACATGATGGCCGGCCTGCTCGTGCAGGCGACGCGCAAGGCCGGCATGTTCGAACGCTGGTTCGGCGCGGCGTCGAGCCATGTCGACTACCGCGCGGCGCTCGGCGCGCTCAAGCAGTCGCTCGGCTTCTTCCCGCGCCGCACCGAGGAGCTTGCCGCGAAGGTCCGCCATGCGGAAGAAAACCTCGTGGTCGTGCTCGCGGCGCTGAGTGCGGTGGCGGACGTCGTGCGTGTGCCGGACGACGCGGGCATCGAGCGCACGCTGTTCGACCGCCGCAACATCGTCGGGCAGGCCGTCCAGCAGATCCGGATGCAGCCCGCGCAACTGCGCGGGCTCGACGAGCGCGTGACCGATCTGCTGTCGCGCGCCGACCACCTGATGAACGTCGTGCTACCTGCGGCACTGGCGGCGCGGCCGCAGCGCTGAGCGAACGGCACGACGGCCACGCGCGCTTCGGCGCCCGTGGTCGCTGCCTGGGCCACGCTTCGTCACGCCGTTTCGCGCGTGCCGCCGCGAGTCTGCTATCTTCCCGGGCATCTCATCGCTTTCCCGCCGATTCTCCATGACTGACCGCATCGTCGCCGCATTCGATTTCGACGGCACCATCACGACTACCGACAGCTTCCGCCATTTCGTCCGCTACGCGGTCGGCACGCCGCGCTTCGCGTGGGCCGGGCTGCGCGCACTGCCGTGGATCGTCGCGATGAAGGCCGGGCTGCTGTCGCGTGGCGACGCGAAGGCGAAGTTCGCGTGGTTCGCATTCGGGCCGGTTCGCGAGGACGCGCTCGACGCTCGGGCGCGCACGTTCGTCCACACGTATCTGCCGAACTTCGTGCGTCCGGAAATGCTCGAGCGGATTCGCGAGCATCGGGCGCGCGGGCATGAAGTCGTGCTGGTCAGCGCGTCGCCGTCGCTGTATCTGGAGAAGTGGGCGAAGACGGCCGGTTTCGACGCCGTGCTCGCGACGCGGCTTGCGTTCGAGCGCGGCGCGTTCGCCGGGCGGCTCGACGGCGAGAATTGCTGGGGGCCGCAGAAGGTCGTGCGGCTGCGCGGGTGGTGGGGCAACCGGCCGCCGAAGCAGTTGTTCGCATACGGCGACAGCCGCGGCGACAAGGAAATGGCCGAACTCGCGAACTGGTCGTGGATCCGCGGGCAGGGAGCGATGCCGCCGATCGGCGATTGATGCGGCGCGCTGCCGGCGCTGGTATTACGCGTCGACCTGCGCGTGACGCGTGCCGCGCGAAGGACGATAAGCACCCCAGCGATTCGCACGCGCGAACGTGCCGACGTCGTTGAAGCGCACGCCCACTTCGCGCAGTGCCGCATGCGCGGTTCGCGCGGTCAGTTGCCGGATGTAGAACGGGTCGCGCACGACGAAGTGATGGATCGCGTGCGTGCTGCCGAAGTTGAAGCAGAACAGCTGGAACGGCAGCATCCACCACGGGTTGAGTACCTGCGTCTGCTGGATCACGTTGCGCGAATCGATGTCGCCGAAGTAGTGCATGTTCGAGCTGACGAAGTTGATGCAGAAGCTGCGCACGAAGTTCGGCCCGAGCCACACGACCGCCAGGAAATCGACGACATCCATCACACGCTCGACCAGGGCCGGCACCGTCACCGCATAGCCGAACGCGTGCAGCGCGAACAGCCCGATGTGATAGACGATGAACGCATGCCACAGCGCGTAGTACACGTGACCGACCGGCATGTATGACGACACCTGCTCGACGCGCAACTGCATGCGCTCGGCCGGATCCTGCACCGGCTGCGCGGCCACGTACTGCTTCACCTTGCGGCGCATCGCGGCCGGCCGCAGCACGACGGCGAGCATCCCGTCCGCGATCATCAGCAGGCGCTTCACGCCCCAGCGCTCGCCGTTGGTGATGCCGAATTCCTCGAGATCCGATTCGCCGCCCGACACCTTGTGGTGATGCAGGTGCATGCGCCGCCGCGTCCACGGGTTGATCGTGCCCGGCCGCGTGAGCCAGCACAGCGCCATCATCAGGTGATAGGCCCACGGCGTCTTCTTGAAGTACATCAGGTGGATCAGGTCGTGCTCGAGTTCGTGGATCAGCGAAGTGACGAACGCGGCGAGCGGCAGCGCGACGTACCACGCGATCGTGCCGCGTGCATACAGCCACGCGATCGCGAGCATCGCGGCGACCGACACGGCCATCACGGTCGCGCCGACGAGGTTCTGGTTGTCGAGCAGCGGAAAGCGCGCGCGGATCGCATCGCTCGCGGCATTGACCTCGCGGCGGACGTACGCGACCTTGTCTGCGTCGTTGCGAAAGACGGTTCGTGCGGGTTGGCTCATCGACCGGAATCCGTGCGGAAAGAGTGGGGCAGTGGGGCGTTATGCCGATGTGACAAGCATAGGCGGGCGCCGCACCGCATGCGAGGGCCGCCGGTGCCAATGGTGGTGTCATTTCGGGCCATGGTGGACGACGAGCGGGAGTCCGACGGTGCGCCGCGCGGCTAGAGCACCGCCGCGGTGTCATTGCGGGCCAGCGGCGCTACAATCCGCCGAAATCGCTCCGGAGTCCGCCGCATGGCCCTGTCCGCCCCGGATGCCGCGCGCCAGTTGAACAAGGCGACGGTGTCGTCCGCGTATGCGCTGTTCATGCTGATGCTGGCCGAGGAGCGCGGCATCGATAGCGGCCGCATTCTCGCCGGCTCGGGCGTCGAGCGCGAGCGGCTCGCGCAGCCCGATGCGCGCATCACGCCGCTGCAGCAGGCGGCGATCGTGTTCAACCTGCTCGACGCGACCGACGATCCGTCGATCGCGATCGAGATCGGCCTGCGCAGCAGCCTGACGAAAGCGGGGCTGATCGGCTTCGGGCTGATGAGCTGCGCGACGCTCGGCGAGGCGATCGCGCTCGGCATCCGCTATCTGCCGACGCGCGTGCCGTTCTTCTCGGTGCGGCTCGCGCAGCTCGACGGGATCGTCGACATCGACGTGCTCGAAGCGTTTCCGCTCGGCCGGCTGCGCCAGTTTGCAGTGGAGAACTTCCTGGTCGAGACCGCGATCCTGTTCAATTCGTTGCTGTATCCGGCGCCGGGGCGCACGCTGCAGTCGCGCGCCGAACTGCACTTCGAATGGCCCGAGCCGCCGTGGTTCGAGCGTTATCGCGCGCGGCTGCCGCGCTGTCATTTCGACGCGAGCGCGAACCGCATCCGTTGCGACGCCGCGCTGCTCGACGAGCCGATCGGCACCGCGAACGCGCAGACTGCGCAGATGATCGTCCAGCAGTGCGAGGCCGAACTCGCGCGGCTCGGTTATGCGGAGAGCATCGTCGAGCGCGTGCGCAACCTGCTGATTTGCGGCGATGGCGGTTATCCGTCGGTCGACGACGTCGCGCGCGAGCTGCACGTGTCGGCGCGCACGCTCAAGCGCAAGCTCGCCGAGTACGGCGCGACCTATTCGGCGCTGCTCGACGAGATCAGGCTGCGCGATGCGCTGCGGCTGCTGGAGGGCACGCGGCTGCCGGTCGACGAGATTGCGGCGCGCGTTGGTTATACGGACCGCGCCAATTTCACGCGTGCGTTCAAGCGCTGGACGGGTGTTGCGCCGAGTGAGCGGCGCTGAGCGCGGGGGCGAACGGATCTTTGCTGCAGCCTTCCCGATCCTGCGCCCGGCGCCGCTTCGTCAGACGATCTCGACCCAGTTCGCGCCGCGTCCGCCCGCTGCCCGCGCGTGCAGCGACAGCGCGCCATCGTCCGGCGCGATCGCATACACCGACACGTTTTCAGACTGCTCACCGCACGCGACGAGCCAGCGCCCCGACGGATCGATCGCGAACCCGCGCGGCTGCGTCTCGGTGGTTGTCGCGTGTGCGGGCTCAAACGTGCCGTCGGCGGTGCGGCGATAGCAGAGCAGTTGGCTCGACGTGCGTTCGCTGACATAAGCGAACCGCTCGTCGGGCGTCAGGTGCAGGTCGGCGGCCCACACCGAAGGTTCGGCGGGCGCGGGCGGCCGTGCATGGCCTTGCGCAAGCCCGGCGACGGCCGGGTGGCGCGCGCTCACATGCGCGTCGCCGAGCCGGCCGGTGTCGGGATCGCGCGCGAACGTCGCGAGCGTGCCCTGGAATTCGCTGACGACGACGAGCGCGCGGCCGTCGCGCGCGAATCGCAGGTGACGCGGGCCGAAGCCGGCCGGCACGCGCGTTTCGCCGTGTTCGGCCAAACGCGGGCCGGCCGCGTTCTCGACGAGCGCGAAGCTGAACACGCGATCCGAGCCGAGCGAACTGACGTACGCGAAACGATTGTCCGGCGACACGATCACCGCGTGCGCGTTCGCGATGCCGCCGGCCACCTGCAGCGGCGCGCCGTCGCCGTCGCGCACGCGCGCGGCATCGTAGAGGCTCAGCGAATGCCCGCCGTACGACGCACCGAGCAGCCAGCGGCCGCTGCGGTCGAGCGACAGGTACGCGTGGCTCGCATCGATCGCGGTCGCGCCGATGCGCGCGAGCGCGCCCGTGGCCGCGGCGACGCGGAACGCGACGATCGTCGGCTGCTCGCCGCGCGTCGCGACGTAGAGCCGTGCGCGGTCGGCCTGCACGGCGATCGGCATCGCGACGTCGGCGGCCGGGTAGCGGGCGAGCGGCGCGAGCGTGCCGTCGCTCGCGAGGGAGAACGTGGCGAGGTCGCCGTCGGCGGCATTCGAGACGACGACGGTGAAGCGGTCAGTGTTCGGCATGGCGGAGCATCGTGGCGTTCGTGAAGGACTCGTCGGCCGGCAGGCCGCGCGGCGGATCGCTGCGCCGGTGCGTGCGCGCGAACAGCGCGGCGACTGCGGCGACGACGGACGCGATCGCGAGCGCATACAGCCCGCCCGTGATCGAACCCGTATGTTGCTTCAGATAGCCGAATGCCGTCGGCGCGACGAAGCCGCCGAGATTGCCGACCGAGTTGATCAGCGCGATCACGGCCGCGGCCACGCGCGTGTCGAGGTAACCCTGCGGGATCGGCCAGAACAGCGACGCAGCGGCCTTGAAGCCGAGCGCGGCGAAGCAGATCGACGCGAACGACCACACGGGATCGTGCGATGTCGACGCGAACAGCCCGCACGCGGCGAGCACGAGCGCGAACGCGAGCCAGCGCTGCGGATGCTTCCATTTCGCGGACAACACCGCGAAACCGTACATCGCGCCGATCGCGATCATCCACGGAATCGTGGTGTACAGGCCGACCTGGAAATCGCTGAGGCCGCCCATCTTGCGAATGATCGTCGGCAGCCAGAACGTGGCCGCGTAGATCGTCAGCTGGATCGAGAAGTACAGGAAGCAGAACAGCATGATCTGCGGATCGCGCAGCAGCGCGGTGGCGCGCACGGGCACGTTCGAGCGTACGTCGCGCGTCGCGCGCTCCTCATCGAGCGCCGTTTCGAGCGCCGCGCGTTCGTCGGTGGTGAGCCACGTCGCGTCGCGGATGTGCGATTTCAGCAGCAGCCAGCTCGCGCCGCACAGCGCGACCGAGAACAGCCCTTCGATCAGGAACATCCATTGCCAGCCTTCGAGGCCGAAGCCGCGGATCGACAGCAGCGCGCCGGTGACGGGCCCGGACAGCACCGACGCGAACGCGGAGCCGCCGAGGAAGATCGCCATCGCCTTGCCGCGCTCCTGCGGCGGCAGCCATTGCGACAGGTACAGCACGACGCCGGGGAAGAAGCCGGCCTCGGCCGCGCCGAGCAGGAAGCGCAGCACGTAGAACGACGTGTCGTTCCACACGAACGCCATCGCGGCCGCGACGATGCCCCACGTCGCCATGATCCGCGCGAGCCACACGCGTGCGCCGTAGCGCTGCATCAGCAGGTTCGACGGCACTTCGAACAACGCATAGCCGACGAAGAACAGCCCGGCGCCGAGCCCGTACGCGGCCGCGCCGATGCCGATCGACGCTTCGAGGTGGCGATCGACGAAACCGACGTTCACGCGGTCGATGTAGTTCGCGATGAACATGATCAGCACGAGCGGCAGCACGTGCCACTTCACTTTCGAGACGGCGGACGCGAGCGGGTCGCGGCCGGGCAGCGTGGGCGAGGGCGGGTTCAACGGTGTCTCCGGTCGGTCGGCGAACGTGGCGGCAGCCCGCGTCGGCGTCTGGGTGGTGGCTTATGTAGTATGTCGTCGTATGACATGGTACGCCTGAGTGTTGATGGAGGCGTCACGGGTTTACCCGGAAATTTCCCGGATATTGGTGAATGTCATGAGATCGGTTGGATATTCGATCATGTCTGATGACGTATGACTATCGTGGGCATGTGCGCTGCAAGCCATTTGCAGGTGAATCCGGCTACGCTGTATCGAGAGCGCGCGCGGTTGCGGCAAAATACCGGGCTCGCGCGCTCGGTGTGCATGGCATGTGCGCGAACGGCGGCGATTTCATGCTGAAGACGGAGCGACGGAACATGCAGGACAACCACCATGGACGGCACTTCTTCGCGTTCAACGGCGATGCGGACGGCCTGTGCGCGCTTCAGCAACTGCGGCTCGCGGAAGGCGTGCGCGGCACGCTCGTGACCGGCGTGAAGCGCGACATCCGGCTGCTCGAGCGGATCGATGCGCGGGCCGGCGATCGTGTCACCGTGCTCGACGTGTCGCACGATCAGAACCGCGACGCGTGCGCGCGATTGCTGCGCGAAGGGGCGACAGTCCGCTATTTCGATCATCACTTCGCAGGCGAGCTACCCGCCGATCCGGGCTTTCACGCGCATATCGACACGGCGGCTGATGTCTGCACGAGCGCGCTCGTGAACCGCCATCTCGGCGGCCGGCATGTGCGCTGGGCGATCGTCGCGGCATTCGGCGACGAACTGCCGGCGCTCGGCGACGCGCTCGCGCGCGAGCAAGGGATCGACGACGCCGAACGCTGCACGCTCGCCGAACTCGGGCTCTACCTGAACTACAACGCATACGGCGATTGCATCGGCGATCTGCACTTCGATCCGGCGGCGCTCGCCGACGCGATGTTGCCGTGCGTCGATCCGCTCGATTTCGTGCGCGGGACCGCCGTGTTCGCCGCACTGCGCGACGGCTACCGCGACGACATGGCGCGCGCATGCGCGCTTGCGCCGCTGCGCGAGGTGCCGGGCGCGACGCTGGTACGGATGCCTGATCAACCGTGGGCGCGGCGCGCGACCGGGATGCTCGCGAACGAACGAATGCGCAACGCGCCGCATGCGGCGCTCGCGGTGCTGTCGCCGCGCGCCGATGGCGGGCTCGTCGTCAGCGTGCGCGTGCCCGACGGCCGGCCGCTCGGCGCCGACGAGTTCTGCCGCGGCTTTGCGACCGGCGGCGGGCGCAAGCGCGCGGGCGGCATCAACCATCTGCCGGAAACCGAGTTCGACGCATTCGCCGCGCGTTTCGAGGCGGCGTTCCGGCTCGATTGACGAAGCGATCGGCGACGCGCGCGCCGTGGCCTGATCAGCCGAATCAGCCGGTCGCACCTGCGAACACGGCCGGCACGTACCGCGCATCGCGGTGCAGATGCACCCGACATCGAGCGTAGGCCGGCGGACGCGGCGAAGAATCGTCGGAATGGACTAACGCGTTTCACCGGGCACGCGACGCGGTGCGATGGCCGTCGCCGTCATCGGCACGTCGGCATGTCGAGCGTCGACACCGTGTGGCATAGCCGCGACAATACGCATCCTGTTCCGCTTTCCGCATCGAGGTGCCCGTGCCCGCCAAGTCGTCCGTTGCTCCCGCGATCGTCTGGTTTCGCGACGATCTGCGCGTGACCGACCAGCCCGCGCTGACGCGCGCGGTCGAGTCAGGCCGGCCGCTCGTGTGCGTGTTCGTCGACGATACGGGCGCCGGTTCGGGGCGCCCGCCGGGCGGCGCAGCGCGCTGGTGGCTGCACGGGTCGCTGGCCGGGCTCGACGCCGCGCTCGCGCGTCACGGCGGGCGCCTGCTGCTGTTGCGCGGCGACGCGCAGCGCGAGATCGAGCGCGTCGTACACGACACGGGCGCGGCCGCCGTGTACTGGAACCGCCGCTACGCGCAGCCGCAACGCGACGCCGACGCGGCGCTGAAGGCGTCGCTCAAGGCACGCGGCGTCAAGGTCGAGAGCAGTAACGGCAGCCTGCTGAACGAGCCGTGGGAGGTGCTGACGGGCAGCGGTGCGCCGTACCAGGTGTTCACCGCGTACTGGCGCGCGGTGCGCCGCGACCGCACGGTCGCCGCGCCGCTGCCGGAGCCGGAACGGATCGTGTTTCAACCATGGCCTGAAACCGTGCGTGGCCGTGCGCTGGCGCTCGACGCGCTCGCATTGCGCGCGCCCGTGCCGGACTGGGCCGGCGGCCTGCGCGACGCATGGCCCGCGCCCGACGAGGCCGGTGCGCATCAACGGCTCGACGCGTTCCTGACGGCATCGCTTGCCGGCTACGCGGATGCGCGCGATCGTCCCGACCGGCCCGCGACGAGCCGGCTGTCGCCGTTCCTGCGCTTCGGCAACGTATCGCCGCGACAGGTGTGGCACGCGGTGCAGGGCGCAGAGAATGCAGGCGGCGCGGCGTACGTTGCGGGCGCCGACAAGTTCCTGAGCGAGCTCGGCTGGCGCGAATTCAGCTACGCGCTGCTGTATCACTTCCCGGCGCTCGCGACCGACAACTTCCGCGCGCAGTTCGACGCGATGCCGTGGCGTGACGATGCCGCGGCGCTGCGCGCGTGGCAGCGCGGCCGGACCGGCTATCCGCTCGTCGATGCGGGCCTGCGCGAGCTGTGGACGACCGGCTGGATGCACAACCGTGTGCGGATGGTCGTCGCGTCGTTCCTGGTCAAGCATCTGCTGATCGACTGGCGCGCGGGCGAAGCGTGGTTCTGGGACACGCTGGTCGACGCCGATCCCGCGAACAACGCGGCGAGCTGGCAGTGGGTGGCCGGCTGCGGCGCCGACGCCGCGCCGTATTTCCGCATCTTCAACCCGGTCGCGCAGGGCGAGAAGTTCGACCCGGACGGCGCATACGTGCGGCGCTGGGTGCCCGAACTCGCGAGCCTCGACACCGCGTCGATCCACGCGCCGTGGGAAGCGTCACCGCTGCAGCTCGACGCGGCCGGTGTGCGGCTCGGCGTCGACTATCCGGCACCGCTCGTCGATCACGCCGCCGCGCGCGTTCGCGCGCTCGATGCGCTGGCTGCATTGCCGAAACGTCGCTGATCGTCTGCCCGCGCGGTACGGTTCGCCGCGTCAGTTGCAGAACGCGACGCGTTCGAGCAGCGCGTACGCGATACCCGAATCGAAGTAGGCCGCGCCGCACCACGCGACGAACGCGAGCGTGCCGGCCGCCAGCGCCGCGCGGATCATGCCCATGCCGCGTTGCCCGATGCCGGGCGCGCGACACGCGCGTCGTCGATCGGCAGGTGCAGAAGCGCTGCGAGCACGCCGAGCGCGATCGAACCGATCCACAGCGGCAGGTACGAATGCGTCGCGTCGTACACGATCGCACCGAGCCAGACGCCGAAGAAGCTGCCGAGCTGGTGGCCGAAGAACACGAAACCGAACAACGTCGCGATGTAGCGCACGCCGAACACCTGCGAGATCACGCCGTTCGTCAGCGGCACCGTGCCGAGCCAGGTGAACCCCATCACGGCCGCGAACACGTAGACGCTCGCGGGCGACAGCGGCACGACGACGAACGCGGCCATCGCGAATGCGCGCACGAGGTACAGCACCGACAGCACGTACTTGCGCCGCAGCAGCCCGCCGAGATGCCCGCATGCATAGGTGCCGGCCACGTTGGTCAATGCGATCAGCGCGAGCGCGACGCTCGCGTGGCGCGCCGGCAGCCCGTGGTCGAGCAGGTACGCGGGCAGATGCGTCGCGATGAACGCGAGCTGGAAGCCGCACGCGAAGAAGCCCGCATTCAGCAGCCAGAAGCCGCGATGCGCGAACGCCTCGCGCACTGCTTCGCCGATCGACTGGTCGGGGCCGGCGGCGGCGGCCGTATGCGCGGGCCGGTCGCGCAGCAGCACGGCGAGCGGCGCGAGCAGCGCCGCGACGAGCGCCAGCGCGACGAATGCGTGCCGCCAGCCGATACCGCCGATCAGTTCCTGCGCGACGGGCACCATGCAGAACTGGCCGAGCCCGCCGATCGCGCCGGCAACGCCGAGCGCCCAGCCGCGCCGGTCGGGCGGAAACAGGCGGCTCAGCGCGCCGTAGATCGATGCGAATGCCGATCCCGACAGTGCGATGCCGATCACGAGCCCGGCGCCGACCGTGAACATGCCGGTCGACGCCGCGAGCGCCATCGTGACGAGCCCGGCCGCATACAGCAGCATCCCGGCGACGATCACGCGCACCGAGCCGAAGCGGTCGGCGACCATCCCCGTGAACGGCTGCGCGACGCCCCAGATCAGGTTCTGCAGCGCCAGTGCGAGCCCGAACGCTTCGCGCGACCAGCCATGGTCGAGCGATACGGGCGCGAGGAACAGGCCCTGCACATGGCGGATGCCGAGCGCGGCGCCCATGATCAGGCCGCCCGCCAGCACGGGCAGCCAGCGGCGCCGGACTTCCTGCTCGATCGGGGTCATGCGTGTCTCCGGATGTGGGCGCGCGGCGAAACGGCCGCGCTCGATCCGATTAGACGATCGGGTACGGCGTCGCTCAAGCGATCATTCGGTCAGGTTGGCATGCGTGTAGGGAATGTGACGGGGTGCGGCCGGGCGAGGTGGCGGCGGCCGGCCGTGGTCACGGTCATCCGGAAAGCCTGCGCCGGCTTACGTCGACGCCATGTCGTGCGCGCGCATCGCGGTATCGCATTCGGCCGCTTCGGCGAGCATCCAGTCGCGCACGTCGGCGACTTCGCGGCGCGGGGCCGGATCGTGCTGGAACAGCCAGTAGCCGTACGCATCCGACAGCGCCTGCGTGTGCGGCCCGAGCACCGCGAGCCGCCCGTCCGCGAGCATCGGCGAGACCAGCGCGAGCCGGCCGAGCGCGACACCCTGGCCCGCGATCGCGGCCTGGATCACCTGGTCGTACTGGTTGAAGCGCAGCACGCCTTTGGGGCGCGCGTCGCCGAGCCCGGCCGCGTGCAGGTGCGTGCGCCACTGCAATTGCGGTTGCGGCGGCCCGTCGAATTCGAGCAGCACGTGGTCGGCGATTGCGGCCGCGCTCGTGACAGGCCGCGCGGCGAGCGCGGGATGCCCGACCGGCACGACGATCTCGTCGAACAGGCGCAGCGCGCCGGCCGGCGCGCGGTCGCGCGGGCAATAGCGGATGCCGAGGTCGATGCCCTCGGCGCGCAAATCGAGTACCTTGTCGTTCGCGGCGACGCGCAGGTCGATCTCCGGCAGGCGCGCCTGCAGCCGCCCGAGTCGCGGCAGCAGCCACAGCGCGGTGACGCCGATGCTCGCGGTGATCGTGACGGGCTGGCGTTCGCGCGAGGCGGCGAGCGACGCGACGGTGTCCTGCAGGCTGTGCAGCGCCGCATCCGCGACGCGGAACAGCCGTTCGCCTTCCGGCGTGAACGCGATCTTCCGGTAGCCGCGCTGCAGCAGCACGACGCCGAGATGCGCTTCGAGCGCATGCACCTGGCGGCTGACCGCCGACTGCGTGACGCACAGGTCCTGCGCGGCGAGCGTGATGCTCATGCGGCGGCCGACGGCGACGAAACCGCGGACCAGGTCGAGCGACGGGAGGCGGACGAGAGGCGTTGACATGCGCGTGACTCATGCGAACGGAGCAGGAAGATTGGTTGAGAACGCGGCACGCGTCAAGTTCAATGGAGGCTAGCCGATGGGCGCGGGCGGTGGCTCGCGCCGGCTCGGAGCGTGAAGCACGGGGCCGGAGCGGGCGCTGAAGCGCTGACTCTGGCCGACCGCAAAGCATGGGACCAGAGTAAGCGCTAAAGCGCTAACTGCGATCGACAGGAGACAGGATGACGATTTCGAACGAAGGAGACGGAGCGGCACCGGGCAGTCGCGCGGCGGGCGCGTTGCCGCCCGAGCCCGTGACGCTGCGCGCGGCCGACGGTTATGCATTGCGCGGCCATGTGTGGCGCCATCGCGGCGGCGGTGCGGCGCGGCCCGTGACGGTCGTCAATTGCGCGACGTCGGTGCGCTGCGACTATTACTTCCGTTTCGCGGCCTGGCTGTTCGCGCAGGGGCGCGACGTGCTCGTCTACGACTATCGCGGCATCGGCGGGTCGCGCCCGGCGCGGCTCGCGAAGCTGCGCGCGAACTGGCTCGACTGGGGGCAGCTCGATTGCGAGGCCGCGCTGCAATACGCACACGACGCGTTTCCGGGCCAGCCGATCGACGTCGTCGCGCACAGCATCGGCGGCTGCGTGCTCGGGCTCGCGGCATCGAACGTGCACGTGCGGCATGCGGTGACCGTCGGCGCGCAGTATGCGTACTGGCGCGATTACCTGCCGGCCGAGCGGCGGCGCATGTGGTGGAAGTGGCATGTCGCGATGCCGGCGCTCGCGGCCGTGTTCGGCTACGTGCCCGCGAAGCGGCTCGGCTGGATGGAGGACACACCGCGCGGCATCGCGCTGTCGTGGGCGCGTTCGCGGCCGCGTTTCGAGGACGGCTACGTCGGCGGCCTGTTCGAGGAAGGAGCCGTGAGCCGTGCGGCGCTACCCGCGCGCTTCGCGGGGCTGTCGGCACCGATGCTCGCGATCGGTACCGATGACGACGCGTTCGGCACGATCGACGCAATCGAGCGGCTGGTCGGTTACTACACGGGCAGCGACGTCACGCACCTGCGGATTGCGCCGGCCGACATCGGCGTCGACGCGATCGGCCATTTCGCGTTTTTCCACAGCCGCTTCACCGACACGCTGTGGCCCGTCGCGCTGTACTGGCTGCAACACGGCGTGCTGCCGGCCGATGCGCCGGGCAGCGTGCACGCGCTGCATCCGGCGTCGCGTGCTCGGTTGACGGGTGGCGGCGTGCCGGGCGTTGCCGCGAACGGATGAAGCGGGGCGGCCGCGCAATGGGGTGCCTACGCGGCACGTTGTTGCGCGCGGCCTTCGAGTGTCGTTCGTGAAGCATCCGTCGTTCGGTACCGATCGCGAGCATCGGCGCAGACAGCCCCGCGAAGCGCGCGGGCAGCGCCGTGCGGCTCACGGCACCTTCCTCGAGCAGTTCGATGCGGGCGCGGCAATCCGCGCACATGCCGGTTCGTGCGCCGGCGCGATCGATTAACATCGGACGTTTCATTCCACAGCCCAGGCTGCCGCGTGCCGATGTCCATTCCGTCCGATTCCGCTTCCCCGGTCGCCCCCCCCCGTGCGTGGCGCATGCATGCGCTCGACGTGCCGGCCGCCGCGTCCCGCGCCGGCGTGCGGATCGCGCGCATCGATTTCGACTGGCGCGTGCCGCTGGCGTCGCCCGCGTATGCGGCGCTCAGCGATGCCGAGCGTGCACGGGCCGCACGCTTCATGCGGCACGAGGATGCGGTGCGCAGCGCCGCGACGCGCGCCGCGCTGCGCGACGTGCTCGGCGCGGCCCTCGGTGTCGCGCCGCACGCGGTCGCGATCGTCGTCGACGAAGCGGGGCGGCCGTCGCCGGACCCCGCGCATGGCACGACGCTCGATTTCAACGTGTCGCACGCGGGCGATCATGCACTGCTCGCGTGGGTGCCCGCGGGCCGTGTCGGCGTCGACATCGAATCCTGCAGCCGCACGACCGACTGGCGTGCGCTGACGAGCGAAGTCTGCGCGCCGGCCGAGGCCGCGTATCTCGACGGCCTGCCGCCCGACGCGCGCGCCGGCGAATTCATGCGAGTCTGGTCCGCGAAGGAGGCGCTGCTCAAGGCGCTCGGCACCGGCATCGGCGGCGGGCTGCGCGCGTTCGCGGTCGTGCCGCCGCGCGATGCGGCGACACCGGCGACGACGATCGTCGAGCCGGCCGCGCCCGCCGCCGGCGTCGCGGCGTTCGACGCGGCGTGGGTCGACGCGGCGCCCGGCTACGCGGCATGCGTCGCGTGGACGCGCGCGTGAACCGGCGTCAACGAGCGGCGTTCATTCGAGCGGCGTGTCGTTCGGCGCCGCGTAGCGCGCCCTGATCACGTCGCTCATCGGGAAGTCGAACGACAGCCCCTTCGGCGGCACCGGCTTCATGAACCACTTGTCGTACAGCGCGTCGATCTCGCCGCGCTTCATCAGTTGCACGAGCACGCCGTCGACGAGCGCCTTGAACTGCGGATCGTCCTTGCGCAGCATGAACCCGTAGGCTTCCGACGATTGCGGCGTGCCGACGATCTGCCAGTCGGCCGGCTTCGCGGCGAGCTGGCGCACGCCCGCGAGCAGCACGTCGTCCATCATGTACGCGGCCGCGCGGCCCGATTCGAGCGTGAGGCGTCCTTCGCCGTAGTCCTTCGCGCTGATGACCTGCATGTTCAGCTTCTTTTCCTCGTTCATCTTGCGCAGCAGGCGTTCGGACGTCGTGCCCTGGTTCGTCACGACCGTCTTGCCGGCGAGGTCGGAGAAGTCGCGGATGCCCGACGTCGTGCGCGTCAGCAGGCGCGTCGTCGCGACGAAGAAGGTGGTCGAGAACGCGACCTGCGCATGGCGCGCGGCCAGGTTCGTGGTCACGCCGCATTCGAGGTCGACGATGCCGTTCTGCACGAGCGGGATGCGGTTCTGCGACGTGACCGGGATGAAGCGCACCTGCAGGTCGGGCTTGCCGGTGCGCGCCTTCACCGCGGCGATCACGCGGTCGCACAGGTCCTGCGAGAAGCCGATCACCTTGCCGCCCGCGTCGACATAGGAGAACGGCACCGACGTTTCGCGATGGCCGATCGAGATCAGGTTGCTCTGCCGGATCTTCTCGAGCGTGCCCGACAGCGGCTCGGCGGCGAGCGATGCGCCGCACGCGAGCGTGCACGCGGCGACGAGCAGGCTGCGGCGGAACAGGGCGGCGAACCGCGGCGGGAAGGTCATGGCGGGGCTCCTTGGCGAATAGTGATCCGTATGTTGCCAAAGACAAAATAATTGCAACATATGTTAATGCCAGGGTTCTTCGGGCCGGCCCGTCAGGCCACGCCGGACATCAGGGAAACTCCCAAGTCGAAATCGGCGAAAAACGGGTTGTCTAGACAAGTTTGGCTGGCTACACTTCAATCCATTCCGAACTTGTCTAGACAGGATTGCTCACATGATTACGTTGACCCCCGGCCATTTGACCCTCCCGCAACTGCGCCGGATCGCACGCGAATCCGTGCAACTGACGCTCGACCCGGCCAGCTTCGCGAAGATCGACGCCGGCGCGAAGGCCGTTGCCGACATCGCTGCGAAGGGCGAGCCGGCCTACGGCATCAACACGGGCTTCGGCCGCCTGGCCAGCACGCACATCCCGCACGACCAGCTCGAACTGCTGCAGAAGAACCTCGTGCTGTCGCACGCGGTCGGCGTCGGCGAGCCGATGGCGCGCTCGTCGGTGCGCCTGCTGATGGCGCTGAAGCTGTCGAGCCTCGGCCGCGGCCACTCGGGCATCCGCCGCGAAGTGATGGACGCGCTGATCAAGCTGTTCAACGCGGACGTGCTGCCGCTGATCCCGGTCAAGGGTTCGGTCGGCGCATCGGGCGACCTCGCGCCGCTCGCGCACATGTCGGCCGTGCTGCTCGGCGTCGGCGAAGTGTTCATCCGCGGCGAGCGTGCCAGCGCGCTCGACGGCCTGCGCGTCGCGGGCCTCGCGCCGCTGACGCTGCAGGCGAAGGAAGGCCTCGCGCTGCTGAACGGCACGCAGGCATCCACGGCGCTGGCGCTCGACAACATGTTCTCGATCGAAGACCTGTACCGCACCGCGCTCGTCGCGGGTGCGCTGTCGGTCGACGCGGCCGCCGGCTCGGTGAAGCCGTTCGACGCGCGCATCCACGAACTGCGCGGCCATCAAGGCCAGATCGACGCGGCCGCGTCGTACCGCGACCTGCTCGAAGGCTCGCCGATCAACCAGTCGCACCGCGACTGCGACAAGGTGCAGGATCCGTACAGCCTGCGCTGCCAGCCGCAGGTGATGGGCGCGTGCCTGGACCAGATGCGCCATGCGGCCGACGTGCTGCTGATCGAAGCGAACGCCGTGTCGGACAACCCGCTGATCTTCCCGGACACCGGCGAAGTGCTGTCGGGCGGCAACTTCCACGCCGAGCCGGTCGCGTTCGCAGCCGACAACCTCGCGCTGGCCGCAGCGGAAATCGGCGCGCTGGCCGAGCGCCGCATCGCGCTGCTGATCGACGCGACGCTGTCGGGCCTGCCCCCGTTCCTCGTGCGGGACGGCGGCGTGAACTCGGGCTTCATGATCGCGCACGTGACGGCTGCCGCGCTGGCGTCGGAAAACAAGACGCTCGCCCATCCGGCGTCGGTCGACTCGCTGCCGACTTCCGCGAACCAGGAAGACCACGTGTCGATGGCGACGTTCGCCGCGCGCAAGCTCGCCGACATCGCGGACAACACGAAGCACATCCTCGCGATCGAACTGCTGGCCGCCGCGCAGGGCGTCGACCTGCGCGCGCCGTATCACACGAGCCCGAAGCTGGCGCCCGCGATGGAAACGATCCGCAGCAAGGTCGCGCACTACGAGCTCGACCACTACTTCGCGCCGGACATCGCGGCGATCGCGCAGCTGGTCGGCGAACGCGCGTTCGCGAAGATCAGCCCGTTCTCGTTCGCATCGGAACAGTAAGCCGATGAGCGCGCCGGTCTACCAGGAGATCAAGGATTTCATCCTGGGCCGCATCCACGCCGGCGAGTGGGAGGAGGGCGACCAGGTGCCGTCCGAGAACGAGCTGGCGCGCGAGTTCAAGGTTGCGCGCATGACCGTCAACCGCGCGCTGCGCGAGTTGACGGCCGAGCAGGTGCTCACGCGCATGAAGGGCGCGGGCACCTACGTCGCGCGGCCGAAGTACGAGTCGACGCTGGTGGCGATCCGCAGCATCTCGGAGGAGGTCGGCGCGCGCGGGCATGCGTATCACGCCAGCGTGCTCGGCCTCGAGACGATCCGCGCCGACGACGCGCTCGCCGACGAGATGCAGGTGGCCGTGCGCACGAAGCTGTTTCATTCGCAGGTGCTGCACTTCGAGAACGACGAGCCGGTGCAGCTCGAAGAACGATGGGTGAATCCGGCGGTCGCGCCGGATTACGCCGAGCAGGATTTCACGAACACGACGCCGAACCTGTACCTGATGCGCGCGGCTCCGCTGCAGCGCGTCGAGTACCGGATCGAAGCGGCGGCCCCGGCGCCGGAGCGGCGCGAGCAGCTGCGGATGGACGACGTCGAGCCGTGTCTGGTTTTACATCGGCGCACCTGGTCGCAGGGCGTCGTCGCCTCGGTGGCGAATCTGTGGCATCCCGGCAGCCGTTATCGCTTCACCGGGCATTTCTGATTCCTATTTGATATTCATTTTCCTTCGGGAGCAGTCGTCATGAACCATCCGAAACACATCGATCCCCGTCTCGATCCGACGCGCACGATCCGCGCGCCGCGCGGCAGCGAGAAGACCTGCAAGACCTGGCTGGCCGAAGCGGCCTACCGGATGATCCAGAACAACCTGGATCCGGAAGTCGCCGAGCATCCGCACGCGCTCGTCGTGTACGGCGGCATCGGCCGCGCGGCGCGCAACTGGGAATGCTACGACCAGATTCTCGCGTCGCTGAAGGATCTCGAAGAGAACGAGACGCTGCTGATTCAATCGGGCAAGCCGGTCGGTGTGTTCCGCACGCACAAGGATGCGCCGCGCGTGCTGCTCGCGAACTCGAACCTCGTGCCGCACTGGGCGACGTGGGATCACTTCCACGAACTCGACCGCAAGGGCCTGATGATGTACGGCCAGATGACGGCCGGCAGCTGGATCTACATCGGCAGCCAGGGCATCGTGCAGGGCACCTATGAAACATTCTTCTCGGTTGCGAACCAGCACTTCAACGGCGATCCGTCGGGCCGCTGGATCCTGACGGGCGGCCTGGGCGGGATGGGCGGCGCGCAGCCGCTGGCCGCGACGATGGCCGGCTTCTCGATGATCGCGGTCGAATGCGACGAGACGCGTATCGACTTCCGCCTGAAGACGCGCTACGTCGACAAGAAGGCGACGACGCTCGACGAGGCGCTCGGCATGATCGACGAAGCGAAGCGCACGGGCAAGCCGGTGTCGATCGGCCTGCTCGGCAATGCGGCCGACGTGTTCGCGGAACTCGTCGAGCGCGGCATCACGCCGGATTGCGTGACCGACCAGACGAGCGCGCACGACCCGATCAACGGCTACCTGCCGCAGGGCTGGACCGTCGCGCAATGGCGCGAAGCGCAGAAGGTCGATCCGCAGAGCATCGTGAAGGTCGCGAAGCAGTCGATGGCCGTCCAGGTGCGCGCGATGCTGGCATTGCAGGACCGTGGCGCGGCGACGCTCGACTACGGCAACAACATCCGCCAGATGGCGCTGGAAATGGGCGTCGAGAACGCGTTCGACTTCCCGGGCTTCGTGCCGGCGTACATCCGCCCGCTGTTCTGCGAAGGCAAGGGCCCGTTCCGCTGGGTCGCGCTGTCCGGCGATCCGGAGGACATCTACAAGACCGATCAGAAGGTGAAGGAGCTGATCCCCGACGATCCGCACCTGCACAACTGGCTCGACATGGCACGCGAGCGCATCGCGTTCCAGGGCCTGCCGGCACGGATCTGCTGGGTCGGCGTGAAGGATCGCTACCGCCTCGGCCAGGCGTTCAACGAGATGGTGAAGAACGGCGAACTGAAGGCACCGATCGTGATCGGCCGCGACCACCTCGACACGGGTTCGGTCGCAAGCCCGAACCGCGAGACGGAATCGATGAAGGACGGTTCGGACGCGGTCAGCGACTGGCCGCTGCTGAACGCACTGCTGAACACGGCAGGCGGCGCATCGTGGGTGTCGCTGCACCATGGCGGCGGCGTCGGCATGGGCTTCTCGCAGCACTCGGGCGTCGTGATCGTCGCCGACGGTACGGCTGAAGCGCACGAGCGTCTCGGCCGCGTGCTGCTGAACGACCCGGCGACGGGCGTGATGCGCCATGCGGATGCCGGCTACGAACTCGCGCAGCAGACGGCCCGCGAAGCCGGCCTGAAGCTGCCGATGCTCGGCCGCTGAGCATGACGGCGCTCGCTCAGGCGCCGGTGAACGCGACGCTGGCCGCCGCGATGATCCGCGCAGCGGATCTCGTCGCGTCGCCGTGGAAGAACGGCGGCGGCGTGACGCGCGAGATCGGTGCATTCCCGCCCGGCGCCGCGCTCGACGCATTCGCGTGGCGCGTGAGCGTCGCGGACGTCGGCGCGGCCGGGCCGTTCTCGCGTTTCGACGGGATCGACCGCACGCTGGTGCTGCTGTCCGGCGCGGGCATGACGCTTGTCGAAGCGGGCGGTGCACGCCACGTGCTCGATACGCCGCTGGCGCGCGCGGATTTCGCGGGCGAGACGGCGATCGACGCGACGCTGCACGACGGCGCGACGCGCGACTTCAACCTGATGACGCGCCGTTCGGCCGCGCGCGGCGCGCTCGACGTATGGCGCGCAGGCGCGCATCGCATCGAGCGTGCCGATACCGTGCTGCTGTTTTGCGCGACCGGTGAGGTCGGCGTCGAAATCGACGGCACGCACTACGCACTGGAAGAAATGGACACGCTGCGGCTCGACGGGCCGCGGCGTGCGTTTGACGTCGTCGTGAGCGGGGGCGGCGCGCTGCTTGCCGTCTCGCTCGCCGTCGGCGAACGAGGCTGAACGCATGAAACCGACTGTCTGGCATCACCTGAGGCTGTGTCCGCACGGCCATCCCGACGAGACGATCGACGATGCGGCGATCGCCGTCGACGAAACCGGCACGATCGCCTGGCTCGGCGCGTTGTCCGCGCTGCCGCACGATCATGCGCACTGGCAGCGCGAGGATCTGCACGGCGCGTGGGTGACGCCGGGCCTCGTCGACTGCCATACGCACCTCGTATACGGCGGCACGCGCGCCGACGAATTCGCGCAGCGCCTCGCGGGCGTCAGCTACGAGGAAATCGCACGGCAGGGCGGCGGGATCGTGTCGACGGTGCGCGCGACGCGCGCGTCCGACGAGACGACGCTGTTCGTGCAGGCCGCCGCGCGCCTGCAGCCGCTGCTCGCCGAAGGCGTGACCGCGATCGAGATCAAGTCGGGCTACGGGCTCGACCTCGCGAGCGAGCGCAAGATGCTGCGCGTCGCGCGCCAGCTCGGCGAACGCTTCCCGGTCAGCGTCTACACGACCTTCCTCGGCGCGCATGCGCTGCCGCCCGAATATGCAGGCCGCGCGGATGCATACATCGACGAAGTGTGCGAACGGATGCTGCCGACGCTGGCCGACGAGGGGCTCGTCGACGCGGTCGACGTGTTCTGCGAACGCATCGGCTTTTCGCTCGCGCAGACCGAGCGCGTGTTCGAGGCCGCGACGCGGCGCGGGCTGCCGGTGAAGCTGCATGCGGAGCAACTGTCGAACGCGGGCGGCACGGCACTTGCCGCGCGCTACCGCGCGCTGTCCGCCGACCACCTCGAATTTCTCGACGAAGCCGGCATCGAGGCGATGAAGGCGGCCGGTACGGTCGCCGTGCTGCTACCCGGTGCGTATTACTTCATCCGCGAAACGCAAATGCCGCCGATCGAGCTGCTGCGCAAGCACGGCGTGCCGATCGCGCTCGCGACCGATCACAACCCCGGCACGTCGCCGCTCGAATCGCTGCTGCTGACGTTGAACATGGGCTGCACGCTGTTCCGCATGACGGTGCCCGAGGTGCTGCAGGGCGTCACGCGCCATGCGGCCGCGGCGCTCGGCCGCGCGGATCGGCACGGTGCGCTCGAGGTGGGGCGTCAGGCCGACTTTGCCGCGTGGTCGGTCGGTTCGCTGTCGGAGCTCGCCTACTGGATCGGCCGGCCGCTGTGCGAGCAGGTCGTGCGCGGCGGCGCGACCGTGTTTCGCCGGATGAACGGATAGATTTGCATGGAACCGGACCAGGCGCTGAAGCACGTGCGGTCCGGTCGACTGCAACGGGGCACGAGCCAGCGCCGATGCGCCGGCACCTGCCAACCGTGGAATGGGATCGGATCGAATGCTGGAGCGTCGATTCCGGTCAATGAGGACTCGCAATGACCGACACCATGTTGTTCGCGGACCATGCCTACCTGCCCGATGGCTGGCGCCGCAACGTGCTGCTGCGCTGGGACGCAGCCGGCACGCTGACCGAAGTGACGCCCGACACCGACGCACCGGCAGGCGTCGCGCGTGCGGCCGGGCCGGTGCTGCCCGGCATGCCGAACCTGCATTCGCACGCATTCCAGCGCGCGATGGCAGGGCTCACCGAATACCGCGCGAATCCCGCCGACAGCTTCTGGAGCTGGCGCGACCTGATGTACCGTTTCGCACTGAAGATCACGCCCGACGCGCTCGCGGCGGTCGCGCGCTGGCTGTATGTCGAGATGCTCAAGTGCGGCTACACGTCGGTGTGCGAATTCCACTACGTGCATCACGCGCAGGACGGTTCGCGCTATCCGCAGATTGCGGAACTCGGCACGCGCGTGGTCGACGCCGCGCGCTCGGCCGGCATCGGCATCACGATGCTGCCCGTGTCGTACCAGTTCGCGGGCTTCGGCAACAAGCCGCCGCGCGACGACCAGCGCCGCTTCATCAATACGCCCGAAGGCCTGCTCGAACTGCTCGACGCCATGCGTCGCGCCGCGCCCGAGCACGGCGGGCTGCGCTACGGCGTCGCGCCGCACTCGCTGCGCGCGGTGTCCGAGAACGGGCTGCGCGCACTGCTCGACGGGCTGCCCGACGACGCGCCCGTGCATATCCATATCGCCGAGCAGACGGCCGAAGTCGACGATTGCGTCCGTACATACGGGGCGCGCCCCGTGCAATGGCTGCTCGATCGCTTCGACGTCGATGCGCGCTGGTGCCTCGTGCATGCGACGCACATCGACGCGGCCGAAACCGCAGCGCTCGCGAAGCGTCGCGCGGTCGCCGGCCTGTGCCTGACAACTGAAGCAAACCTCGGCGACGGTGTGTTCCCGGCCGTCGACTATCTCGCGCAGGGTGGCGTGATCGGCGTCGGCTCGGACAGCCACGCATCGGTCGACTGGCGCGCGGAACTGCGCCTGCTCGAATACGGGCAGCGGCTCGTGCACCGCGCGCGTAACGTGCTGGCGAGCGACACGCAGGCGCATGTCGCCGATCGCCTGTTCGATGCATCGCTCGCGGGCGGCGCGCAGGCCAGCGGGCGGCGTGTCGGTGCGCTGCGCGAAGGCTGTCGCGCCGACTGGCTCGTGCTCGATCCCGATCATCCGGCGATCGCCGAGCACGGCAGCGCGTCCTGGCTGTCGGGCATCGTGTTCGCCGAGCAGGGCGAGACGCCCGTGCTCGACGTCTACACGGGCGGCGAGCGCGTCGTGAGCGGCCGCCGCCATCGCGACGAAACCGTCGCGTATGCAGACTACCGCGCCGCGCTGGCGCAACTGCTGCGCTGACGCGCGGCAACCGGCGCACGCCGCCCGCGTGCGCCGGCAGACTCTAACGGTGATGCGACATGACTGAACAACCGGCTGTAATTACGCTGAAGCAGGGCACGCTGCCGCTGCTGATCTCGATTCCGCACGCAGGCACGTACATCCCCGACGACATCGCCGCGACGATGACGCCCGACGCGCGCTTCGTCGACGATTGCGACTGGCATCTCGAGCGGCTGTACGGGTTCGCGGCGGGCCTCGGCGCATCGATCCTCGTGCCGTCGCATGCGCGTTACGTCGTCGACCTGAACCGTCCGCCCGACAACGAGAACCTGTATCCGGGGCAGGACACGACGGGGCTCGTGCCGGTCGATACGTTCGACAAGGCGCCGCTGTATCCGGCGAACGCGCTGCCCGGCAACGACGAGATCATGCGTCGCCGCGACCTTTACTGGCGTCCGTATCACGACGCGCTGCAGGGCGAAGTCGCGCGCCTGAAGCGCGAGCACGGCCGCGTGCTCGTGTGGGAGGCGCATTCGATCCGCTCGCACGTGCCGCGCTTCTTCGAAGGCCGCCTGCCGGACTTCAACTTCGGCACGTCGGGCGGCGCGAGCGCAGCACCGGGCCTCGCGGAGGCGCTGGCCGAGCGCGTGCTCGCACATGGCGGTTATACGGCCGTCGCGAACGGGCGCTTCAAGGGCGGCTACATCACGCGTCACTATGGCGTGCCCGACACCGGTGTAGAAGCCGTGCAGCTCGAGCTGTCGCAGATCACCTACATGGAAGAGGCGCGTCCGTACGCGTACGACGAAGCGCGTGCAGCGCGGATCGTGCCGCTGCTGCAGACGCTCGTCGAAACCGCGCTCGCGTATCGCTGAGCACGGCCCGCCCGCTTGCGGCGGCGCGGCGGAGCAGCGGGCGACAGCCCGCCGGCGCGCAGTATCCGCGCCGACGCAATGCACAACACGGCATCGATCCCGGCGATCGATGCCGTTTTTTTGTCTGATCGATATCGTCATCGGGACCTGAAAATTTGACGCAATTTTTAGGTGATATAAGCTGAATGTCAGGAAGTCGTCTCGCACGCGCACCGGCGGCGGAGCCATCGATCATGGTTGCACCGTGCCGGAATCCGTTGCGAGACACCTTGCCGACGTGTCGCCGCGCGGCATTGCCGCATGCGCTTCATCGCGACACGTGTCCTGCATCCGTCAGTCAGTCGAGTACGATCGTGAAAGCCGCCAGCCCTTCGATACGCCGGACCCGAAGTCCGTCGGCGGGCGCGCCGCCTCAGGCCGGGCCGATCCGGCATGCTGATCGCGGCACGCGTGCCGCCCCTTTACGCGAGCCTCGTTTCTTCGCTGTTTCCCATCGCGGCCTGCGCCGCTACAACCTCGTGACCGCGCACGTGTTCAGCGCGGTGCAGTGCGACGGCAGCGCATCGTTGTTGCCCTAGCGTCCTTTTCCGCTTTCGTCCCGGGCCGCATCGCCTGTTGCCGCATCGTCCGCGCGGCGGGATCGCGCATGCCCATGCGTCGCGTCGTGGTGCGCGCGTGCGGCGCAACCGCGGACCCTTGTCGTCCCGCGCGCGCGAGTTGCGCGCGATCACCGGAGAAACGCCCATGCGTGTGCGCCCGATCGTAGCCGTCACCGCCGACCGCATCCTGCGCGGTGCGCATCCGAATCACACGGCGGGCGAGAAGTACCTTGCCGCGCTCGTCGACGGCGCTGGCGCGCTTGTGTTCGTGCTGCCCGCGCTCGGCGCGCGCCAGCCGGCCGATGCGATTGTCGCGGCGGTCGACGGGCTGCTGTTCACCGGCAGCTATTCGAACGTCGAGCCGCATCATTACGGCGGCACTGCGAGCGCGCCCGACACGCTGCACGATCCCGCGCGCGATGCGACCGCGCTGCCGCTGATCCGCGCGGCGATCGACGCGGGCGTGCCGGTGCTCGCGATCTGCCGCGGCATGCAGGAGCTGAACGTCGCGTACGGTGGCACGCTGCATCAGCGGCTGCACGCGACGACCGGCTTCGACGACCATCGCGAGCGGGCGGCCGATCCGCTCGAACGGCAGTACGGCCCCGCGCACGTCGTGCAGCTCGCGCCGGGCGGCCTGCTGCAGCGGGTCGCGCGCGGCGCGCACGAGGCGACGGTCAATTCGCTGCACGACCAGGGCATCGAGCGTCTCGGCGCGGGGCTTGTCGTCGAAGCGAGCGCGCCCGACGGACTGGTCGAGGCCGTCAGCGTGCGCGGCGCGCGCGCATTCGCGCTCGGCGTGCAGTGGCATCCCGAATGGCGTTTCGCGGAACAGCCGCTGTCGCGCGACATCTTCGCGGCATTCGGCGCGGCGTGCCGCGCGCGCATGTCGCATCGCATTCATGCGGCCGGCGGCGCGACGCCGTCGCCGGCCGCATCCGACGTCGACTGAAAGAGGCCGATCATGCAACCCGAACTGAGCGAATTCCTGCGACAACACCGCATCACCGAGGTCGAGGCGATCATTCCCGACATGGCCGGCATCGCGCGCGGCAAGATCATCCCGCGCAACAAATTCGAATCCGGCGAATCGATGCGGCTGCCGCAGGCCGTGATGGTACAGACCGTCACCGGCGACTATCCGGAGGACGGCTCGCTGACCGGCGTGACCGATCCCGACATGGTGTGCGTGCCCGATCCGTCGACGATCTGCCTGATTCCGTGGGCTGTCGATCCGACCGCGCAGGTGATCCACGACTGCGTGCATTTCGACGGCTCGCCCGTCGAGATCTCGCCGCGCTACGTGCTGCGCCGCGTGCTCGAGCTGTACGACGCGAAGGGCTGGAAGCCCGTGGTCGCACCGGAACTCGAGTTCTATCTGGTCGACATGAACGCCGATCCCGACCTGCCGCTGCGTCCGCCGGTCGGCCGTACGGGGCGCGCGGAGACCGGCCGCCAGTCGTATTCGATCGAGGCCGTCAACGAGTTCGATCCGCTGTTCGAGGACATCTACGAGTACTGCGAGATGCAGGGCCTCGATATCGAGACGCTGATCCACGAAGTCGGCGCCGCGCAGATGGAGATCAATTTCGTGCACGGCGACGCGCTGCCGCTGGCCGACCAGGTGTTCCTGTTCAAGCGCACGGTGCGCGAGGCTGCGCTGCGGCACAACATGTACGCGACGTTCATGGCCAAGCCGATGGAAAACGAGCCGGGGTCCGCGATGCATATCCACCAGAGCCTTGCCGATGCGCGCACGGGGCGCAACCTGTTCGCCGACGAAGACGGCGCCGTGTCGCCGCTGTTCCACAGCTATCTCGCGGGGCTGCAGAAATACACGCCGGCGCTGATGCCGATCTTCGCGCCGTACATCAACTCGTATCGCCGGCTGTCGCGCTTCATGGCCGCGCCGATCAACGTGCAGTGGGGCTACGACAACCGCACGGTCGGCTTCCGCATCCCGCAGTCGAGCCCGGTGGCGCGACGCATCGAGAACCGGATTCCGGGCGTCGACTGCAACCCGTACCTCGCGTTCGCGGCGACGCTCGCCGCCGGTTATCTCGGCATGACGCAGCAGCTCGCGCCGACCGAGCCGATCGCATCGGACGGTTACGACCTGCCGTACCAGCTGCCGCGCAATCTCGAGGAGGGCATCTCGTTGATGGCCGCGTGCGAGCCGCTCGCCGGCATCCTCGGCGACAAGTTCGTGAAGGCCTACCTGGCGTTGAAGGAAACCGAATACGAAGCGTTCTTCCGCGTGATCAGCTCGTGGGAACGCCGGCATCTGCTGCTGCACGTATGAGCGTGCGGCACTGCTTTACGGAGGAAACATGACCGACCGAAACGAAGCCGTTTCACCGCGACCGGCCGCGCACACGACCGCCGAATATCGCGCGCTCGACGCCGCGCACCACATCCACCCGTTCTCGGACATGGGCGCGCTGAACCGCGCGGGCAGCCGCGTGATCGTGAAGGCCGACGGCGTCTACCTGTGGGACTCGGACGGCAACAAGGTCATCGACGGGATGGCCGGCCTCTGGTGCGTGAACGTCGGCTACGGCCGCAAGGAACTCGCCGACGCCGCGTATCGCCAGCTGCAGGAACTGCCGTTCTACAATACGTTCTTCAAGACGACGCACCCGCCGGTGATCGAGCTTTCCGCGATGCTCGCGGAAGTGACGCCCGCCGGCTTCAACCACTTCTTCTACTGCAACAGCGGCTCGGAAGGCAACGACACCGTGCTGCGCCTCGTGCATCAGTACTGGCGCGTGCAGGGCAAGCCGCAGAAGAAGTACGTGATCTCGCGCAAGAACGGCTACCACGGCTCGACGATCGCGGGCGCCACGCTCGGCGGCATGGGCTATATGCACGAGCAGATGCCGTCGAAGGTCGAGCACATCGTGCATATCGACCAGCCGTATTTCTTCGGCGAAGCACAGCCGGGCGAAACGCCGGAAGCGTTCGGCCTCGCGCGTGCGCAGCAGCTCGAAGCGAAGATTCTCGAACTCGGCGCGGAGAACGTCGCGGCGTTCATCGGCGAGCCGTTCCAGGGCGCGGGCGGCGTGATCTTCCCGCCGTCGACGTACTGGCCGGAAATCCAGCGGATCTGCCGCAAGTACGACATCCTGCTGGCCGCCGACGAAGTGATCGGCGGCTTCGGCCGCACCGGCGAATGGTTCGCACACCAGCACTTCGGCTTCGAGCCGGACCTGATCACGATGGCGAAGGGCCTCACGTCGGGTTATGTGCCGATGGGTGCGGTCGGGATCCACGAGCGGGTGGCACGGCCGATCATCGACAACGGCGAATTCAACCACGGCCTCACGTACTCGGGCCACCCGGTCGCCGCGGCCGTCGCGGTCGCGAACCTGAAGCTGCTGCGCGACGAAGGGATCGTCGAACGCGTGAAGAGCGACATCGGTCCGTATTTCCAGCGCCGGCTGCGCGACGCGCTGGGCGACCATCCGATCGTCGGGGAGATTGCGGGAACGGGGCTGGTCGCGGGCGTTCAGCTTGCGCGCGACCGCGGCAGGCGCGAGCGGTTCGGTGCGGATGTCGATATCGGCACGATCTGCCGCGACTTCTGCTTCAACGGCAACCTGATCATGCGTGCGACCGGCGACCGGATGCTGCTGTCGCCGCCGCTCGTGATTCGCGAGGCGGAGGTCGACGAGATCGTCGACAAGGCGACGCGCGCGTTTGATGCGACGGCGGAGCGGGTGGGGTGCGCGCGGTAAGTTGGCGCCATATGGATGCGGTGCCGCGTCGGCACCGCTGTCCGGATGCGCGCGATTCGACGAGCGCGACGCCAAAACGAAAAGGGCCTGCGTCGTGAGACGCAGGCCCTTGAATTCTTTGGTGGCGGTACTTCCCTGAAATTGCCCCTCACAAGCCATCTCAAATATGGACGTGGCCGACCATCAAGCGCAAACATACCCCCAGAAATACCCCCAGATGACGATGGTTGCCCGGTCTTACACAAGTGGTTTTCATCCGTGCCCATGTCGTGCGCGTGGTCGTTTCGCGTGGGGCGCGAATTTTCGGTTGAGCGTGCGTTATGTCCCCGAACCCGCTAAATTGTCTACTGCCTTCGCCTAGCTCCACGGAGCGAACGCCGGCCCCTTCACCGGCCCGGCGGAGGTTCCAGCTAATGAAGGCCGTGCAAGAAGGGCGTGATATGGCGAAAGAGGGGAACTGGATCGGCCATTCATCGGCGCAGCGTCGGAAACGGCGCGATGGTACTTGCGAATATCTTGATCCGAAAAATCAAAGCCTTGCCATCATGCTCGGCGTGTCGGCGTTTCATCCGGAGAGCGCTTTGTTCGCTGGCGCAAATCTGTGGGAGGTAGATGGGTTCGTCGAGCGAATGGAAACGATCGCGGCTCCCGATGCAGAAATGTTCCGCGAAGCGCTCAACAAAATTCGGGAACGCTTCAAGAAGGATGATCTGTCCGGGAACATTCACGAGGGCGAGGCGTGGGACTCCCTGCGCACCCATGCCGCGATCATCAATGTTGGTATGCGCACGTGCAAGAACGACGACGTCTCGATCCCGGCGCTTGCGAGCGAGCACGCTCGCAAATCGAATGGACGAAAGCTGACCGACGCACAGCGCGACGAAATTGTGCAGCGGGCAAGGCTGGGTGAGACGCACCGGAAGTTGGGGTATGAGTTCGGTGTATCTCACCAATACGTCAGCACGTTATGTGCCAAATACGCCAAAAAGAAGGTCGCATCACCGTTTCCGGGCGCGGCAACCAACCAGCGTTAGTTGCCACCATAGTTGCCGCGATTAGGCGCCTAGCCTTATCCAGAAATGCGCCGTGATTGCGGCGTGACTGCCAAGAGTTGCCATGTTTAGCGTTGGCTCCGTGTTCCGGGAATGGCCCGGAACGTTCTAGCGGAGCCTCAAATGGCTGAGATCAAACAGGCGCTCGTCCGCCGCAAGCAGGTCGAGATTGAAACCGGCCTGCCCCGTTCCTCGATTTACGCAAAGATGCGCGCGGGCACGTTCCCGCAAAACGTCCGTATCGGCGCTCGCTCGGTCGCATGGCGACGCGCTGACATCGATGCGTGGATCGCTGATCCCGCCAGTTTCCGCGCGGAGGTCTAACAAATGACCTGCTTTCGCCGCGACCGTGTGCCGTCCGTCGCCGACGTGCTGGCGCACCTGCACCTGCACCCCTCAAAGCCGAACGGGTCGGGCTACGCGCAAGTGCGTTGTCCGATCCACGGGGAGACGCATCCGAGCCTTTCGATCCACCTTGAGCGCGGCAATTGGCGTTGCTTTGCTTGCGGCGCGACCGGCGGTGACGTGTTGGAACTGTTCCGCCGCGCGCGCGGGCTGACGTTCGTTGCAGCAGCCCGCGAGTTGGGCATGTGGGAGGCGAAATGAGCGAATCGACCGAGAAGCTGATTTTGACCGATGCGGATTACAGGAGGGCAGCCGGCCATCTGTTCGACTTCAAGAAGAGCGAGGGCTTTGTACCCGTCGCCCTGCATTTGTATCGCCAATCGGACGGCTCGATCCTTTACGGCCGCGTGCGAATGCACAAGCCGGACGCTAGCGGCGGCCACGAAAAATTCGTTCGCCCTTTCTGGAATGACGGCACGGGCTGGAAGCATGGCGAGCCGAAACAGGACGGCGGGAAGTTGTTGTACGGATTGCACGACCTGAGCGCGAATTCGAACGTGCCGGTGCTCGTTGCCGAGGGCGAGCAAAAGGTCGATGCGCTGACCCGAATCGGCGCGGGCCGGTTTGTTGCAGTCACGTCCGGCGGAGCGACGAGCGCGGACGGGGCGAACTGGTTGCCGCTCGCTCGCCGTCACGTCATCCTGTGGGCGGATCACGACGTACCTGGCGCGAAGTACGCCGAGGACGTGGCGGCGAAGCTCGTACCGCTGGGCTGTTCGGTGGCACGCATCGATGTGGCTGCGCTTGGCCTGCCGGCAGCGGGCGACGTGATGGACTGGATCGTCGCGCTCGGCCGGCAACCGAGCGCAGATGATGTTTTGGCGCTGCCGAAAATCGTCACCGAGTTGGAAAACGCCGGTACGTCCGTTGCGACGCAGATCGCTAGCGATGCGCCTGCCGATGAGGCTGTACCCGCTAAATCGGACGATGAGGCCATTGCTTGGCTCGCGGCGCTGCCGCCGATGCAGTATGACCGCGTGCGCAAGGACGAAGCAGGGCGCTTGAACGTGCGGCCCGCGACGCTCGACCAGATGGTGAAGGCGGCACGCGGCGAGATCGAAATTGACAACGCCGTGCCGTTTCAGGACGTTGAGCCGTGGCACGAGCCCGTCGACGGGGGCGCTCTGCTGTCCGAGATGGCGCACACGATCCGCCGTTTCATCGTCTGCGATTCTGAGACGGTAACCGCCGCCGTACTGTGGTGTGTCGCTGCGTGGCTGGTCGATCACGTTAGCGTGTGCCCGATTCTGCTCATCAATGCTCCGGAAAAGGCGTGCGGCAAGACGCAATTCCTCACTGTTGTTGGCCGCATGGTGCCCCGTCCGGCGCAGGCGGCGAGCATTTCGCAGTCGGTCTTGTTTCGTATGATCGAAAAGTATCAGCCGACGTTACTCGTGGATGAGATCGAGACCGTGCTGACGAAGGATGCCGAGGACTTGCGCGGCTTGATGAACGCAGGGCATACGCGCGATTCGGCGTTCGTCTGGCGCAGCGTGGCCGTGGGCGATGACTTCGAGCCGAAGCGCTTCAACGTTTTCGGGTTTAAGGCGCTCGCCGGCATCAATGCCGACCGGCTGGCGGAAACGATCACGAGTCGCGCCGTGGTCGCGCAGATGCGCCGCAAATTGCCGCACGAGACAGCGGAGCGCTTGCGGCACGCGGAACCTGGCCTGTTCGACGCGCTGCGTGCGAAGCTGGCGCGATGGGCGGAGGACTATGCCGAAGCAGTTCGCGCATCCCGTCCCGAATTGCCCGATGCGCTCAGCGACCGGGATCAAGACAATTGGGAGCCGCTGTTTGCGGTCGCCGATCTCGCCGGGGGGAATTGGCCCGAAGTTGCTCGCCGCGCGGCACTCAAGCTGTGCAGCAACGGGGCCGTTGCACAAAGTTCCGGGGCAGAATTGCTCGCGGACATCCGGGATGTATTCGAGACGTGCAAGATGCGGCGTATCTCTTCCGTCGACCTCTTGGGGTACTTGAGCGACGACGAGGAAAAACCGTGGGCAACTTGGAATCGCGGCAAGCCGATGATACCCCGGCAGCTATCCGAGAAGCTGTCCAAATACGGCATCACAAGCGCAAATATCAAGTTCGGCTACGCCGATGTCCGAAAGGGCTACCGCGCTGAGCAATTCGACGAAGCATTTTCTCGCTACCTGTCCGCTACTCCGGATTCGTCAGCTACTTCGCTACCTTCCAATGTTGGCGTGTGTTTGCCGGTAGCGGACGCGGAATCGGGTAGCGCTACCGAACACGTTTCCGCTACCGCCAAATCCTTGTTGGTTAAGGTCGGTGGCGAAGTAGCGGCAAAAGCGGGGGATTCGTCGGAGAGCGAAAAAAGCGCGACCGACGATGACGGGGAGGGGGTATGAGTAGCGTTGCGCAGATTTTGGGCAAGGCGGAATCGCTTGGGGTTCGCCTTCGGCTCGACGGCGAGATCGTGCGGATGAATGGCCCGAAGGACGCTCGCGATGCGATCCGGGCAGACGTAATCGCGCATAAACCGGAAATCGTCGAACACCTTCGCGCCGCCGCGGACGACGCCGAGTCGATCCCCGCCGATTGTGTGGGTGCGCTCCACGATCCAGACGGTGGGCTGTATCTGCCGTGGGGGCCATACCTTAGCCGGGACGATGTGCATCGGATGCGCGCCGAACTGATTCGCATGGTAGAGGAACTATCGGCGCTTGAGCGTTGGACGAGCGCACATCGCGACGATGTGCTTGCGCGGGCAATACGGGGACCGCTGGCCGACTTGTTGCCGAACACAGCCTACTTTTGCGAGCGACTCGAAGCCGTCCATGCGGAAGCCGCCGCATGTGCCGCTTTGGATCGTCGAAGTGCACCCGGCACTTGATACGGCCGCGCGCGCTTCGCCGGCGGGTGTACCACGTCAAACGCAAGCGCGTCGCTGTGCACGGTAAGAGAGACATTTGTGAACAGACGAACAGTTGTTCCGTGTCGACCGTCGCCCGATGGGCAGCGCCAATCTACGGTTGCAACTCTTCGGACAAGAGTGCATGTGCATCTTGATGCGATATAGGCTGATGAATTGAACGTAAAATGGGGTGGGGCGATCGTCACATGGTCGCGTCCTAGCCACCAAAAACAACGTCATCGAGTAGACCAATGCGATTAATCTCATTTTCGGTTTCCAATTTCAGAAGCATAACGGGCGCTCACAAGATAGCAATAAAGGACTCTACAGTTCTGATTGGAAAAAATAACGAAGGTAAGTCGAATCTCTTACGTGCTCTAAGTATTGCCATGAAGGCTCTAACTGCGCACGCCGGCGACCCGATTCGTGTCGAATCTCGAGATAATCAGCGCTACCTTTGGCGGCGGGATTTTCCGATATCTTTGCAAGGGCGAGCGCGAGGTACGGAATCGGTATTCCGTCTTGAGTTTTCTCTGGATGATGATGAGGTGATGGAGTTTCGTGACGAGATTAAGAGTGGCCTAAATGGAACGTTGCCGATTGAAATAAAATTTGGGAAAACAAATGCCGCCGACATTCACGTTCCAAAGCGTGGGCCTGGCGGCAATGCTCTCTCAGCAAAATCAAATAAGATCGCGCGCTATATCGCGGATAGAATTGAATTTAATTATATCCCGGCTATTAGGACGGAGGATGAGGCGCTTTCAGTCGTGCAGGAAATGTTGTCGACCGAATTGGCCGAGCTTGAGGAAAACGGTGAGTACATCGCGGCGCTGCAAAAGATTACCGATCTACAGCAGCCGATCCTAGAACGTGTGTCTGAGTCGATAAAGAATTCATTGGCGGATTTTCTTCCAAACGTCAAAAACGTATCGGTTAGAATTCCGCAGTCTGCGCGACGGACCGCTCTAAGAAATCAATGTCGAGTCGAGATTGATGACGGCTCGCCCACGCTTCTTGAATATAAGGGAGATGGCGTAAAGAGCCTCGCTGCCCTGGGGCTGCTGAAGGACAAGAAGAAGCCTAATGGAGCTTCGGTCATCGCGATCGAAGAGCCAGAGTCCCATCTCCATCCGGGGGCGATGCATGGTCTGCGCGACGTGATAGAAAAACTTTCTAAGAACAACCAAGTCGTTATCACGACGCACTGCCCACTCTTCGTTGATCGATCCAGTGTCGGTAGCAATATCCTTATAGATTCGAATAGCGCAAAATCGGCAAAGGATATTGCCTCGATTCGCCGCCTGCTAGGTATTAGAGCTTCCGATAATCTTGTTAATGCAAGTAATGTATTGGTTGTTGAAGGGGATGAGGATGTGATCGCGCTGGGACCGATTCTTGCAGCCGAAAGCCCAATTATCGCCAAGGCGCTTAGGCAGCACAATCTTATTATCGAGCCGATTGGTGGGGCTGGCAATCTTTCTTACAAGCTCACATTGCTTTCAAATGCGCTTTGTGTTACGCATGTCCTTCTGGATAATGACGATGCTGGAACGAAGGCATACAAAAAAGCGGAAGATGAGAAAACAATAAAACTGGCTGACGTTACATTTGTCAATTGCAAAGGCATGCCGGCCTCTGAACTCGAAGATTGCTTTGAAAGAGCCGTCTATGAGCAGCGAGTGTTGGAGGAATTCGATGTCGATCTAACGGATACAGCATTTCGAGGGAACGCGAAGTGGTCAGACCGAGCGAAGGCATGTTTTGAGAAACAAGGGAAATTATGGAATACCCGGGTGGAGGCTCAATTGAAAGCCGTCGTTGCCGAGGTGGTCGCAAAAAATCCTGCAAATTCCCTCAATTTGCACAAACGCAATTCTATCGACGCGCTCGTGAAAAGCCTGGAGAAGAAGCTTGGTCTGCCGGAATAGCGTAAGTGTTCGATAAATTGAGCGGAGCCGGCTGTTATCGCCTATAACGCCTCCTCCCTGGACGGCATCGCATGAGGCGACCGAGACAATCCTACGTCGTTTATGCGATGCCCCCGGATGCGGCAGGTATGTAAGCAGTACACACCTTGCGCATTACGCGGGGCGATAGTCGAAGCCCCGCGGAAGCGAGCCATATCGAGCCGTCAATACGAGGCAGCGCGCTCTACGCGAGACCGCCGGATGTGCGGGCGGCAGTTGAAGGGCGGACAACTTAATCGGGCAGCGGGCGTTAGATTCGTTTCTTCGGATTTGCGGGCGCGCGCTGCGACCGAGCGCGGCACGAATGTCTCTGAATGCGGGCGTTTTTGTCGGGCGGCGCACACGCCGATGCGTTTGCCCCTCAGTCGACGCACTCAGCCCTCGTGACTGGCTTTGCGGACGTCTGCGTGATCGTATGAGGAGGGGTAGGGGGTAGGCAATCTCTAGCGCGTCTGCGCCGATGATCGTGGCGGAAGTCGAATTTTCGCGAAGTCAGGCGAGAAACCAAATTTTCAACCCTCCCTGTGTAAGCGTGTCGGAGCGGAAAGTCGCGTACCGAACCTTTTCGATCAGACGTGCTCGCCTCAGAAGAAAAATCGCTTTGAAGACAATTGGGACTGTCTCCACGGGCCATGCGGGGCCCGCATGATAATCCCAGCCGCTTAGGGCATACTCTGAGTAACGGCACAATAGTTCAGCTTTCGGGGCAAGCATGGCAGACGAAAAAAACTCCAATCAAACGGTGGCCGAAGCGCCGCAATTTGACTTCGACGCGCATAAGGCGAATGCGATCGAAAAATATCGAGACCTACACGGCACCTTCTCCGATCTGGCGGGAACGGCAAAAGGTGTTCTGGAGCGCGCCTTGTCAGTGAGTCAAGTTTCCGTTCACTCCATTCAGGCGCGTGCGAAGACGGTTGCGAGCTTTTCTGAAAAAGCTGTCAAGCCGTCAGATACGGATCCAAATTTGCCAAAATATTCAGATCCAATATCTCAGATAACCGATCTGGCGGGTGTCCGAATCATCACATTTCTTCCCAAGGTTGTTGCAAATGTGCGAGAGGTAATAAACCGCGAGTTCAATGTTATTGAGTTTCAGGACAAATCTGAGGTGCTCATTAGTCAAGGGAAATTTGGGTATCAGAGCTTCCATTTTCTGGTAACGTTTAACGAGGCGCGCATTCAACTTTCCGAATATTCGCGCTTTAAGGGATTGGTCTTTGAGATTCAGGTGCGTACGCTTCTGCAACATGCTTGGGCGGAAATGGAGCACGACATTCAGTACAAAAATGAAGCAGTCATTCCTAATAGCATTCGGCGACGCTTTATTGCGCTCGCAGGGATGCTTGAGCTAGCTGATAGGGAGTTTGAATCTCTGCAGGAGGCCGATCAGAAGCTTAGAGAGGACGCGCGGCAGTCGGTTAAGCAGGGGCAGTTGGAAGAAATCGAAATTACCCCTGATGCTCTTAAAGCTTATCTTGACGGAAAACTTGGTTCTGACGCTCGTCACGATAAATTCAGTTACGACTTGGAGGCCGACCATTTGGTCGAGATGGGATTTCGTACACTAGCGCAAGTAGATGCCTGCATCCGCAGCTATGACGATGATGTAGTGTCACGCGCATTGTGGGGTAATCGTCAAGGCCAGTTGACACGATTCCGAGAAATGCTTTTAGCGAGTATGGGTGAGATTTTCGCGCAACGGCATCCGTGGATGCGTGATTCAGAATATTGGGGAACACGCATTCCAGAGAAGCTTGATATGCTTCGGAAGGCGGGCATACAAATCGGAGCATTTGATCCCCTTGCCATACCGTCGACCGAGCAGACGAACCCAGTTCAACAATAGGTGGTCGATTTCACGGCTGCACTTGACTTTGCCGCGTGAGGCTTGAAATTGTTATTGGGCTCCCCCGGCCATCTGTAGCAAGTCAAATTTTCCGGAGAAGTCATGCCGCGCAAATCGAATGCAATCAAGGCGCTCGCAGGAACCTTGCGCGCTGACCGCCTCAAAGGCATTGCGGCCGAGCAATTGGACATCGCACCGCCGCCGCCGGCAGGTATGTCATCGCGTGCGGCTGCGGAATGGGTCCGCGTCGCGCCGCTCGTCGTGAGCTTGGGTCTATTGAGCGCGTCCGACCTGCGCGCGCTCGAACTGCTTGCCGAAACTTTGGCAACGGAGGTGCGGTTGCGCGAGACGCTGGACCGTGAAGGGTTGACGATTGCAACCGGAACTGGCGGAAGCAAGGCGCATCCGGCGCTGCGCGCGCTGAGCGACGCACGCGCGCAAGCGGCCCGTCTGCTCGATGCGTTTGGCCTAAGCCCGCGTGGCCGGCAAGCGATCGATGCACCGCCACCGGTGCCGGCCGACAATCCCTATGCGGCGTTCGTTAAATCGACGCGCGGGCAGGGGTAATATTTCGCGGCTACCGTGTCGCCGTGCTGAAAGGGATGACTTCCGCACCAGCCTTGAGTCGGTCGAGGTAGTCCGCCCATTTCTGCATCATTTCGCGACGCTGAGGCAGGAAGGTCGTGCGGTTATACGCGCGTCCGAGCGGGTCTTTCACGGTATGGGATAGTTGTGATTCGATCACCTCGACCGCGACACCGAGCACTTCGACCATGATGGTGCGTGCCGTCGCCCGAAAGCCGTGGCCAGTGACTTCGGTGCGCGTATCGTAGCCGAGCCGGCGCAGCGCGGCGTTAATCGTTGCCTCGCTCATTGGTCGATTCCGGTCGCGTGCCCCGGGGAATACATAACGTCCGCCACCGGTCAACGCGTGCAATTCGCGAAGGATGGCGACGGCCTGATTCGGCAGCGGGACGATATGCGCTCCACCGTCCATCTTGTCCGCTTTGTTGCGTTTCATGCGTGCGCCATCAATTTCCCACGTCGCGTTGTCCAAGTCGATTTCCGACCATTCGGCGGCGCGCAACTCGCCCGGGCGACGGAATAGCATCGGCGCGAGCTTGAGCGCGCACTGAACCGGAAACGTGCCGCCGAAACCGTCGAATGCGCGCAACAACTCGCCCACCTTGCCGGGGTCCGTGATGGCCGCGAAGTGCTTTTGTTGAATCGGCGGAAGCGCGCCCCGAAGGTCGGCTGTTACGTCGCGCGTTGCACGACCGGTTGCGACGGCATATCGGAATACTTGGCCGCAGTTCTGTTTTGCCCGGTGGGCCGTGTCGAGCGTCCCGCGAGCTTCGATTCTGCGGATAACGTCGAACACCTCGGCCGGCTGAATTTCGGAGATAGGTCGCTTCCCGAGCCAAGGGAACACATCGTTCTCGAAGCGGGCAATGATCTTGCTCGAATGGCTTTTTGCCCATCCGGGCGAATGCTTGTTGAACCACTCGCGCGCGACGGCTTCGAAACTCGTCGCGGCGGCGAGGCGGGCGGCGCGTTTGTCCGCTTTCTTGGCTTCGCCGGGATCGATGCCTGCCGCCAGCTTCTCGCGGGAGTCATCGCGTTTCTTGCGTGCCGCTTGTAGCGATACGTCTGGATAGACGCCAAGCGCGAGCAACTTTTCCTTACCGGCGATTCGGTACTTGAATCGCCAGTAGCGCTGTCCCGTTGGCGTGACGAGTAGGAACAGACCGCCACCGTCAAACAGCTTCTGCGGCTTGTCGCCGGCCTTAGCGTTCCTTATTGCGATGTCGGTGAGCGGCATGGGGGTATCTCCGAACGGAGGCGCAGCATTTCGCGGCGCGTACCCCTAAAAATACCCCCACATACCCCCGGCTGCCGTTGGCGTTTTCCGGAATTCCCGGGAATAAAAAAACCCGCTAAGCCTTTCAGCTAAGCGGGTTTCAGGATGTTCCAGGAACACCCCGGAATATTCTTTGGTGGGCGGTACTGGGATCGAACCAGTGACCCCTGCCGTGTGAAGGCAGTGCTCTACCGCTGAGCTAACCGCCCAAAGAAGCTGAAATTATGTCAGAGCTTTTGGGGTTCGTAAAGCCCTTTCTGCAAATTTTTTTCAGGCCCGCGCAACGATCGGTCAGCCGGCCGTCGACGGCTCGACGAGATCGAGGATCGAACCGTCGCGCGGTGCCGTTCGATTGACCGGCGTTCCGCATGTGGCATGCAGCATGCGCAATCCGGCCTCCTGCTCAGCCCGCGAGCGCGGGCAGTGCGTCGATCGATGCGCGTACGTAGTCGGCGAAGCGCAGCGCCACCGGTTCGGCGGTACCGCTGCGCTTCAGCGCGAGCGTGCGCGATTCGAGCGACGCGTCCTTCAGCGGCCGGAACGCGAGCCGGTCGCTTTTCACCTGCTGCAGCACGCGCGGCACCAGCGCGATGCCCATCCCGAACTCGACCATCGACAGGATCGTCTGCCACAGCCGCGCCTCGTGGCGGATCAGCGGGCTGAATCCGGCGTTTACGCACTGCGCGATGATCAGGTCGTGATAGTGCGGCGCGGCGTCGCGCGGAAACAGGATGAACGGTTCCGCCGCGAGCGCGGCGACCGCGACCTGCCTGCGGCGCGCGAGCGGATGCGCGGCCGGCAGGCAGCAGACGAACGGTTCCGCATAGACGGGCGCCGATTCGACCTCGGGCGGGAAGTGGCCCCAGTGCGCATAACCGAGATCGATCTGGCCGCGCTGGATCGCCTGCACTTGCGCGTGCGTGTTCATCTCGCTCAGCACGACCTCGACGCCCGGGTAGTCGGCCTCGAAGCGCCGCACCGCGTCGGGCAGCCCGCGATACAGCATCGAATGGACGAAGCCGATCCGCAGTCGGCCCGCGAGGCCCGACGCGGAGCGCACCGTCAGGCGCTCGGCCTCGGCCGCCTGCAGCAGCAGCCGGCGCGCTTCGCCGAGCAGCACCTCGCCCGCGTTGGTCAGCGCGACGGTCTTGTTTGTGCGCGAGAAGAGCTGCACGCCGAGCGCGTCCTCGAACTTGCGGATGTCGAAACTCAGCGCCGGCTGCGAGATGAACAGGCGCTTCGCCGCGCGCCCGAAATGCAGCTCCTCGGCAACCGCCACGAAGTAGCGCAACTGCCTCAGTTCCATGGTGTCTTCTCCCGGCGTCGGCATCGATAAGCGATATCTATCGTACCGGATAAATCCTGTATTGGACGCTTATCGATCGCGCGCCTACGCTCTGCGGAAGGCTTTGCACAAGGCTGGCCGCGCGCCGCGGCGTCAGGTCCGGCCGACGTGCAGGCAACCCAGGAGACATACGCATGAACGACACCGCCCGCACGCCGGATACCGGCGCATCCAACATCCCCGACAGCCGGGGCATCGATTTCTTCACCGCCGATCCCGATCTCGGCGCGTTGCTGAAGCTGCATCTCGGCGACGCGCCTTATGCCGAACTCGAGCCGCAGCTCCGTGCGCTCTGCGCGCGCGTGTCGGGCGAGCTCGACGAATGGGCGTCGCGTGCGGACAAGCACCCGCCCGTGCTCGAGCACCGCAACCGGCGCGGCGAGGCCGTGCAGCGGATCGACAAGGATCCCGCGTATGTCGCGCTCGAACGCGTCGCGTATTCGGAGCTCGGGCTCGCGTCGCTGAGCCACCAGCCCGAATCCGTGCCGCCGCTCGTCAAGTACGCGCTGACGTTCCTGTTCGTGCAGGCGGAATTCGGGCTGTGCTGCCCGGTCAGCATGACCGATTCGCTGACGCGCACGCTGCGCCGCTTCGGCGATCCGGCGCTCGTCGCGCGTTACCTGCCGATGCTCGCGTCGCGCGATTTCGACACGCTGTACCAGGGCGCGATGTTCATGACCGAGCAGGCGGCCGGCTCCGACGTCGGCCGCATCGCGACGCGTGCGGCGCGCGAGACCGACGCGCACGGCGAGACCGTCTGGCGCCTGACGGGCGACAAGTGGTTTTGCTCGAACGCGGATGCCGATCTCGCGATGGTGCTCGCGCGGCCCGACGGCGCGCCGGACGGTATCAAGGGCCTCGCGCTGTTCCTGCTGCCGAAGACGCTGCCGGACGGCACGCGCAACCGTTACCGGATCGTGCGCTTGAAGGACAAGCTCGGCAGCCGGTCGATGGCGAGCGGCGAGATCGCGCTCGAAGGCGCGCAGGCCTACCTGATCGGCGAGATCGGCCGCGGTTTCCACCAGATGGCCGACATGATCAACATGTCGCGGTTGTCGAACGGCGTGCGCGCGGCGGGGCTGATGCGGCGCGCGCTGAACGAGGCGCTGCACGTCGCCGCGCACCGCGAAGCGTTCGGCCGCAAGCTGATCGAGATGCCGCTGATGCAGCGCCAGTTGATGAAGATGCTGCTGCCGGCCGAGGCCGCGCGCGCGATGTTCATGCAGATCGCGCTGCTGCTGCCGCAGGCCGATGCGGGCGACGAGCAGGCCGCGCGCTGCGTGCGGATCCTGACGCCGCTGATCAAGTTCCGTGCGTGCCGCGATGCGCGCCGCGTGACGGGCGACGCGATGGAAGTGCGCGGCGGCACCGGCTACATCGAAGAGTGGAGCGATGCGCGGGTCGTGCGCGATGCGCATCTCGGCTCGATCTGGGAGGGCACGAGCAACATCGTCGCGCTCGACGTCGCGCGGGCCGCGCAGCGCGAGCACGCGCTCGACGCACTGCGCGCGTTCCTCGGCGACCGGCTCGGCGCGGCGCCGCTGCCCGACGCGAGCCGCGAGGCGCTGCGGCGCGTTCTCGCGCGCGCATGCGATGCGCTCGCGCGGGTCGCGGCCGAAGGCGACGATTCGCGCGTGCGGCAGGCCGCATCCGCGCTGTACTACACGAGCGCGGCCGTGCTGATGGCCTGCGAGGGCGTGCGGCTCGCGCCGGATTTCCGGCGCCTCGCGCTCGCGCACTTGATCGTGCGCCACAAGCTGCTGCCGGTCGATCCGTTCGCGCAGGCGTCGCGCGACGACGAATCGGCCGCATTCGACGCGCTGCTGCGCGGCACGCCGATCACGCTCGACACGGCGCTCGACCTGCTGCCGGAGGTCGAACGATGAACGCGACGCGAGGCGCGCTGGACGGCCTGAAGGTCGTCGACCTGAGCCGCGTGCTCGGCGGCCCGTACTGCACGCAGGCGCTCGCCGACCACGGCGCGACGGTGGTCAAGATCGAGCCGCCGGACGGCGACGAAACACGCGGCTGGGGGCCGCCGTTCCTCGGCGATACCGCGTGGTACTTCATGGGCGTCAACCGCAACAAGGAAGGGCTCGCGCTCGACCTGTCGCGCGACGAAGGGCGCGCGATCCTGTGGCGCCTGCTCGAAGACGCCGATGTGCTCGTCGAGAACTTCAAGCCCGGCACGCTCGCGCGCTGGGGGATGGACTATGCGCGCGACCTGCAGCCGCGCTTCCCGCGCCTGATCCACTGCGCGGTGACGGGCTTCGGCGCGGACGGTCCGCTCGGCGGGCTGCCCGGCTACGACGCGGTGATCCAGGCGATGGCGGGGTTGATGAGCGTCAACGGCGAGTGTGATGGCGACGCGACGCGCATCGGTTTGCCGATCGTCGACATGGTGACCGGGCTCAACGCGCTCGCGGGCATCCTGCTGGCGCTCGCGGAGCGCGAGAAGAGCGGGCGCGGGCAGTCGATCGACATCGCGCTGTACGACTGCGGCGTGTCGCTGCTGCATCCGCACCTGCCGAACTTCTTCGGTTCGGGGCGCGTACCGGCGCGCAGCGGCAACGCGCATCCGAACATCGCGCCGTACGACAGCTACTGCACGGCGACCGTGCCGATCTTCCTCGCGGTCGGCAACGACCGGCAGTTCGCGCGGCTCGTCGCGCATCTCGGCGCGCCGGCGCTCGCAGGCGATCCGCGTTTCGTCGACAACCGCAGCCGCTGCGCGCACCGGCCCGAGCTGAAGGCCGAACTGGAAGCACGGCTCGCCGCGCACGCGTGCGAGCCGCTCGCGCGCGACCTGATGGCGGCCGGCGTGCCGTGCGGGCCGGTGCGAACGGTGGCCGACGTCGCGCACGATCCGCATGCGCTGCACCGGAACCTGTTCGTCGAGATCGGTGCGTATCGCGGCACCGCGTCGCCGGTGAAGCTGTCGCGCACGCCGGCCACCTATCGAACGCCGCCGCCCGCGCTCGGCCGCGACACGCGCGCGGTGCTCGATCGGCTCGGCGTCGATCGCGCGCTTCAACAGCAACTGCTCGATGCCGGCGTGCTGAAAACGGCACCCGGCCAGGCGCCCGACTAGGTGCACCCGACCGACACAACGCCGCCGGCCGGCGGCGCAATGCCGGCCAACCGGGAAAGGCGCGCGGCAGTCGCGCCCCCGAACACCAACCTGGAGACATCGATGAGCCGTCCGCAATCCCCGCCCGCCGTCCAGCCGCAGCCGCGGCCCGGGCGCGCCGCCTTCGCGGCGTTCGTCGGCACCACGATCGAGTGGTACGACTTCTACATCTACGGCACGGCCGCGGCACTCGTGTTCGGCAAGGTGTTCTTTTCGAGCACGATGGACCCCGGCGTCGCGACGCTGCTCGCGTTCGTCACGTTCTGGGCCGGCTTCGCCGCGCGGCCGCTCGGCGGGATCGTGTTCGGGCATCTCGGCGATCGCGTCGGCCGCAAGACCGCGCTGGTGATCACGCTGGTGATGATGGGCCTCGCGACGACCGGCATCGGCCTGCTGCCGGGTTATGCGCAGATCGGCGTATGGGCGCCGGCCGGACTCGTCGTGCTGCGCGTGCTGCAGGGCATCGCGGTCGGCGGCGAGTGGGGCGGCGCGGTGCTGATCGCGAGCGAGAACGCGCCCAAGCACCGCAGCATCCTGTACGCGGCGTTCGCGCAGCAGGGTTCGCCCACCGGCAACCTGCTCGCGACGGCCGCGTTCTTCGCGCTGAGCGCGCTGCCGACGCCGTCGTTCCTGATGTGGGGCTGGCGCATTCCGTTCCTGCTGTCGGCGGTGCTCGTGATCATCGGCATGGTGATCCGGCTGAAGCTCGAGGAATCGGCCGACATGCAGCGCGTGCTTGCGCGCAAGCGCACGGTGAAGCTGCCGCTGCGCGAGGTCGTGCGCGATCACTGGGTGGTCGTGCTGCTCGCGGCCGGCACGCTGCCGGTGATCAACGTCACGTATTTCCGCAGCACGTTCGCGCTGTCGTGGGCGACCAAGGAGCTCGGCTACGCGCAGGGCACGTTCCTCGGCATCCTGTCGATCTCGCTCGTCGTGCAGTTCCTGATGCAGCCGGTCGGCGCGTGGTTCGTGTCGAAGATCGACATGCGCCGCGCGATGTGCTGGATCCTGATTCCGGAAATCGTGCTGATGCCCGTGATGTTCCATGCGCTCGCGACGCGCTCGTACTGGGTGGCCGTCGCGGGCATGTGCATCTCGACGATTCCGTCCGCGATGTTCTACGGCGCGGTCGGCGGCGTGCTCGCGCGCGTGTTTCCGGCGAACATCCGCTACACGGGCCTGTCGCTCGCGTATCAATTGAGCGCGCTCGTCGTCGGCGGCGGTACGCCCGTGCTCGCGCAGGCGATCCTCAATTCGACGGGCAGCATCGTCGGCGTCGCGGTCGCGTCGGGACTTTACGCGCTCGTGTCGCTCGCCTGCATGCTGGCGCTGCTGAACCGCACCGGCTATCGCGCGGACGAGCTGTCGACCGCCGAGCGCAGCGATGCGGCCGAATGGGGTACCGAAGGCGGAAGCGCAGAAAGCGCGAGCGGCGGGCCGCAGCAGCCGGGCGACGGCGGCGCGCTGAAACCGGCCGGTTGAGTCGCGTCGATCGCGCGACCCAAAATGAAAAACGGCACCGTGCGATACACGGTGCCGTTTTCTCTGGATCAGGCGGCCGGCAGGCTGCCGATTCCACGCATCACGTCATCAGCCTTCCGTCGGCGGCACGTAGCCGGACGCCTGGTCCGCGCCGTCGCCGAAGAAGTACTTCTCGGTCTGCTTCATCAGGTACTGGCGTGCCCGCGGGTCGGCCATGTTCAGGCGGTTTTCGTTGATCAGCATCGTCTGCTGCTTGAGCCAGCCCTGCCAGGCTTCCTTCGAGACGCTTTCATAGATGCGCTTGCCGAGTTCGCCCGGCAGCGGCGGGAAATCGAGACCTTCGGCTTCCTTGCCGAGCTTCGCGCATTGAATCATACGGGCCATCGTGTACTTCTCCTGTAATCGGACTGGGGGAGGGCGGGCGTCTTGCGCCGCTCAGAGCTGTTTCATCAGCACGAGCGACTTGCGCTGCCAGTTATAGAGCTTGCGGCGGTCTTCCGGCAGGTCGTCGACGCTGACCTTGACGAAACCGCGCTTGAGGAACCAGTGCTCGGTGCGCGTCGTGAGCACGAAGATGTGCGTGAGGCCGCGCGCGCGGGCGCGCTGCTCGATGCGCTTGAGCAGGCGCTCGCCGTCGCCCGAGCCCTGCGCTTCCGGCGCGACCGTCAGGCACGCCATCTCGCCGATCTTCTCCTGCTGGTACGGATACAGCGCCGCGCAGCCGAACAGCACGCCATCGTGCTCGATCACCGAGAAGTGGTCGATGTCGCGTTCGATCTGGTGGCGGCCGCGGCGCACCAGCGTGCCGTCCGACTCGAGCGGCTCGATCAGCGACAGGATGCCGCCGACGTCGTCCGGCGTCGCTTCGCGCAGGCTCTCGAGGTTCTCGTACGAGATCATCGTGCCGACGCCGTCGTGCAGGAACAGTTCGAGCAGCATGCTGCCGTCGAGCGATTGCGGAATCAGGTGCGCACGCGTCACGCCGCCGCGGCACGCGCGGATCGAGTGCTTCAGGAAGAACGCGTCGTCGCCCTGGATGTTGCCGGAATCGAGCAGCTCGGCCGCCGCGTCGAGCGACATTTCGCGGATCAGCCCGCCTTCGTCGTCGACGATGCCGGGGCCGTCGGTCAGGAACACGATCTTGTCGGCGCGCAGCGCGATCGCGGCGGCCGACGCGACGTCTTCCATCGACAGGTTGAACGCCTCGCCGGTCGGCGAGAAACCGAGCGGCGACAGCAGCACGAGCTTGCGGCTCGCGAGCGAATGGCGGATCGATTCGGCGTCGATCTTGCGCACGATGCCCGTATGCGCGAAATCGACCCCGTCGAGAATCCCCACCGGCCGCGCGGTCACGAAGTTGCCCGACACGACGCTGATGTGCGCGTGCGCCATCGGCGAGTTCGGCAGACCCTGGCTGATCGCGGCCTCGATGTCGAGACGCACTTCGCCGGCCGCTTCCTTCGCGGATTCGAGCGCGCGCGCATCGGTGATGCGCAGGCCGTGCGAAAACTCGGATTCGACACCATGCAGGCTCAGCTGCTCCTCGACCTGCGGGCGCGAGCCGTGCACGAGCACGATCTGGATGCCCATCGCCTGCAGCAGCGCGATGTCGGACACGAGCGCGTTCAGCAGCCCCTGCTGCACCACTTCTCCGCCGAACCCCACGACGAACGTGCTGTTGCGGAACTTGTGGATATAGGGCGCGACGGAGCGCATCCAGTCGACGAACTGCGCGTGGCTGACGGCCGAATCGTCTGCGGCCGGCGGCGTCGCGGCGCCGGTCTGGGCGGGAGGGAGGTCGGTTTGGGAATTCATGGGCGGGATTATAATGCGCCCCCATGTCGAATGTACCTAAAAGTCCCGCGCCGACGCGGGCCAAAGCGCCGTCGGCCCGGCACCCGGATGGTGCGGCCGATGCGCGCCAGCAGCAGGGCCAGGCGCCGCGCCAGCAGCAGGAAAAGCAGGCGGGCCAATCGCCACGCGGGCCACGCGGGCCGCGCGGCGACGAACGCCGCGGCGATGCGCGCCAGCCGGCCACGACGAACGCACCCGATGCACGCACCCCGCGCCGCGAGCGTCCGCCGCGCGCCGCCGTCGCACCGAATCCCGTTCCGCCGATCAAGTACCCCGAGAGCCTGCCCGTGTCGGGCAAGCGCGACGAAATCGCACGCGCGATCGCCGGTCATCAGATCGTCATCGTCTGCGGCGAAACCGGCTCGGGCAAGACCACGCAGTTGCCGAAGATCTGTCTCGATCTCGGCCGCGGCCTCGGCGCCGGCGGCACGGGCCTGATCGGCCATACGCAGCCGCGCCGGCTCGCCGCGTCGTCGACCGGCCGCCGGATCGCCGAGGAGCTCGGCACGCCGTTCGGCGAGGTGGTCGGCTACAAGGTGCGCTTTACCGACAACCTTGCGCCGGGCGCGTCCGTGAAGCTGATGACGGACGGCATCCTGCTCGCGGAGACGCAGACCGACCCGCTGCTGAAAGCGTACGACACGCTGATCATCGACGAGGCGCACGAGCGCAGCCTGAACATCGACTTCCTGCTCGGCTACCTGAAGGAAATCCTGCCGAGGCGGCCGGACCTGAAGCTGATCGTCACGTCCGCGACGATCGACGCCGATCGCTTCGCGCGCCATTTCGGCACCGACGAGCGCCCGGCGCCCGTGATCGAGGTGAGCGGGCGGCTGTATCCGGTCGAGATGCGCTACCGCCCGGTGGCCGAGGATCGCCCGGCCGTGAAAAATGCCGAAGGCACGGCCGGCCGCGACCGCGTGAAGACCGCGCGCGAGGCCGAGCGCGACCTGATGGACGCGATCGTCGACGCGGTCGACGAGCTGTGTCGCGAAGGCCCCGGCGACGTGCTGGTGTTCCTGCCCGGCGAGCGCGAGATCCGCGAGGCGGCCGAGGCGCTGCGCAAGCACCATCCGCCGCACACCGAGATCCTGCCGCTGTTCGCGCGACTCTCGGCGGCCGACCAGGACAAGGTGTTCAAGGCGTCGAACGCGCGCCGCATCGTGCTCGCGACCAACGTCGCCGAAACGTCGCTGACGGTGCCGGGCATCCGCTACGTTGTCGACACCGGTCTCGCACGCGTAAAGCGCTATTCGTACCGGAACAAGGTCGAGCAACTGCAGGTCGAGTCGATCTCGCAGGCCGCCGCGAACCAGCGCGCGGGCCGCTGCGGCCGCGTGGCCGACGGCGTCTGCATCCGCTTGTACGAGGAAAGCGACTACCAGGCGCGTGCGCGCTTCACCGATCCGGAAATCCTGCGCTCGTCGCTCGCGTCGGTGATCCTGCGGATGAAGTCGCTGCACCTGACGGCGATCGAATCGTTCCCGTTCCTCGAACCGCCGCCGGGCCGCGCGATCGCGGACGGCTACCAGTTGCTCAACGAGCTCGGCGCGGTCGACGACGACAACGCGCTGACGCCGCTCGGCCGCGAACTCGCGCGGCTGCCGCTCGACCCGCGCGTGGGCCGGATGATTCTTGCCGCGCGCGACCAGCAGTCGCTGCGCGAGGTGCTGATCATCGCGAGCGCGCTGTCCGTGCAGGACCCGCGCGACCGGCCGATCGAAGCGCAGGAGCAGGCCGACCAGGCGCACCGCCGGTTCGCCGACGAGCGTTCCGAATTCCTGCAGTGGCTGAAGATCTGGGCCTGGTTCGAGGAAGCCGTCGCGCACAAGAAGTCGAACCGCCAGCTGGTCGACGCGTGCCGGCAGAACTTCCTGTCGCACCTGCGGCTGCGCGAGTGGCGCGACGTCCATTCGCAGTTGCTGACCGTCGTGCGCGAGCACGGCTGGCGGCTCAACGAAGTCGAGGCGACCTACGAACAGGTCCATCTGGCCCTGTTGACGGGCCTGCTCGGCAACCTCGGCCTGAAGGCCGACGACGATCCGCACTATCTCGGCGCGCGCGGGATCAAGTTCTACCTGTGGCCGGGCTCAGTGCTCGCGAAGAAGGCCGGCCGCTGGGTGATGGCGGCCGAGCTCGTCGAGACGAGCCGGCTGTACGCGCGCTGCCTCGCGAAGATCGAGCCCGAATGGGTCGAGAAGATCGGCGCGCACCTGCTGAAGAAATCGCTGTCGGAGCCGCACTGGGAAAAGCGCCCGGCGCAGGTCAGCGCGTACGAGCGCGCGACGCTGTACGGGCTGCCGATCTACCACCGCCGGCGCGTCGCGTTCGGCAAACAGGATCCGGCGCGCGCGCGCGAGCTGTTCATCCGCGGCGCGCTGGTCGAAGGCGAGTTCGACACGAAGCTCGCGTTCTTCGCGCACAACCGCAAGCTGCTCGCCGACATCGAGCAGCTCGAGCACAAGTCGCGCCGGCAGGACGTGCTGGTCGACGACGAGCTGATCTACGCGTTCTACGACCAGGCGATTCCGGAAGGGATCCACACCGGCGTCGCGTTCGAGCGCTGGTATCGCGACGAGGTGAAGCAGGGCGGCCAGCCCGAGGACAAGCTGCGGCTGCTGTACCTGTCGCGCGACGACCTGATGCGCCACGAGGCGGCCGGCGTGACGACCGAGCTGTTCCCGAAGCGCGCGACGATGGCCGGTGTCGAGATGGCGCTCACGTACCACTTCGAGCCCGGCACGCCGCGCGACGGCGTGACGCTCGCGGTGCCGCTGTACGCGCTGAACCAGGTCGACGCGCGCCGCTGCGAGTGGCTCGTGCCGGGGATGCTGAAGGAAAAGGTGCAGCTGCTGCTGAAGTCGCTGCCGCAGAAGCTGCGCCGCCACTGCGTGCCGCTGCCCGAGTACGCGGCCGGCTTCGTCGAGCGGATGGGGCGCGAGCGCTTCGGCGCGGGCGGGCTCGTCGAGGCGCTGATCGCCGACGTGCGCGGCGAGACGCAGGTCGCGATGAAGACGGCCGATTTCAAGCTCGAGACGCTGCCCGCGCACCTGTTCATGAACTTCAAGGTGATCGACGAGCACGGCCGCCAGCTCGCGATGGGGCGCAATCTCGCGCAGCTTCGCCAGGAACTCGGCGCGCAGGCGCAGCAGCAGTTCCAGAAGATCGCCGCGGCGTCGACGATCTCGACCGGCGGCGAGGCCGATGCCGGTCCGGCAGCCGGCCAGGCCACGGCGCCCGCCGCCGCGGCCGGTGCCGCCGGCCGCGGCGCGAAGGCCGGCAAGGGCGCGGCGCCGCAGACGGCGGCACCGGCGGAAGCCGGCGCGACGGCGCTGTACGAGAACCTGACGACGTGGAATTTCGGCAAGCTCCCCGAGCTGCTGGAGATCCGCCGGCGCGGCCAGACGCTGTACGGCTACCCGGCGCTCGTCGACCGCGGCACGCATTGCGACGTCGAGGTGTTCGATTCGCCGGAGGAGGCCGCGCGCATCCACCGGGCCGGCTTGCGGCGGCTGTTCGCGCTGCAGCTGAAGGAGCCGATCAAGTTCCTGGAGAAGAACCTGCCGGGCCTGCGCGAGATGGCGATGCAGTACATGTCGCTCGGCACGCAGGACGAGCTGCGCGACCAGCTGATCGACACGGCGCTCGACCGCGCGTGCCTGCAGGACCCGCTGCCCGACGACGACGCGAGCTTCCACGCGCGGCGCGACGAGGGCCGCAGCCGCCTGAACCTGCTCGCGCAGGAAATCGCGCGGCTGGTCGGGCAGATCCTCGCCGAATACGCGGGTCTCGTGAAGAAGCTCGCGCAGGCGAAGCCGTTCGCGCAGGCCCACGCCGATCTGCAGCAGCAGCTCGCCGCACTGGTCGGCAAGCGCTTCGTGATCGATACGCCTTACGTGCAGCTTGCGCACTTCCCGCGCTACCTGAAGGGCATCGCGCTGCGGATCGACAAGCTGAAGGCCGATCCGGCGCGCGACGCGAAGCAGTCAGCCGACCTGCTGCCGCTTGCCCAGCAGTACCTGCGCGCGGTGTCGCAGCGCGGCGGCGTCGCCGACCCGCGGCTCGCGGAATTCCGCTGGCTGCTCGAGGAACTGCGAATTTCGCTGTTCGCGCAGGAACTGCGCACGCCGATGCCGGTCTCTGTCAAGCGTCTGCACAAGGTCTGGGAGTCGATGCAGCGTTAGCGCAACATCGGTTTTCCAGGCCCGCACCGGCGGCCGGCCCCGGCCGCCCGTACTGCGCATGCCGCGCCGGCCTGTCCGGTCGCCGCGGCATGCGTCGAAGTGGCGCAACGCCGATTTCGGTCAACCGGCGAGGCCGGTTGAGCGTTTTACAATGACGGTTGTTCCACGACGTGAGTCTTCATGCGCACTTTCCTTTCCCTCGGCCGCACGCTCGCGCTGGCCGCCGCCGTACTGGCGCCCGCCGCACACGCGAATAACGTGATCGTCCTCAATTCGGCCGAAGCGACGCTTTCCCTGATCGATCAGCAGACCCGCGAGGTCGTCGGCACGATGCCGACCGGCAAGGAGCCGCACCACCTGATGGCGGCACCCGACAATTCGTCGCTGATCGTCGCGAATTCGGTCTCGAACAGCCTGATGTTCGTCGATCCGAAGACGGGCAAGCTGCAACGCACGGTCGAAGGCATTGAGGATCCGTACCAGCTCGGCTTCTCGCCCGATCACAAGTGGTTCGTGTCGACCGGGCTGCGCCTCGATCGCCTCGACATCTACAGCTACGACGGCCGTGACTTGAAGATCGCGAAGCGCCTGCCGCTCGCGGTGATGCCGAGCCACCTCGCGTTTACGAAGGACAGCAAGACGGTGCTCGTGTCGCTGCAGGTGTCCGGCGAGATCGCGGCGGTCGACCTCGCTACCCAGACGGTCAAGTGGAAGATGCCGGTCGGCAAGGTGCCGGCGGGCCTGTGGCTCACGCCGGACGACAAGTACCTGCTCGTCGGGATGACGGGCGCCGATTACGTGGCGGTCGTCGACTGGCGCAACCAGAAGGTTGTGAAGACGATCCAGACCGGCAAGGGCGCGCACAACTTCCGCTCGCTCGCCGACGGCACGCACGTCGCGGTGACGAACCGGGTCGCGAACACGATCAGCATCATCGACGAGAACACGCTCACCAACGTCGGCGACATCACCGGCCTGCTGCCGGGCCCCGACGACATGGAGCTGTCCGCCGACAAGAAGACGCTGTGGGTGACGTTCCGCTTCGCGAAGAAGGTCGGGATCATCGACCTGGCGTCGCGCAAGCTGGTGCAGACGATCTCCGTCGGCCGCTCGCCGCACGGCATCTACTTCTACGACCGCGCGCCGTGGAAGGCGGCGAACGGCGCGTAACGGGCGGGGGCGAACGATGCTGCACCTGATCGATGCGTTCGTGTCGGACATCCAGACCTGGCTGTACGTCGACGTCGTGCAGCCGCTCCTCTTCAAGTTCAACCTGATGGACTATGACGAGGACACCTACGACGCGCTGTACTGGGTGATCATCGGCGCGCTGCAGATGGTGCTGATGTTCGCGCTGCTGCGCCCGCTCGAGGCGCTGCTGCCGGTCGAGCGCTGGAAGAACCGCCGCGCGGTGCGGGTCGACGTGATCTATACGGCGATCTCGAAGCTCGGCATCTACACGCTGTTCTTCTTCTTCGCGCTGCAGCCGGTATTCGACAACTTCCAGGCATGGCTGCGCCTGCACGGCGTCGCGAACGTCAACCTCGACTATCTGTGGCCGGGCGTGACCTCGCAGCCGATCGTCGCGTTCGCGATCTATCTCGTCGTGCTCGACTTCGCCGGCTACTGGTATCACCGCTGGCAGCACAAGTTCGGCATCTGGTGGGAGCTGCACGCCGTGCACCACAGCCAGCGGCAGATGTCGCTGTGGTGCGACGACCGCAACCACCTGCTCGACGACGTGATCCAGTCGTGCTTCTTCGCGGCGATCGCGCTCGTGATCGGCGTGACGCCGTCGCAGTTCGTCGTGCTGACCGCGTTCACGAACTTCATGCAGAGCATCCAGCATACGAATGCGCGGCTGTCGTTCGGCTGGCTCGGCGAGCGCCTGCTCGTGAGCCCGATCTTCCATCGGCGCCACCACGCGGTCGGCTACGGCCACGAAGGCACCAAGTACGGCTGCAACTTCGGCGTGCTGTTCCCGTGGTGGGACATGATGTTCGGCACCGCGTCGTGGAACCGCACGGTCGAACCGACCGGCATCCGCGAACAGGTCGACGGCGTGTCCTACGGCGAAGGCTTCTGGGCGCAGCACGGCCTCGCGTTCGTGCGAATCTTCCGGCGCCTGTCCCCCGCGAAGCGCGGCGCGGCGTCGGCCTGATCCGGCCACACTCCCGTTGAGCGGCTCTCCCACGCGGCCCGCATGCGCTTTGGCGCATGCGGGCCGCGTGGTTTATCCTTTCCCCGTTTTTCTCCGTCGATACAGGCTCGCATGAACGATTTGCTGCGTTCCTTCGTCCGGGCATTGGCGAGCGCATTGCACCCGCGCATGCTCTGGCTCACCCTGATGCCGTTTCTCGTCTCCGCCGTCCTGTGGGGCGTCCTGCTGTGGTTCTCGTGGCAGACGCTGCTGGACCTCGCGCGCGGCGCGCTCGACGGCTTCGTGCTGACGGCCGCGCTGTATCGCGCGTTCGACATGATCGGCATGTCGCAGCTGCATGCGGTCGTCGCGCCGTTCGTGGTCGTGTCGCTCGCGATTCCGCTGATCGTGCTGACCGTGCTGCTGCTGATCGCGACGATTTCGATGCCGGTCGTGATCAAGCACCTGTCGAACCGGCAGTTCGCGGCGCTCGAGGCGAAGCGGGGCGGCACTTTCTTCGGCAGCGTGTTCAATTCGCTGTGGGCGGCGCTGGCCGGCGTCGTCGTGCTCGTCGTCACGATCCCGCTGTGGCTGATCCCGCCGTTCTTCGCGCTGCTGCCGCCGGTGATCTGGGGCTGGCTCACCTACCGCGTGATGACCTACGACGCGCTCGCGCTGCACGCGAGCCGCGACGAGCGCCGCGCGCTCGTGCGGCAGCATCGCTGGCCGCTGATCGGCATCGGCGTCGCGACCGGGCTGCTCGGCACCGTGCCGACCTTCGTATGGGTATCGTCGGTCTGGATGATGGTGCTGTTCCCGTTCGTCGCGGCGGCCATGATCTGGGTTTACGCTTTCATCCTCGTCTTCTCGGCGCTGTGGTTCGGGCACTATTGCCTGCGCGCGCTGGAGGACCTGCGCGCGAGCGCGCGCGCCACCGCAATCGACATGGGGCAGGCATGAGCATCGGCATCATCATCATCGGCGACGAAATCCTTTCGGGCCGCCGGCAGGACAAGCATCTGGCGAAGGTCATCGAGCTGCTCGGCGCGCGCGGCCTCGCGCTCGACTGGGCCGAATATGTCGGCGACGATCCGGCACGCATCACGGCGACGCTCGCACGCGCGATCGCGTCGGGCGACATCGTGTTCTCGACGGGCGGCATCGGCGCGACGCCGGACGACCACACGCGCCAGTGCGCGGCCGCCGCGCTCGGCGTGCCGCTCGAACTGCATCCGGAAGCGAAGGTGCTGATCTCGGAGCGGATCCGGGAAACGCATGCCGATCCGGCCAAACCGGTCGACTTCGACTCGCCGGAGAACCAGCACCGCTTCAACATGGGTGTGTTCCCGGTGGGCGCGACGATCATCCCGAACGGCTATAACCGGATTCCCGGCTTCTCGGTCGGCGATCTGCATTTCGTGCCGGGCTTCCCGGTGATGGCCTGGCCGATGATCGAATGGGTGCTCGATACGAAATACGCGCACCTGCATCACGCGACGCCGCACGCGGAGCGCTCGCTGTACGTGTTCGAGCTGCCGGAATCGACGCTCACGCCGCTGATGGAGCGCATCGAGCGCGACTTCCCGGGCGTGCGTGTGTTCAGCCTGCCGAGCGTCGGCGATGCGGAGCGCGGCGGCATCTACGCGCGCCGTCACATCGACCTCGGCGTGAAAGGGGAGCCGGAAGCGGTCGCGGCCGCGTTCGTGAAGCTGCGCGAAGGCGTGCACCTGCTCGGCGGCGACGTCGTCGAGCCCGACACGTCGCGCGCCTGACCGGGAGCGGGCGTACAAAAAGCGACGGGCCGCGCAATGCGGCCCGTTATCGGCATGTCATCGCCCGGCTCGACGATGAAGCTGTCGCAACCGGTCGGGCGCGTGCGCCTTCAGGCGCCGATCCATGGCAGTTTGCGGAAGCACCAGCCGTCGACCGTCTTGCGGTGGCCTTCGGCGTCCTTTGCACCCTCGAAGCCTTCGAGCAGGTCGAACGCCTTCGTGAAGCCGGCCTGCGACGACGCGACCGCGGCGAGCTTCGAGCGCGCGGCGCTGCGGCACAGGAACAGCACGGGCGTATCGGGCGCGATGGCCGCCTTCAGTTCGTTGACGAATTCGGCGTTCGGCACGCCGCCCGGGTAGCGCGTCCATTCGAGGTGCAGGTACTGGCCGTCGCCGACGAGCGGGCGGCCGATCCAGTCGAGTTCGGCACGGGTGCGCACGTCGACGAGGCGCGCCGACGGGTCGAGCTGCAGCAGTTCGAATGCCTCGACCGGCAGCAGCGCGCCGGCGTAGTTGAGCGCGCCTTGTGCGCGGCGTTCGTCGGCCTTCGCGTAAAGCTGGTCGAGCGTACTCATGGTGGGAGTCTCCTGATCGGTCAAACGAACATTCTAGCGCGGCGCCGCGGCCCGGATGTCCGCATGCGGCACGGTGGACGCACCGCACACGCGCTCACCAAAAGAGTGCAGAATTGCACGCATGCACCAGAATGATTCGACGGGCGCGGCGCATCGCGAAGATTGCACCATTGCGGTGCTTCCGGTTGATGGCCGGTGCGGCGCCAGGCCCCGGAATCGCGCAGCGCAGCCCCGTCGCGGCGAGCGCCGGCGCGATTCGTGCCAGTCTTGCGCATGGGTGGCACGGAAGCTGCTTTATAGAATTCGGTCGAATCGGGGCGCGCTGCGCCAAAGCAAGACCCCGATCAGCTCGATAAACGAGGCGGTTCCCAGTCCGCCGGAATTGTTCAATCAGGAGAAGAGGTTATGAGTAAAACCGTCGCCGACGTCATGCAGCTCGTGAAGGACGAGGACGTCAAGTTTGTCGATTTCCGCTTCACGGATACGCGCGGCAAGGAACAGCACGTGTCGGTGCCGGTTTCGGCGTTTGACGAAGACAAGTTCGAAAGCGGTCATGCATTCGACGGTTCGTCGATCGCGGGCTGGAAGGGCATCGAGGCGTCGGACATGCTGCTCATGCCGGACCCGAGCGCCGCATTCGTCGACCCGTTCTATGAAGAGTCGACCCTCGTGCTGACCTGCGACGTGGTCGAGCCGGCCGACGGCAAGGGCTACGAGCGCGATCCGCGTTCGCTCGCGAAGCGCGGCGAAGCGTATCTGAAGAGCACGGGCATCGGCGACACGGCCTACTTCGGTCCGGAACCGGAATTCTTCATTTTCGACTCGGTCCAGTGGAACACGGACATGTCGGGCTGCTTCGTGAAGATCAACTCGGAAGAAGCGCCGTGGTCGTCGGGCAAGGAATTCGAAGGCGGCAACACGGGCCACCGTCCGGGCACGAAGGGCGGCTACTTCCCGGTCGCGCCGGTCGACACGTTCCAGGACATGCGTTCGGAAATGTGCCTGCTGCTCGAACAGCTCGGCATCCCGGTCGAAGTGCACCACCACGAAGTGGCGGGCCAGGGCCAGAACGAAATCGGCACGAAGTTCTCGACGCTCGTGCAGCGTGCGGACTGGACGCAATGGTCGAAGTACATCATCCATAACGTCGCGCACTCGTACGGCAAGACGGCGACGTTCATGCCGAAGCCGGTCGTCGGCGACAACGGTTCGGGCATGCACGTTCACCAGTCGATCTGGAAGGACGGCCAGAACCTGTTCGCGGGCAACGGCTACGCCGGCCTGTCGGAACTGGCGCTGTTCTACATCGGCGGCATCATCAAGCACGCCCGTGCGCTGAACGCGATCACGAACCCGACGACGAACTCGTACAAGCGTCTGGTCCCGCACTTCGAGGCACCGGTCAAGCTGGCCTACTCGGCACGCAACCGTTCGGCATCGATCCGCATTCCGCACGTGTCGAACCCGAAGGGCCGCCGCATCGAAACGCGCTTCCCGGATCCGATGGCGAACCCGTACCTGTGCTTCACGGCGCTGATGATGGCCGGCCTCGACGGGATCCAGAACAAGATCCATCCGGGCGAAGCAGCGGACAAGAACCTGTACGACCTGCCGCCGGAAGAGGATGCAAAGATCCCGACCGTCTGCGCGGGCCTCGACCAGGCACTCGAAGCACTCGACAAGGATCGCGAGTTCCTGACGCGCGGCGGCGTGTTCACGGACGGCATGATCGATGCGTACCTCGCGCTGAAGGAGCAGGAGCTGGCGAAGTTCCGCATGACGACGCACCCGATCGAGTTCGAGATGTACTACTCGCTGTAATCGGCGATGGCGCTTCGATTCAGCGCCTTTTTGCCGGTTCGTTCCCGTCGCGCAGCCTGCGGCGGGAGCGGCGGAGTCTGAAAGGGGCGGCGTCCAGCCGTCCCTTTTTTGTTCCGACGATTTTCATTTTCTGGCCCGTTGAGGCGCGACAAGCACGCAGATGGTTCTGAAGAATCTGATCAAGGCGAAGACGGGGCAGCCCGAGCGGCTGACGGACGACGAGCGGCTTGCGCGTTCGGGCCTGCTTGCGGGGCTAGAAGCGCTGCCGACGGTCGTGATCGTGCTCGACCGCAAGACGCTGCGGATCGCGTTCGCGAACCCGTCGGCGGAGGCGATGCTCGACATCTCGCGCAGGCAGCTCGCGCAGCGGCCGTGGGGCGAGATTTTCCCGAACGCGAACGAGCTCGCATCGACGATCACCGCGATCGGCGAGGAGCGCTTTCACGCGACGCACCTCGATACCGTGCTCGACCGGCCCGGCCGCGAACCGCTGCACGTGCACGCGATCGTCGGCTTCCTCGAGACCGCGCCCGATTTCGTACTCGTCGAGCTGTTCGAGAACGAGCGTCAGTCGCGCACCGATCGCGAGGAGCGCATTCACGACCTGACCGCGGTCAACAAGCAGTTGATCCGCAACCTCGCGCACGAGATCAAGAACCCGCTCGGCGGAATTCGCGGCGCAGCCCAGCTGCTCGAATTCGAGCTCGGCGAGCGCGAGCGCGGCGAGCTGCGCGAATACACGCAGGTGATCATCAAGGAGTCCGACCGCCTGCAGACGCTCGTCGACCGGTTGCTGGAGCCGCATCGGCATCCGCACATTGTCGGCGACGTGAACATTCATGAAGTGTGCGAACGCGTGCGCGCGGTGATGCTCGCGGAATTCCCGCGCGGGCTCACGATCGAGCGCGACTACGATGTGAGCGTGCCGGATCTGCGCGGCGACAAGGAGCAACTGATCCAGGCGCTGCTCAACATCGTGCGCAACGCCGCGCAGGCGCTGCGCGAACGGATCGCGCAGGGCGACGCAAAGATCGAGCTGCGCACCCGCATCGCGCGCAAGATCACGATCGCGAAGCGCCTGTACAAGCTGGCACTGGACTTGCACGTGATCGACAACGGGCCCGGCATTCCGGAAGAGATCCGCGACCGGATCTTCTACCCGCTCGTGTCCGGGCGCGACGACGGCAGCGGCCTCGGCCTCACGCTCGCGCAGACGTTCGTGCAGCAGCACGACGGGATGATCGAGGTCGAGAGCCGGCCCGGACGTACCGAATTTCAGATTCTGCTGCCGCTCGACCATTGAGCGGCGACAGCACGATTCACCGGATTCACCCATACCTGACCGACCTATGAAGCCGATCTGGATAGTAGACGACGACCAATCGATCCGCTGGGTGCTTGAAAAGGCACTCGCCCGGGACAGCTTCGCGACGAAGAGCTTCGCGAACGTGCGCGACGCGCTGGCCGCGCTCGACCACGAGACGCCGCAAGTGCTCGTGTCCGACATCCGCATGCCGGGCGGCTCGGGCCTCGAGCTGCTGCAGGCGATGCACGAGCGGCTGCCGGGCCTGCCCGTCATCATCATGACGGCGTTCTCCGATCTCGACAGTGCCGTCGCGGCGTTCCAGGGCGGCGCGTTCGAATATCTCGCGAAGCCGTTCGACGTCGACAAGGCGGTCGAGCTGATTCGCCGCGCGGTCGAGGAAAGCCTGCGCGGCGGTGCGCCGCAGGACGAGCGCGTCGCCGAGGCGCCCGAGATGCTCGGCCAGGCGCCCGCGATGCAGGACATGTTCCGCGCGATCGGCCGCCTGTCGCATTCGGCCGCGACGGTGCTGATCACCGGCGAATCGGGCACCGGCAAGGAACTCGTCGCGCGTGCGCTGCACCGTCACAGCCCGCGCGCGAACGGGCCGTTCATCGCGCTGAACACCGCGGCGATTCCGAAGGACCTGCTCGAATCCGAGCTGTTCGGCCATGAGCGTGGCGCGTTCACGGGCGCGCAGACGACGCGGCAGGGCCGCTTCGAGCAGGCCGAGAACGGCACGCTGTTCCTCGACGAAATCGGCGACATGCCGTTCGACCTGCAGACACGCCTGCTGCGCGTGCTGTCGGACGGGCAGTTCTATCGGGTCGGCGGACACAACCCGCTGCGCGCGAACGTGCGCGTGATTGCCGCGACGCACCAGAATCTCGAATCGCGCGTGCGGCAGGGGCTGTTCCGCGAAGACCTTTACCACCGGCTCAACGTGATCCGGCTGCGCCTGCCGCCGCTGCGCGAACGCAGCGAGGACATCGCGCTGCTCACGCGCCACTTCCTGCAGAAGAGCGCTCGCGATCTCGGCGTCGAGCCGAAGCGCGTGTCCGACGATGCGCTCGCATACCTGACGTCGCTGGCGTTTCCCGGCAACGTGCGGCAGCTCGAGAACCTCGCGAACTGGCTCACCGTGATGGCGCCCGCGCAGACGGTCGAGATCAAGGACCTGCCGCCCGACCTCGTGCCGGCCGGTGCTCCGGTCGTCGCGACGGGCGACGGCGCGGATGCGCGCGGCAGCGGCGGCGATGCGGCGCTCGCGCAACCGATGATCGGTGCGGCGCCGGTGGCGTCCGCGCCTGTCGCGGCCGCGCCGAGCGGCGGCGCGCCGGCCGGCTATCCGGTGTGGGAGCATGGCCTGCGCACCGAAGTCGCGCGGCTGTTGCGCGAGAACTCGGCCGACGTGATGGACGAGCTCGCGCGCCGCTTCGAGGCGGCCGTGATCCGCGAGGCGCTCGACTTCACGCGCGGCCGCAAGGTCGAGGCCGCGGAGCGGCTCGGCATCGGCCGCAACACGATCACGCGCAAGATCCAGGAACTGCACCTGGAGCCCTGAGCACGATTCGCGGCATGCGCGGGCGTCGCGCATGCCGCGATCGGACATAATCGCGGTTTGCACGCAGTTTCCCAATCCGCCGATCCGCAATGTCCGATTCCTTCCGCTGGCCCGCCGGGGCCGACCCGTTCCGTTTCCTCGAAGCGCTCGACAGCAAGCGCGCCCGCACGTGGGTCGACGAGCAGAATGCGCGCACGCGCGCCGCGCTGCGCGACGACGACGCATTTCGCGCGCTCACGGCGCGTCTCGCAAAAGCCTATCTGCCGCGCGAACGCCCGGTGATTCCGACTCGCTGGCGCGACTGGGCCTACGACCTGTGGCAGGACGATCTCCATCCGAAGGGGCTGTGGCGCCGCACGCGCTGGGACGACTGGCGCGCCGGCCGTCCGGCGTGGGAAACGCTGCTCGACGTCGACGCGCTCGGTGCCGAGGAGGGCGAGTCGTGGGTGTTCGAGCAGGACGCGATCCTGTATCCGGACGGCGATCGCGCGCTGCTGTCGCTGTCGCCGGGCGGCGCCGACGCGGTCGTCGTGCGCGAGTTCGATCTCGTCGAGCGCCGTTTCGTCGATGGCGGTTTCACGATCGACGAGCCGGGGCATCACACGATCGGCTGGATCGACCGCGATACCGTCTACGTGAGCTGGGATCGCGGCGAAGCGCATACGACCGCGGCCGGTTATCCGTATGAAGCGCGGCGCTGGGCGCGCGGCACGCCGCTTGCCGACGCGCCCGTCGTATTCCGCGGCGAACCCGACGATATCAGCGCGGGCGCTGGGTTCGATCCGATCGACAACCGCCATGTTGCATGGCGCAGCGTCGATTTCTTCGACGCGCATGCGTACCGGCTGACGGACGCGGGCGAGTGGGCGCGCTACGACGTGCCGACGCATGTCGAGGTCGGGTTCTGGGAGGGTTGGCTCGTGCTGGAGCCGCGCCTCGACTGGGACTGCGGCGGCGTGCGCCATGCGGGCGGGTCGCTGCTCGCGATCCGCGAGCAGGCGTTCCTGGCCGGGTCGCGCGAGCTCACGACGCTGTTCGCGCCGCAACCGTCGACGTCCGCCTGCACGTGGACGCACACGCGCACGATGCTGATCGCGAGCTGGCTCGACGACGTGCACAACCGCACGATGCTGTGGCAGCCGCGGCAGGCCGACGACGGCACGTGGACGTGGGATGCGCGGCCGTTCGACTGGCCGGGCGACGCGCAGATCGACGTCGAGCCCGTCGAGTCGACGCTGAACGACGAAGTCTACGTGGACGTCGACACCTATCTCGATCCGCCCGAATGCTGGCTGGCCGATCTTGCCGATCGCGCGGCCGATGCGCCGTCGCGCCGCGTGCTGCTCGACCGGCCGCCGGTGCAGTTCGATGCGGCCGGGCTCGTCGTGCGTCGCGCAAGCGCGCGCTCGCGCGACGGCACGGTGGTGCCGTACACGCTGATCGGGCCGCGCGATGCGCTGGACGCCCTCGATGCGCCCGGCGGCGCCGCGCGCGTCGCGCGGCCGTGCCTGCTGTCGGGTTATGGCGGCTTTGCGATCCCGAACCTGCCGGGCTACAGCGATGCGTTCGGCATCGGGTGGCTCGAGCGCGGCGGCGTCTTGGCGTTCGCGCACATCCGCGGCGGCGGCGAGTTCGGGCCGCGCTGGCACGTCGACGCGCAGCGCGAACACCGGCAGCGTTCGTTCGACGACTTCATCGCGGTGGCCGAGGATCTGGCTGCCACCGGCGTGACGACCGCCGCGCAGCTCGGGATCGAGGGCGGCAGCAACGGCGGGCTGCTGGTCGCCGCGTGCATGGCGCAGCGGCCGGAGCTGTTCGGCGCGGTGCTGTGCCGCGTGCCGCTGCTGGACATGCGGCGTTATCCGAAGCTGCACGCGGGCGCCGCGTGGCTCGACGAATACGGCGACCCGGACGATCCGCGCGAGGGCGCGGCGCTGGCCGCGTATTCGCCGTATCACCGCGTGCGCGAAGGCGTCGCGTATCCGCCGCTGCTGCTGACGACGTCGACGCGCGACGATCGCGTGCATCCCGCGCATGCGCGCAAGATGGCCGCGCGCATGCATGCGCTCGGTCACGAACGGGTGTGGTACTGGGAGAACACCGACGGCGGCCACGGCAGCGCCGACGATCTGGAACGCGCCGAATCCGACGCGGCCGAATTCGGGTTCCTGTGGGCCCATCTCGGGCCGGCGCCCGCGCGGCGCTGAACGCGCGCGGGCTACTGCGCGATCAGCCGACGACCGCGACGACGGGCGTGTGGTCGGACGGCTGTTCCCACGTGCGCGGCGTGCGGTCGACCTCGCACGACGTGCAGGTTGCGGCGAGCGCCGGCGACAGCAGGATGTGGTCGATGCGCAGCCCCGCGTTGCGGCGGAACGCCATCATCCGGTAGTCCCACCACGTGAAGGTCTTCTCGGGCTGTTCGAAGCGGCGGAACGCATCGACGAAGCCGAGCTCGATCAGCTTCGTGAAGTGCGCGCGTTCCTGCGGCGACACGAGGTTCTGGCCTTCCCATTTCGCGGGATCGTGCACGTCGCGGTCTTCCGGCGCGATGTTGTAGTCGCCGAGCAGCGCGAGCTTCGGGTGGCGCTGCAGCTCGGTGCTCAGCCATGCGTGCAGCGCGTCGAGCCACTGCATCTTGTAGACGAACTTGTCGGAGTCGAGCGCCTGGCCGTTCGGAAAATAGGCGGACACGATGCGCACGCCGTCGATCGTCGCGGCGACCACGCGCTGCTGCGGATCGTCGAAGCCGGGAATGTTGCGCACGATGTCCGATTCGTCGACGGACAGCGTGTCGCGCGCGAGGATCGCGACGCCGTTGTAGGTCCTCTGGCCCGTGAACCAGCTGCGGTAGCCGATCGCTTCGAGATCGGCGCGCGGGAATTTCTCGTCCGGCAGCTTCAGTTCCTGCAGGCACAGCACGTCGGTGCCGCTTTGCGCGAGCCAGTCGAGCACGTGCTGCTTGCGGACGTTGAGCGAGTTGACGTTCCAGGTGGCGATTTTCATGAACGGGAGTATGCGTGCGGGGTGAATGCGAAGGCCGCCATCTTACCGCGAGCACGCGGCGCGAACGCGCGCGATGCGCGACGCGGCGAAGGTGTCGCGCATCGCTGGATCGGGGAGGGGAGAAGAAATTGTGACAAAAGTGTTGACGTAAGTACTCCCTCACCCTATAATTTATTTCTCTGACGCGGGGTGGAGCAGTCTGGCAGCTCGTCGGGCTCATAACCCGAAGGTCGTAGGTTCAAATCCTACCCCCGCAACCAAGCACACCAGACGATGTGCAGCGCAAGTGACCGATGCGCGCTTCGTCGACAGGAACCCGGCCTCGTGCCGGGTTTTTTGTTTTCTGCGCGCGCATCGTTGCGCGTCGCTATTGCGCAGCCCACTCAACGGCCGCCTTCGCATGCAGCGCGGTCGTGTCGAATACCGGCAGCGGCGAGTCGTCCGCGCCGATCAGCAGCGTGATTTCCGTACAGCCGAGGATCACGGCCTGCGCACCGCGCTTCACCAGTCCTTCGATGATCGTCACGTACGTCGCGCGCGATTCGGGCGAGATGACGCCGTGACACAGCTCGTCGTAGATGATCCGGTGCACGTCGTCGCGCCCGCGTTCGTCCGGTACGAGCACGTCCATCCCGAACTTTTCGCGCAGCCGGTCCGCATAGAACGGTAGCTCCATCGTATAGCGCGTGCCGAGCAGCGCGACGCGCTCGACGCCCGCGTCGCGCAGCGCGGTGCCCGTCGGATCGGCGATGTGCAGGAACGGCAGCGTCACCGCGGCTTCGATCGCGTCGTGCACGCGGTGCATCGTATTGGTCGTCAGCACGACGAGATCGGCGCCGGCCGCTTCGAGCTGCCGCGCGGCGTCGGCCATCCGTTCGCCGAGCGCGGCCCAGTCGTGCGTGCGCTGCAGCGCTTCGATCTCCGCGAAATCGACCGTCACCAGCACGCTCTTCGCGTTATGGTGCCCGCCATGCAGCGCCTTCGAATGCCGGTTGATCATCCGGTAGTACTCGGCCGACGATTCCCAGCTCATTCCGCCGATCAGTCCGATCGTCTTCATTCGTCACCTTTGCGTTTCGTGTGTCGCGGCAGACGAGTATAGGCGCCGCTCTCCGCGCACGACCGGTACGATCCGCGCAAAGCGGGCCGGTACGGCGCAGCCGGGCGCGGCTGCACGCGACAGTTGAAACCGGCACTGTGTTTTTGTACAGTATCGGCACCGTGAACCCGACCACCATTCCGCCTGCCGATCCGCACGCACCGCCGCCTGGCGACGCGCTGCCGCGCATGCGCAAGATCATTCACTGCGATTGCGACTGCTTCTACGCGTCGGTCGAGATGCGCGACGACCCGTCGCTGCGCAATCGGCCGCTCGCGGTCGGCGGCCGGCCCGACCAGCGCGGCGTGATCGCGACCTGCAACTACGAGGCGCGGCGCTACGGCGTGCATTCGGCTATGTCGTCGGCGCTGGCGATGCGCAAGTGCCCGGACCTGCTGATCCTGCCGTCCGCGATGGACAAGTACCGCGCGGCGTCGCGGCAGATCATGGCGATCTATCGCGACTACACGCCGGATGTCGAGCCGCTGTCGCTCGACGAGGCGTACCTCGACGTCAGCGGGTCCGAGCGGTGCCAGGGCAGCGCGACGCTGATTGCGCGGGAGATCCGCCAGCGCGTGCACGACACCGTCGGCGTGACCGTGTCGGCCGGCGTCGCGCCGAACAAGTTCATCGCGAAGATCGCATCCGACTGGAACAAGCCCGACGGCCTGTTCGTCGTGCGGCCGCACGAGATCGACGCGTTCGTCGCGGCGCTGCCGGTGCGCAAGCTGCACGGCGTCGGCAAGGTGACGGCCACGCGGCTCGACAGGCTCGGCATCCAGACCTGCGCGCAATTGCGCGACTGGCCGCTGATCGACCTGCACCGCGAATTCGGCGCGTTCGGGCGGCGGTTGTACGAGCTGTCGCGCGGGATCGACGAGCGGCCCGTGCAGGCCGACCAGGAGCGCAAATCGGTCAGCGTCGAGACGACTTACGTGACCGACCTGACGACGCTCGAGCAATGCGCGGAGGAAATCCGCCGCCTGGTTGTGCAGCTCGACGCACGAATCGCGCGCGCGGGTGCCGCGCGGTCGATCCGCAAGCTGTACGTGAAGATCCGCTTCGCCGATTTCCAGCGCACGACGGTCGAGTGCGTGGCCGAAGCGACGAATGCGGATACGGCCGTCACGCTGCTCGCGAAGGGGCTGCAACGGCGCGCGCAGGCCGTGCGGCTGCTCGGCGTCGGCGTACGCATCGACGAGGACACGGCCGAGCGTCACGGGCAGTTCTCGCTGTTCGACGACGCATCGCCCGCACCATGAAAAAAGGCACCGCCGAAGCGGTGCCTGTCGATGCAGCCCGAAGGGCCGGGCGGCGCGGCGTGCTCAGTGCGCGGGCGCGGCCATCCCGTTGTGGCGCAGCAGCGCATCGATTTCCGGCTCGCGGCCGCGGAACGCCTTGAACGAATCCATCGCCGGACGGCTGCCGCCGACCTCGAGGATTTCGCGGCGATAGCGCGTGCCGGTCGCCGCGTCGAGCACGCTGCCACTCGCGGCGGCCGCTTCCTCGAACGCCGCGTACGCGTCGGCCGACAGCACCTCGGCCCACTTGTAGCTGTAGTAGCCGGCTGCATAACCGCCCGCGAAGATATGGCTGAACGTGTTCGGCCAGCGCGAGAACGCCGCCTGCGGGATCACGTGATAGCGCTCGTTGATCTCGCGCGCAAACGCGGTCACGCCGGTCGAGCCCGCCGGGTCGAAGTCGACGTGCAGCAGCATGTCGAACATCGAGAACACGATCTGGCGCAGCGTGCCGAGCCCGCTCTGGAAATTCTTCGCGGCGATCATCTTGTCGAACAGTTCGCGCGGCAGCGTGGCGCCCGTGTCGACGTGCGACGACATCGACGACAGCACGTCCCATTCCCAGCAGAAGTTCTCCATGAACTGCGACGGCAGCTCGACCGCATCCCATTCGACGCCGTTGATGCCCGACACGCCGAGCTCGTCGACGCGCGTGAGCATGTGATGCAGCCCGTGGCCGAACTCATGGAACAGCGTGATGACTTCGTCGTGCGTGAAGCACGCGGGCTTGCCGCCGACCGGCGCCGAGAAGTTGCAGGTCAGGTACGCGACCGGCGTCTGCACGGTGCTGCCGCGCTTCGCACGCGAACGCGCGTCGTCCATCCATGCGCCGCCGCGCTTGCCTTCGCGCGCGTACAGGTCGAGATAGAACTGCGCGACGAGCGAGCCGTCGCGGTTCTCGACGCGGAAGAAGCGCACGTCCTTGTGCCACACCGGTGCGTCGTCCGGCTTGATCCGCACGCCGAACAGCGTCTCGGTGACGGTGAACAGGCCCTTCAGCACGGCCGGCTCCGGGAAGTACTGCTTGACCTCGTTTTCCGAGAACGCATAGCGCTGCTGGCGCAGTTTTTCGGCCGCGTACGCGACGTCCCACGGCGCGAGTTCGGCGAGGCCGAGTTCCTTCGCGGCGAATGCGCGCAGTTCGTCCCAGTCCTTGTCCGCGTGCGGGCGCGCACGCGTCGCGAGATCCTCGAGGAATGCGATCACCTGCTGCGGCGATTCGGCCATCTTCGGCGCGAGCGACACTTCGGCGAAGTTGCGGTAGCCGAGCATCTGCGCCTCTTCGCGGCGCAGCTTCAGCTCGTCGGCGACGATTGCCGTGTTGTCCCATTCGGCGTTGCCGCCGCCGTACTGCGGCCCGAGTTCCGACGCGCGCGTCGCATAGGCGCGGTAGAGCGTCTCGCGCAGCGCGCGGTTGTCCGCGTACTGCAGCACCGGGAAGTAAGACGGGAAGTGCAGCGTGAATTTCCAGCCGTCCTTGCCGTCCTTCTGCGCGGCTTCGCGGGCGGCTTCGATCGCGTCGCCGGGCAGGCCGGCCAGTTCGGCCTCGTCCTGCGCGAAGTACGCGTACGCGTTGGTCGCGTCGAGCACGTGGTCGGAGAACGCCTTCGACAGCGCGGCCTGCTGTTCCTGCAGTTCCGCGAAGCGCGGCTTCCGGTCTTCGGGCAGTTCGGCGCCCGACAGGCGGAAATCGCGCAGTGCATTGTCGAGGATCTTCTTGCGCTCGGCGGACAGCGTCGCGTATTCGGCACTCGCGGCGATCGCCTTGTATTTCTCGTACAGCGCGAGATTCTGGCCGACGCTCGACCAGAACTCGGTCACGCGCGGCAGGTTCTCGCCGTATGCGGCCCGCAGCTCGGGCGTGTCGGCGACCGCGTTCAGGTGACCGACGATGCCCCATGCGCGGCCGAGCGGCTCCGTCGCCTGCTCGACCGTCTCGACGACGGCGGCCCAGGTCGACGGCGTCGCGGGCGCGCTCGCGGCCTCGACCGCGCGGCCGGCTGCGTCGAGCAGCGTATCGAGCGCGGGCGTCACGTGTTCCGGTCGGATTTCGCCGAAGCGGGGCAGGTCGGAGAAGTCGAGGAGCGGATTGGTATTGGCGCTGGCGGACATAAGACTCCCTGTCTGTTGCCGGATGAACCGGGATGAAAAGGGTAACGGCGCGATGGCGCCCGATACCGACATTATTGGGGCGCATCGTGCGCTTTCCAATCGTTAGTTTCTAACGGCGCGATTGACGCAGGGTCGGATGCGGGGGAAGGCCGTCGAGCAACGTGCAGCCGGCGTGGTGCAGCCGGCGCGGTGCGGCTGGCGCGGTGCGGCTGGCGAGACGCCGGCGCACGGAACCGCGCGCCGGCTGAACGGGCAGGGGGGGTCAGGCGGCCGCGGCGGCGGCGCGCTCGGCGGCTTCGATCGTGTTGATCAGCAGCATCGTGATGGTCATCGGGCCGACGCCGCCCGGTACCGGCGTGATGTGGCCGGCGACTTCCTTCACGCCCGCGAAATCGACGTCGCCGCACAGCTTGCCCGCGTCGTCGCGATTCATGCCGACGTCGATCACCGTCGCGCCGGGCTTCACCATGTCGGCCGTCAGGATGTTGCGCTTGCCGACCGCGGCGACCACGACGTCGGCCTGCCGCGTGTGCGCGGCGAGGTCGCGCGTCTTGCTGTGGCAGATCGTCACGGTCGCGCCGGCTTCGAGCAGCAGCATCGCCATCGGCTTGCCGACGATGTTCGAGCGGCCGATCACGACCGCGTTCGCGCCCTGCAGCGCGATGTCGTGCGCCTCGAACATCTTCATCACGCCGTACGGCGTGCACGGGCGGAACAGCGGCTTGCCGGTCATCAGCGCGCCGGCGTTGGCGACGTGAAAGCCGTCGACGTCCTTCTCCGGCGCGATCGCCTCGATCACCTTGTGGCTGTCGATGTGCGCCGGCAGCGGCAGCTGGACGAGGATGCCGTGGATCTTCGGGTCGCGGTTCAGCTCGTCGATGCGTGCGAGCAGGTCGGCTTCCGACAGCGTTGCCGGATACGCGTCCTTCAGCGAGAAGAAACCGTTGTCCTCGCACGCCTTGATCTTGTTGCGCACATAGACTTCGCTCGCCGGGTTCTCGCCGACGAGGATCACCGCGAGGCCGGGCTGGTGGCCGCGTGCGGTCAGGGCGGCGGCGCGTTCGGCGGCCTGCGCGCGCAAGGTCTTCGAAAGGGCGTTGCCGTCGATGAGGAGGGCTGTCATGGTGGTGGGTCCTGCCGGGAAGTTGGAATGCGTGCGTACGGCACCGAAGCGCCGCAGCAAAACACGCAATTATACCGTTCGCCTGCTGCCGTCCGACAGCGAATAAGCGGAAAGCGTCATGGCCGCAGCGCTCGCGCGCCGGGAGGAAAGGCCGCCGCCGCGCGAGTGGGCCGCATCGCGCGGGGCGGCTGCGGGCCGGGCGGGCAGTGCCGCCGCGGCCGGCGAGCGCTCAGGCCTGTTTCTTCGACAGCGCGAGGCGCAGCAGGTCGGCCACCGTGTTGACGTTGAGCTTTTCCATGATGTTCGCGCGGTGCGCTTCGACCGTCTTGATGCTGATGCCGAGATCGTCGGCGATCTGCTTGTTCAGGCGGCCCGCAATGATCCGTTCGAGCACCTGCTGCTCGCGCGCGGTCAGCTTCGACAGGCGTTCGCTCGCGGCGCGCTGTTCCTGGACGCTCTTGCTCTCGCTTCGGGCCTTGTCGAGCATCCGCTCGACGAGCTTGCGCAGCTCGGCTTCGTCGAACGGTTTCTCGATAAAGTCCATCGCACCCTTTTTCATCGTCGACACGGCCATCGGCACGTCGCCGTGCCCCGTGACGAAGATGATCGGCAGCGCGGCGTTGTCGGCGATCAGGCGTTCCTGCAGTTCGAGGCCGCTCATGCCCGACATCCGCACGTCGAGGATCAGGCATGCGATCTGGCCGGCCTGCTGCGCAGGCTGGTATGCATCGAGGAATTGCTCGGCGCTCGAGAAGCATTGCACGCGATAGCCGTTCGCCTCCAGCAGCCAGCGCAGCGAGTCCCGTACGGCCTCGTCGTCGTCGACGACAAAGACGGTTTCCTGAGTGGTGGTGACAGGGCTATTCATAGTTCTCCCGTTACGGTATGTGATGCCGATGCCTCGCGCCCCCCTTGGCCGAGATCAGCGGGTTCCCCAATGGGCAGGCTGCAGTGGAACGTCGCGCCGGAAATGCGGCCATCCGGCTCGACGTTGTTGACCACCCACAGACGCCCCCGATGCGATTCGATGATCGAACGGCAGATGTTCAGCCCCATGCCCATGCCATCGGACTTGGTGCTGTAAAACGGTTCGAACAGGCGTTCGGCGGTCGCTTCGTCGACGCCCGGACCCTGGTCGATCACGCGGATGTCGACGAATCCCGCATCGATGTCGGCGACGACGCGGATCACGCCGTCCGCCGACGCCGGCTTCACGTCGGCCATCGCCTCGGCCGCGTTCTTCATCAGGTTCATCAGCACCTGCTCGATCAGCACGGGGTCGACATAAATAATAGGCATTCTTGCGAGGATTTCCGTGACGATCCGGATCCTGCGCTTCCTGGCCTCGATTTCGGCGAGCCCGACCGCGTCGGCGACGATGTCCGCGACGCGCGCCGGCTGGCGCTTCGGCTCGCTGCGCTTCACGAATTCGCGGATCCGCTTGACGATCATCCCCGCCCGCAGCGCCTGCTGCGCGGTCTTTTCCAGCGCGGGCTGCAGCGTCTCGGGCGTGCCGCGGCCGCTCTTGACGAGCGCCAACGTGCCCGAGCAGTAGTTGTTGATCGCGGCGAGCGGCTGATTCAATTCGTGAGCAATCGACGACGCCATTTCACCCATCGTCATCAATCGGCTCGTGAATTGCAGCTTCTCTTCCTGCTGGTGCGCGAGTTCCTGCGCCTTCTTGCGGGTCGTGATGTCGGTCGCGATCTGCATCTGCGCGAGATGGCCGTCCACCCACTGGATGTACTGGCGGCGCACCTCGAACCACTTCTGGATGCTCTCGACGTACACCTCCTGCGCATCGGCGGTGCTGCTCGTCAGCGCGGCGGCCGGCAGGCCCGCGAATGCGTCGACCATGTCGATCGAGTCGGACGATGCCTGCGCGCGGTCGAAGCCGCCGCCCGACAGCTCGAGATGGCCGTCGGGGCGGATGCCGAACAGGTGGCGGTAGTAGCGGTTCGCGAACAGCAGCTCGGCCTCGTCGGCGGCCAGCACCGACACCGCGGCGTCGAGGCTTTCGAGCACCGTCGTGAAGCGCTCGTGCGCGGCCGCGAGTTCCTCGCGCGCGCGCTTCGGCTCGGTGATGTCGGTCATCGACGACATCCAGCCCGTCTGGCGGCCGGAACTGTCGATCAGCGGCGATACGTACAGGCGCGCATGGAACAGCGTGCCGTTCTTGCGCCGCACGCGCAGCTCGAACCCCGAGCTCGGCGCCTTGCCGCGCAGCGTCATGTCGAGCTGGCGCTGCATTTCCGGGTAAGCGTCGCGCGGCCAGTACGGGAACGGCGCGACCTTGCCGACGAGGTCGGTTTCGTCCCAGCCGGTCATCCGGCAGAACGCGGGGTTCACGTGCGTGATGCGGCCGTGCATGTCGAGCACGCGCATGCCGATCAGCACCGAGTTTTCCATCGCACGGCGGAAGAACGCTTCCGCGTACAGCGCCTGCTGCGCCTCGAAGCGCTGGCGCGTGTGCTTCCACAGGCTCCAGAGGCTCCACAGCACGAAGCACGACAGCCCCGCGACGAGCCACACGAGCGTGTTGTTGGTCAGGTTCGTGAGCTGCGGGAACGCGTACACGCGCACGGTCAGCCCCTGGCCGGGCGGATCGAGCGGCAGGTCGTAGTGCGAGTCGCGCGGCAGGCGCGGGCGCGTCGACGTGGACGACAGCTCGCGGTTGTTCGAGTCGGTGATCGAGATCTTGTACTTCGACGATAGCTCCTGCGGGATGTCGTGCTTCAGGATGCCTTCGACCGAGAACACCGCGGCGATCGAGCCGAGATATTCGCGGTCGCCGCGCATCACGGGTGTCTGCAGCGTGATGAAGCCGTTGCCGAAGTCGTCGTAGATCAGCGGCGAATAGGCCTGGCGGCGCGTGCTGCGCGCTTCGTCATAGGCGCCGCGCACGGCGTCCTGCATCTGCGCGTCGCCGGGCTTCGCGAGCCGCTGGCCGAGCAGCGGCGGATGCACGGCCGGCCAGCGCTGCACGCCGGGCGATGTGTACCAGTTCAGGTAGAGGATTTCCGGATGCGTCTGCATCACGTCCGCGACGGCCATCTGGAACGCGTTCTGGTCGAGGCGGCCCGACGCGAGATCGCGCGACAGCGCCTGGAGCTGCTCCTGCGCGCCCGTCATCGACAGGCGGATCTGCTGCTGCGCCCACGCGACGTTACGGAAGAGGGTGTCTTCCTGCTGCTGCTGTTCGCGGCGATTGAGGCTCCACAGGATGAGGCTCATCACCACGAGGAACACGAGGATCGACAGCAGCGGCGTCAGCAAATAGGAATTGGACCACCACGGTCCGTGGTGCCAACGGGACGGCTGCGACTCCGCCGGCGGGCCCGACGGTCGCGCCGAGCGTGCGAAAAGCCGATCGGTCAACATGGCAGGATTGTAGCGCAGCGCAATACATGGAAAACCCATACCGGATATGTTGAACGGAAACGGATTTATGCCGCCGGGACGTGCCGCGGAGCCCCGAAGCATGGGTGCGGCGCAGCAATATTCCGCATTACGAGAAAAGATCTCACGATTCGAAAATTTTGTTGCGCGGGCCCGCGCACGCTCATTACAATCCGCTGGAGCTTGCCCGCAGCCGGTCGCGTCGCGTCGTCTGCACGAGAGCGATCCTCACATTCCAGGACCCAGGAGACGAGAATGTCCGCTGTACCGAACGAAGTGATGAAATATGTCGCCGCCGAACGTGACGACGACCCGCAAGAAACCGTTGAGTGGCTGGAGTCGCTCGATGGCGTGATCTCCTCCGTGGGCACCGGCCGCGCGCACTACCTGATCGAAAAGCAGATCGAGTTCGCCCGCATGCACGGCGAGCACCTGCCGTTTTCCGCGAATACCCCGTACATCAACACGATTCCGGTCGAAGCCCAGGCGAAGATTCCGGGCGACCAGGACATCGAGCACCGCATCCGTTCGTACACGCGCTGGAACGCGCTGGCGATGGTGCTGCGTGCAGGCAAGGACACGAACGTCGGCGGCCACATCGCATCGTTCGCGTCGGCCGCGACGCTCTATGACGTCGGCTACAACCACTTCTGGCACGCAGCGTCCGACCAGCACGGCGGCGATCTCGTGTTCGTGCAGGGCCACTCGTCGCCGGGCGTGTATTCGCGCGCGTTCCTGCTCGGCCGCCTGAAGGAAGAGCAGCTCGACAACTTCCGCCAGGAAGTCGACGGCAACGGCATTTCGTCGTACCCGCACCCGTGGCTGATGCCGGACTTCTGGCAGTTCCCGACCGTGTCGATGGGTCTCGGCCCGATCATGGCGATCTACCAGGCGCGCTTCATGAAGTACCTGCAGGCGCGCGGCATCGCGACGACGGAGGGCCGCAAGGTGTGGGCGTTCCTCGGCGACGGCGAGACGGACGAACCGGAATCGCTCGGCGCGATCGGGATGGCGAGCCGCGAGAAGCTCGACAACCTCGTGTTCGTGATCAACTGCAACCTGCAGCGTCTCGACGGCCCGGTGCGCGGCAACGGCAAGATCATCCAGGAACTGGAATCGGAATTCCGCGGCGCCGGCTGGAACGTGATCAAGGTCATCTGGGGCAGCCGCTGGGATGCGCTGTTCGCGCGCGACAAGACGGGCGCGCTGATGCGCCGCATGATGGAAGTCGTCGACGGCGAATACCAGACGTACAAGTCGGAGTCGGGCGCGTTCGTCCGCGAGCACTTCTTCAACTCGCCTGAGCTGAAGGCGCTGGTCGCCGACTGGTCGGACGACGACATCTGGGCGCTGAACCGCGGCGGCCACGATCCGCACAAGATCTATGCGGCGTTCCACGAAGCCAGCAACACGAAGGGCGCGCCGACCGTCATCCTCGCGAAGACCATCAAGGGCTACGGGATGGGCGAGTCGGGCCAGGCGATGAACATCACGCACCAGCAGAAGAAACTGCCGGTCGAGCAACTGAAGAAGTTCCGCGACCAGTTCCGCCTGCCGATCACCGACGAGCAGATCGCCGACGTGCCGTACCTGAAATTCGAGGAAGGCTCGAAGGAACTCGAATACATGCGCAAGCAGCGCATGGACCTCGGCGGCTACCTGCCGCACCGCCGCGAGAAGGCGACGTCGCTGCCGGTACCGGCGCTCGACGCGTTCGAGCCGCTGCTGAAGGGCACGGGCGAAGGCCGCGAGATCTCGACGACGATGGCGTTCGTGCGGATCCTGAACATCCTGCTGAAGGACAAGGCGCTCGGCAAGCGCGTCGTGCCGATCGTCCCGGACGAATCGCGCACGTTCGGCATGGAAGGCCTGTTCCGCCAGATCGGCATCTGGAACCAGCAGGGTCAGAAGTACGTGCCGGAAGATTCCGACCAGCTGATGTTCTACAAGGAATCGGAAACCGGCCAGATCCTGCAGGAAGGCATCAACGAAGCGGGCGGCATGTGCGACTGGATCGCGGCGGCGACGTCGTACTCGACGCACGGCGAGATCATGGTGCCGTTCTACATCTTCTACTCGATGTTCGGCTTCCAGCGGATCGGCGACCTCGCATGGGCCGCGGGCGACATGCGCTCGCGCGGCTTCCTGCTGGGCGGCACCGCGGGCCGCACGACGCTGAACGGCGAAGGCCTGCAGCACGAAGACGGCCACTCGCTCCTGTGGGCGGCATCGGTGCCGAACTGCGTGAGCTATGACCCGACCTTCGGCTACGAACTGGCCGTGATCATCCAGGACGGCCTGCGCCGCATGGTGCAGGACCAGGAAGACGTGTACTACTACATCACGGTGATGAACGAGAACTACGAGCACCCGGCGATTCCGCAGGGCGAGCACGTGGCGGCCGACATCATCAAGGGCATGTACGCGTTCAGGAAGGCCGACGCCGACAAGAAGGCGCCGCGCGTGCAGCTGCTCGGCGCGGGCACGATCTTCAACGAAGTGATCGCTGCCGCCGACCTGCTGAAGAACGACTGGGGCGTCGCCGCCGACCTGTGGAGCGTGCCGAGCTTCACCGAGCTCGCGCGCGAAGGCCACCAGGTCGAGCGCTGGAACCTGCTCCATCCGACCGAGGAGCGTCGCCTGTCGCACGTGCAGAAGTGCCTGAAGGACACGCAGGGCCCGGTCATCGCATCGACCGACTACGTCCGCGCGCTGGTCGACCAGATTCGCGGCCAGATCGATCGCCGCTTCGTCGTGCTGGGCACGGACGGCTTCGGCCGCTCGGATACCCGCGAGAAGCTGCGTCACTTCTTCGAGGTCGACCGTCACTGGGTCACCGTCGCGGCGCTCAACGCGCTGGCCGACGAAGGCACGATCGAGCGCAAGGTGGTCGCGGACGCGATCGCCAAGTACAACCTCGATCCGTCCAAGCCCAACCCGATGACCGTTTAACGCACACGCCGTGTGATGTCGCGCGTCGCTTCCGCGAGGAGCGCGCGCGGCCATGGAGACAGATACAGATGAGTCAAGCGATCGAAGTGAAGGTGCCGGATATCGGCGATTACAAGGACGTGCCCGTCATCGAAGTGCTCGTGAAGGCGGGCGACACGGTCGAGCCCGAGCAGTCGCTCGTCACGCTCGAGTCCGACAAGGCGACGATGGACGTCCCGAGCCCCGCGGCGGGCACGGTCAAGGAAGTGAAGGTGAAGGTGGGTGACTCGGTGTCGGAAGGCACGCTGATCATCCTGCTCGAAGGCGGCGCGGCCGCCCAGCCGAACGGCGCAGCTGCGCCGGCAGCAGCCCCGGCTCCGGCAGCAGCCCCGGCTCCGGCAGCAGCGCCGGCACCGGCCGCGGCTGCACCGGCTGCCGCACCGGCAGCGGCCGGCGGCACGCTCGAAGTGAAGGTGCCCGACATCGGCGACTACAAGGACGTCCCGGTGATCGAGATCGGCGTGAAGGTCGGCGACACGGTCGAGAAGGAGCAGTCGCTCGTCACGCTCGAATCGGACAAGGCGACGATGGACGTGCCGAGCCCGGCTGCCGGCGTCGTGAAGGACATCAAGGTGAAGGTGGGCGATTCGGTGTCGGAAGGCACGCTGATCGTGCTGCTCGAAGCCGCAGGCGCACCGGCTGCCGCACCGCAGGCGAGCGCACCGGCTCCGGCCGCTGCTGCATCGGCTCCGGCTCCGGCACCCGCCGCCGCACCCGCGAAGGCTGCGCCGGCACCGGCTGCCGCCGCACCTGCCGCAGCGCCGTCGGGCGAATACCGCGCCAGCCACGCATCGCCGTCGGTGCGCAAGTTCGCGCGCGAACTCGGCGTCGAAGTCGCACGCGTGCAGGGCTCGGGTCCGAAGGGCCGCATCACGAAGGACGACGTCACGGGCTTCGTGAAGGGCGTGATGACGGGCCAGCGCGCAGCACCGGGCGCGGCAGCGGCCGCGCCGGCAGGCGGCGGCGAGCTGAACCTGCTGCCCTGGCCGAAGGTCGACTTCTCGAAGTTCGGCCCGTTCGAGGCGAAGCCGCTGTCGCGCATCAAGAAGATCTCGGGCGCGAACCTGCATCGCAACTGGGTGATGATCCCGCACGTCACGAACAACGACGAAGCGGACATCACCGATCTCGAGGCGCTGCGCGTCCAGTTGAACAAGGAGCACGAGAAGGCGGGCGTGAAGTTCACGATGCTCGCGTTCGTGATCAAGGCGGTCGTCGCCGCGCTGAAGAAATTCCCGACCTTCAACGCGAGCCTTGACGGCGACAACCTCGTGTTCAAGCAGTACTTCCACGTCGGTTTCGCCGCCGATACGCCGAACGGCCTCGTCGTGCCGGTGATCCGCGATGCGGACAAGAAGGGTCTCGTCGACATCGCGAAGGAAATGAGCGACCTGTCGAAGGCCGCGCGCGAAGGCAAGCTGAAGCCGGACCAGATGCAGGGCGGCTGCTTCTCGATCTCGTCGCTCGGCGGGATCGGCGGCACGAACTTCACGCCGATCATCAACGCGCCGGAAGTGGCGATCCTCGGGTTGTCGCGCGGGCAGATGAAGCCGGTGTGGGACGGCAAGCAGTTCGTGCCGCGTCTCATGCTGCCGCTGTCGCTGTCGTATGACCATCGCGTGATCGATGGCGCGGAAGCCGCGCGGTTCAATGCGTATCTCGGCGCGTTGCTCGGCGATTTCCGGCGCATCATTCTTTGATGAGCGGGGAGGTGCTCGCGGGGGCGTGGGGTTTATGTTGGTTATCCACGCTTCGTCGTTGAACTTGTTTTCCTGACGGTCTGCCAGCGTCGCCCCTGCGCGGGGCGGCGGTCACTTTTCTTTGTCTTCCAAAGAAAAGTAACCAAAAGAAAGGCGCGTCCTTGGGCGGACGGCAAAGGTGGTTCTGCCCCAGGTCGCCGTTCTTTTGCCAGGCCGTAGTTCTCCCGCGGGTTTCTCCCCCCTCTGTCTGCAGCTAATCAAGAAGGGGACAGTAATGAGTCTCATCGAAGTCAAGGTTCCGGATATCGGCGATTTCAGCGGCGTCGATGTCATCGAAGTCAATGTGAAGCCGGGCGACGTGATCGAAAAAGAGCAGACGCTCATCACGCTCGAATCGGACAAAGCCTCCATGGAAGTGCCCAGCGACGTCGCCGGCACCGTCAAGGAAGTCAAGGTCAAGGCCGGCGAGAAAGTCTCGCAAGGCACGGTCATCGCCATCGTCGAAGCATCGGCAGGCGCCGCCGCACCCGCGAAAGCACCCGAACCGGCCAAGCCCGCAGCGGCTGCTCCGGCACCGGCCGCAGCCGCCCCGGCACCCGCGCCGCAAGCCGGCAGCTACGCCGGCGCAGTCGACGTCGAATGCGACATGCTCGTGCTCGGCGCCGGCCCCGGCGGCTACTCGGCCGCGTTCCGCGCAGCCGATCTCGGCATGAAGACGGTGCTCGTCGAACGCTACTCGACGCTCGGCGGCGTGTGCCTGAACGTGGGCTGCATCCCGTCGAAGGCACTGCTGCACACGGCGCTCGTCATCGACGAAGCCGCGGCGCTCGCGTCGCACGGCATCACGTTCGGCAAGCCGCAGGTCGATCTCGGCAAGCTGCGCGACTTCAAGGGCGGCGTCGTCAAGAAGCTGACGACGGGCCTCGCCGGCATGGCGAAGGCGCGCAAGGTCGAAGTCGTCACGGGCGTCGGCGCATTCGTCGATCCGTATCACATGGAAGTGCAGGGCGAAAACGGCAAGAAGGTCGTCAAGTTCAAGCAGGCGATCATCGCCGCGGGCTCGCAGGCCGTGAAGCTGCCGTTCATGCCGGAAGACCCGCGCGTCGTCGATTCGACGGGCGCACTCGAACTGCGCCAGCTGCCGAAGCGCATGCTCGTGATCGGCGGCGGCATCATCGGCCTCGAAATGGCGACGGTGTACGCGACGCTCGGCGCCGAGATCGACGTCGTCGAAATGATGGACGGCCTGATGATGGGCGCGGACCGCGATCTCGTGAAGGTCTGGGAAAAGTACAACGCGAAGCGCTTCGGCAACGTGATGCTGAAGACCAAGACGGTCGGCGCGGAAGCGAAGGAAGACGGCATCTACGTGAAGTTCGAGGGCGAGAAGGCGCCGGCGGAAGCGCAGCGCTACGACCTCGTGCTCGTCGCGGTGGGCCGCAGTCCGAACGGCAAGAAGATCGGTGCCGACAAGGCCGGCGTCGCCGTCACGGATCGCGGCTTCATCGACGTCGACAAGCAGATGCGCACGAACGTCCCGCACATCTTCGCGATCGGCGATGTCGTCGGCCAGCCGATGCTCGCGCACAAGGCCGTGCATGAAGGCCACGTCGCAGCGGAAGCCGCGCACGGCGAGAAGGCGTACTTCGACGCACTGCAGATTCCGTCGGTGGCGTACACCGATCCGGAAGTGGCGTGGGCCGGCAAGACGGAAGACCAGTGCAAGGCCGAAGGTATCAAGTACGGCAAGGCGGTGTTCCCGTGGGCCGCTTCGGGCCGCGCGATCGCGAACGGCCGCGACGAAGGCTTCACGAAACTGATCTTCGACGAGGAAACCCATCGCGTGATCGGCGGCGGGATCGTCGGCCTGAACGCGGGCGACCTGATCAGCGAAGTGTGCCTCGCCGTCGAGATGGGCGCGGACGCGGAAGACATCGGCAAGACGATCCATCCGCACCCGACGCTCGGCGAATCGATTGGCATGGCCGCCGAGCTGTACGAAGGCGTCTGTACGGACCTGCCGCCGCAACGCAAGAAGTAACGCGACCGGCACGGCCGGTCATGCGCTGGCCATGAAGAACGCCGCCGCCCGGGCAATCCGGGCGGCGGCGTTTTCTTTTGCTCGCGGCCGGCGCGGCGATCGAACGGCCGTTCGAGCGTAGCGAACGGCGGCAGGTTCGCGCCGTTTCCGGCGCCGGAAACGAAAAAGCCGCGCTGGGCGCGGCTCTTTCAGGAGCAGGGGACGCTTACGCGGCCGGCTTGCTCGAACGACGCGCAGCGGCGGCGGTGGCAGCCTTCGTTGCGACGGCAGCAGCAGCGTTGAAGTTCGTTTCAGCGATCTCGACGGCTTGCTTCGTTGCCTTCTGAACCGTTTCGTACGTGGTGTTCGCAGCGTTCAGTGCCGACTTCAGCGCGGCGACAGCCGTTTCCGAACCGGCCGGGGCGTTCTTCGCGACGTTGTCGACGAGTGCCTGGACCTTCTTGTTCTGCTCTTCGAATTGCGCTTCGGCAACCTTCGTGAACTCGGCTTGCGTCGACGATGCGATTTCGTACAGGTGACGGCCGTACGACAGCACCTTTTCCGCGACCGGCTGCGACAGGCTCGCTTGCAGTGCGATCAGTTCCTGAGCGTCCTTCACCGACAGCAGACGCTGTGCGTTTTCCTGGCTCTCGACCAGCGTCGACTTCACGACCTGCAGGTTCAGTTCGATCAGCTTTTCGACGCCTTCGAACGCCTTGGTCGTCAGACCGAACAGGCTTTCGAGGTTGGCTTTCTGTGCGGCGGCGATTTGCTCGGGGGTCAGCAAGGACATGTCAAGCTCCTGAAAAGCGATCGCGTCGATCGCAGGGTAAAGGGGCACTACGATGGGGAACCTCGGATGCGCGTCCTTTGTGCAACGCAGCAATGAAACGTATTTTAGGGCAGAGAAAACGGATGTCAAGTATTTTTTGTGCGTTGCACAATCGTGACAAATTATCGATAAAACAACGAGTTATCATGGCCGTTCGGAATCGGTTTCACGCTCGATCCCAAATGGTGCGCACGGGCGCGGGGCAGGCGCAGCGCACCATGAGTACGTACAGGTAAACCTGACAGGCTTGTGGAACGTTATCCTTCCGTTCCTGTCGAAAACGCGCCGTTTCGATGCACATGCCGTGGCGACGTGCCGTCGTCATGGTCAAGAGGCGCTGCAGGCACGCCCCGAGCGCCGGATACGTAGTTTCCCCGCTTTAAATTGCCCCGAAAGTGACGTTATCTCAATTAACCGTGTGGTAATCGGGAGACGGGCGCTGTCGGGCAGTGCTTCCCATGATTTTTTTCGATGGGAGCGGGAGGGTCGATTGGTCTGAGGTTGGCCGACCCTTACATTCCGGTTTAACGACGATCGGTAAGTGCCTAATATTGCTCTTTTTTTAAGCTTTAACTACACTTGCGGAAACCTCCCGCCCGCTTTGTCCAGACCCCAATGAAAGCCGAATCGTTTTCACCGCGCAGATTGTTGCAGAGCATGACGCTCGGCGCGGCTGTGTCGGTCGCCGTCGCCTTGCTGGCGACCGCCGCGTCCGTCGCGCCCGCTGACGCCTTTGCCGCCACTGCGAAGACCCAACAAGCCGCCAAGAAAAAGGCCGTCGCTCCTGCTTCGTCCGCGAAGAAGAAGTCGGTCAAGGCCGCATCCAGCCAATCCGCCAAGGTCGCCGCGGCCGATGCGCCGCGCGCGAAAGCGTCGCGCAAGCGCATGACGCTCGCAGCGGGCGTGCACGGCGGCCACCGCGGCGCAGTGCGCCAGGTCGCGTTCCAGCCGCGCCGTCCGACCGTCGGCCAGGCGTTCGGCCTGCACGACACGCCGGACGCGCTCGCGCTGCGCTCGAGCGTCGCGTACGTCGTCGACCAGAATTCCGGCGAGCCGCTGTTCGACAAGAATTCGCACGCCGTCGTGCCGATCGCATCGATCTCGAAGCTGATGACGGCGATGGTCGTGCTCGATTCGAAGACGCCGATGACCGACCAGATCGAAGTCACCGACGAAGATCGCGACTACGAGAAGGGCACGGGCTCGCGCCTGTCGGTCGGCTCGGTGCTGTCGCGCGAGGACATGCTGCATATCGCGCTGATGGCGTCGGAAAACCGCGCGGCCGCCGCGCTGTCGCGTTATTACCCGGGCGGCCGTCCGGCGTTCATCGCCGCGATGAACGCGAAGGCGAAGGCGCTCGGCATGGCCGATACGCATTTCGAGAATTCGACCGGCCTGTCGAGCTCGAACGTGTCGAGCGCGCGCGATCTGGTGAAGATGGTCAATGCGGCGTACCAGTACCCGATGATCCGCCAGTTCTCGACCGATCGCAGCTACGAGGTGTACACGGGCAAGCGCAATCTCGCCTACAACAGCACGAACGCGCTGATCCGCGGCAACGGCTCGTGGGACATCGGCCTGCAGAAGACCGGCTTCATCAACGAAGCGGGCGAGTGCCTCGTGATGCAGGCGACGATCCATGGCCGGCCGATGGTGATCGTGCTGCTCGATTCGTACGGCAAGTATTCGCGCTTCGCCGACGCGGCACGCCTGCGCAACTGGCTCGATGCCGGCGGCGGCGAGCGCCTGACGGCGGCCAACACGCCGAACGGCGGCACCTGATCGCCGGCGGCGGTCCCGCCGCCGCGCCGATTGGTTGCAAGAAAAAACCCCGCAATCGCGGGGTTTTTTCGTTGGAGAGAACCGGGGCGGTGAAGGCGGCTTATGCCTGCCGCTGCAGCCCGTCCGCATCCTTCGCGGGCGCCGGCCGATAGCCGAGCGATTCCGAGATGGTGAGCGCCGTGCGGCTCAACTGGCCGAGCCACGCGTCCTGCAGGCGATCGGCCGGTGCCGACAGCGACAGGCCCGCGACGAGCTTGCCAGAATCGTCGTAGATGCCGGCCGCGATACAGCGCACGCCGAGCTCCAGTTCCTCGTTGTCGCGTGCGCATGATTGCTGGCGGACGATCGTCAGCTCGCGCTCGAGCTTCGCGATGTCGGTGATGCTGTTCTGCGTATGGCCGGACAGCCCCGTGCGCGTCGCATAGGCGCGCACGCGCGACGTTTCGTCGGCCGCGAGGAACAGCTTGCCGACCGACGTGAGGTGCAGCGGCGCGCGGCCGCCGATCGCGCGGACGACCTGCATCCCCGAACGCTCCGAATAGGCGCGCTCGATATAGACGATCTCGTCGCCCTGGCGCACCGACAGGTTCACGGTCTGCCCGGTGAGACGGTGCAGCTCGCGCATCGGCATCAGCGCCGCGTCGCGCACCGACAGGCGCGCCTTCACGAGGTTGCCGAGCTCGAGCAGCCGCATGCCGAGGCGGTACGTGCCGGGATCGGAGCGGTCGACGAGGCGGCAGGTCACCATGTCGTTGAGGATGCGGTGCGCGGTCGACGGATGCAGCTCCGTCCGCTGCGCAAGCTCCTTCAGGCTGACGGGGTCGCTGTGCGCGGCGAGCGCGTCCAGCAGCCGCATCATGCGTTCGATCACCTGGATCGACGTTTTTGAATCCGGGGTGGGTTGGCTCATGTCGGGGAGGAATCGGTTGACGCGTCAGGCGGTGTTGGGCCGATTGTATCTCGTATTGTGAAAAAAGCGAACGCCGTTCGAGGAAGTCCTCGCTTCGCGCCGCGCGGGCTTGCGCGCAAGCCCGCGTTGGTCTTGCCGGCCAAACGGCGGATAATGAGAGCCGTTTTCTCGAAGGAGCACGTATGCGAGTCGGTTTGTTCGTGACCTGCCTGGTCGATCTGATGCGCCCCGAAATCGGTTTCTCGGCGCTCAAGCTGATTCGCGACGCCGGCTACGAGGTGATCGTGCCGCCCGCGCAAACCTGCTGCGGCCAGCCGGCCTACAACTCCGGCGAGCGCGCGCTGGCGCGCGATCTCGCGGAAAAGACGCTGCGCGAGTTCGAGCAGTTCGATTACGTGGTCGCGCCGTCGGGTTCGTGCGGCGGGATGATACGCACGCACTACGGCGACCTGTTCCGCGACGACCCCGAACTGATGGGGCGCTACGCGCGCTTTCAGCAGAAAGTCTACGAACTGACCGATTTCCTCGCGAACGTCGCCAAGGTCTCGCTCGAGCCCGGTGAATTCACCGGGCCCGTCACCTATCACGACTCGTGCTCGGGCCTGCGCGAACTCGGCGTGAAGGCGCAGCCGCGCGCGCTGCTCGCACAGCGCGGCATCGCGGTCACCGAGATGAAGGACTGCGAGCACTGCTGCGGCTTCGGCGGCACGTTCGCGGTCAAGTACGGCGATATTTCGGCGGCCATCGCGGACGAGAAGTGCGCGAACGTGCGTGCGTCGGGCGCGGGCGCCGTCGTGCTGGGCGATCTCGGCTGCATGCTGAACATCGAAGGGCGGTTGCGCCGCACCGGCGACCGCGACACGCGCGTGCTGCACGTCGCGCAGGTGCTGGCGGGCGACGTCTGACGCCCGGTTCCGCTCACTTTTCCCCCGATACCGCGATGCAAGTCCAATCGATGCATTTCAAGGCGCGCGCCGGCCAGAAGCTGGCCGACCAGCGCCTGCAGCAGAACCTGAAGAAGCTGTCGACGAAGTTCGTGTCCGCGCGCGCCGACGCGATGACCGCGATCGACTTCCCGGCCACGCGCGCCGCGCTCAAGGCGCGCCGCAACCGCGCGCTGGAGAACCTCGACGTGTGGCTCGACGCATTCGAGCGCGAGGCGACGCGGCGCGGCACGACGGTACTGTTCGCCGAAACGACCGCGGATGCCGCGCGGCTCGTGGCCGACATCGCGCGCCGGCACGACGTGAAGAAGGTCATCAAGACCAAGTCGATGGTGTCCGAGGAGATGCGTCTGAACGCGGTGCTCGCGGAGATGGGCGTGCAGTCGATCGAGACGGATCTCGGCGAATACATCCTGCAGATCAACGACAACGAACCGCCGAGCCACATCATTGCGCCCGTCGTGCACAAGGACAAGGACGAGATCGCCGACCTGTTCGCGCGCACGCACCATCGCGCGCGGCTCACCGAGATTCCGGACATGACGCGCGAGGCGCGCGAGGTGCTGCGCCCGCATTTCATGTCGGCCGACATGGGCGTGACGGGCGGCAACTTCGTGATTGCCGAGACGGGTTCGGTCGCGATCGTGACGAACGAAGGGAACGAGGGGATGTGCACGGTGATGCCGCGCGTGCATGTTGCGGTGACGGGCATCGAGAAGGTGCTGCCGACGCTCGAGGATCTGGCGACCGCGATGCGCCTGTTGCCGCGCTCCGCGACGGGGCAGAAGACGTCGAACTATTTTTCACTGCTGACCGGGCCGCGCGGCCCGGGCGACGAGGACGGCCCCGAGCACAACTACGTGGTGCTCGTCGACGGCGGCCGCACGGGCCTGATCGGCGGCGAGTTCCAGGAGATGCTGCGCTGCATCCGCTGCGGCGCGTGCATGAACCACTGCCCGGTTTACCAGAAGGTCGGCGGCCATGCGTACGGCTGGGTCTACCCGGGGCCGATGGGGTCGGTGCTGACGCCGAGCTACGTCGGGCTCGAGAGCACGCTCGACCTGCCGCAGGCCGCGACGCTGTGCGGCGAATGCGACAGCGTGTGCCCGGTCGGGATTCCGTTGTCGCACCTGTTGCGCACGCTGCGCGAGAAACAGGTCGAGCGGCACCTGCGGCCGTGGCGCGAGCGGACCGCGCTCGCCGCATGGGGCTTCGTCGCGCGGCGGCCGACGCTGTACGCGCTGACGACCAAGCTCGCGGTGCGCGTCCTCGAGCGGCTGGGCGGCAACGGCGGCATGCTGCGGCGTCTGCCGATGATGGGCGGCTGGATGGATACGCGCGACATGCCGACGCCGACCGGGCGCACGTTCCGCGAACTGTACGCGGCATCGAAAAGCCACCTCGGCTGAGCACTGTTCATCCGGCGACAACAGTGCGTTCGCTATTTACATATTTATCTCGATAGATGCGGTCTATAGAATCTTGTCTGTAGTCCCCGGAATCGGTTTTCGGGGAACGAGGTCAAGGAGGTCCGCATCATGAAAAAGACAATATCGATGTACTGGCCGCTGGCAATCGTCGTCCCGCTGGCCGCGGCTGCCTATCTGCATGCGATGGCCGATGCGCCGGCGCGCGGCCCGCTCGCGGTTCACCAGGCGTCTGCCGAACTGGCGCGCGCGGTGTCGTTCGGGCTGGTCGACGACGCGGCGAAGCCGCTGCCGGCGGCATCCGGCGACGTCGTGCTCGCCGCGCCGAAGGCGCTGTAATGCTGGGCGCCGTCGCTTTGCGCGGCGGCGCGATTTCGGGCGCCTTTGTATAATGGCGCGTTCTTGTTCCACGCGGTCCGCCGCGGCTTTCCGATAGTGCGATGACCCGCGTTGCGATCTGTTTCGTCTGTCTCGGCAACATCTGCCGCTCGCCCACCGCGGAAGGCGTGATGCGCCACCAGGTCGACGCTGCCGCGCTGGCGGACCGGATCGCGATCGATTCGGCCGGCACCGGCGACTGGCATGTGGGCGAGCCGCCCGATACGCGTGCGCAGGCTGCCGCGCGCAGCCGCGGCTACGACCTGTCGGCGCTGCGCGCGCGGCAGGTGAGTGCGGCGGACTTCGAGCGTTTCGACCTGCTGCTCGCGATGGACGAAGCGAATCTTGCGGAACTGCACCGCCGCTGCCCGCCGCAGCATCGCGACAAGGTGCGCCTGCTGATGGAATTCGCGCCGGACTCGTCTGAAACCGAAGTGTCCGATCCGTATTTCGGCGGCGCGCAGGGCTTCGAACAGGTGCTCGATCAGGTCGAACGCGCGTGCGCGGGCCTGCTGCAGACGCTTCGGGCCCGCACGCAGCGCTGATCGCGGTATTCAGCGATCTGCGAATACCCTATCAAAGGCATGGATACTTGACTAAATCTGTCAAATATTTATACTTGACCAAAATCGTCAAGATTGCAGTCCCCTAGACACCATGAGACTCACCACCAAAGGCCGTTTCGCCGTCACGGCGATGATTGACTTGGCACTGCGCCAGGAGCAGGGCCCGGTGACGCTTGCAGGCATCAGCCAGCGCCAGCGGATTTCGCTCTCGTATCTCGAACAGCTGTTCGGCAAGCTGCGCAGGCATGAAATCGTCGAATCCGTGCGCGGCCCGGGCGGCGGCTACAACCTCGCGCGTCGCGCGCAGGACGTCACCGTTGCCGACATCATCATCGCGGTCGATGAACCGCTCGACGCCACGCAGTGCGGCGGCAAAGGCACGTGCGACGGCTCGAAGCAGCCCGACGGCCATTGCATGACGCACGAGCTGTGGTCGACCCTGAACCAGAAGATGGTCGAATACCTCGATTCCGTGTCGCTGCAGGATCTCGTCGATCAGCAGCGCGCACGCGAGGGCGCACCCGCGGTGCTGCGCGACCGGCGTACGCCGGAGCCCGTCGCCGCACCGGCCGAGCCCGTGCGCACGATGCCGCTCGGCCCCAATTCGGTGTTCAACATCGCGAGTTCGTGAGCGCGAAGGCGCCCGCCATACCCCATAACGCACATAGTCCCTGCACAGAATACCCGGAGCGACAGATGACCCAAGAGACTCTCCACCTGCCCATCTATATGGATTACAGCGCGACGACGCCCGTCGATCCGCGCGTGGTCGACAAGATGGTGCCGTACCTGCGCGAGCAGTTCGGCAACCCGGCGTCGCGCAGCCACGCTTACGGCTGGGACGCGGAGCGTGCGGTCGAGGAAGCGCGCGAGCAGGTGGCCGCACTTGTGAACGCGGATCCGCGCGAGATCATCTGGACGTCCGGCGCAACGGAATCGGACAACCTCGCGATCAAGGGTGCCGCGAACTTCTACAAGGGCAAGGGCAAGCACATCATCACGGTGAAGACCGAGCACAAGGCCGTGCTCGATACGTGCCGCGAGCTCGAGCGCGACGGTTTCGAAGTCACCTACCTCGACGTGAAGGATGACGGCCTGCTCGACCTCGACGTGTTCAAGGCCGCGTTGCGCCCCGATACGATCCTCGTGTCGGTGATGCACGTGAACAACGAGATCGGCGTGATCCAGGACATCGAGACGATCGGTGAAATCTGTCGCGAGAAGGGCATCGTGTTCCACGTCGACGCTGCACAGTCGACCGGCAAGGTCGGGATCGACCTCGCGAAACTGAAGGTCGACCTGATGTCGTTCTCGGCGCACAAGACCTACGGTCCGAAGGGCATCGGCGCGCTGTACGTGCGCCGCAAGCCGCGCGTGCGCATCGAGGCACAGATGCACGGCGGCGGCCACGAGCGCGGGATGCGTTCGGGCACGCTGGCGACGCACCAGATCGTCGGCATGGGCGAAGCGTTCCGCATCGCGCGCGAAGAAATGGCGACCGAGAACGAGCGCGTCCGCATGCTGCGCGACAAGCTGCTGCGCGGCCTGTCGCAAATCGAGGAAACGTACGTGAACGGCGACATGGAACACCGTGTCCCGCACAACCTCAACATCAGTTTCAACTTCGTCGAAGGCGAGTCGCTGATCATGGCGATCAAGGACGTCGCGGTTTCGTCGGGCTCCGCATGTACGTCGGCGTCGCTGGAGCCGTCGTACGTGCTGCGTGCGCTCGGCCGCAACGACGAGCTCGCGCACAGCTCGATCCGCTTCACGGTCGGCCGCTTCACGACGGAGCAGGAAGTCGACTTCGTGATCAATCTGCTGAACAGCAAGATCGCGAAGCTGCGCGAACTGTCGCCGCTCTGGGAAATGCACCAGGAAGGCATCGACCTGTCGACGATCGAATGGGCCGCTCACTAAGCGCCACACTGAACATATCCGCGGGCGGATTCGCGCACGCAGACGTAACGAGTCAAGGAGTCTGAGTCATGTCTTACAGCAACAAGGTTCTGGATCACTACGAAAACCCGCGCAACGTCGGTTCGTTCGCGAAGGACGACGACACGGTCGGCACGGGCATGGTCGGCGCGCCGGCCTGCGGCGACGTGATGAAGCTGCAGATCCGCGTCGGCGCGGACGGCGTGATCGAAGACGCGAAGTTCAAGACCTACGGGTGCGGTTCGGCGATCGCGTCGAGCTCGCTCGTGACCGAATGGGTGAAGGGCAAGACGCTCGACGAGGCGCTGTCGATCAAGAATACGCAGATCGCCGAAGAGCTCGCGCTGCCGCCGGTGAAGATTCACTGCTCGATCCTCGCGGAAGACGCGATCAAGGCAGCCGTGGCCGACTACAAGAAGCGCCACGACACGAAGGAAGGCGATCAGGCAGCGGCCTGAGCGGCATCGAGCGGGTTGGGTTCAGAAGGAACGCGGCGGGTCCCGGTGGCGCGTCGCGCAAGGACATCATGGCAATTACACTGACCGAAAAAGCAGCACAGCACGTCCAGAAATACCTCGTCCGTCGCGGCAAGGGTGTTGGCCTGCGGCTTGGCGTTCGCACGACCGGGTGCTCGGGGCTCGCATACAAGCTCGAGTATGTCGACGAGCTGGCTCCCGAGGATCAGGTGTTCGAGAGCCATGGCGTGAAGGTCGTCGTCGATCCGAAGAGCCTCGCGTACATCGACGGCACCGAGCTCGACTTTGCCCGCGAAGGCCTGAACGAAGGGTTCAAGTTCAACAACCCGAACGTGAAGGACGAGTGCGGCTGCGGCGAATCGTTCCGCGTGTGACGCGGATCTCCGCGCAATGCGGGCAAGAGGCGGCACGGGCCGCCTTTTTAATGTGCGGCGTTTGCCGCGCGACGAACCGGAATTGAACGCGACGATGGTCTCGCTGAAAGACAGCCATTTCGACCTGTTTCACCTGCCGGCGCAATTCGCACTCGACGAGGCGACGCTCGACGCCGCCTATCGGACAGTGCAGACGCAGGTGCATCCGGACCGCTTCGCGGCGGCCGGCGACGCGCAAAAGCGCATCGCGATGCAATGGGCAACCCGCGCGAACGAGGCGTACCGCACGCTGCGCGATCCGCTGAAGCGCGCGTCCTATCTGCTGTCGCTGCGCGGCGTCGACATCGGCGCTGAAAGCAACACCGCGATGGAACCGGCGTTCCTGATGCAGCAGATGGAGTGGCGCGAGGGCATCGAGGATGCCGCGGCCGCCCGCAACGTCGACGCACTCGACACGCTGCTCGCCGAGTTGCGCGACGAGAAGCGCGTACGCGTCGAGCGCCTCGGCACGCTGCTCGACAGCGGCGCCGATCAGGCGGCCGCCGAGGCCGTGCGCCAGCTGATGTTCATCGAACGTGTCGCGTCGGAAGTGGGCACGCAGATCGAGCGCCTCGAAACTTAACCGCGTGCCTTGCGGCACGCGCAGCAAACGGGCCGAGCGCCCGAACGAACCAAGATGGCTTTACTGCAAATTTCCGAACCGGGCATGGCGCCGGCGCCGCACCAGCGGCGACTCGCCGTCGGGATCGATCTCGGCACGACGAACTCGCTCGTCGCGGCCGTGCGCAACAGCGTGGCCGAAGTGCTGCCGGACGAAGCGGGCCGCGTGCTGCTGCCGTCGGTGGTCCGTTACCTCGAGAAGGGCGGCCGCCGCATCGGCCACGAAGCGAAAGAGCAGGCCGCGACCGATCCGCGCAACACGATCGTGTCGGTCAAGCGCTTCATGGGCCGCGGCAAGGCCGAGGTCGAAGGCGCGGCGAATGCGCCGTACGAATTCGTCGATGCGCCGGGCATGGTGCAGATCCGTACCGTCGACGGCGTGAAGAGCCCGGTCGAAGTGTCGGCCGAGATTCTCGCGACGCTGCGCTATCGCGCCGAAGATTCGCTCGGCGACGATCTGGTCGGCGCGGTGATCACGGTGCCCGCGTATTTCGACGAAGCGCAGCGCCAGGCGACCAAGGATGCCGCGCGTCTCGCGGGCCTCAACGTGCTGCGCCTGCTGAACGAACCGACTGCCGCGGCGATTGCGTATGGCCTCGACAACGCGTCCGAAGGCCTCTACGCGGTGTACGACCTCGGCGGCGGCACGTTCGACCTGTCGATCCTGAAGCTGACGAAGGGCGTGTTCGAAGTGCTGGCCGCGGGCGGCGATTCCGCACTCGGCGGCGACGACTTCGATCACGCGCTGTTCGGTCACGTGCTCGCGCAGGCCGGTATCGACGCAAGGACGCTCGCGCCCGAGGACGTGCGCCTGCTGCTCGACCGCGTGCGCGTGCTGAAGGAAGCGCTGTCGTCCGCGCCGCAGGCGTCGCTCGACGTGACGCTGTCGGGCGGCGCGCACGTCGTGCAGACGGTCTCGCACGACACGTTCGCATCGCTCGTCGAGCCGCTCGTGCAGCGCACGCTCACACCGACCCGCAAGGCGCTGCGCGACGCGCAGGTGACGCCGGCCGACATCAAGGGCGTCGTGCTCGTCGGCGGCGCGACGCGCATGCCGGTGATTCGCGACGCAGTCGCGAAATATTTCGGCCAGCCGCCACTCGTGAACCTCGATCCGGACCAGGTCGTCGCGCTCGGTGCTGCGATCCAGGCCGACCTGCTCGCGGGCAATCGCGGCACCGGCGACGACTGGCTGCTGCTCGACGTGATTCCGCTGTCGCTCGGCGTTGAGACGATGGGCGGCCTCGTCGAGAAGATCATTCCGCGCAACTCGACGATTCCGATCGCACGCGCGCAGGAATTCACGACTTTCAAGGACGGCCAGACCGCGATGGCGATCCACGTCGTGCAGGGCGAGCGCGAGCTCGTCGCCGACTGCCGGTCGCTTGCGCGCTTCGAGCTGCGCGGTATTCCGCCGATGACGGCCGGCGCCGCGCGGATTCGCGTGACCTATCAGGTCGACGCGGACGGCCTGCTGTCGGTGTTCGCACGCGAACAGCTGTCGGGCGTCGAGGCGTCGGTCGTCGTGAAGCCGTCGTACGGCCTCGCCGACGACGACATCGCGAAGATGCTCGAGGACAGCTTCAAGACCGCCGAAATCGACATGCGCGCACGCGCGCTGCGCGAAGCGCAGGTCGAGGCCGAGCGGATGCTCGAGGCGACGCAGGCCGCGCTGGCGACCGACGGCGAACTGCTCGATGCGGACGAGCGCACGCAGATCGACGCGCTCGCCGCGGCGCTGCGCGCGGTTGCGCAAGGCGACGATACGAATGCGATCGAAGCGGCGACCAAGACGCTGGCCGACGGCACCGACGAATTCGCGGCGCGCCGGATGGACAAGAGCATCAAGCGCGCACTGTCGGGCCGCCGGCTCGACGAGATCTGAACTGACGAACTGCGCATCGGCCGGCGACGGCCCGCGCGATAATGAACCGTGCGGCGCCTGTCGCCGCACCCTGACTGACGGAACGGACATGCCTCAACTGGTGGTGCTGCCTCACGTCGAACTGTGCCCGGACGGCGCAGTGATCGACGCGACGCCCGGCAAGAGTATCTGCGACAACCTGCTCGACCACGGAATCGAGATCGAGCATGCATGCGAGAAGTCGTGCGCGTGCACGACGTGCCACGTGGTGATCCGCGAGGGCTTCAACGATCTGGCGCCGTCCGAGGAGGACGAGGACGACCTGCTGGACAAGGCGTGGGGGCTCGAGCCGACGTCGCGCCTGTCGTGCCAGGCGATCGTGAACGAAGATTCGGACCTGGTGGTCGAGATTCCGAAGTACTCGATCAACCACGCGAAGGAAAATCACTGACAAACCGGAGGCAGGCGATGAAATGGACCGATTCGCGCGAACTAGCCATTGCGCTGGCGGACAAGTACCCGGACATCGACCCGCAGCGGATCAACTTCGTCGACCTGCGCCAATGGGTGCTTGAACTCGACGGCTTCGACGATGATCCGAAGCATTCCGGCGAGAAGATCCTCGAAGCGATCCAGGCGCACTGGATCGACGAATCCGACTTCGACGACGAAGACTGAGCACGGCGTGCGCCGCAATGGCGCACGCGGCTCCAATGAGAAAACGGCTCGTGAGCAATCGCTCGCGAGCCGTTTTCGTTTTCAGGTCGCTTGCCCGGGCACGACGCGCGGGCAGCGGCCGCTTACGCGCCGACCAGCGTGCCGTTCTCGATCCGCACGCGCTGACCCTGGCCGAACGGCGGCGGGTTGTGGTACGTGAACGTACGCGTCGCGCCGCTTTCCATCTGCACTTGCACCTGATAGTCGGTTTCCGCGCGTACCTGCTTCTCGACCTGGTTGCCGGCGAGACCGCCGCCCAGCGCGCCGATGATCGTCATCGCGGTGCGGCCGTTACCGTTGCCGAACTGGTTGCCGAGCAGGCCGCCGGCAGCGGCACCGCCAACGGCGCCGATCCCCGAGCTCTGGCCCGGCGTGCGCGTCTGCGTGATCGCGACGACCGTGCCGCAGCTCTGGCAGTAGGCTGCCTGGGCGGGCGCCGACGGCTGCTGCGCATATTGCGGCGGCTGCGGTGCCTGCGTATGACGGCGGTGCGTCGTCGCCGGGCGCGGCGCGGGCTTCGGTTCGGCCTGCGCGATCGCCTTCTGCTGCGCGGCGGCTTGTTCGGCCGCCTGCTGCCGGGCTTGCGCGGCCAGCGCGGCGCTGGCGGCCGCGGCCGTATCGACGGCCGGCTGCGACGCGATCAGCGCGGCCTGGGTCTGGCCGTTCTGTTCGTTGCTGCTGCTGGCCTTCGGGAATACGCCCGTGATCGCTGCTGTCGCCGCGAGGCTGGCGACGATGACGGCGCCCGCTGCAGTGGCGATCAGCGGATGGAGGCGTTGCTTTTGCGGCGTGGTCTGATTCTGGTTGTCCATTTTTTTCTCCGATGTCGATCCGGATCGGCACGTCGGCGCCGGGCCGGATCCCACGCTTCGGGATCGAGCAGACTCGGCGTTCCGGCGCCTCGTTCTGGTCCCGTTGTCATGCGTGGTGACGCAAAAGGAGTGTCGTCGAGCGGCGAGGGGCGCACCGTATCAAGGTGTAACGAATTGCAGCAGGGCGCCGGCGATTGTTGCCGGGAAAACCCGGGGCGGGCCGTCGCGACGAGGGAATAAAACGGGGGAGGATCGAAAGCCGGCGGACGCCGGCTGGCGGGATTTACGCGTCGTTACAAAGCTGATGCGTGCGCGCCACGGGGTGCGGCGCGCACGCGTGCGCGGCCGTCAGTCTTCGCGGCGCAGATGGGGGAACAGCAGCACGTCGCGGATCGTCGGGCTGTCGGTCAGCAGCATCACGAGGCGGTCGATGCCGATCCCGCAGCCGCCGGTCGGAGGCATCCCGTATTCGAGCGCGCGGATGTAGTCGGCGTCGAAGAACATCGCTTCCTCGTCGCCCGCATCCTTCTGCTCGACCTGCTTCTTGAAGCGTGCGGCCTGGTCTTCCGGATCGTTCAGCTCCGAGAAGCCGTTCGCGATCTCGCGGCCGGTCATGAACAGCTCGAAACGCTCGGTGATGCCCGGTACCGTATCCGATGCGCGTGCGAGCGGCGACACCTCGACCGGGTAGTCGATGATGAACGTCGGTTCCCAGAGCTGCGCTTCGGCCGTTTCCTCGAACAGCGCGAGCTGCAGTGCGCCGATGCCCGCGTTCAGGAACGCCGGCTGCCCGACGTCGACGCCGAAGCGCTTCAGTTCGGTGCGCAGGAACGCGTCGTCCGACAGCTGGCCGTCGGTGTACTGCGGCGCGTACTTCTGGATCGCCTGCGTGATCGTCAGGCGATGGAACGGCTTCGCGAGGTCGAGCTCGCGGCCTTGATACTGGATCGTCGCGGTGCCGAGCGCATCGACCGCCGCCTGGCGGATCAGTTGCTCGGTGAAGTCCATCAGCCAGCGATAGTCGGTGTACGCGGCGTAGAACTCCATCATCGTGAATTCCGGGTTGTGACGCGGCGACACGCCTTCGTTCCGGAAATTGCGGTTGATTTCGAACACGCGCTCGAAGCCGCCGACGATCAGGCGCTTCAGGTACAGCTCCGGCGCGATGCGCAGGAACATCTGCATGTCGAGCGCGTTGTGATGCGTGACGAACGGCTTCGCGGCCGCGCCGCCCGGGATCGGGTGCAGCATCGGCGTCTCGACTTCCATGAAGTCGGCCGAATCCATGAACTTGCGGATCGACGCGATCGTCTTGGTCCGCGCGCGGAACGTATCGCGCGTTTCCGGCGTGACGATCAGGTCGACGTAGCGCTGGCGGTAGCGCATTTCCTGGTCGGCGAGGCCGTGGAACTTGTCCGGCAGCGGACGCAGCGCCTTCGACAGCAGGCGCAGCTCCTTGCACTGGACCGACAGCTCGCCCTTGTTGGTGCGGAACAGCACGCCGCGCGCGGCGACGATGTCGCCGAGGTCCCACTTCTTGAATGCGTCGTAGGTTTCCGCGCCGACGTCGTTCGGCGTCACGAAGAACTGGATCTGGCCCGAACCGTCCTGCACCGTCGCGAAGCTTGCCTTGCCCATCACGCGCTTGAGCATCATGCGGCCGGCAACCGACACCTCGACCGGGCTCGCTTCGAGCGCGGCCTTGTCCGAGTCGGCGAATTTCACCTGCAGATCGGCTGCGTGGTGCGTCGGCCGGAAGTCGTTCGGGTAGGCGACGCCTTGCTCGCGCAAGGCGCGCAGCTTCTCGCGGCGCTCGGAGATGATCTGGTTTTCGTCCGCTGCGACGGCGGGCTGCGTTTGGGTCGGTTCGGTCATGATGGTCGAAATTCGGATTGGGTGCGGCAACGCAAACGGGAAGGGCAAGGGCGGCGCGACCTGGCCAGGTGCGCGCCGCGGCGCTTACACGCCCTGTTTGAGGCTCGCGCTGATGAAGTCGTCGAGATCGCCGTCGAGCACCGCGCGGGTGTTGCTCATTTCGACGTTCGTGCGCAGGTCCTTCACGCGGCTCTGGTCGAGCACGTACGAGCGGATCTGGTGGCCCCAGCCCACGTCGGTCTTGCTCGATTCGAGCTTGTCCTGCTCGGCCTGGCGCTTGCGCATCTCGACTTCGTACAGGCGCGACTTCAGCATCGCCATCGCTTCCGCGCGGTTGCGGTGCTGCGAGCGGTCGTTCTGGCACTGCACGACGATGCCGGTCGGCATGTGCGTGATCCGCACCGCCGAGTCGGTCTTGTTGATGTGCTGGCCGCCGGCGCCCGAGGCGCGGTACGTGTCGATGCGCAGGTCGGCCGGGTTGATCTCGACTTCGATCGAGTCGTCGATTTCCGGATACACGAACACCGACGAGAACGACGTATGGCGGCCGCCCGACGAATCGAACGGCGACTTGCGCACGAGACGGTGGATGCCCGTTTCGGTGCGCAGGAAGCCGTATGCGTATTCGCCCGAGACCTTGACCGTCGCGTTCTTGATGCCGGCGACGTCGCCGTCGGACTCTTCGAGTACTTCGGCCTTGAAGCCCTTGCGTTCGCAGTAGCGCAGGTACTGGCGCAGCAGCATCGACGCCCAGTCGCACGCCTCGGTGCCGCCGGCGCCGGCCTGGATGTCGATGAAGCAGTTGTTCGGGTCGGCCGGGTTCGAGAACATCCGGCGGAATTCGATGTCGCCAACGCGTGCCTCGAGCTTCGCGGCATCCTCTTCCGACGCGACGAGCGTGTCCTCGTCGCCTTCCTCGCGGGCCAGCTCGAACAGGTCGAGCGCGTCGCGCAGGTCGCTATCGAGCGCCGTCAGCGTCGTGACGACGCCTTCGAGCAGCTTCTTCTCGCGGCCGAGTGCCTGGGCGTTCTTCGAATCGTTCCAGACGTTCGGGTCTTCGAGTTCCTTGTTGACTTCGGTCAGACGCGCAGCTTTGGCGTCGTAGTCAAAGATACCCCCGGAGCTCGCCCGCGCGGTTGCGCAGGTCGAGCAGGGAGCTTTCGATCGCGTTGAGACGTTCCGCTTCCATGATCGTTCGCTTTTCTTGCTTCGTAAAAAAGCGGAATTATAGCCGATCGGCAGGGTTGCCCGGTGACGCAAACGGTGCTCGCACGCGTGCCGCGGCCCCGTCCGGTGCGGCGTGCATGCATCGGCGGGCACTGCGGGCCGGGCGGCCCGTGCTCAGCCGGCCGCGTGTTCGACGATCAACTGGACGCGCGTGACGCCGTTCCATGTGTCGGCGACGAGGCGGTACGCGATCAGCGCGCTCGCCGGCAGCGGCTCGGTGTGGTTGAACCAGATCGCGTTGAAGCGCTGGCGGCCGCGCGCAAGCTGCAGCTTCAGGTGCTTTTCCTTCACGAGCGACTGCGACACGACGTCGAATTCCCCGGAGAAAAGCGGGGCCGGAAAACCTTGCCCCCAGACGGCCTCGTCGAGCAGCCCGACGAACTGCGGCGTGAAGTACGCGTCCTCGAGTTCGCCGTCGGTCTCGATCACGCGGGCGAGCGCATCGTCGGACAGCCATTCGCGTGCGACGGCCTCGAACGTGGCCGCGAAGCGCGGCACGTTCTCGGTATCGAGCGTGAGACCGGCCGCCATCGCATGGCCGCCGAACGCGACGATCAGGTCCGGTTCGCGTTTCGACACGAGGTCGAGCGCGTCGCGCAGGTGGAAGCCGGCGATCGATCGGCCCGACCCCTTGACCCGCTTGCCTTCGTCGTCCGCGTGCGCGAACGTGAACGACGGGCGGTGGAATTTTTCCTTGAGCCGCCCGGCGACGATGCCGATCACGCCCTGGTGCCATGCGGGGTTGAACAGCGTGATCGTGCACGCGTCGGCCGGGTCGACGTCGGCGAGATCGGCGAGCGCCTGCTGCTGCATGCCGGCCTCGATCTCGCGGCGCTCGCGGTTCATCACGTCGAGCTGCTGCGCGAGATCCCACGCGCGGCCGATGTCGTCGGTGATCAGGCATTCGATGCCGAGCGACATGTCGGACAGCCGCCCCGCGGCGTTGAGCCGCGGCCCGAGGCCGAAGCCGAGGTCGAAGCCCGACGCGGTGCGCGCTTCGCGCGCGGCGGCGCGGAACAGCGCGGCGATGCCCGGCTGCATGCGGCCGTTGCGGATCCGCTGCAGCCCCTGCGCGACGAGCACGCGGTTGTTGCCGTCGAGCCGCACGACGTCCGCGACGGTGCCGAGCGCGACGAGGTCGAGCAGGCCGTCGAGGCGCGGCTCCGCTTCCTTGCTCGCGAATGCGCCGCGCCGGCGCAGTTCGGCGCGCAGCGCCAGCAGCACGTAGAACATCACGCCGACGCCGGCGATGTGCTTGCTCGGGAACGCGCAGCCGGGCTGGTTCGGGTTGACGATCGCACGGGCAGCGGGCAGCGCGTCGCCGGGCAGGTGGTGGTCGGTCACGAGCACGTCGATGCCGCGCGCGTTCGCGGCTTCGACGCCCGCGACGCTCGCGATCCCGTTGTCGACGGTGATCAGCAGGTCGGGTTTGCGCGCGGCCGCGAGCTCGACGATCTCGGGCGTGAGGCCGTAGCCGTATTCGAAGCGGTTCGGCACCAGGTAGTCGATCTGCGCGCCGAACATCCGCAGGCCGCGTACCGCCACCGCGCACGCGGTCGCGCCGTCGCAGTCGTAGTCGGCGACGACGAGCAGGCGTCGCTTGTCGGCGATCGCGTCGGCAAGCAGCGACGCCGCGTCGGCGCAGCCCTTCAGCTCGGTGGGCGGGACGAGGCGCGCAAGCGCGGTCTCGATATCGGTCGGGGACTGCACGCCGCGCGACGCATACAGGCGCGCGAGAACGGGATGCAGGCCGTGGCGCGCGAGCACTTCGGCGTCGGCGGGCGCGACGGGGCGGGTAACGATCCGGGTCATTCGGGGTCTGCTTGTTATTCGAACAGGGAGGCGAGCGCACGGCGGCGCCAGAACTTGCGCAGGTCGCCGCGCGTCGCGTGCAGCGTCACGGAGCTCGTATCGCCGCACAGCGTGAATTCGACGCTGGCGAGCGCGCCGTTCTGCAGCGCGGCGAGCACCGGCGCGAACCAGTCGCGCTCGAGCGCGGCGAGCCCGTCGTGCCAGCGCGCCCAGTCCTGTTCGATGAATGGGGTGGTCAACGCCGGCAGTTCGACGAGCGTCGCGCCGTCGCCGGCGGGCAGCGCGTCGAACGCGGCGGGTGGGGCGCCGGCTTCGGCCTGCGCGGCGCGCGCGAGGCCGAGCGCGGCGGGCGACGCGGACAGCACGCGCGCGAACGGCTTGCCGACCGGCTTCAGCGTGCCCTGCGCATGGAACCAGATCGAATTGACGGCCGGCAGGCCACGCGCCTCTCGGGCTTCGTTGACCGGGTGCTGGAACCACGCCATCTGCACTTCGTTCTGCAGTTTCATCCACATCCGCGAGCGTTCGCCCGTGTGTGCCTCGTGCGGCAGCCAGATCTCGATGTTGCGGCCGCTCGCGCGCAGCGGCGCGGCGCCGGCGAGCCGTGCGAGCTGTTCGCTCGACAGGTACCAGCGCGCGGGGTTCGGCGCTTCGAGCCGCACGCCGAGCTCCTCGATCAGCGGCCGCGCGACCGCGAGCAGCGCGGCCGCGTCGCCGTCGTCGAGCGCGAGGGCTGCCGGATCGACGAGCACCAGGTGATCGTGCGCGATTTCGACGTGCACGGGCTCGACGCATGCCCATGCTTGTGCGCCGGGGTCGCCGCCGTCCGCCAGCAACATGTAGGGCGCGAGCGGCGCCTCGTCCGCGGCGTTGCCCTGGGTCGCGCCGAACTGGCGGGCCAGCCAGCGCTCGTGCGGCAGCGTGCGCTGGAAGTCCTCGCCGGCCACGCGCTCGACGAGGCGTGCGCGGGCGAGCAACTTTTCGAGCGCGGGGCTGTCCAGCGTGTGCAGGGACGAGGCCGCATCGGCCGCCGACGGCAGCGCGAACGGAACGAGAAAATGGAGGCGTCGGTCGTGCATGATGGTGCGCATTGTATGGCAAACTGCGCGCGTGATCGGGCCGGCAGACGGCCCGTTCGCGTCCGGCGGCCGTTTTTCGACCGGGCCCGGGCCGGTGGCCGCCGCCGGGCGGCGGTCCGGCCGCGGGGCGCCTTCCCGCCGTAACCAGCAGAAAGGATTCGCTTGAAACTTCCGTACGAATGGCAGATCGGCTGGCGCTATACGCGCGCCGGCAAACGCACGACCGGCAACGGCTTCATTTCCTTCATCGCCCTCGTATCGATGCTCGGCATCGCGCTCGGCGTCGCGGCGCTGATTGTCGTGCTGTCGGTGATGAACGGCTTCCAGAAGGAAGTGCGCGACCGCATGCTGTCGGTGCTCGCGCACGTCGAGGTGTTCTCGCCGACGGGCTCGATGCCCGACTGGCAACTGACCGCGCAGGAAGCGCGCCGCAATCCGTCGGTGGTCGGCGCGGCGCCGTACGTCGACGCGCAGGCGCTGCTCACGCGCCAGGACGCGGTGAGCGGCGTGATGCTGCGCGGCGTCGAGCCGACGCTCGAGCCGCAGGTGTCCGACATCGGCAAGGACATGAAGGCCGGGCAGCTCGGCGCGCTCGTGCCGGGCCAGTTCGGCATCGTGCTCGGCGACGCGCTCGCCGGCAACCTCGGCGTAACGGTCGGCGACAAGGTCACGCTGGTCGCGCCCGAAGGCTCGATCACGCCGGCCGGCATGATGCCGCGCCTGAAGCAGTTCACGGTCGTCGGCGTGTTCGAGTCGGGCCACTACGAATACGACAGCACGCTCGCGATGATCAACATCCGCGACGCCGAGGCATTGTTCCGGATGGCTGCGCCGACCGGCGTGCGGCTGCGGCTGACGGACATGCAGAAGGCGCCGCAGGTCGCGGTCGAGCTGTCGCATACGCTGTCGGGCAGCCTGTACATCCGCGACTGGACGCAGCAGAACAAGACGTGGTTCTCGGCCGTGCAGATCGAGAAGCGGATGATGTTCATCATCCTGACGCTGATCATCGCGGTGGCCGCGTTCAACCTCGTGTCGTCGCTCGTGATGACCGTGACCAACAAGCAGGCCGACATCGCGATCCTGCGCACGCTCGGCGCGCAGCCGGGGTCGATCATGAAGATCTTCGTCGTGCAGGGCGTGACGATCGGCTTCGTCGGCACGGCGTCGGGCGTCGCGCTCGGCTGCCTGATCGCGTGGAGCATCCCCTGGCTGATCCCGATGATCGAGCACCTGTTCGGCGTGCAGTTCCTGCCGCCGTCCGTGTACTTCATCAGCGAGCTGCCGTCGGAACTCGTCGCGAGCGACGTGATCCGGATCGGGCTGATCGCATTCGCGCTGTCGGCCGTCGCGACGCTCTATCCGAGTTGGCGCGGCGCGAAGGTGAAGCCGGCGGAGGCGCTCCGCTATGAATGACCGCGCAACCGCATTCGCGGATTCAGAACAACACAACAGACAGGATTCGGCAGGTATGCAGGAATACGTGCTTCAGGCGCGCGGGATCACGAAGGCGTTCGTGCAGGGTGGCTTCAACGTGCAGGTGCTCAACAATACCGAACTGACGGTGCGGCGCGGCGAGAAGCTCGCCGTCGTCGGTGCGTCGGGTTCGGGCAAGAGCACGCTGCTGCACGTGCTGGGCGGGCTCGACGAGCCGAGCGCGGGCGAAGTGTCGCTGCTCGGCAAGCCGTTTACGCAACTCGCCGAGCGCGAGCGCAACGAGTTGCGCAACCGCGCGCTCGGCTTCGTCTACCAGTTCCATCACCTGCTGCCCGAGTTCACCGCGCTCGACAACGTCGCGATGCCGCTGCGCATCCGCCGGATGACGACCGAGGACGCGCGCGCGCAGGCCCAGGCGATGCTCGAACGCGTCGGTCTCGGCCCGCGCGCGAAGCACCGGCCGGGCGAGCTGTCGGGCGGCGAGCGGCAGCGCGTCGCGATCGCGCGCGCGCTGGTCACGAAACCCGCGTGCGTGCTCGCCGACGAGCCGACCGGCAACCTCGACGGCACGACGGCAGACACGGTGTTCAACCTGATGCTCGAACTGTCCGAGACGCTCGAAACGAGCTTCGTGATCGTCACGCACGATCCCGATCTCGCCGCGCGCTGCGACCGCATCATGCGGCTGCGTGACGGCGTGCTGCACGAGGAGCCGGCGCTGCCGGTGTAAGCCAACACCCCTGGCCGGGCCGCCGGGTTCGTCCCGGCGCGGCGCGAGGGGTACAGGAATGCCGTCATGTGGATCGATACGCACTGCCATCTCGATGCCGCCGAGTTCGACGCCGATCGTGACGCGGTCGCGCAGGCGGCACGCGCGGCCGGCGTGTCGCGCATCGTGATCCCGAGCATCGGGCGCGATAACTTCACGACGGTGCGCGAACTTGCGCAGCGCACGCCGGGTGCCGTCTATGCGCTCGGCATCCATCCGATGTATACGCCGCACGCGCGTGACGAGGATCTCGACCGGCTGCGCATGGAGATCGAAGCGAGCCTCGACGATCCGCGCTTCGTCGCGATCGGCGAGATCGGCCTCGACTATTTCGTGCCGGGGCTCGACGAAGACCGGCAGCAGTTCTTCTACCAGGGGCAGCTGAAGCTGGCGCGCGAATTCGACCTGCCCGTGCTGTGCCACGTGCGCAAGTCGCAGGACCGCGTGCTCGCGGGGCTGCGCCGCTTCGGCGTGCGGCGCGGCATCGCGCATGCATTCAACGGCAGTTTCCAGCAGGCCGAAGCGTATCTCGCGCAGGGGCTGCATCTCGGCTTCGGCGGCAACGTGACATTCACGCGCGCGTTGCAGATCCGCCGGCTTGCGGCGCAATTGCCGCTCGACGCGATCGTCGTCGAGACGGACGCGCCCGACATCGCGCCCGAATGGGCGTACAAATCCCGCAACACGCCCGACCAGGTGCCGCGCATCGGTGACGTGCTCGCCGAACTGCGCGGTCTCGACGCCAGTTCACTCGGCCTATCCACTTCGGCTAACGCGCTCGCCGCGCTGCCGCGACTCGCACTTTCGTCCGCATAATCGTTGCCGGAAGGCGCCGCATTCGCAATGGCGGCGCCAGGTCGACGAGGAGGCGCGATGCGCATGTGGTGGATCGCGTTTGCGCTCGGCGTCGTCGTGCTGCAGCGGCAGGCGGCGTTGCCGGGCGCGATCGCATGGACGGCCGGTGCGGCCGCGCTTGCCGGTTGCGCGGCGCTGGGAGCGTGGTGCATGCGCCGCCGGCGCACGCGCACGACCGTCTCACTCGGATGGATGCTGTGCGCGCTCGCGGCCTGCGTGGCGGGGTTCGGTTACGCGGCGGCGCGGGCCGAATGGCGGCTGCGCGACAGCTTGCCCGTCGACTGGGAAGGGCGCGACATCGTCGTCACCGGCGTGATCCGGGGGCTGCCCGTCGTCGACGACACGGGCGCGCGGCTGCTGCTCGCGGTCGAGTCGAACGATGCGGGGCTGGCCCGTTTCCCGCCATTGATCCGGCTGTCGTGGCGCGTGTATGGCGCATCCGCGACGCGCAATCCGCTTCCCGAACTGCGTGCCGCGCAGCGCTGGCGCTTCGTCGTGCGCCTGAAGCGCCCGCACGCCGAGGCCAATGCCGGCGTGCGCGACAGCGAGGCGGCGTGGCTTGCCGCAGGCATTCGCGCGATCGGTTACGTCAGCGCGCCGCGGCGGTCGGTATTGCTCGATGCGCATGCATCGGGTTGGCGTGCATCGATCGATCGGCTGCGCGACGTGCTGCGGGCACGCATCGGCGAGACGCTCGGTGTCGACGCCGGTCATCGCGGCATCGTCGCCGCGCTCGCGATCGGCGACCAGTCCGGCATCGGCGACGACGACTGGCGCGTGCTGCGCAACACGGGTACGAGCCATCTGGTCGCGATCTCCGGCCTGCACGTCGGGCTCGTCGGCGCGATCGCGGGCGGGCTGGTGTCGATGGTCTGGCGCCGGCTGCGCTGGCGTGCGCGGGCCGCGACGCTCGTGTTGCCGGCGCCGTATGCGGCATCGCTTGCCGCGCTGGCGGCCGCGGCCGGCTATGCGGCGCTCGCCGGTTTCAACGTGCCGGCGCAGCGTGCGTGGTGGATGATCGCGGCCGGCGGCATCGCGTATCTGGCCGGGCGCAGCGTGCCGACGTCGGCGGTGCTGTGCGCGGCGCTCGGCGGCGTGCTGCTTGCCGATCCGTGGGCCGTGCTGTCGGCCGGGTTCTGGCTGTCGTTCGGGGCGGTCGCCGTCATTCTGCTGACCGTCGCCGGCTGGCGCGCGGCGCGCGAGGTCGACGCGCAAGGCGAGGAGGGCAACGATACGGCCGGCCTGTCGAGCCGGTTGCGTGCGTGGGGTACGCGCGCCGCGCGCCGTATCGCCGAGGCCACGCGCGTGCAGTATGCGGTGACGATCGGTCTCGCACCGCTGACGGCGGCGTGGTTCGCGCAGATTTCGCTATCTGGCCCGTTCGGCAATGCATTCGCGATTCCCTGGGTGAGCACGGTCGTGACGCCGATCGTGCTGGCCGGCATCGCACTGCCCGCACCGCTCGATGCGTACGCGTTCCGGCTTGCGCATGCGGCGCTCGAACCGATGATGACGCTGCTCGGGTATCTCGCCGACTGGCCGGCCGGCGTGTTCTGGCTGCGCATGCCCGACTGGCCGGTGCTGGCGCTTGCGTGCGTGGGTGTCGCATGGGCGCTGATGCCGCGCGGCTGGCCGTTGCGCTGGGCGGCGCCGCTCACGTGGCTGCCGCTCGTCGCGCCGGCACCGGATGCGCCGCCGCCGGGCGGCTTCCGGCTGACCGTGCTCGACGTCGGGCAGGGCGCGTCGGTGCTGGTGGAGACCGCACGCCGAACCTTGCTGTTCGATGCGGGGCCGGGCGCGGAGTCGACGCATGCCGGCGCGCGGATCGTCGCGCCGGCGTTGCGCTCGCGCGGCATCGCGGTGATCGATTCGCTCGTGCTCAGTCACGCGGACGCCGATCACGCGGGCGGCGCGCCGGCCGTCTATGCGGCAGCCGACGTGCGCCAGCTGCTGGCCGGCATTGCGCCGAAGAACCGGCTGTGGCGCGACGCGACGGCCGCCGGCGTCGTCGACCGGCTGCCGTGCGCGGCCGGGCAGCGCTGGACCTGGGACGGCGTCGTCTTCACGATGCTCTGGCCACCGGGCGGCCCGGGCACGGGCGCGTCGAACGGGCAATCGTGCGTGCTGCGCATCGACGCGGGCGGCACGTCCGCGCTGCTGACGGGCGACATCGAGGCACGCACCGAACGCCAGCTCGTGGACGCCGCGCGCGACGCGCTGGCCGCGCAGATCCTGGTCGTTCCGCACCACGGCAGCCGCACGTCGTCGGTCGAGCCTTTCCTCGATTCGGTCGGGCCGCGCGTCGCGGTATTTCCTGTAGGCTATCGCAATCGTTTCGGGCATCCGCACCGGACCGTCCTCGCGCGCTACGAGGCACGCGGGATTCCGCTGCCGCGCACCGATCGCGACGGCGCCGTGCGGTTCGACGTCGCACCGGCCGACGGCGGGTTCGCATTCGAGCGTTATCGCGACGTACGGCGGCGGTACTGGATGGACCGTTGAGCGGGGCGAGGGCCGGTTTATAGAAATGCAGGGGCCCCGCGCAAAGTGCCGAAGCACGGGCCCGGCAGAACGCGAAGCATGGGACGGGAGTAAATGCCAAAGCACTCACTCCCGTCGACAAAGGAGACATCGGCATTTGAAGGACATCCTCCACTTCTCGCATGCGAACGGCTTTCCGGCGTCGACGTACCGGACGATCTTCGCCGAACTGGCCGACGACTACGAGCTGCGCTACATCGAGCGGATCGGCCACGACCGCCGCTACCCGGTGACGCGCGACTGGCCGCATCTCGTCGAACAGCTGCTCGACGACATCGGCAGCCGCTACGAGCGTCCCGTCTGGCTGGTCGGCCATTCGCTCGGCGGCTACCTGTCGCTGATGGCCGCACTGAAGAAGCCGCAATGGGTGCGCGGCGTCGTGATGATCGATTCGCCGATCATCGCGGGCTGGCGTGCGGGCGCGTTGCGCGCGAGCCAGTGGGCGGGGCTCGACGAGCGGCTGTCGCCGGCCGCCGCGACCCGCAACCGGCGCACGCACTGGGTGAGCCGCGACGAAGTCTGGCGGCATTTCCGCGAGAAGCCCGCGTTCGCGCGCTGGGACGAACGGATGCTGGCCGACTACATCGACTACGGCATTCCGCAGGCCGGCGCCGACGGCGAGCGTGCGCTTGCGTTCGACCGGCAGGTCGAATACCTGATCTACCGGACGCTGCCGCACACGCTCGGCCCGCGGCTCGCGCACGGCGCGCCGGTGCCGATCGGTTTTCTCGCCGGCACGCGTTCGCGCGAGGTGCGGCAGGTCGGGCTCGACGCGACACGCCGTGCGGCGCGCGGGCGCGTCGAATGGCTCGAGGGCAGCCACCTGTTTCCGATGGAGCGGCCGCTCGAGACCGCCCGTGCATTGCAGCGGATGCTGAATTCGCTGAAGGCGGAAGAGGGCGGTGTGTCGCAGGGCGGCGCGCCGCTCGCGAGGCGCGCCTGACGCTTCGTCCGGCGGCTGGTACGCGCCGCGGCGGGTGCCCGCCGCGCCGACCGGCCGGCCGGTTCTCCCCCCGGCGCGCGGTTGGCGCGGGTCCGCCCGAAAGGGCGCGATCATCACGTCAGTTGCTGAGAAAAGGGCGGGCTTTACGGTATAATCCGTTTTTCCCGCGAGCATCCAGCGATGACCAAATATGTTTTCGTCACCGGCGGCGTAGTTTCTTCCCTTGGCAAGGGCATTGCCGCCGCTTCCCTCGCCGCGATCCTCGAATCGCGCGGTCTGAAAGTCACCCTCCTCAAACTCGATCCCTACATCAACGTCGACCCCGGCACGATGAGCCCGTTCCAGCACGGCGAAGTGTTTGTGACGGAAGATGGAGCGGAGACGGACCTCGACCTCGGCCACTATGAGCGCTTCATCAGCACGAAGATGCGCAAGGCCAACAACTTTACGACCGGCCAGATCTACGAATCGGTGATCCGCAAGGAACGCCGCGGCGACTATCTCGGCAAGACCGTGCAGGTGATTCCGCACATCACGAACGAGATCCAGGCGTTCATCGAGCGCGGGGCCGCATCGGCCACCTGCGGCGAGCCGGATGTCGCGATCGTCGAGATCGGCGGCACGGTCGGCGACATCGAGTCGCTGCCGTTCCTTGAAGCCGCGCGCCAGATGAGCCTGCGCCTCGGCCGCAACAGCGCGTGCTTCGTGCACCTGACGCTGGTGCCGTACGTCGCGACGGCCGGCGAGCTGAAGACGAAGCCGACCCAGCACAGCGTGCAGAAGCTGCGCGAGATCGGCATCCTGCCGCACGTGCTGCTGTGCCGCGCGGATCGCCGCATCCCCGACGACGAATCGAAGAAGATCTCGATGTTCTCGAACGTGCCGGAAGACGCCGTGATCTCGGTGTGGGACGCCGACAGCATCTACAAGATTCCGCAGATGCTGCACGACCAGGGCCTCGACAAGATCATCTGCGACGAGCTGAAGCTGACGCCGCACGATGCCGACCTGAGCATGTGGTCGGAACTCGTCGAGAAGCTGGAGAACCCGAAGCACGAAGTGACGATCGGCATGGTCGGCAAGTACGTCGACCTGACCGAATCGTACAAGTCGCTGATCGAGGCGCTGCGTCACGCATCGCTGCACACGTCGACCAAGGTCAACATCGAGTACATCGACTCGGAAGAGATCGAGACGAACGGCGTCGACAGCCTGAAGCACCTCGACGCGGTGCTGGTCCCGGGCGGTTTCGGCCGTCGCGGCACCGAAGGCAAGATCGCGGCGATCCGCTATGCGCGCGAGGCGAAGGTGCCTTATCTCGGCATCTGCCTCGGCATGCAGCTCGCGGTGATCGAGTTCGCGCGCGACGTCGTCGGCCTGAAGCAGGCGAACAGCACGGAATTCGATCCGGACACGCCGGAACGCGTGGTCGCGCTGATCACCGAGTGGTACGACCGCGACGGCAAGGTCGAGACGCGCACCGAGGAATCCGATCTCGGCGGCACGATGCGCCTCGGCTCGCAGCGCTGCCCGATCAAGCCCGGCACGATGGCGGAAGAAATCTACGGCAAGGACGTGAACGAGCGTCATCGCCACCGTTATGAAGTCAATAACCGCTTCGTGCCCCAGCTCGAAAGCGGCGGCCTTATCATCAGCGCGCGTACCCCGAGCGAGGATCTGCCGGAAATGATGGAGCTGCCGCGCTCGATGCACCCGTGGTTCGTCGGCGTGCAGTTCCACCCGGAATTCACGTCCACGCCGCGTGACGGTCATCCCCTGTTCAAGTCGTTCGTCGAAGCCGCGCTCGCCAACAAGCAAGCGCGCGGAGTGAAAGCATGAAGCTGTGCGATTTCGAGGTCGGTCTCGACAAGCCTTTCTTCCTGATCGCGGGTACCTGCGTCGTCGAATCGGAGCAAATGACGATCGACACGGCGGGCCGCCTGAAGGAGATCTGCGCGAAGCTGAACGTTCCGTTCATCTACAAGTCGTCGTACGACAAGGCGAACCGCAGCTCGGGCAAGTCGTTTCGCGGCCTCGGAATGGACGAGGGCCTGCGGATCCTGTCCGAGGTGAAGCGCCAGCTCGGCCTGCCGGTGCTGACCGACGTGCATTCGATCGAAGAGATCGAGCAGGTCGCGTCGGTCGTCGACGTGCTGCAGACGCCCGCGTTCCTGTGCCGCCAGACCGATTTCATCCACGCATGCGCGCGCTCGGGCAAGCCCGTCAACATCAAGAAGGGCCAGTTCCTCGCGCCGCACGACATGAAGAACGTGATCGACAAGGCGCGCGACGCGGCACGTGAAGCGGGGCTGTCGGAAGACCGCTTCATGGCGTGCGAGCGCGGCGTCTCGTTCGGCTACAACAACCTCGTGTCGGACATGCGTTCGCTCGCGATCATGCGCGAAACGAACGCGCCCGTCGTATTCGACGCGACCCACTCGGTGCAACTGCCGGGCGGGCAGGGTACGAGCTCGGGCGGCCAGCGCGAATTCGTGCCGGTGCTCGCGCGTGCGGCGGTCGCGACGGGCGTCGCGGGCCTCTTCATGGAAACGCACCCGAATCCGGCCGAGGCGAAGTCGGACGGCCCGAACGCGGTGCCACTGAACCGGATGGGCGCGCTGCTGGAGACCCTCGTCACGCTCGACCAGGCGGTGAAGCGCAACCCGTTCCTGGAAAACGATTTCAATTAAAGATCGAATGAACCTTGCGGCGGCTTCGCGCGTCAGTAGCGAAAGCGGTTCCGGCACGCGCGCCGTCGCAATTTGAAGAATCCATCGTCATTCTCAGAGGAAACCCATGAGTGCAATCGTAGATATCATCGGCCGCGAGATTCTGGATTCGCGCGGCAACCCCACCGTCGAATGCGACGTGCTGCTCGAATCGGGCACGATGGGCCGCGCGGCGGTGCCGTCGGGCGCGTCCACGGGCTCGCGTGAAGCGATCGAACTGCGCGACGGCGAAGCCGGCCGCTACAACGGCAAGGGCGTGCTGAAGGCAGTCGAGCACATCAACACCGAAATCTCCGAAGCCATCATGGGCCTCGACGCGTCGGAACAGGCGTTCCTCGACAAGACGCTGCTCGAGCTGGACGGCACCGACAACAAGTCGCGCCTCGGCGCGAACGCGATGCTGGCCGTGTCGATGGCCGTCGCGAAGGCTGCCGCCGAAGAGGCAGGCCTGCCGCTGTACCGCTATTTCGGCGGTTCGGGCGCAATGCAGCTGCCGGTGCCGATGATGAACATCGTCAACGGCGGCGCGCACGCGAACAACAGCCTCGACATCCAGGAATTCATGATCGTCCCGGTGAGCCAGCCGACGTTCCGTGAAGCCCTGCGTTGCGGCGCGGAAGTGTTCCACGCACTGAAGAAGATCCTGAGCGACCGCGGCATGAGCACGGCAGTCGGCGACGAAGGCGGTTTCGCACCGAACTTCGGCAGCAACGACGAGTGCCTGTCGACGATCCTGCAGGCGATCGAGAAGGCCGGCTACCGTGCGGGTGAAGACGTGCTGCTCGCGCTCGACTGCGCGGCATCCGAGTTCTACCACGACGGAAAGTACCAGCTCGCGGGCGAAGGCCTGCAACTGTCGTCGGCCGAATTCACCGACTACCTCGCGACGCTCGCCGACAAGTTCCCGATCGTGTCGATCGAGGACGGCATGCACGAAAGCGACTGGGAAGGCTGGAAGCTGCTGACCGATCGCCTCGGCAAGAAGGTGCAGCTCGTCGGCGACGACCTGTTCGTCACGAACACGCGCATCCTGAAGGAGGGCATCGAGAAGGGCATCGCGAACTCGATCCTCATCAAGATCAACCAGATTGGTACGCTGACCGAAACGTTCGCGGCGATCGAAATGGCGAAGCGCGCGGGCTACACGGCCGTGATCTCGCACCGCTCGGGCGAAACGGAAGATTCGACGATCGCGGACATCGCGGTCGGCCTGAATGCCGGTCAGATCAAGACGGGTTCGCTGTCGCGCAGCGACCGCATCTCGAAGTACAACCAGCTGCTGCGCATCGAGGAAGATCTCGGCGACATCGCGAGCTACCCGGGTAAATCGGCTTTCTATAACCTGCGCTAACGCGCTAATATCGGGTTCGTCATATCGACGCCGCTCTGTGCATGTGCGCGGAGCGGCGCTTCTTATATCTGCGTCTCTTACATGCGGCTTGTCACTGTCGTCCTGATTGCCTTGCTGGCGCTCATTCAGTACCCCCTATGGTGGGGACACGGCGGCTGGCTGCGGGTGCATGAATTGCGTCAGCAGCTCGGCGACCAGCTGCAGAAGAATGCGGACGAGAAGCTGCGCAACGAGCGGACCGCAGGCGAAGTGCAGGATCTGCAGGGCGGTACAGCGGCCATCGAGGAGCGCGCGCGCTACGAGATGGGCATGGTGAAGGACGGCGAAGTATTCGTGCAGTTCGTGTCGCCGAATGCACCGGCGGTGCCGCTGAACAACACGCCTTCGAACACGTCGACGCGCGGTGCCGTGTCGGCGGCGCCGGTGCGTGTCGTGCCGAATCCGCAGTCGATCGCGAAGCCGTCGCGGCATCATGGCGGCGACAAGGGCAAGGCCGCGCATCACTGAGCGCGGCAGCTCGAACCCATTGAAAAAGCGCGGGAAATGCCGCGCTTTTTTATTTCCTGCGGGTGTTCAATCGTCCGGGCGATCGCTTACCACCACCAGCCCGGATAGCCGTAGCCGATGCCCGTTCCCCAGCGATTTCCCCATCCGCCGTAATACCCGCCATAGACGGTCACGGGCGGAGGCGAATAATAGGCCCACGCGCGCGCGGCTGCCTCGGCCGCCATCGCGCTGTTCTGTTCGCGCAGCACCTGCCGGTCGATCTCGTCGTAGCGCTTGCGTTCGGCGCTCGACAGCGCGGGCGGCTGGCCGCCCGACGCGCCCGGTTCGGGCAGGCGGCTCAGGATCGTGGAGGACGGCGGCGGCATCGCGCAGCCGGCAAGCGCGAGCGTGCCGGCGGCAACGCTCGTCAGGACGATGGTGCGAAACGGGCGATTCATGTGTTTCTCCTGCAGCGCGCCGACGGCGGGAAGCGGCTTGCGCCGAAGGCCGAGCCTTCGGCGTCGTGCGTGCGGCGCCCGTGCGTCATTATGCGCCCGCACCCGGACGGCGGGCATCGGGCGCGCCGCTCAGTGACGCTGGCCGGTTGCCGGCGCGATGCCGGTCTCGACGCCGGGCGCCGCGAACAACTGCGCGACGTCGACGGGATCGAATTCGTAGCGCTGGTTGCAGAACTCGCAGTGGATCTCGACGTGGCCGCGCTCGACGATCACGCTGTCGACTTCGTCGCGGCCGAGCATGCGCAGCATCGCACCGACCTTCTCGCGCGAGCAGGAGCACTGGAAGCGCGTGCCGGCCGGCTCGAAGTGCTGCACGTTCTCCTGCCAGAACAGCCGGCGGAACACGACTTCCGGTTCGACTTCGAGCAGCTCCTTCGCGGACAGCGTGCCGCCGAGCGTGCAGACGCGCTCCCACGTGTCGATATCGGTTTCTGCGTTGCGCGGCACGATGCCGCCGTCACCCGGCAGCTTCTGCAGCAGCATGCCGACCGCACGGTCGCGATCGGCCGCGAGCCACAGCCGCGTGTCGAGCTGCTCCGAGTGGTGCATGTAATGCTCGAGCACCTGCGATACCGATTCGAGCGGGCCGTCGACACCGTTCAGCGGCACGATGCCCTGGTACGGCTGCTGGCCCGGCAGCTTGTCGGCCGGGTCGAGCGTGATCACGCAGCGGCCGTGGCCGCTCGCGTTGACGAGCGACGCGAAACTCGTGTCGTCGCCGATCGTTTGCGCCGCGTCGCCGGAGAACTTCGCGGTGGCCCGCATCGACAGATCCGAACCGCACTGGACGACCAGCATCTGGACCGGCCCGTCGCCGAAGATCTGCATGATCAGGGTGCCGTGAAATTTCAGGTTCGCGGACAGCAGCGCGCACGCGGCCATCATCTCGCCGAGCACCGTGCGCACGGGGGCAGGGTAGTCGCGGCGGGCGAGCACTTCCTGCCACGTATTGCGCAGCGAAACGATCTCGCCGCGCACGGGCGCCGCATTGAACATGAATTTCTGTAACTGGTCGCTCACTCTTCTTCCTTGAAATCCGCGCGAATCACCCGATCCGCACGAGTTGCTCCTTGAAATGCGCACGCCGCTCGACGTATGTCTTCGCGTTCGCGCGCAGCCGCGCGATGTCTTCCGCCGACAGCTCGCGCACGACTTTCGCCGGTGCGCCGAGAATCAGCGAATTGTCCGGGAACGTCTTGCCTTCCGTCACGACCGCACCGGCACCAACCAGACAGTTGCGGCCGATGACCGCTCCATTCAAGACCACCGCCTGAATACCGATCAGCGAACCTTCGCCGATCGTGCAGCCGTGCAGCATCGCCTGGTGCCCGATCGTCACGTTTTCGGCAATCGTCAGCGGAAAACCGGGGTCCGTGTGCAGTACCGCGCCTTCCTGGACGTTGCTGCCGGCGCCGACGGCAATCGTCTCGTTGTCGCCGCGTATCGTCGCGCCGAACCAGACGCTCGCGTTTTCCTCGAGCACGACCTTGCCGATGATGGCCGCCGTATCGGCGACGAATACGCTTTCGTGGATCGTCGGGGCCGTATCGCCCAGCTTGTAGATCGTCACGGAGTCTCCTTGTCTCTTCGGTGATGGGCGCCGGTAGAATGGCGCGTCTGGTTTGCCCGGCGCATGGCACCGCGGAACGATCGCATATTGTAAACCGTCGCGTGCGTGCGCTCCCGCGATGCGCATGCAGGGTGTCCCCGTTTATGAGCATGGAGTCTTCTTCTTTCGGTCATGCGCCGGTTTGCGTGCGCCACGCCGCGCTCGACGCGCTGCGCGCATCCGAACCCGCGGCCAAGGCCGCGCAGGTGCGTTCGCTGTACGACGCGCTGCTGGCCGGGCAGGCCGCGATCGCACCGTCGCTCGAACTGCGTGAACCGGCCGGCCTGCCCGGGCGCCCGGAACGTCCGACGCTGGTCGAGCCGCGCCAGCTCGAGCGGCGCAGCATGCGTTCGCCCGAAGGGCGCGCGGTGCTGCTGCACGCGCTCGCCCATATCGAATTCAATGCGATCAATCTGGCGCTCGATGCGGTCTGGCGCTTTGCGGGCCTGCCGGACGTGTTTTATGCGGACTGGCTGAAGGTCGCGGCCGAGGAGGCCTATCACTTCACGCTGCTGTCCGACCGGCTGGCAGCATTCGGGCATGCGTACGGCGATTTTCCCGCGCACAACGGGCTGTGGGAGATGTGCGAGCGGACCAAGGGCGATGTGCTGGCGCGCATGGCGCTCGTGCCGCGCACGCTCGAGGCCCGCGGGCTCGATGCTTCGCCGCCGATCCGTGCGCGGCTCGTACAGGCGGGCGACGATGCGTCGGCTGCGATCCTCGATGTGATCCTGCGCGACGAGGTCGGTCATGTCGCGATCGGCAACCGCTGGTTCCGGTATCTGTGCGACGAAACCGGCCGCGATCCGGTGTCGGCCTACCGCCAGCTCGCCGAGCAATACCATGCGCCACGGCTGCGGGGCCCGTTCAACTTCGATGCACGTCGTGACGCCGGATTCGAGCAGGCCGAACTCGACGAACTGGCCGCGCAGGACGCAGCGGCCGGAAATGCGGCGCGTTAGCCGGATCGCGTCCGGCTGCGTATCGTTTGTCGCCGCACGCGTGCCGCCGCCGGCCGGCCCGCTCGCCCGGCGGATCGCGTTTCCCGGCGGGACGCGCGGCCGGTCCGGCCGGCCCTCGCACCGCCGCTACGCTAGAGAAGTGCCTCGAATGCCGACCGCCTGAACTGTGGCACCACCGCTATAATCGAACGATCATTCTTTTTTCTGGCGGCTGCAATGAGTGCGTCGAGTTCTGTTTCCGATTTCGTCACGGTGCGCGGCGTGAAGCTGCATGTGCGGCGCTGGGGCCGGCCCGATGCGCCGACGCTGTTCATGCTGCACGGCTGGATGGACGTCGCGGCGTCGTTCCAGTTCGTCGTCGATGCGCTCGCGGGCGACTGGCAGGTGATCGCACCCGATGCGCGTGGCTTCGGGCTGTCCGACTGGCCGGTCGCGCGACAGGGCGGCGGCCACTACTGGTTCCACGAATACCTGGGCGACCTCGATGCGCTCGTCGATCACTATGCGCCGACCGGCGAAGTCAACCTGGTCGGACACAGCATGGGCGCGAACGTCGTGTGCCTGTACGCGGGCGCGCGGCCGGAACGCGTGCGGCGCGTGGTCGACCTCGAGGGTTTCGGGCTCGCGCCGGCGCGGGCCGGGCAGGCGCCGCGCCGGCTGCGCGGCTGGCTGGACGAACTGCGCGAGCCGCCCGCGCTGCGCCCGTACGCGTCCCTCGACGACGTGGCGGCGCGCCTGACCAGGACCAATCCGCGGCTCGACCCGCGCCGCGCCGCGTTCCTCGCCGCGCACTGGTCGAAGCGCGGCGACGACGGCCTCTACCACCTGCTGGCCGACCCCGCGCACAAGATGCCGGGGCCGCTGCTGTACCGGCTCGACGAGGTGATGGCCACCTGGGCGCAGGTGCGCGCGAAGGTGCTGCACGTCGAGGCCGTCAATTCGCCGACGCTCGCGCACCTCGCCGGCGACATCCCGCTGCCGGAATTCAAGGCGCGTTTCAACGCGTTCCCCGACTGGCGCGAGAAGCTCGTCGAGGATGCCGGCCACATGGTGCATCACGACCAGCCCGAGCAGATCGCGGCGCTGATCGAGGCATTCTGCGCGTAGGTCCGCGACGGCGGCGGCGGGGCAGGCTGGCGGTGCAATTGCCGCATTGCAGTAGAATGAAGCCTTACCTGCCATGCCGACAATGAACGCCGATCTCCACTGCCATTCGAATGTTTCCGACGGGTTGCTGTCGCCTGCCGACGTCGCGCGCCGCGCCCATGCCGGCGGCGTGACCCTGTGGGCGCTGACCGACCACGACGAGATCGGCGGCCAGGCGGAGGCGCGCAGCGAGGCGGAAGCGCTCGGCATGCGCTACCTGAGCGGCGTCGAGATTTCGGTCACGTGGGCATCGCGCACCGTGCATATCGTCGGCCTGAACATCGATCCCGCGAACCCGACGCTCGTCGACGGCCTGTACCGCACGCGCCACGGCCGCGCGGCGCGCGCGGTGGCGATCGGTGCGCAACTCGAGACGCTCGGCATCCCCGGCGCGTACGAAGGCGCGCTGAAGTACGTATCGAATCCCGACCTGATCTCGCGCACGCACTTCGCGCGGTTTCTCGTCGAGCACGGCCACGCCGAATCGACGTCCGACGTGTTCGACCGCCTGCTCGGTGACGGCAAGCCCGGGTTCGTCCCGCATCGCTGGGCCGCGCTGTCCGATGCGGTCGGGTGGATCCGCGCGGCGGGCGGCGAAGCCGTGGTCGCGCATCCGGGCCGTTACCGCTATACGCCCGTCGAATTCGACGCGTTCTTCGCCGAGTTCATCGAGTTGGGCGGCCGCGCGATCGAGGTCATCACGGGCAGCCACACGCCCGACCAGTACCGCGAATATGCGGACGTTGCCCGCCGCTTCGGCTTCGAAGTGTCGCGCGGCTCGGATTTCCACGCGCCGGGCGAGGGCCGCGTCGAGCTCGGCAGCCTGCCGCCGCTGCCATCCGACCTGACACCGGTCTGGGAGCGCTGGCTCTGACATCGGGCGGTTGCCCGTCGCCCGCGTCGTGGCCGACGCGCGCATCCGACTTCTCCCTCTTTACCTGCTTCCATGTCCCAGTTCTTCAGGATTCATCCGGATAATCCGCAGCCGCGCCTGATCAAGCAGGCCGTCGAGATCGTCAGCAAGGGCGGCGTGATCGCGATGCCGACCGATTCGAGCTATGCGCTCGCGTGCCATCTCGACGACAAGGATGCGGTCGAGCGGGTGCGCCGGATTCGCGGCCTCGACGAGAAACAGCACCTGTCGCTGCTCGTGCGCGACCTGTCGGAGCTCGCCAACTTCGCGATGGTCGACAACCGCCAGTACCGGCAGATCAAGTCGGTGACGCCGGGCCCGTACGTATTCATCCTGCAGGCGACGAAGGAAGTGCCGCGCCGGCTGTCGCACCCGTCACGCAAGACGATCGGGTTGCGGGTGCCCGATCACGCGATCACGCTCGCGCTGCTGGAATCGCTCGGCCAGCCGCTGCTCGGCACGACGCTGATCCTGCCGCCGGACGACGAGCCGCTCAACGATCCCGAAGACATCCGTGCGCGGCTCGAGAAACAGGTCGATCTCGTGATCGACGGCGGCGCGTGCCCGCGCGAGCCGTCGACGGTGATCGACCTGACGGGCGACGCGCCGGAACTCGTGCGCGCGGGGCGCGGCGCGCTCGAACCGTTCGGACTCTCGGCCGCGTAAGCGCGCGACGTTCCGTTTTTTGCGCGAAGGCGCTTGTTACAATAACGCGATATGGATGCTTCCCTGATACAGACCATCGCCGTCTACGCGCTGCCCGTGATCTTCGCGATCACGTTGCACGAGGCCGCGCACGGCTACGCCGCCCGCCTGCTCGGCGACAACACCGCCTACGTGATGGGGCGCGTGTCGTTCAATCCGATGCGCCACATCGATCCGATCGGCACGATCGCGATCCCGCTCGCGATGTATTTCCTGACGGGCGGCGCGTTCCTGTTCGGCTATGCGAAGCCGGTGCCGGTTTCGTTCGGCAACCTTCGCGATCCGCGCTGGGGCAGCCTGTGGGTAGCGCTCGCGGGTCCGGCCTGCAACTTCGTGCAGGCGCTGATCTGGGGCCTGCTGACCCTCGTGCTGCCCGCGGTCGGCGTCGACGAACCGTTCTTCACGCGGATGGCGTTTGCCGGCGTCAGCGCGAACCTCGTGCTCGGCGTGCTGAACCTGTTTCCGCTGCCGCCGCTCGACGGCGGCCGCATCCTGGCGGCGCTGCTGCCGCCGAAGCAATCGATCGCGCTGTCGCGCATCGAGCCGTACGGTTTCATCATCGTCCTCGTGCTGGTCGCGACGGGCGTGCTGACGAACTTCTGGCTGCGCCCGCTCGTCAACGTCGGCTATGCCGTGCTGAGCGCCATCCTGTCCCCATTCGCCTCGCTTTTCTAACGACAATCATGTTCCCAGAACGTATTTTCTCCGGCATGCGACCCACCGGGTCGCTGCACCTCGGTCATTACCACGGCGTGCTGAAAAACTGGGTGAAACTGCAGTCCGAGTACCCGTGCTTCTTCTGCGTCGTCGACTGGCATGCGTTGACGACGCACTACGAGACTCCCGAGGTCATCGAGAAGAACGTCTGGGACGTGCTGATCGACTGGCTCGCGTCCGGCATCGATCCGGCGCAGGCGACGCTGTTCATCCAGAGCAAGGTGCCCGAGCATGCGGAGCTCGCACTGCTGCTCGGCATGAGCACGCCGCTCGGCTGGCTCGAACGCGTGCCGACCTACAAGGAGCAGATGGAGAAGCTGAAGGACAAGGACCTGTCGACCTACGGCTTCCTCGGCTATCCGGTGCTGATGGCGGCCGACATCCTGCTGTATCGCGGCTCGCTCGTGCCGGTCGGCGAGGATCAGGTGCCGCACGTCGAGATGACGCGCGAGATCGCGCGCCGCTTCAACTACCTGTACGGTCGTGAGCCGGGTTTCGAGGAGAAGGCGCTCGAGGCCGCGAAGAAGCTCGGCGGCAAGCGCGCGAAGCTCTATCACGAGCTGCGCAACGCGTATCAGCAGGAAGGCGACGACGAGGCGCTCGAACAGGCGCGTGCGATGCTGCAGGAATCGCAGAGCCTGTCGATGAGCGACCGCGAGCGCCTGTTCGGCTATCTCGAAGGCGCGCGCAAGATCATCCTCGTCGAGCCGCAGGCGCTGCTGACCGAAGCGTCCCGGATGCCGGGCCTCGACGGCCAGAAGATGTCCAAGTCGTACGGCAACACGATCGGCCTGCGCGAAGACGCCGACACGATCACGAAGAAGGTCCGCACGATGCCGACCGATCCGGCGCGCGTGCGCCGCACCGATCCGGGTGATCCCGACAAGTGCCCGGTGTGGCAGCTGCACCAGGTCTACACGGACGAAGCGACGCACGAGTGGGTGCAGAAGGGCTGCCGCTCGGCGGGCATCGGCTGCCTCGACTGCAAGCAGCCGGTCGTCGAAGGCATCCTGCGCGAGCAGCAGCCGATGCTCGAGCGCGCGCAGAAGTACATGGACGATCCGTCGCTGCTGCGCGCGATCGTCGCGGACGGTTGCGACAAGGCGCGCAAGTACGCGACGGAAACGATGCGCGACGTGCGCGACGCGATGGGCCTGTCGTACAACTGATCCGGTCCGCGCGCATGAACGAATCCGTCATCGCCGCCGCGGGCGGCCACGTCGCACAGGCCGAGCCGTCGCGCTGGGTCGCCCGGTGGTCGACGCTCGTTCCGACGGGCGGCGCGGTGCTCGACGTCGCTGCGGGCGGCGGCCGCCATGCGCGCTGGTTCGCGTCGCACGGGCATCCGGTCGTCGCGCTCGACCGCGACCCGGCCGCGCTGGCCGCGTTGCGCACGATCGCGGGCGTCGATGCGCGCGACGCCGATCTCGAAGGCGCGCCGTGGCCGCTGCCGGCCGGCGAGCGGTTTGCCGCCGTGATCGTCACCCATTATCTGCATCGTCCGCTCTGGCCCCATCTGCTCGATGCGGTTGCGCCGGGCGGCGTGCTCATCTACGAAACTTTCGCGCAAGGAAACGAAACGGTCGGCAAACCGTCCAACCCCGCGTTCCTGCTCGCCCCGGGCGAGCTGCTGGACGCCGTGCACGGCCGCCTGCGGGTGGTCGCGTACGAGGACGGTTTCGTCGCCGCGCCGCGCGAGGCGTTCGTCCAGCGTCTCTGCGCGGTGCGCGAGGGCGCGACCCCGAAGGCGGGGGCGGGAATTCCACGTTACGAACTGCCCGGCTAATCCGCTACAATCTCAACGTTTACCGGTACACATTCAATCGCGTTTCATGGCTAACGGCACCCAAGACGGCATTCAAATCCGCGGCAGCATCCCCGCGATCGTCACCCCGATGCTCGAAGACGGCAGTCTCGACCTGCCGGCGTTTCGCAAACTGATCGACTGGCACATCGCGGAAGGCACCGATGCGCTCGTCGTCGTCGGTACGAGCGGCGAGTCGGCAACGCTCAACGTCGAAGAGCACATCCTGATGATCCGCACGGCGGTCGAGCATGCGGCGAAACGCATCCCGATCATCGCGGGCGCGGGCGGCAACTCGACCGCCGAGGCGATCGAACTGACGAAGCACGCGAAATCGGTCGGTGCGGACGCGACGCTGCAGGTCGTGCCGTACTACAACAAGCCGACGCAGGAAGGCATGTACCGTCACTTCAAGACGATCGCCGAAGCGGTCGACCTGCCGGTGATCCTGTACAACGTGCCGGGCCGCACGGTCGCCGATATGGCGAACGAGACGATGCTGCGTCTCGCGCAGGTGCCGGGCATCATCGGCGTGAAGGAAGCGACCGGCAACATCGATCGCGCCGCGCACCTGATCAAGGCCGCGCCGAAGCATTTCGCGATCTACAGCGGCGACGATCCGACCGCGATCGCGCTGATGCTGCTCGGCGGCCACGGCAACATCTCGGTGACGGCGAACGTCGCGCCGCGCGCGATGAGCGAGCTGTGCCGTGCGGCGCTGGCCGGCGACGTGCAGACGGCCCGCGAACTGCACATGAAGCTGCTGTCGCTGCACAAGAACCTGTTCATCGAGGCGAACCCGATTCCGGTGAAGTGGGCACTGCAGGCGATGGGCAAGATGCAGGGCGGCATCCGGCTGCCGCTCACGGCGCTCGACGAGCGCTACCACGATGCCGTGCGTTCGGCCCTCGTCGAGGCCGGCGTCCTCGCCTGATGCCGAGGCGGCCGCGTCCTGCGGCCGCCGGCTCGACCCCTGATCAACCCGCACCGGCCGGCTCCGTCCGGCGCCGCTCCTGACGAGCGTTCAAGCAAGACGAAGGATTTCATGAAACGTTTCGCCTTTTCCTCTCGCGCCATCCAGATGTCGATGGTGGCGCTGGCGCTGGGCGCGCTCGCTGGCTGCGATACGCTGAACGACTACCTGGCTCCCGACCGGGTCAACTACAAGAACACCGGTTCGGCGCCGCCGCTCGCGGTGCCGAGCGACCTGAAGCCGGTGCCGACGACCCAGCAGTTCGTCGCGCCGCCGACCAACGCGGGGCTCGGCACGCTGCCGCCGCGGGCCACGACGCAGGCCGGCAACGCGACCGACGGCATCCCGAGCGCGCAGGATCCGCTCGGCATGCACATCGAGCGCGACGGCGATCGCCGCTGGCTCGTCGTCGATGGCCGGACGCCCGAGCAGCTGTGGCCGATCCTGAAGGAGTTCTGGCAGGAGAACGGCTTCTCGCTGAAGACCGACGCGCCGTCGACGGGCATCATGGCCACCGACTGGGCCGAGAACCGCGCGAACATTCCCGACGACTGGTTCCGCCGCACGATCGGCAAGGTCATCGATTTCGCGTACTCGTCCGGCACGCGCGACCGTTTCCGTACGCTCGTGAACCGCACGTCGGACGGCAATACCGACATCTCGATCACGCATAGCGCGATGGAAGAAATGATGGTCGGCCCGCAGGGCGGCACGTCGTCGCGCTGGGAAGAGCGTCCGCGCAACCCGGTGCTCGAAGCCGTGTTCCTGTCGAAGCTGATGCAGAAGTTCGGCCTGACCGACGCGCAGGCGAAGCAACTGCTGACCGATGCACGTCCCGCGACGGCGCCGGCGCAGGTCGGCGACACGAGCAGCGGCGCAGCGACGCTGCAGCTGGCCGAGTCGTTCGACCGTGCGTGGCTGCGCGTGGGTCTCGCGCTCGACCGTACGAACTTCACGGTCGACAATCGCGACCGCGAGAAGGGCGTATATACCGTGCGCTATGCGAATTCGATGGAAGAGCTCAAGCGCGACGGCCTGTTCGGCAAGCTGTTCTACGGCGGGCCGTCGGCGGCGAAGCCGGGCCGGGAATTCCTGGTCAACGTGCGCGCGCAAGGCGGCGGTACACAGGTCGCGGTGGTCGGCGCAAACGGGCAGGTCGACAACTCGTCGGACGCGCAGCGGATCATTTCGCTGCTGCATGCGCAGCTGAACTGAGCGCGTGCGATTCGCCAGCCTCGGAAGCGGCAGCGAAGGCAACGCGCTGGTCGTCGAGGCCTCGAGCGGCACGACGACCACCCGCGTGCTGCTCGACTGCGGCTTTTCTGCCAAGGAGGTCGAGCGTCGGCTCGGCCGACTGAATCTCGGCATCGATGATCTCGATGCGATCCTCATCACCCATGAACACAGCGACCACGTCGGCAGCGCGCTGACGCTCGCCCGGCGCGCGTCGCTGCCGCTCTACATGAGCTGGGGCACCGCGCGCGCGGTCGGCGCGGACGAGGCCGATGTCGATCTCCACGTGCTGTGGGGCGACGAGACGGCCGCGATACGCGATCTGGCCGTCATGCCTTATACGGTCCCTCACGATGCGCGCGAACCGCTCCAGTTCGTCTTCATGGACGGCTGCAGCCGGCTCGGCGTGCTGACGGACGTCGGGATGGCCACGCCGCACATCACGGCCGTCCTGAGCGGCTGTGACGCGCTGGTGCTCGAATCCAACCATGACCCCGCGATGCTGGCCGCGAGCCGCTATCCGCAGTCGCTGAAGGCGCGGATCGGCGGCAACCACGGCCACCTGAGCAACGACGCGGCGGCCGACATCCTCGCGTCGCTCGAACGCAGCCGCCTCAAGCACCTGGTCGCGGCGCACCTGAGCCAGCAGAACAACCTGCCGGAACTGGCGCGCCAGGCGTTTGCCGGCGTGCTGGGGACGAGCGGGGAGGAGGTGGTCGTGGCCACGCAGGACGCGGGATTCGACTGGCTGATGCTCGGATGAGCGGGGCAGGGCCGCTGCGGCGGCCTGGTGCGGCGGACGGGCGATCGATCCGGAACCTGCAGACGTAAAAAAACCGGCCCTCGGGCCGGTTTTTTTTCAGCTGACGCTGAGGCTTACTGGCTTGCGCCCGAAGCCGGAGCAGCCGTCGCTGCCGAAGCAGCCGACGCCACTGCAGCAGCAGCGTCGCTCGCAGCAGCCGTTGCCGACGAAGCAGCAGCCGAAGCGTCGCTCGCAGCACCAGCAACTGCCGAAGCAGCCGACGAAGCAGCAGCAGCTGCGTCGCTTGCAGCCGACGAAGCAGCTTGATCAGCGCTCTTGTTGCAAGCAGCCAGTGCAACAGCAGCCAACAGGGAAGCTACGAGGAGGGATTTCTTCATGATCACGTCCTTTTATGGTTAAAGGTAAGCAACAGCGCGAAACAATACCGGTAATGTGCTCCAACACCGACCTGGGCCGCTGGTGGAGACGCACTTCTAGAGCGTGAATCTTCCCTACGGCTTGGGCGGAAATTATATGCACTTTCCTATCGACCGTCGACAAATGCGGGGTCAATACGTTGTCTTTCCCATACAGAATTTGATCTGTATGGGCATACGGGGCGACTCACACTAATTCCGGCTTCCGACCCGTATCCAGCCCGCACGATACCACTCGTGCAACAAGGCTGTCATCGAGGGAACCTGAGATAGTGTTACAAACCGTTTCGCCTCCACCTGGCGTTGATTGGCCAGTTCGGGCAGCCATTCGCCGGCCTGCTCGAGCGGTCCTTCCTCGCCATTAATGAAGTACGATCGCGCGTTATACATCAATGCGGCCCTTCTGTCGAGACATACGCCGCGGCGTGACGCTTGCGCGACGAACGCGGCCTCGGTCAGCGGACGTGCGGGCGGGTCGAATACGACGTTCGGCTTGGGCTCGCTCAGGTAGCAGCCGAGGAATTCGGCGACGTCGCGCTTGCGCCAGCGGATTGCGTCGACGATCTCGGCGACGCGTTCGACCATCGCCGGAGGCAGCTGCGCGGGCGTGTCGACGGCCGGCTGCTTCGGATCGCGGTAGAGGTCGTCGCCGTTCCCGTCGCGCAGGCCGCCGCGCTCCGCGAGGTAGTACAGGAACTGGGCGCCCAGCTCGCCCGCGGACGGGGCCCGGAAGCCGATCGAGCAGGTCATGCATTCGCCTTCTGCGACGCCGTCGTGCGCGATGTGCGGCGGCAGATACAGCATGTCGCCGGGCTCCAGCACCCATTCGTCGCTCGGTTCGAAGTTTTCGAGGATCTTCAGCGGCACGTCCGGTTGCAGCGACAGGTCTTTCTGCGCACCGACGCGCCAGCGGCGCCGGCCTTCGACCTGCAGCAGGAATACGTCGTATGAATCGAAGTGCGGGCCGACGCCGCCGCCGTCGGTCGCATACGAGATCATCAGGTCGTCCAGCCGCGCGTCCGGGATGAAGCGGAAGCGGTCGAGCAACGCGCGTGCCGCGTCGACATGCAGGTCGAGCCCCTGCACGAGCAGGGTCCATGACTTGCGCGTGACGGCCGGCAGCGAGTCGGGCTCGAACGGCCCGTGCGCCAGTTGCCACTTGTTACGAAAATGGGTGATCAGTCGCGATTCCGCGTCATAGTCGGATGCGAGCTCGAACAGCGCATCGCGCGTGACCGGCGACGCAACGCCGGGGATCGCCTGGCGGATCAGGAGCGGCTTCTTTTGCCAGTAGCCGCGCATGAATTGCGCCGGCGTGAGACCGCCGAGCAATGGTGTGGGAAGATCGGAAGGCGGCGCGCCGAGCGGGGCGGCAGCGGCATCCCGCGGTTCGGCTTGAGACCGGTTGCGCATCGTATAATGAGACTTGTATTTGGGAGAATTGGATGAAAATCGCAAAAAACACCGTCGTATCGGTCACTTACAAGCTGTCGGATGCACAGGGCAATCTGATCGAGGAAAGCGACGAGCCGATGGTCTATCTGCACGGCGGCTATGATGGCACGTTCCCCAAGATCGAGGAACAGCTCGACGGGCACGAGCCGGGTTACCAGGCGCAGATTCAGCTCGAGCCGCAGGACGCGTTCGGCGACTACGATCCCGAACTCGTGAAGATCGAGCCGCGCGATCGTTTCCCCGAGCCGCTCGAAGTGGGCATGCAGTTCGAAGGCACGCCGGAAGACGGCGACGAGGACGTCGATTCGCTGATCTATACGGTCACCGACGTCGCCGAAGACAAGGTCGTGCTCGACGGCAATCACCCGCTGGCAGGCATGGCGCTGCGTTTCGCACTCACGGTGAAGGACGTCCGCGAAGCAACCGAAGACGAAATCGAGCACGAGCACGCGCATGGCGCGGAAGGGCTCGAGATCGTCGACGAGGATGAAGACGAAGACGGCGAATCGCCGTCAGGGCGCACCCTGCACTGAGCTCGCAGGGAGGCCGGGCGCCGGCCCCGATGCGGGGGGCGGTGCCGGCCACGACGCGCCGCCGGGTGCGGCGCCGTCACCCTGCAGCGGCGGCGCGACCGCCGACGAGTCGGGCAGCGCCGGCAACGCGGGGATTTCCGGCATCTGCGGCAGCGGGACATCGTCGTGCGGCACGAGCGGCAGCGCGGGCGGCACAGGCAGGTTCTTCGGTACCTCCTGCAGGCTCACGTTGAAGATCGTCTGCCGTGCCGGCGACACGCTCACCTTTACCCACTGATTCACCGGATGGCGCGGTCCGATCGCGACGCGCGTCACGTTTCCCACCAGGTCGCCGTCGTCGGTCCGCAGCGGTCGATCGATCAGAAAGCCGTTCGCGAGCGGTTCGCCGCTCGCGTGCATCACCAATATCGGGCCGCGGAACGTCGTCGCCGCCTTCACCAGCGTTCGTTTCAACTCGCGGAAGCCGTCGCGCACGCGCGGCCGGTTGAAACGCAGCCACGCGAACCGCTCCGAGCGTTCATAGCGTTCGAATTGCGGATCGCCTTCGAAAATCACCACCATCGCACGCGCTTCGCGCCGCTTCGCGTATTCGGCTGCGTGATCGATCCAGAACCCGTTCGCGATGACGCGGTCCTCGAATTCGCCGTTGCGGCCGCCGGCCGTCAGGAAGTGGTTGTTCGGCGCCGGTGCGTTGAGTGCGACATAGACGATGTCGTCGCGCATCCAGCGTGCGTTTTCGCGATACGGCCGGAACCGGGCGATCTCGCTTTCCCGCGTGATCTGCAGCGCGCCCGGGTCGGGCAGCGCCGAATCGGCGAGCAGCGTCTGCCGCAGGAAGTCGAGCCGTTCGACCGGATCGTAGTTGCCGCCGGCCACGGTGTTGCACGTTACCCAGTCGTCGTGGCCGGGGATGAAGACGAGCGGCACGCGTGCGGCGTCCAGGATCGCGCCGCGCTGCGAATACAGCGCATCGCGGCACGCTTCCTTCGAGCCCTTGAGATCGCCCGCATAGACGACGAAAGCGAGGTTGCGCTCGCGCGCGATCGAATCGAGCAGCCGCTGGGTCGCCGGTTCGTCCGCCGGTACGTTGATGACGCCCGACACGACCGCGAACGAGTAGGGCGCGGTGGCACGCTTCGGCGGCGCTGCCAGCGCGCCGGCCTGCGCGAGCGCCAGTACCGCCGCGGCGAGCGTGGCGGCGGCGCGGGCCGGCAGGCGCCGCGGGATGCGCTTACGCGTGCCCGTCGGCATCGTGCGACCGGACCAGCGTGCGCAGCTCGTACAGCAGGTCGAGCGCCTCGCGCGGCTTGAGATCGTCGGGGTCGATGTCGCGCAGCTTCTCGAGCGCCGGATGCGGTGTGTCGGGCAGCGCCGGCGCGTCCGCGCATTCGAAATCGTCGGCGACCACCGGCTGCGCGCTGAACAGGTCGAGTTGCGGCGTGTGCTGTACCGCCGACTGCTGTTCGAGATAGGCGAGGTGCTTGCGCGCGGCGCGGATCACGGGCGCCGGGACGCCCGCGAGCTGCGCGACCTGCAGGCCGTAACTCTGGTTCGCCGGGCCTTCGTTGACCGCGTGCAGGAACACGATGCCGTGGCCGTGCTCGACGGCCGACAGGTGCACGTTGGCTGCCTGCGGGAATTCGGCCGGCAGTTGCGTCAGCTCGAAGTAGTGCGTCGCGAACAGCGTGTAGCAGGCGTTGTGCGCAAGCAGGTGGCGCGCGATGGCCCATGCGAGCGCCAGGCCGTCGAACGTCGACGTGCCGCGGCCGATCTCGTCCATCAGCACGAGGCTTTGCGGGGTCGCGTCGTTGAGGATCGCCGCGGCCTCGGTCATCTCGACCATGAACGTCGAGCGGCCGCCCGCGAGATCGTCGGCCGCGCCGATGCGCGTGAAGATCCGGTCGATCGGACCGAAGCATGCGGACTTCGCCGGCACGTAGCTGCCGACGTAAGCCATCAGCGCGATCAGTGCGGTCTGCCGCATGAACGTCGACTTACCGCCCATGTTCGGACCGGTGATCAGCAGCAGCTTGCGTTCGGTGCCGAACCGGCAGTCGTTCGCGATGAACTGCTCGACCTGCGCTTCGACGACCGGGTGGCGGCCTTGTTCGATTTCGATGCCGATCTCGTCGGTGAAGGTCGGCGCGACCCAGTCGAGCGCGCGTGCGCGTTCTGCGAATGCGGCGAGCAGGTCGAGCTCGGCGAGTGCCGACGCGACGCGCTGGCACTCGGGGATGAACGGCAGCAGCGCCTGCAGCACCGCGTCGTACAGCGCGCGCTCGCGCGCCAGCGCGCGTTCCTGCGCGGACAGTGCCTTGTCCTCGAAGGTCTTCAGTTCGGGCGTGATGTAGCGCTCGGCGTTCTTCAGCGTCTGGCGGCGGCGGTAGTCGTCGGGCACCTTGTCGGTCTGGCCGCGCGTGACCTCGATGTAGAAGCCGTGCACCTTGTTGTATTCGACGCGCAGGTTCGCGATGCCGGTGCGCGTGCGTTCGCGCGCTTCAAGATCGATCAGGAACTGCCCGCAGTTCTCCGAGATGTCGCGCAGCTCGTCGAGCTCGGCGTCGTAGCCGCGCGCGATCACGCCGCCGTCGCGCACCATGGCAGCCGGCTCGGGCGCAATCGCACTCGTCAGCAGGTCGAGGCATTCGGCGGGCGGCGCGAGCGCCGCGTCGACACGGGTGAGCGCGTCCGCATTCGCGACGATCGCGCCGATGCGCTCGCGCAGCGCCGGCAGCGCGGCGAACGTGTCGCGCAGGCTCGACAGGTCCCGCGGGCGCGCGGACAGCAGCGCGAGACGCCCGGTGATCCGTTCGACGTCGGCGATCTGGCGCAGCGCGCTGCGCAGTGCGTCGAGGCTTGCATTCGCCGGCGCATCGAGCAGCGCGCCGATCGCCTGCTGGCGCGACTGCGCGGCGACCGACGCGCGCGGCGGGTGATGCAGCCAGTGACGCAGCAGGCGGCTGCCCATCGTCGTGCAGCAGGTGTCGAGCAGCGAATACAGCGTCGGCGACTCGGTGCCGCGCAGCGTCTCGGTCAGTTCGAGGTTGCGGCGCGTGGCCGGATCGAGCCCGATGTATTCGGTTTCGTTCTCGACCTTCAGACTGAGCACGTGCCGCAGTTGCTGGCCTTGCGTGGCTGCTGCGTAGAGCAGCAGCGCGCCGGCCGCGCCGCAGGCGCTCGTCAGCGAATGCGCACCGAAACCGTCGAGGCTCGCGACATCGAGCTGGTCGCACAGGCGCTGCGTGCCCGACGCGATGTCGAAGTGCCACGCCGGCACGCGCTTGGTTGCGCCCGTGCCTGTCGGCACGGCGTCGGTTGCGCCGTCCGCCGTCAGGATTTCGGCCGGCCGGATGCGCTCGAGCGCGGCGCCGAGCTGCTCGGGTTCGATTTCGGCGAGCCGCAGCGCACCGCTTGCGAGGTTCAGCCACGCGAGGCCGATGTTGACCGCGACGCCGCGCTTGTTGTGGCCCGTGCACATCGCGAGCAGGTAGACGTCGTTCTTGTCGGACAGCAGCGCGGCATCGGTCAGCGTGCCGGGCGTGACGACGCGCACGACCTTGCGCTCGACGGGGCCCTTCGACGTGGCCGGATCGCCGATCTGCTCGCAGATCGCGACCGATTCGCCCATCTTCACGAGCTTCGCAAGATACTGCTCGACCGCGTGATGCGGCACGCCGGCCATCTTGATCGGCGTGCCGGCTGTGGCGCCGCGCTGCGTGAGGGTCAGGTCGAGCAGGCGCGAGGCCTTTTCGGCATCTTCGAAAAACAACTCGTAGAAGTCGCCCATCCGGTAGAACACGAGGGTGTCGGGATGGTCGGCCTTGATGCGCAGGTACTGCTGCATCATCGGGGTGTGGCCTGCAAAGGCTTCGGGCGACAACGTGGTCATAGGTCAGGCATCAGGTTTGTTGCTTTGGTCGCCCGAGTTTACCAGTGGCCCCGACGTGCAAGTGCGAAGTTCGCCGTTCGGCCAGGTGCCGGAGACCACGACCGGCTGCTGCCGGCCCTGTCCGACGAGCCGACCCCGCACTCGGGCGGGCCCGCGAAAGTCGGCGTCACCCGGCTCACGGCGCTTCGCGCGCCGATCCTGCCCGGCACCTCAGGACGCGTGCGTCGACGTCAGGCTGAGTGCTACCGCTTGCGCGACTTCGATGCCGTCGATGGCTGCCGAATAGATGCCGCCCGCATACCCCGCACCTTCGCCGGCCGGATACAGACCTTCGACGTTCATGCTTTGGTAATCGTCCTTGCGTCGAATCCGGATCGGCGACGAAGTGCGCGTCTCCACGCCGGTGAGCACGGCATCGTGCATCGCGAAGCCCGCAATCTTCTTGTCGATCTGCGGCAATGCTTCACGGATGGCTTCGATCACGTAGTCCGGCAGCGCGGTGCTGAGGTCGGTCGGATTCACGCCCGGCTTGTACGACGGCTCCACCGAGCCCAGCGACGTCGACGGCCGGCCCGCGATGAAATCCCCGACCAGCTGGCCCGGCGCGCGGTAATCGCCGCCGCCGAGTTCGAATGCGCGCTCTTCCCATTTGCGCTGGAACGCGATGCCCGCCAGCGGACCGCCTGGATAGTCTTCCGGCGTGATGCCGACGACGATGCCCGCATTCGCGTTGCGCTCGGCACGGGAATACTGGCTCATGCCATTGGTGACCACGCGGCCCGGCTCCGAGGTCGCCGCGACCACCGTGCCGCCGGGGCACATGCAGAAGCTGTAGACGGCCCGCCCGTTGCTGCAGTGGTGGACCACCTTGTAGTCGGCCGCACCGAGTTGCTTGTGGCCCGCAAACTTGCCGAAGCGGCTGCGATCGATCAGCCCCTGCGGATGTTCGATGCGAAAACCCAGCGAAAACGGCTTGGCTTCGATATACACACCGCGATCGTGCAGCATCTGGAAGGTGTCGCGCGCGCTGTGGCCCACGGCCAGCACCACGTGGTCGCACCGGAGCGTTTCCCCGTTCGAGAGCTTCAGCGAGCGTACCTTGCCCTGATCGATTTCGATGTCGTCGACCCGGGTTTCGAAGCGCACTTCACCACCCAGTTCGTGGATGGAGGCGCGCATTTTTTCCACCATGCTGACGAGGCGGAACGTGCCGATGTGCGGCCGGCTCAGATACAGAATGTCTTCCGGCGCGCCCGCCTTGACGAATTCGTCGAGCACCTTGCGGCCATAGTGGTTCGGATCCTTGATCTGGCTGTACAGCTTGCCGTCGGAAAACGTGCCGGCGCCGCCTTCGCCGAACTGCACGTTGGATTCGGGATTGAGTACGCTCTTGCGCCACAGGCCGAAGGTGTCCTTGGTGCGCTCGCGCACGGCCTTGCCGCGTTCGAGGATGATGGGGCGGAATCCCATCTGCGCGAGGATCAGCCCTGCAAACAGGCCGCACGGCCCCATGCCGATGACGACCGGGCGCAGGAAATCGGCGTGCTCCGGGGCCTTCGCGACGAAGTGGTACGCCATGTCGGGCGTCACGCCGCAATGCGGCTTGCCGGCGAGTTGCTCGAGCGCGGCCGCTTCGTCCTTGACTTCGACATCGACGATATACGTCAGCTTGATGTCGGAGCGCTTGCGTGCATCGTGCGCACGGCGGAACACGGTGTAACGGACGAGCCCGTCTGCCGCCACGCCAAGCTCCTCGAGGCGCGCGCGAATCGCGGCTTCGAGAGCGCTTTCGGGATGGTCGAGGGGGAGTTTAATTTCGCTTAGCCGTAACATGGGTACTCGGATGCTGTCGCCACGACGTCGTGGCGGTGTTGAAACAGGCGGGGCAGGCATGCGGGTGGGGGCGTTGTTCGCCACGCGGGCATCCCGGATGCTAATCATTCATCGCTGGAAAACGCGGTACGACGGGCTGCATGCTGACCAGGCCGGACAACTCGGGCAACGTCAGGACGGGAGCGTGAAGCGCGGGGAAGATTTTTCCGTCCCCGAACCATCGGAAGGCGAAAGCCGCTCCATCATCACGGTGCCGGCGAGTGGTTTGTCGAAAGCCACGCCAGGCGGGCGTAGCGCCCTTGTCGTTCATGCCGGCCAACATAGCACATCGATATCAATGCCACGCAAAAATGCGGCCGCCAGAGCGAAAAGGGCGGTAGCGACGCACGCGGCATCGCTTTGCCGACGGCCCGTGCCGCGTGAAGCGGGCCCGGGCCGTCGAAGCGCACCGCACAGGCGGGCGCGGCCGGGACTTATTCGGCCGTCGGATGCACGCGGGTGTAGCGATTCAGGATCGGGATCATCTGCGCGTAGATCTTCGGGTTCGCGGCGACGATCTCATGGCGATGCAGGAAATCGGCATCGCCGGTGTAGTTGCCGACGAGGCCGCCGGCCTCGGTGATCAGCAGGCTGCCCGCCGCCATGTCCCACACGTTGATGCCCTGCTCGAAGAATGCGTCGAGGCGGCCGGCCGCGACGTTCGCGAGATCGAGTGCCGCCGCGCCCGGGCGGCGCAGGCCCGTGCACGCCTGCGTCATTTCGGTGAAGAGGCGCGCGTATGCGTCGAGGCCGTCCTTCTCGCGGAACGGGAAGCCGGTGCCGACCAGTGCGTCGGACAGGCGGTCGCGGCGGCCGACGCGGATGCGGCGATCGTTCAGGTACGCGCCGCGGCCGCGCGTGGCCGTGAACAGGTCGTTCTTGTTCGGATCGTAGACGACGGCCTGCGTGACGACGCCCTTGTGCTCGAGCGCGATCGATACGCAGTAGTACGGGAAGCCGTGGATGAAGTTGGTCGTGCCGTCGAGCGGATCGATGATCCACTTGAATTCGGATTCGTTCTCCGATTCGCCCGATTCCTCCGCGAGGATCGCGTGGTCGGGGTAGGCGGTCTTCAGCGTCTCGATGATCGCCTCTTCGGCGGCCTTGTCCACTTCGGTGACGAAGTCGTTCTGCTGCTTCCTGCGGATCTCGATCAGGTCGAGATCGAGGGATGCGCGATTGATGATCTGTCCGGCGCGGCGCGCAGCCTTGACAGCAATGTTGAGCATGGGATGCATGAGCCTGGATCCTGTAGCCGGCGGCACGGGCCGCCACGAAGTGGAACAACCGCCCGGGACGGCGCAAGCGTGCCGGGCGAGGTGAGACGCGAATTGACAAAGAGCGGGGTACGACCCGCGTCGCACGGAGCGCGACGCGTAAAGGCATGATTTTACCCGATTTTTGGCGGTTTCAGGCGACCGGAATGCGGGGAAACCCCCGCTGGCCGTCCGGACGAGTGGGTTTGCCGGAGCGATAGCGCTACCATACGGCCATTCTGATGAACCGAGTCGTATCGTAGTGGAAACCCCGCAGAACACCGCCGCGCCGTCCGAGTCGGGCGCGGACACGTCCCGGCCGTCGTCCGGCGGCTTCACGTCCACCCGTTTCGTGCTTGTCGAGCCGAGCCATCCCGGCAATGTCGGGGCGGCCGCCCGCGCGCTGAAGACGATGGGCTTCTCGCGTCTCGTGCTGGTCGCGCCGCGCGTGCCGCACGTGCAGAGCGACCCCGAGGCGATCGCGATGGCCAGCGGCGCGGACGACGTCCTCGCGTCCGCGCATGTCGTGCCGACGCTCGGCGACGCGCTGTCCGGCGTCCACTGGTCGATTGCGCTGACCGCGCGCACGCGCGAATACGGGCCGCCGCGCCTCGCGCCGCGCGCGGCCGCCGCGCAGGCGTGCGCGCAGGTCGGCGCGGGCGACATCGCGCTCGTGTTCGGCAACGAGCGCACGGGCCTCGCGAACGAGCATGTCGAGCAGTGCAGCGCGCTTGCGCACATCCCGGCGAACCCTGCATACAGCTCGCTGAACCTCGCACAGGCCGTGCAGGTGCTCGCGTACGAGCTGCGCGTCGCGTTTCTCGAGCAGGCGAGCGAGCCTTCGCCGCAACCGTCGGCCGAGGCCGGCACGCTCGCGCAGAGCGACGAGATCGAGCGGATGTACGTGCACCTCGAGAACGCGCTGATCGCGCTCGATTTCCTCGACCCGCGCAATCCGAAGAAACTGATGCCGCGGCTGCGGCGCCTGTTCGCACGCACGGGCCTCGAGCGCGAGGAGGTCAACATCCTGCGCGGCGTCGCGAAGCACATCCTGCTGAAAACGGGCAAGCCCGACGGCGACGCATAAGCGGCCGGCGCGCCGGCAACCTGGCGTTCAGGCGCGGCGTCACGGTCGGCCGGGCGGCGTTGCGCGGCCTCCGGAAGCGCCGGGCCCGCAGCGTTTCCGGCCGGCCGAACCTCCCGCAAACACTGCGACAGCGAGCCTCCCGCCCGAATACCCGCGCCGGCGGCGGGGTGAACGCGCGACCTCGTGCGGCCGTGTGCGACTGGCCCTACAATCGCCGGACGTCATAAGCAAATTACCCGGCGCGATAACGGCCGGTCATTGCCGGCGGTGCGTGCCGGCCTTTTCCCCGATCAGATCATGTTCACGAGACTGCGCGAAGACGTTGCAACGATTCGCGAGCGGGATCCCGCCGCTCGCAGTGCCTGGGAAGTGCTGACCTGTTATCCGGGGCTGCATGCGCTCGTGCTGCACCGGTTCGCGCATGCCTGCTGGCGCGCAAAGCGCTACTGGCTTGCACGTTTCGCGTCGCAGGCCGGGCGGTTCCTGACGGGTATCGAGATCCACCCCGGCGCGACGATCGGCCGGCGCGTGTTCATCGATCACGGCATGGGTGTCGTGATCGGCGAAACGGCGATCATCGGCGACGACTGCACGATCTATCAGGGCGTGACGCTGGGCGGCACGTCGCTCACGCGCGGCGCGAAGCGCCACCCGACGCTCGAGGCCGGCGTGATCGTCGGCGCGGGCGCGAAGGTGCTCGGCGGTTTCACGGTCGGCGCGGGTGCGAAGATCGGTTCGAACGCGGTCGTCGTGAAGCCGGTGCCGGCGGGCGGCACGGCGGTCGGCAATCCGGCGCGCATCGTGATGCCGGCGCAGCCGAAGCCGCAGCCGGAACGCGCGGCGTTCTGCGCATACGGGATCACGCCGAACGCCGACGATCCGATGTCGCTCGCGATTCACGGGCTGATCGATCACGCGGCGAAGGAAAGCCGCCGCGTCGACGAGATCGTCGCGGCGCTCGAGCGGCTCGGCACGCATCTGGAAACGCTGCAGGGCGCCGACGCGGCGCGCCTCGACCTGCGCAGGCTGTCGGCGGTGCTGGAAGGAAAGACGGTCGAGCGCCAGGCGTAATGCGATGCACGCCGACGGCTGCCGGTCGGTGAGACGGCAGCCGCGGCGTCAGTCGAGCGGCATCGCGTGGATGCCTTCCGCGTCGACGCGCAGGTAGCCGCCGCGCGGCGCACCGTGGTCGAGATCCCAGTCGGGCAGCACCCAGCGGATGCCGCCCGGTTCGGCGTGGCTCGCGGGGCGGTGCGTGTGGCCGTGAATGATCACGGTTGCGCGGCTTTTCCGGAACAGCGCGGCCACGCCTTCACGCGTGACATCGTAGATCGCCGAAGCAGGGCGCATCCGGCCCGCTTCGCTGTTCGAGCGCATGCGTTGCGCGAGCGCGCGGCGCCAGCGCAACGGCCATGCGAGAAACAGCCATTGCGCGACGCGGTTGCGTGCGAAGCGGCGGAACACCTGGTAGCCGCGGTCGGCCGTGCATTGCGCGTCGCCGTGCGCGAGCACGATGCGCTGGCCGAACGCCATGATCAGCGAAGGGTCGGGCAGCAACATCGCGCCGGCTGCCTTCATGAAGCGCCGGCCGAGCAGGAAATCGCGGTTGCCGTGCATCACGTAGAGCGCGATCCCGCGTTCCGAGAACGTATGCATCAGCGCGGCCATGCGTGCCGCGAACGGATCGTCGTCGAGGATGTCGTCGCCGATCCAGTATTCGAAAAGATCGCCGAGGATGAACACCGAGTCGGCGCTGTCCGCGGTGTATTTCACGAAATGCTCGAACGCGGCGACCGTCTTCGGAATCGCCTCGCTCAGATGCAGATCGGAGAGCAACAGGAACGGGCGTGCGGCTTGCGCGTATTCGCGCTCGCCCGGCACGCCCGCGGAGACGCTTCGCGGCGGACTCTCCTGCAACATCGAAGTGCCTCCGTTACCGTGCGTCAGACCACGACGGCCTTCTCGATCACGACGTCGTCGGTCGGCACGTCCTGGTGGAAACCGGCGTTGCCCGTCTTGACGCCCTTGATCTTGTCGACCACGTCCTGGCCTTCGACGACCTTGCCGAACACCGCGTAGCCCCAGCCCTGCGGCGTCGGCGACGAGTGGTTCAGGAAGTCGTTGTCGTTCACGTTGATGAAGAACTGGGCGGTGGCCGAGTGCGGATCGTTCGTGCGCGCCATCGCGACCGTGTAGTTGTCGTTCTTCAGGCCGTTGTTCGCCTCGTTGTCGATCGGCGCGTCGGTCGGCTTCTGCTTCAGGCCCGGCTCGAAGCCGCCGCCCTGGATCATGAAGCCGTTGATCACGCGATGGAACACGGTGCCGTCGTAGTGGCCCTTCTTCACGTAGCTCAGGAAGTTCTCGACCGTCTTCGGTGCCTTCGCGGCGTCGAGCTCGAGCTTGATCACGCCGTGGTTCGTATGCAGTTCAACCATGATGAATTCCTTCGATGAGGCGGTTTAAATGGCACGCGGCCGGTCGTGCGACGCGGCCGCGTGAGTCGCCGGACGTGCCGGCAGGTTCTTACTTCGAGACGATGCTGGCCGATTCGATCACGACCGGTTGCGCGGGCACGTCCTGCATCGGGCCGCGCGAGGTCGTCGCCACGCCTTCGATCTTCTTCACGACGTCGAGGCCCGACACGACCTTGCCGAACACCGCATAGCCGTTGCCGTCCGGGTTCGGGTAGTCGAGGCCGCTGTTGTCGACCGTGTTGATGAAGAACTGCGCGGTGGCCGAGTTCGGATCGCTCGTGCGTGCCATCGCGATCGTGCCCGTCAGGTTCTTCAGACCATTGCGGCTCTCGAGCGGAATCGGCGCGCGGGTCGGCTTCTCCTCGAAGCTGGTCTTGTAGCCGCCGCCCTGGATCATGAAGCCCTTGATCACGCGATGGAAGATGGTGCCGTTGTACTGGCCGGCCTTCACGTAATCGAGGAAGTTGGCGACCGACTTCGGCGCCTTCTCCGGGTAGAGCTCGACACGGATGTCGCCCTGCGAGGTCTTGAGCTGCACGACCGGGTGCGCGGTGGCCGTTTGCGCGAAAGCGGGCGCGGTCGCGAGAAGGGCGGCGCCGCCAAGCGCCAGCAACAGACGTTTCATTGCGATCCTCAGGTTGGGAGGGAAAGGGGGCCGCGCCGCTTATTGCGACGGCGGCGCGACATACGGTGCCGCCAGTGCGCCTGACGGACCGCTGAACTGGAACGTCGGCGACATCGGCAGCGTGGTGGTGCTCACGTTCGCGGCTGCGCGTTCGGAGTAGTCGCGCGTGGCCGGCGCGACCGCGCGGGCATTCGGCGCGACCTTCGGCGGCGACACGATCTTCTGCAGGTCGGCGAGGCGCTGCGCGGTCGCGCCGCTCGTGCGGCCGAGCGATTGCGCACGCTTGTACGATTCGGCCGCGAGGCGCAGGTACAGGTCGCCGAGGTTTTCGTACGCGAGCGAGTAGCTCGGGTTCGATTGCGTCGCCGTGACGAGCGCGGTGCGCGCTTCGTCGTAGCGGCCGTGCTTCGCGTAGAGCGCCGCGAGGTTGTTGTACGGCTCGGGCAGTTCGGGGTACGCCTGCGTGATCGCGACGAACTGCTGGATCGCATCGTCGTCGCGGTTCAGGCGGGCCAGCACGGTGCCGCGCTTGAACTGCGCCTGCACGTCGCGCGGGTTCGACGCGATGCGCGCGTCGAGCTGCGCAAGCGCCTGCTTCCACTGCTTGCCGGCGATCGACGCGTCGATTTCGGGGGTGCCGTCGGCGGTGGCCGGGGCTTTCTGCGCATGCGTCGCGGGGGCCGCGAACAGCGTCAGCGCGACGCCCATGACGGTGGTCGCAACGAGGGTCGCAGCGCTCGGCGCGCGGCCGCGATGAGGTTTCATAGGCGTAAATCGGAATGTTATACTCCGAGCCATTCTAACAAAACGTCTGCGCGTTCCGGCGAGCCGCAGGCAGTCTTTCTTAGCCTCTCGTGGCCGTCACCGCTGTGCTTGCAGCCTGACCGCCCCGTGTGATAGCGAGGACGCTCGGCCTGGCGCCGCAGCAGATGGTCCGTCCGCTTCGCATGCTGGGCGAGCTTCGCCAGGGCGGTCTCCTTCGGCTCACGGTTCATCTCTATGGAATCACTGCGCATCTACAACACGCTCGCGCGTGACAAGCAAGTTTTCGTGCCGCGCCAGTCCGGCGAAGTGCGGATGTACGTATGCGGGATCACCGTCTACGACTATTGTCACGTGGGCCACGCGCGCATGCTGGTCGTGTTCGACCTCGTCCAGCGCTGGCTGCGTGCGATCGGCTACCGGGTCACGTATGTGCGCAACATTACGGACATCGACGACAAGATCATCCGCCGCGCGGTCGAGAACGGCGAGACGATCAAGTCGCTGACCGACCGGTTCATCGGCGCGATGCACGAGGATGAAGGTGCGCTCGGCATCCAGCGGCCCGACATCGAGCCGCGTGCGACGCAATTCATTCCGCAGATGCTCGGCATGATCGAGACGCTCGAGACGAACGGTTACGCGTACCAGGCGGCCGACGGCGACGTCAATTACTCGGTGCGCAAGTTCGCGAACTACGGGAAGCTGTCGGGCAAGTCGCTCGACGATCTCCGCGCGGGCGAGCGCGTCGCCGCGAACGACGCGAAGGAAGATCCGCTCGATTTCGTGCTGTGGAAGCGCGCGAAGCCGGAAGATCCGGAAGGCGCGTCGTGGGCATCGAAGTACGGGATGGGCCGCCCGGGCTGGCACATCGAGTGCTCGGCGATGGGCTGCACGCTGCTCGGCGATCATTTCGACATCCACGGCGGCGGGCAGGATCTGCAATTCCCGCACCACGAGAACGAGATCGCGCAGAGCGAAGGCGCGACCGGCCAGACGTTCGTCAACTACTGGATGCACAACGGCTTCGTGCAGGTCGACAACGAGAAGATGTCGAAATCGCTCGGCAACTTCTTCACGATCCGCGAAGTGCTCGAGCGGTACGACGCCGAAGTCGTGCGCTTCTTCATCGTGCGCACGCACTACCGGTCGCCGCTCAACTACAGCGACGTGCATCTCGACGATGCGCGCGCGTCGCTCACGCGTCTCTATACCGCGCTGAAGGATGTCGAGGCCGACACGCTCGCGCTCGACTGGAACGAGCCGCATGCGCAGCGTTTCGCGGCCGCGATGAACGACGACTTCAACACGCCCGTCGCGGTGGCGACGCTGTTCGAGCTGGCGGGCGAGGTGAATCGCACGCGCGACGCGGCGCTCGCGCGGCAACTGAAACAACTGGCAGGCCTGCTCGGCCTGCTGGGGCGCGAACCGCGCGCGTTCCTGCAGCAGGCGTCCGGCGCCGCGCAGGCGGGCGCGCTCGCCGCCGACGAGATCGAAGCGAAGATCGCCGCGCGCGTCGCGGCGAAGCAAGCGAAGGACTATGCCGAAGCGGACCGGATCCGGGCAGAACTGCTCGAGGCCGGCATCGCACTTGAAGACAAACCGGGCGGATCGACCGAATGGCGTCGCGTATGAGCGCGGTGCGTTCCACTGACCGATCCGTCAGGTAGGAGGCAGGATGGCAACGGCCAGAAAAGCGCCGGTCAGGCGCGCGACCCCGGTCGCCGCGCGTCCGGCAGCCAAGCGCGTGCCGTCGAAGGCGGACGCCACGCGCGCCGCGCCGAACGGCGCGCTGAACGGTCATGCGCAGCCGGCGGCTGCGCAGCCGGCCGCCGACGCGGCCCGCAAGACGCGTGTGTCCGAAGCGGACGGCGAGGAGGTTGTCGTGCGTCCTGCATACTGGGACAAGGCATGCGCCGACCTCGTCAAGCGCGACCGGATCCTGAAGAAACTGATTCCGAAGTTCGGTCCCGCGCATCTCGTGAAGCGCGGCGACCCGTTCGTCACGCTCGCGCGCTCGGTCGTCGGCCAGCAGATTTCGGTGCCGTCCGCGCAGTCGCTGTGGGCGCATATCGAGGACGCCTGTCCGAAACTCGCACCGCAGCCGGTGATCCGGCTTGGCGCGGACAAGCTGATCGCTTGCGGGTTGTCGAAGCGCAAGACCGAATACATCCTCGATCTCGCGCAGCATTTCGTGTCGGGCGCGCTGCACGTCGACAAATGGATGTCGATGGACGACGAGGACGTGATCGCGGAACTCACGCAGATCCGCGGCATCAGCCGCTGGACGGCCGAGATGTTCCTGATCTTCAACCTGTCGCGGCCGGATGTGCTGCCGCTCGACGACCCGGGCCTGATTCGCGCGATCAGCGTCAATTACTTCAGCGGGGAACCCGTCACGCGCAGCGAGGCGCGCGAGGTCGCGGCCAACTGGGAGCCGTGGCGCACCGTCGCGACCTGGTACATGTGGCGCAGCCTCGATGCACCCGACACCGACGCCTGAGTGTTGGCTATCGGGTTTTAAACATCAATAGTTGAGAGTCGGTTTTGAGCGTCGCCCGCGCGGGTAGAATACGCGCTGCCGCAAGACCCAAGGATTCGAACACATGAAGACCACGTTTCTGGATTTCGAACAGCCGATCGCCGAACTCGAGGCCAAGATCGAAGAACTGCGATTCGTGCAGGATGACTCGGCTGTCGATATTTCGGAAGAAATCGAGCGGCTGTCGAAGAAAAGCCAGCAACTGACGAAGGACCTCTACGCGAACCTGTCGCCGTGGCAGGTTTCGCAGATCGCGCGGCACCCGCAGCGTCCGTACACGCTCGATTACGTTGCGGAACTGTTTACCGATTTTCACGAACTGCACGGCGACCGCGCATTCGCGGACGATCTGTCGATCGTCGGCGGTCTCGCGCGCTTCGGCGGCCATCCGTGCATGGTGATCGGTCACCAGAAGGGCCGTGACACGAAGGAACGCGCCGCGCGCAACTTCGGGATGCCGCGTCCGGAAGGCTATCGCAAGGCCGAACGCCTGATGCGTCTCGCCGAGAAGTTCGGGCTGCCGATCTTCACGTTCGTTGACACGCCGGGCGCGTACCCGGGCATCGGCGCGGAAGAGCGCGGCCAGTCGGAGGCGATCGGCCGCAACCTGTACGTGATGGCCGAGCTGAAGACGCCGATCATCACGACGGTGATCGGCGAGGGCGGTTCGGGCGGCGCACTCGCGATCGCCGTGGCCGACACCGTGATGATGCTGCAGTTCTCGACCTACTCGGTGATCTCGCCGGAAGGCTGCGCGTCGATCCTGTGGAAAAGCGCCGCGAAGGCGCCGGAAGCCGCGGAAGCGCTGGGCCTGACCGCGCACCGCCTGAAGGCGCTCGGCCTGATCGACAAGATCATCAACGAGCCGCTCGGCGGCGCGCATCGCGATCCGAAGGGCATGGCTGCGCTGCTGCGCCGCGCGCTCGCCGATTCGCTGCGCCAGTTCCAGGGCATGAGCATCGATGCGCTGCGCGAGCGCCGCTTCGAGCGCCTGATGGCCTACGGCAAGTTCAAGGAAACCACGCCGGGCGCATGACCGGCCGCGTGCTCGATACGCGCGCCGCCGAGCGCGCGTCACTCTCGTGATCCCACCGACCGAATTCTCCGCCGACCGCGCCGTACTCGACGCGGTCGGCGTTGCGCTTTCCGGCATGCCGTCCGATGCACGCATCGCGATCGCCTATAGCGGCGGCCTCGATTCGACGGTGCTGCTCGACGCGGCCGTGCGTGTCGCGGGCGGGTCGCGCTGTATCGCGCTGCACGTGCATCACGGCCTGAGCGCGAACGCCGACGCATGGGTCGCGCATGCCGAGGCGGCAGCGGCGCGGCTCGGCGTAGAATTCGAATCGATGCGCGTCGACGTGCCGCGCGACAGCGGTCTCGGTATCGAGGCGACCGCCCGCGAGCGTCGTTATGCCGCGCTCGACGCGATGTGCGAGCGCCATGGCGCGGCTACGCTGTGGCTTGCGCAGCATGCGGACGACCAGGCCGAGACCGTGCTGCTGCAACTGTTGCGCGGCGCGGGGATCGCGGGGCTCGCCGCCATGGCGCCGCGCTACCGTCCCGATGGCGCGAGCGTCGAGCGCGTGCGTCCGTTGCTGCGATTGTTGCGCGCGCAACTCGAGCGTTATGCGACGCAGCACGAACTCGAATGGATCGACGACGAATCGAACAGCGACACGCGCTACGCGCGCAATGCGCTGCGCATCGACGTGCTGCCGGCGCTGGCCGTGCATTTCCCTGGCTTTCGCGACGCGCTCGGTCGCGCGGCCCAGCATGCGGCCGCCGCACAGCGGCTGCTCGACGATCTGGCCGAACTGGATTTCGCCGTCGCCGCGCGCGATGACGGGCGGGCGCTGTCGCGCGAGTCGCTGGTCGCGTTCGACGACACGCGCGGCGCGAATCTGCTGCGTTTCTGGATGCGCCGGCTCGGTTTGCCGGGTGCGTCCGCCGCCCGGCTCGCCAACATGATGCGGCAACTGCGCGCCGCGCACGACGCGCATGCGCTGCGCGTCGATCACGCGGGGCAGTGCCTGCGGCTCTATCGCGATGTCGTTTACTGGGAAGCGGGCGACAGCGCCGAACCGGCCGACGACGGCACCGGTACACCGCACCCGGAATCGACGCTCGCGTGGGATGGGCAGGAAGTCTGGCACCTGCCGGGATGGCGCGGCACGTTCGTGTTCGCGCCGGCCGATGCGGGAAGCGCCGACGCGGTGCCGGAGGCGCTGCTGCGCGGCGCACGGCTCGCCGCGCGCGCCCGTGCGGGCGGCGAGCGGATGCGCACGTCGCCGGGCGGGCCGGGCCGGACGCTGAAGAATCTGTTCCAGGAGCGCGGCGTGCCGGCATGGCAGCGCGACGTGCCGCTGCTGTTCGCGGGCGACCGGCTGATCTACGTGCCGCGGCTTGGCGTGAACCGCGATGGCGAGTTGTTCGACAACGGGCCGTCCGGCGGCGCATGGCGCCGGATCGAATGGCGTCCCGACCTGCTGATCGCGTAACGGCGGGCAGGCTTCCGGCAGCGTGATGGCGCGCCCATTTTCACCATTTGGTAAACAGCGCCGGAACGGCCGTGGACACGGCGAGCGGCTTGTCAAGCGGGCTTCTATCGGGTACGCTCGGACGTTTGCTCGGCTCGATTTTTGAGCGATTTGTGCAGGTTTCCCGCGTGACGTACCCGGTTTGCGCGGCCTGATCGGCCTTCCGGGCAAAATCCGTCACGCTTGCGTGTTGCGTCCCAGCCGTCCCCCTCGTCGTCCGTCCACAGCCACAAGCCGCGTGACCGAACGGCAACGCGGCCTGCCCAGCGCGCCCGTGCGGTCTCTCCTCCAGTTCAGAACGACAATGGCACTCATCGTACACAAATACGGCGGCACTTCGATGGGCTCGGTCGAGCGCATCAAGAACGTCGCGAAACGCGTCGCAAAATGGCATCAGGCCGGGCACCAGATGGTGGTCGTGCCTTCGGCGATGTCCGGCGAAACCAACCGTCTGCTCGGTCTTGCGAAAGAGATTTCGAGCCAGCCGAGCCCGCGTGAGCTCGACATGATCGCGTCGACCGGCGAGCAGGTCAGCGTCGGCCTGCTGTCGATCGCGCTGCAGGAAATCGGCGTCGAGGCCGTGAGCTACGCCGGCTGGCAAGTGCCGATCAAGACCGACAGCGCGTTCACGAAAGCGCGCATCCACTCGATCGACGACGAGCGCGTGAAGGCCGATCTGAATGCCGGCAAGGTCGTGATCATCACGGGCTTCCAGGGCGTCGATCCGGACGGCCACATCACGACGCTGGGCCGTGGCGGCTCGGACACGTCGGCGGTGGCGGTCGCGGCTGCGCTGGATGCCGAAGAGTGCCTGATCTATACGGACGTCGATGGCGTCTACACGACCGATCCGCGTGTCGTCGAAGAGGCGCGACGCCTCGATCGCGTGACGTTCGAGGAGATGCTGGAAATGGCCAGCCTCGGCTCGAAGGTCCTGCAGATCCGCTCGGTCGAATTCGCCGGCAAATACCAGGTGAAGACGCGCGTGCTGTCGAGCCTGACCGATCCGCTGATTGCGCTCGACGAAGAAATGCGCTCGGGCACCCTGATTACTTTTGAAGAAGACGAGACCATGGAAAAGGCAGTCATTTCCGGCATCGCGTTCCAGCGCGACGAAGCACGCATTGCTGTGATGGGCGTGCCCGACAAGCCGGGCATCGCGTATCAGATCCTCGGCCCGGTCGCCGATGCGAACGTCGACGTCGACATGATCATCCAGAACCAGAGCGTCGAAGGCAAAACCGACTTCACGTTCACGGTCGGCCGTGGCGACTACCAGAAGGCGATGGACATCCTCACCAACCAGGTGAAGGGCCATGTGAACGCCGAGCAGGTGCAGGGCGACCCGAAGGTGTCGAAGGTGTCGGTCGTCGGCGTCGGCATGCGTTCGCACGTGGGCGTCGCGAGCAAGATGTTCCGCACGCTGTCGGAAGAGGGCATCAACATCCAGATGATCTCGACGTCCGAAATCAAGATTTCGGTGCTGATCGACGAGAAATACATGGAGCTGGCCGTCCGCGCGCTGCACAAGGCATTCGAACTCGACCAGGCATGATGAAATTTTCGTGATGCGTTGACGAAAATGCATCACGGAAATTGACGCGCGGTTCGAAACCCTATATTATTTCGTTCTCGTCGCACTGCCTCCCTGGTGCGAGCGAAAGTTTGGGAGACGTGGCCGAGAGGTCGAAGGCACTCCCCTGCTAAGGGAGCATCTGGGCCAAAACCTGGATCGAGGGTTCGAATCCCTCCGTCTCCGCCAAAAGCGGTGACAAAGCCCCGCAAGTTCTCGGACTTGCGGGGCTTTTTCTTTTTCGGCTGCATCACGCCCTCACGCACAAAACATTCGATGCAGCCGGATCTCATCCTCAGGCGGAAGTGGCCGAGGTTACCAGTCAGGCAATGAGTGCTCGACTTGAGCGGCGGTAACGCGCTACATATCGCGTATCGATTGGCGCGACTCAAGGTGATGCTCTTGGCCAGCCCGCATTCCGTTCTGACTGTCCTCTCTCATCGGCCTGTCGACGGACTTGTCGACAATCACGGGCGTTACGCGCGGCTGCACGGCTACCGGCATGCGACGGTCGACGGCATGCACGTGTATGGCGAGCGCCAGCAGGTCCTGCACAAGTACCACGCGATCATCGCGCAGCTCGTCGCGATGGAGCCGGGTGCATTGCTGCTCGTGCTCGATCCGTTCTCCGTCGTGTTCGACCCGCACGCGCTGCCGGATGTCGCGCACGGTTACGATGCGATCGTCACGACGCAGACGTCGAAATCGGCGCTGCCCGCCGCAAGCGGCATGATCTTCCGCAACGTGCCCGATGTGCGGGAGCGGTTGCGCAAGCTGGCGGTCGAACTGGGCAAGTGGGCGATGCATCTTCCGGAGCGGCAGCACGCGTGCGAGGCGACGCTGCTTGCGGAGACCTTTCCGCCGCTGCCGTTCGACTTGCCGCTCGCGAACGGCCATTTCGCGTCGGCCCAGACGGTCTGGAGGGACGGGGTCGCGATCGATGCGATCGCCGGCGCCCGGCCGCTCGTGGCGCACCAGGCGCCCGAGTGGCGGCAGGTGGAGGGCGTCTGGGCGCCGACTGCCGACTACGACTTCCGCTATGTGGCGGCACTCGTCGACGATGCCGAACGGGTCCAGCGTGGTGATCACCCGCACGCAATGGACGACTGGCGTGCCGCGCAGCAACGAACGCGCGCCGCGGAGCGGCATGTGAATCCGCAGGCGCGTGTTGCGTTCGTGAGCCTGCATACATCGCATATCGCGGGCTACGGCGACCTGCACGAGGAGAACTTCGTTCGCTACTGCACGCGGCACGGCTATGCGTACCATGCGTATCGTGAGGCGCCCGCATTCCTGCCGGGCGGCATCGATGCGAACTGGGCGAAGCTGCATCTGATTCGCGAACATCTGCCGCATCATGCATTCGTGTTCTGGGTCGATGCGGACATCCTGGCGATCGATCAGAGTCAGTCCGTCGGCAGTACGATCGACGGCCGCGACTTCGTGATCGGTACCGATCACACGGCCTGGGCGATCAACTCGTGCATGATCGGCGTGCGCAACGTGGCGCCGATGCGCGAACTGGTCGAGCGCATCTGCGCGCGCATCGAGGGTTTCGGCGATCGTTCGTCGGTCTACGCGAGCGGCGGCGACCAGCAGGCGATCTATGTGGAACTGCTGCAGTCCGGCATGATCGATGCGCGCCATATCGTCGATGCGATGACGCTCGCGTCATCGCCGGTCTATGCCACGCGCGACAGCCGCTTCGTTCATTTTCCCGCACAACACAACCACTATCGCGCGGTGACGATGCGCGTATGGGACCGTCTGAGTCATCAGCGCTAGCGGCCGGGAACATGAACGACGCGGTGCCTGCAGCGACGCCGGACGGTGGAGCGGCCATGCGCGCCCGACCTGCATCGAGCAACGCTGAATGAAATAAAAATGAAAGCAGTGATGTAAGGCTGGGAGCACCGCGCGATCGCGCTCCGGCACGGCGTCAACCATCGCGCTCCGGCCCTCCGAAATGATGCGTTGACGTCAAAATTGCGGCGCTGCGTCGATTTCCACGACGTCCCTCATCGCGCAATACAAAAAATTACTCATAAAAATCAGTCTTCTGCGCCGACGCCGAAAATCGATGCGCTGCTGCGATGCAAAAAATAATCGATCGCCTTATGCTGGTTAACCCGATTGCGCTTGAGCGACATCAAGTTTTCGCGTGATGCCGCTTTACATTTTGCCAACATTGGCGATTCACGAAATCTATCTGTCGATCTGATTTCGTTCCTTTCGTTTCGCCTGTCCCCGATGCAGTGCGCGACCTCATCAAGGCCTTGTTGACATGCATGATTTTCCCTTCCTGAGCCTGGCCATCTGGGTTCCGATCCTGTTTGGCGCGTGCGTGCTGCGCGCCGGTTCCGACCATCATCCACGCCGGACACGACTGATTGCGCTCGCCGGTGCGCTGGCGGGGCTGGTCGCCGTCGTCCCGCTGGTCGCCGGTTTCGATGCGCATTCGGCCGCGATGCAGTTCGTCGAAAGCCGCAACTGGCTGGCGGCGTTCAATTCGGGATGGCGGGTCGGCATCGACGGCGCGTCGCTGTGGCTCGTCGTGCTGACCGCATTCACGACGCTCGTGGTGGTGATCGCGTCGTGGGAGTCGGTCACGGTGCGCGTCGCGCAGTACTACGCGTCGTTCCTGATCCTGTCGGGGTTGATGGTCGGCGTGTTCGCCGCACAGGACGGGCTGCTGTTCTTCATCTTCTTCGAGGCGACGCTGATCCCGCTTTACCTGTTGATTGGCACGTGGGGGCGCGAGCGCCGCGTGTATGCGGCCGTGAAGTTCTTCTTCATCTCGTTCGCCGGCTCGCTGCTGCTGCTGATGGCGATGCTGTACCTGTACGCGCAGTCGCATACGTTCGACCTGGCCGTGTGGCGCACGCTGCAGCTCGGTTTCGCGCCGCAGTTGCTGGTATTCCTCGGCTTCTTCGCCGCGTTCGCGGTCAAGGTGCCGATGTGGCCGGTTCATACGTGGCTGAGCGACGTGTACACGGACGGCCCGACGGGCGCCGCGCTGATGCTCGCGATGCTCAAGCTCGGCGGGTACGGGTTCCTGCGCTTCGCGCTGCCGATCACGCCCGACGCGAGCCATTTCTTCGCACCGGCCGTGATCGCGCTGTCGCTGTTCGCGATCGTCTATGCAAGCCTGATCGCGCTCGCGCAGACCGATCTCGGCAAGCTGCTCGCGTACTCGACGGTCGCGCACATGGGCATCGTCACGCTCGGGCTGTTCCTGTTCAACCGGATCGGCGTCGAAGGCGCGATCGTGCAGCTCGTGTCGTACGGCTTCGTCGCGGGCGCGATGCTGCTGTGCGTGAACGTGCTCGTCGATCGCACGAAGCAGCGCGAGATCGCCGCGTACGGCGGTGTGGCGGGCGTGATGCCGCGTTTCGCGACCTTCGCGCTGCTGTTCGCGATGGCCAACGTCGGCCTGCCGGGCACGTCGGGGTTCGTCGGCGAGTTCATGGTCATCATGGGCGCGATCCGTTTCAACTTCTGGATCGGCGCGATCGCGGCGCTGACGCTGATCCTCAGCGCGTCGTACACGCTGTGGATGCTCAAGCGCGTCGTGTTCGGCAAGGTCGCGAGCCAGCGGATCGCAAAGCTCGCCGACCTGAACCGTCGCGAGATCGTGATGTTCGCGTCGCTCGCGCTGGTCGTGCTGGCGGTCGGCATCGATCCGAAACCGTTTACCGACGCGATCGATCCGACCGTCGGCAAGCTGATCGACGAGGCCAGCCGTTCGAAGGTGCCGGCAGCGGATGGCCCGGTGCGGGCGCAGCCGTCGTACATGGCATCGACGCACGGCTGATCGCGGCACGCCGCGAGAGCGGGGGCGCATCGCACGGCGATGCGGTCGTTGCGCACACATCGATTGCGGTCCGGCGCATGCGGCGCCGGGCCCGCTTCCGGCTGCGTGAAATTGCCCCGCGACAATGTGTCTCACGGCAGATTTTGCAATGATGATTTGTCGCACCCACCGGTTTTTCATCGCACCCGCGCGACGTATGATTCGGCCACTTTCGTGAATCGAATGCGCATCGGGCATACGCAAAACGGATTCAATGACCCTCGGGCTGTGTGATGAAAACAAGAGCTTCAAGAGGCTGGTCGGCGCTGATGTCAATCGGCGCGGCGCTGAGCCTGTCAGGCTGTAAGTTAGATGTACTAAATCCGAAAGGAAGCGTGGGCGCTGCCGAAAAGGCGCTGATCGCGACGTCCACCTGGGCGATGCTGATCGTCGTCGTGCCGGTGATCTTGCTTACGCTGTGGTTCGCATGGCGCTACCGCGCATCGAACCGCAACGCAACGTACGCGCCGAACTGGTCGCACTCGACCGCGATCGAAGTCGTGATCTGGACGGTGCCGACGCTGATCATCCTGTTTCTCGGCGTGCTCACGTGGAAGACCACGCACGAGCTCGACCCGTACAAGCCGCTCGAGTCGTCGGTGAAGCCGATCGACGTCGAGGTCGTCGCGCTCGACTGGAAGTGGCTGTTCATCTATCCGGAACTCGGCATCGCGTCGGTGAACCAGCTCGCGATTCCGGTGGGGACGCCGGTGAACTTCCGCATCACGTCGGATTCGGTGATGAACTCGTTCTTCATTCCGCAGCTCGGCGGCCAGGTCTACGCGATGGCCGGCATGCAGACGCGCCTGCACCTGATCGCCGACGAGCCCGGCAACTACGCAGGCACGTCCGCCAACTTCAGCGGCCGCGGGTTCTCCGACATGAAATTCCGCACGCTCGCCGAGCCGCGCGAACAGTTCGATGCATGGGTGCAGAAGGTGAAGGCATCGCCGGACCGGCTCGATGCGACCGTGTACGGCACCGTCGCGCAGCCGAGCGAGAAGGCGCCCGTGCGCTACTTCTCGTCGGTCGATCCGCGGCTCTTCCACAACATCATCGCGAAATACAACGATGGCCACGTCCTTGACCTGAAGGACGCCGCCTGCGGCACGAAGGGGTAACGCATGTTCGGCAAACTCACACTATCGGCGATCCCGTTCGATCAGCCCATCATCATGGTGGCCGGCGCCTTCATGGGGCTGGCCGTGCTGGGCATTCTCGCCGCGCTGACGATCACCGGCCGGTGGAAATGGCTGTGGACGGAATGGCTGACGACAGTCGACCACAAGAAACTCGGCGTGATGTACATCATCGTCGCGCTGATCATGCTGCTGCGCGGCTTCGCCGACGCGATCATGATGCGCATGCAGCTCGCGCTCGCGTACAACGCGCCCGGCTACCTGCCGCCGCACCACTATGACCAGATCTTCACGGCACACGGCGTGATCATGATCTTCTTCATGGCGATGGTGTTCATGGTCGGCCTGATGAACCTGATCGTGCCGCTGCAGATCGGCGCGCGCGACGTCGCATTTCCGTTCATCAACTCGCTGAGCTTCTGGATGACGGCGGTCAGCGCGATCCTGATCAACATCTCGCTCGTGATCGGCGAATTCGCGCAGACGGGCTGGCTCGCGTACCCGCCGCTGTCGGAGCTGCAGTTCAGCCCGGGGGTAGGTGTCGATTACTACCTGTGGGCGCTGCAGATCTCGGGCGTCGGCACGCTGCTGACCGGCGTGAACTTCTTCGTGACGATCATCAAGATGCGCGCGCCGGGCATGACGCTGCTGAAGATGCCGGTGTTCACGTGGACCGCGCTCTGCACCAACGTGCTGATCATGGCGTCGTTCCCGATCCTGACCGCGACGCTCGCGCTGCTCGGCCTCGACCGTTACCTCGGCATGCACTTCTTCACGAACGAAGCCGGCGGCAACGCGATGCTGTACCTGAACCTGATCTGGGCGTGGGGCCATCCGGAGGTGTACATCCTGATCCTGCCGGCGTTCGGCATCTTCTCGGAGGTCATCGCGACGTTCGCGAAGAAGCCGCTGTTCGGCTACAAGACGATGGTGTACGCGACCTGCGCGATCATGGTGCTGTCGTTCCTCGTGTGGCTGCATCACTTCTTCACGATGGGCTCGGGTGCGAACGTGAACGCGTTCTTCGGCATCATGACCATGATCATCGCGATCCCGACCGGCGTGAAGGTGTTCAACTGGCTGTTTACGATGTATCGCGGCCGGATCGAATTCACGACGCCGGTGCTGTGGACGATCGGCTTCATGGTCACGTTCACGCTCGGCGGCATGACCGGCGTGATGATGGCGATCCCCGGCGCGGACTTCGTGCTGCACAACAGCCTGTTCCTGATCGCGCACTTCCATAACGTGATCATCGGCGGCGTGCTGTTCGGCTATCTCGCGGGCTTCAACTACTGGTTCCCGAAGGCGTTCGGCTTCAAGCTGAACGAGAAGCTCGGCAAGGCCGCGTTCTGGTTCTGGCAGGTCGGCTTCTACGTCGCTTTCGTGCCGCTCTACGTGCTCGGCTTCATGGGCATGACGCGTCGCCTGAACCACTACGACAACCCGGCCTGGCATCCGTGGCTGCTGGTCGCCGCGTTCGGCGCCGTGCTGATCGCGATCGGCATTGCATGCCAGCTGCTGCAACTGGTGGTCAGCATCCGCAACCGCAACCTGCCTGAGTACCGCGACACGACGGGCGACCCGTGGGGCGGCCGCACGCTGGAGTGGGCGACCTCGTCGCCGCCGGCCGACTACAACTTCGCGGTGATCCCGCAGGTGCGCACGCTCGACGCGTACGCGGACCTGAAGGCGCGCGGCGAAGGCCGGCCGAACCCGGCGTCGATCCGCGATATCCACATGCCGTCGAATACCTGCGCGGGCCTCGTGGTCGCGATTTTCAGCCTGGTGCTCGGCTTCGCGCTGGTGTGGCACATCTGGTGGCTCGCGATCGCCGGGCTCGTCGGGATCGTCGCGACGCTGGTGATCTACAGCTCGCGCGATAACGACGGTTATTACATCCCCGCGTCGACGGTGCGGAAGATCGAAGACAAGCAGCCGACCAAGCGCGTGCCTGCGCGTGTCGACGACGTGGAACTGGAGGCCAACTGATGTTGCAGAAAACCTTGAGCGCAACCCTGCTCGAGCACGACGACCATCCGCCGTCGCATTCGGTGTTCGGTTTCTGGCTGTACCTGATGACCGACTGCGTGATCTTCGCGGCGCTGTTCGCGACGTTCGCGGTGCTCGGCCACCAGTTTGCGGGCGGGCCGACCGCGAAAGACCTGTTCGACATTCCGGGCGTTGCGGTGGAAACCGCCGCGCTGCTGCTGTCGAGCATCACGTACGGGTTCGCGATGCTCGCTGCGTACAAGCAGCGGCGCGGCGCGCTGCTCGCGTGGCTCGCGGTGACGTTCGTGCTCGGCGCGGCGTTTCTCGCGATGGAGCTGCGCGAGTTCTCGCACCTGATCGCGGAAGGCGCCGGCCCGCAGCGCAGCGCGTTCCTGTCGGCGTTCTTCACGCTGGTCGGCACGCACGGGCTGCACGTGACGGCCGGCCTGCTGTGGATGATCGTGCTCGCCGGGCAGATCGTGTTCCGCGGCGGCGACCTGACCGATCGCGACCTGCGGCGCCTGACGTGCCTGAGCCTCTTCTGGCACTTCCTCGACATCGTGTGGATCTGCGTGTTTTCCTTTGTCTATCTCGCGAGCGTGATCTAAATGGCCCATTCGCATTCGTCTCAACTCGAAGAAGGGCACGGCAGTGTCGGCGGCTACGTCGCCGGCTTCATCCTGTCGGTGCTGCTCACGGCCGCGTCGTTCGGCCTCGTGATGGGCGGCGTGCTGTCGCCGCATGCGTCGCTGATCGCGTTGGCCGTGCTGGCATTCGTGCAGATCGTCGTGCACCTCGTGTACTTCCTGCACATGAACAGCTCGTCGGGCCAGCGCTGGAACGTGATGGCATTCAGCTACACGGTGCTGACCGCGGCGATCCTGATCGTCGGCACGCTGTGGGTGATGCACAACGTCAGCATGAACATGATGTCGCGCTGAGCGGCGTCGCGGCGCAGCGGTCGATGTCCATGCGCGTTCATGAAACAAAGGCGGCACGCGAGTGCCGCCTTTTTTATTCCTGCTGCGTGGTGCGAGCCGGTCAGTGCGGGCCCGTGTCCGCCGTCAGCGCATGCGTGCAGTCCGTACGGTACTCGGCGGCGAGCCGATCCTTCGCGGCGTCGAGATCGTCGGGGTAGTAGGGGCTCGCGTGCGCCGGCTCGTAGCCGACCTGTTCGAGTTCGGTCAGCTCGCGCACGAGGTCTCCGTGCGTGACTTCGTGGCCCGTGTGAACGAACGGGTAGGCGTTGCATTCCTGCGGCGTCAGGTGCGGTGCCGCGAACGCGGCGGTGCTCGCGCATGCGAGCAGCATGCAGGCGACGGTGGTCGACAGTTTCATTCGGTGGCTCCTGTGTTCGCGGCCCGATGCCGCATGACGTCAGCGTAGGCGGAGCGCACGACCGGGTGGGCGACGCATGGATGAAACATGTTTCACGCGCGTTGGCCCCGGCGCCGGATGAAGCTATTTTCATCTGGCGCCGGACGGCGATCGCGTCGTCTACGATAGTCGCGGGCGCATGGCGTGCGCCCGTCATGAAGTTCATTGCGAGGACAGGCATGCGAGTACTGACGGTCGAGGACGATGCGGTGACCGCGAACGAAATCGTCGGCGAACTGACCGCACGCGGGTTCGAGGTCGACTGGATCGACAACGGCCGCGAAGGGATGATGCGCGCGATGAGCGCATCGTACGACGCGATCACGCTCGACCGGATGCTGCCGGGCGCAGACGGTCTCGCGATCCTGACCGCGATGCGCACGGTCGGCATCGATACGCCGGTGCTGATGCTGAGCGCGCTCGGCGATGTCGACGAGCGCATCCGCGGGCTGCGCGCGGGCGGCGACGATTACCTGACGAAGCCATTCGATTCCGGCGAACTGAGCGCACGCATCGAGGTGCTGCTGCGCCGCCGGCAGGCGTCGGGTGTGCCGCAGCAGACACTGTTGAAGGTCGGTGCGCTCGAGCTCGACCTGATTTCGCGCTGCGCGCGCCGCGGCGCCGACGAGATTCCGCTGCTGCCGACCGAGTTTCGCGTGCTCGAATTCATGATGCGCAACGCGGGCCAGACGATCACGCGCACGATGCTGTTCGAGGCCGTGTGGGGCTATCACTTCGATCCCGGCACCAACTTGATCGACGTCCACATGGGCCGACTGCGCAAGAAGATCGACCCGCCCGGCGCGAACCCGATGATCCAGACGGTGCGCGGTTCGGGCTACATGCTCGCGTAACGGAGGCACGGATGGATGCGGCCCGCGCGGCGAACTTCACACGCCGCTGGCATACGACGACGTTTCGCTGGCTGTGCGCGTATGCGGCGATCTTCTCGGTTTCGCTGCTGCTGCTCGCGGGCGTAATCAGCGTCGCCGCGACACACACGATGACGCGCGACACCGACGAGGTGCTCGCGTGGCAATTGATCTATTTCGATTCGATTCCCGATGCGCAGTTGCCGCTCGCGATCCACCGGCGACTCGAGCACGAACACTTGCATACGAGTTTCTACGGGCTGTTCGACGCGGCCGGGCGCCGCGTGGCCGGCGACATCGCGACGCTGCCCGCGCTGCGTACGGATCGCGCCGGACGCACGCTGAACCGCACGCTCGTGCTGCTCGACGGCCAGCCCGCACCGATCACGCGCGCGATGGCAGTGCGCCGCGACAACGGGATGACGCTGGTAGTCGCGCGCGACCTGTCGCATTTCATCCAGATCCGCGATGTCGCGATCCGCGGGCTCGTGATCGGCGGCGTGATGATCCTGGTCGCGGGCATCGCGGGCGGCAGCATGCTCGGCATGCGGCAGATGCGCCGCGTCGCCGCGATCCGGCGCGCCACGCGGCAGATCGCCGAGGGCGACCTCGGCAAGCGGCTGCCGGTCGGCCGCTACGACGAGCTCGACTTGCTCGCGCATCTCGTGAATCACATGCTCGACGAAGTCGAGCGACTGATGGGCGAGGTGCGTCATACCTGCGACGGCATCGCGCACGATCTGCGCACGCCGCTCGCGCGCGTGCATACGATGCTGGCGCGACTGGCCGAGCAGCCTTTTTGTGCGGACGATCCCGCGTCGGCGGCGCTGCTGGCGTCGGCGCGCGACGAGACCGACCGGCTGCTCGAGCGCTTTCGCGCGATGCTGCGCATCTCCGAGATCGGTACGCTGAGCCGGCGCGGCGGCTTTGCCGTGGTCGACGTCGCGGCATTGCTGCGCGACGTGTGCGAACTCTACGAGCCGCTCGCCGAAGCCGTCGACGTGTCGTTCGAACTCGACGCGGCACCGGTCGACGGCATTCATGGCGACCGCGCATTGCTGTTCGAGGCGTTCAGCAATCTCGCGGACAACGCCATCAAGTTCACGCCGCCGGGTGGCCGCGTGCGCGCCGTACTCCGCGCGACGCCGGGCGGCCCGCTCGTCCGGTTCGAGGACACCGGGCCCGGCATCCCGCCCGGCGAGCGCGACGCGGTGCTCGAACGCTTCTATCGCGGCGAGCATACGCGTCATGTGAAAGGCTCGGGGCTCGGGTTGAGCATCGTATCGGCGGTGATGCACGTGCACGGCTTCGCGCTGCGGATCGGCGATGCGCAGCCGGCCGGTGCGGCGATTACGGTCGAATGCTGGCCGCGCTCGCTGGCATGACGGCGCCGGGGAACGGTCGATGCGCATCCTGCTGATTGCTCAGCCGCATCCGGAGGCGGCGCGGCTCGACAAGGCATTTCGCGAGAGCACACACGGCGTCGAGCGCGTCGGGGAATGGCGCGACGGCTGCTTCGCGGCGACGCAGGACCGGTTCGATGCAATCGTGATCGTTGCGCCCGACGCGGCTGACGGCCCGGCGGTCCTCGATGCATTGCCGCGACTCGCCGGATCGGCCGCAGGCGCGACGATCGCCGCGATCGTCGCCGGTGCAACACCGACACAGCGCGCACGGATGCTGCAGGCCGGCTGCGACGTGTGCCTTGCCCATCCGTGTTCGTTCGTGGAATTGCACGAGCGTTTGCGCGCGCTGTGGCGCCGCGCAGGCGTCATCGAGATGCGCGAGTCGGTCCGGCTCGACACGGCGACGCGCGCCCTCGAAGAGGGGGGCCGGAGGCTGGCGCTCAGCGCACGGGAATTCCGTCTCGTCGAATGCCTGCTGCGCGCATCGGGGCGACCGGTCGGGCGCGATGCCGTGCTGCGTTACGCATGGGGCGATGCCGACATCGAACCCGAAACGGTCAATGCGCTGGTCGTCCGGCTGCGGCGCAAGCTGGCCGCGCACGCCTTTTCCGCGCGCATCGAAACGGTTGCGCGATTCGGGTTCAGGTTCGACTTGGGCGCATGACGGTGCGGAATCGCGCCACGTTCGTGGACGGCAGGCGTGCCGCGCGTCGCGCGGCTTGCCCGGTCGCGTGCGGTCAGTGCGAATAGAGTTCGCGATTGAGTTGCGCGAGCTGGCCGTCGCGTTCGGCATGGACGAGTTCGCGATAGACCTGCGCACGCGTCAGCGGCGTTGCCTGCGGCGTATTCCATGCAGCGTGTGGCGACGACGGTGCGGGCGTCTGCGGCGCGGTGGCCGCGTTGGGCTGCGTTGCGCCGGCCCGGCCGGGCAGCGCGACGCAGAGGGCGGAGAGGAGGATGGCGAACATCGATGTCTTCATGGCGTGGTCCTTTTCGTATGGCAGCGGCCGGTGCCGCGTGTGCGATGCCGGCCGGAAACACGTTATCGGGCGCGGACTTCCAGGCGCCCGGCGCGCCGATGAAGAAACGTTCATGAACGCGCGTCGCGCCAGCCGCCGCCGAGCGCGCGCACGAGCCCGACGGATGCCTGCAGGCGTCGCGCATCGGCATCGAGCGACGCGATCTGCGTATCGAGTTCGGTCGTCTGCGCGGTGACCACGTCGAGATAGCTGACGGCACCGTCGCGATAGCGCGACATCGCAAGCGCAAGCGAATGCCGGGCCGCGACGAGCGCCGCGTCGTCCTGGCCGGATTCGTCGCCAAGGCGGTGCAGCAGCGCGAGATCGTCCTCGACTTCACGAAACGCCTGCAGCACGATGGCCCGGTAGCGCGCGCCCTGTTCGGCAAACTGCGCACGGGCCTTGCGTACGCCGGCGGCGCGCAGGCCGCCGTCGAACAGCGTCATCGCGAGGCGCGGCCCGATCGACCAGATCTCGTTCGGTGCGGCGAGCCACGGCGAAAACGTGTCGCTCTGGAAGCCGGCGTCGAGGCCGAGCGACAGGTCCGGGAAATACGCGGCGCGCGCGACGCCGATCCGTGCGTTCGCGGCCGCGACGCGGCGTTCCGCGGCGGCAATGTCCGGGCGGCGTTCGAGCAGCGTCGACGCGAATCCGGTCGGAATCGACGGAACGCGCGGCAGCGCGGCGACGGGCGGCAGCGAGAACGTCGACGCGGATACGCCGACGAGCGCGGCGATCGCGTGCTCGTCGAGCGCACGGCGCGCGGCGATGTCGGACGCGCGCGCCTGTGCGAGCGCGAGCTGGGTTTGCGCACGCGAAACGTCGAGCCCCGATGCGAGGCCGCCGCGATGGCGGCTGACCGTCAGTTGCCACGCGCGGCGGTACGTGTCGATCGTTTGCGCGAGCGTATCCGCTTCGCGGTCGAGCCCCGCGAGTTCGAAATAGGTGCTGGCGACGGCGGCCTGCAGGCTGAGCCGGACGGAGGCGAGGTCGTCGCCGGCCGCCTGAGCGTCGTCGCGGCCGGCCGCGACCGTGTTGCGGACCTTGCCCCACAGATCGACGTCGTAGCCGAGCCCCGCTTCGAGCGTGTTCGACTCGTAGATGTCGGGCTGGCCGCTGCCTCGCAGCGGCCGGCGCGCGGATTGCCGGTCGCGGTCGGTCTCGGCATCGATTCCCAGGGTCGGCAGCAATGCCGCATGCGCCTCGTCGAACAGCGCGGTGGCTTCGTCGTGCCGCGCGACGGCGGCGGCGAGGTCGGGGTTCGCGCGCGCGACGAGCGGCTCGAGCCGGTCGAGCGTCGTGTCGCCGTATACGCGCCACCAGCCGTCGCGCGGCAGGCGGTCGGCCGGCGCGGCATCGACCCACGGGCCCGTTTCGCGAAAGGCGGCCGGAAGCGGAACGGCCGGCGCGCGATAGGCCGGCGCCAGCGAACAGCCGGCGAGCAGGGCGACGCTGCCCAGCAACCCGGCGAGCAGACGGTCAGCCATGCGCACGCTCCATCGTCGCGGCGCTCGCGATGCGCACGGGGTCGCCGTCCGCGAGCGAATCGGGCGGATTGTCGATCACGCGGTCGCGGGCTGCGAGCCCCGACGCGATCTCGACGCGCGTGCCGAGATCGGTCGCGATCGATACGTTGCGCAGCCGCGCATGCCCGCTCGCGTCGAGTACGGCGACTTGCAACCCGTCGTGGCGGAAGATCAGCGCGCTTGCGGGAATCGTCAGCGCATGCGCGGCATCGGCCACTGCGATTCGCACCTGCGCATATTCGCCCGGGAACAGCGTGCCTGCGGGGTTGGCGATCGAGAACTGCGCGAGCAGCGTGCCGGAAGCCGGATCGATCGACTGCGCGGAATCCGCGAGCGTGGCGTCGAACGTCGCGCCCGGGCGTTCGGGCACGGTCAGCGCGACGTGCATGCCCGCCCGGATCGCGCCCGCATCGTCTTGCGGCACGTGCACGTAGAGCCGCAGCCGCCGTGCGTCCGAGACGGTGAACAGTTCGGCGCCGTTGCCGCTGCCCGCGTCGATCAGTGCGCCGACATCGGTCTTGCGGGCGGTCACGACGCCGTCGAACGGCGCGGCGAGCCGCTTGAACGATTCGAGCGCCTGGAGCCGCCGCACGTTGGCGGTGCTTGCCGCGACGGCCGCGCGTTTGGCGTCGAGGTCGCTGCGTTTCTCGTCGGCCTCCTGCCGCGACACGGAATCCTGTGCGAGCATCTCGGCCCAGCGCGCGGCCGTGACGGCCGCAAGCCGCTCGTTCGCGTTCGCGCTCTGCAGGTCGGCGCGTGCCTGCTGCAGCTGCTGGTCGAGATCGGGCGTGTCGATCGACGCGAGCAACTGGCCGGCCTTGACGTGCGCGCCGATGTCGGCGTACCACGCATGCAGGTAGCCGGGCACGCGCGCGTAGATCGGTGCGTCGACATACGCATCGAGGCGGCCGGGCAGCACCAGCGCATCGGCGGCGGCCGGCTGCGGCGCGACCGTCGCGACGGTCGGGATCGCCTGCTGCGCGGTCCACGCGGCGATCGCGCGCGCGTCGTGCGCGCGTGCGACGAGGCCGGCTGCCGCGGCGGCGAGCGCGGCGATCACGCCCGCGATCGCGAGCGGCTTCAGGTAGCGCGGCGTACCGGGGGGACGGATTTCGAATTCAGTGGACATGTTGTTCTCCCGGAGTGAGGGACAGGGATTCGGAGCGGGGCGCGCGATCGCGCCGGTGGACGAGGCTGAACACGACGGGCACGAACACCAGCGTCGCGACGGTCGCGCACAGCAGGCCGCCGATGACCGCACGGCCGAGCGGGGCGTTCTGTTCCCCGCCGTCGCCGAGACCGAGGGCCATCGGCGCCATGCCGATGATCATCGCGAGCGCCGTCATCATCACGGGCCGAAAGCGCGTGAAACCGGCCTCGAGCGCGGCGACGGCCGCGTCGGCGGTGTGTGCGAGCCGTTCGCGCGCGAAGGTCACGACGAGGATGCTGTTCGCGGTCGCGACACCCATGCACAGGATCGCGCCCGTCAACGCCGGGACCGACAGCGGCGTGCGTGTGACGAACAGCATCCAGACGATGCCGGCGAGCGCCGCGGGCAGTCCGCTCACGATCACGAACGCGTCTCGCCACGAGTGGAAGTTCACGACGATCAGCAGGTAGATCAGCAGGACCGCACCGGCGAGGCCGGCGAGCAGCCCGCCGAATGCGCTGTTCATCGTCTGCACCTGGCCGCGCACGGTCACGCGCGATCCCTTCGGCAGGTCGGCGGCGCTCGCCCGCAGCACGCGGTCGATGTCCGTGCTGACCGCGCCGAGATCGCGGCCCTGCGTCGTCGCGAAAATGTCGAACAGCGGCGCGATGTCGTAGTGCGACACGACCGCGTCGGTCTGGCCGCGCACGATCGTCGCGAGGCCGCCGAGCAGTTGCGGGGCGCCCGAGCGGCCCGTGACGGGCAGTGCGCGCAGGTCCGACAGCGACGTCATCCGGTACTGCGGCGTCTGCGCGACGATCGGATAGGACACGCCGTTGTGCGGATCGAGCCAGTAGGTTGGCGACACCTGGCTCGTGCCGGACAGGCTCGCCACCACGGCGTTGGTGACATCCTGCTCGGTGATGCCGAGCTGCGCGGCGCGTGCGCGGTCGACCGATACCGTGAACTGCGGATAGGTCGACGCCTGTTGCACGCGCGCGTCGGCGACGCCCGGCACCGTCCGGATGCGCCGCAGCAGCTCGGTCGCATAGGCGCGGTTGGCGGCACGGTCGGGGCCTGTCACCTGCACGTCGATCGGCGCGGGCGCGCCGAAGTTGAGGATCTGGCTCACGATGTCGGCGGGCAGGAACGAGAACGCCACGCCCGGAAACGCGTGCGGCAGCACGGTGCGCAACTGCTTCACGTAGTTGGCCGTCGGCGCGTGGTCGCCCGCGAGCGACACGAGGATGTCGCCGTCCTGCGGACCGATCGTGCCGCTGTTGCTGTACGTGAGGTTGATCCCGCTGTTCGGCAAACCCATGTTGTCGACGATGCTCGCGAGCGCGTGCGGCGGCACGACGCCGCGCACCGTGTGCTCGACGCGGTCGAACAGCGCGGCCGTCTCCTCGATGCGCGTGCCGATCGGTGCGCGCACGTGGATCGCGATTTCGCCCGCGTCGACCGACGGGAAGAAGTTGCGGCCGAGCCACGGCACCAGCACGAACGACAGCGCGACCGCGGCGAGGAACAGCATGACGAAGCGTGCGCGATGGGCGAGTGCGAGGCCGAGCACGACACGATAGCCTGCGCGCAGTGCCGCGAAGCGGCGCTCGAACCCCTGCTGGAACGCGACGAGCGGATTGCGTGCGCGCGATGGCGGGAACGGTGCGCCGTGCGGCGCGAGCACGGCCGCCGGATGCGCGGCATGCGGCCGCAACAGGTAACGGGCCATCATCGGCACGAACGTGCGGGACAGCACGAACGACGCGATCATCGCGAAGATCACGGCCTCGGCCATCGGCACGAACAGGAAGCGGGCCACGCCGTCGAGCAGCAGCATCGGCACGAACACGATGCAGATGCACAGCAGCGACACGAAGGCCGGCGCGACGATCTGCGACGCGCCGTCGAGGATCGCGCTGCGCACGTCCTTGCCCTGTTCGAGATGCCAGTTGACGTTCTCGATCGTGACGGTCGCATCGTCGACGAGAATGCCGACAGCGAGCGCGAGCCCGCCGAGCGTCATCACGTTGAGCGTCTCGCCCGCGGCGGCGAGTGCGGCGATCGCCGCCAGCACCGCGAGCGGAATGGATGCGGCGATGATCAGCGTCGAGCGCCAGCTGCCGAGGAACAGCAGGATCATCGCGGAGGTGAGCGCGGCGGCGATCAGGCCTTCGCGCGCCACGCCGCTCACGGCGCCCTTGACGAACACGGACTGGTCGCCCATCACGACGAGCCTGAGCGACGGCGGCAGCGTCGCCTCGACGCGCGGCAACTGCGCCTTGACGCCGGCGATGATGTCGAGCGTCGACGCCGAGCCGCTTTTCAGCACGCTCATCAGCACCGCGCGGCGGCCGTCGACGCGCACGATATTGCCCTGCGGCGGAAAACCGTCGCGGACGTGCGCGACGTCGCGCATGAAGATCACTGCACCGTTCACGGTCCGGATCGGCAGCGCATTGAGCTCGTCGATCGTCAGCGGGCTGTCGTTGAGCCGGATGTTGTATTCGAAGCGGCCGATCTTCTGCGTGCCGGCCGGGATGATCTGGTTCTGCTGCGCGAGCGCGGTCGCGACGTCCTGCGCGGACAGCCCCTTCGCCTGCAGCGCCTGCGGATCGAGGTCGATCTGCACCTGGCGTATCTTGCCGCCATACGGCGACGGAATCGCGACGCCCGCGACGGACAGCAGCTGCGGCCGGATCACGTTGGTCGCGTAGTCGCCGAGCTGCTGCTCGTTGAGCGTGTCGCTCGTCAGCGCGAGCTGCAGCACGGGCACGGTCGACGCGTTGTAGTTGAGGATCTGCGGCGGCGTGGTGCCGGGCGGCATCTGCTTGAGCACGGTCTGCGAGATCGACGTGACCTGTGCCGTGGCCGTGCGGATGTCGACGCTCGGCTGGAAGAAGATCTTGACGATCCCGAAGCTGCGGAACGACTGCGACTCGATGTGCGCGACGTCGTTGACCGTGGTGCCGAGCGTGCGTTCGTAATACGTGACGATGCGCCCCGACATGTCGGCCGGCTGCAGGCCGGCGTAGTTCCACACGACGCTGATGACCGGAATCCGGATGTCGGGAAAGATGTCGGTCGGCGTGCGCAGTGCCGCGAGCGGTCCTGCGATCAGGATCAGCAGCGCGAGGACGATGAAGGTGTAGGGGCGCGCGAGCGCGAGTCGGACGAGTTTCAGCATCGGCGAGGTCTCCGCCGGCGCGGGGCGCCGGCCTGTCAGCGAGGTGCCGAAGCGTGGCGGGAACCCGGTTCGGCTCGCGCAGTGTGCGTGGCGCCGCTTAACGCCGGGCGCGGACCAGGATGAAAGATGTTTTAGGAACGGTCGCGGCGACGGCCGGCGCCGATTGTTACAAGACGTTAGCGCACGCTTCCCGTTGCGATGCCGCGCATCAGTTCTTACAAACTTGAAATATGCGGGGACGGTGCTTGCCGTTATAGTCGAATCACCACATGACACAATCAGAAGAGGAATCCATGAAGACCTTGCGTGTTGCCTCGCTCTTGACCGGTATGACGGCCTTGCTCGTGTCGGGCGCAGCAATGGCGGGCGTCAATGTCGGGATCAACGTCGGCGTGCCGGCACCGGTTTACGTCGCGCCCGCGCCCGTGTATGCGCCGCCGCCTCCGGTCATCTATCAGCCGGCGCCGGTGTATGCACCTGCGCCCGTCTATGCGCCGGCGCCGGCGATCATAATCGGCTGGCACGGCGACCGCTACTGGGACGGCCGCCGCTACTGGGGCCGCGACGAGTGGTATCGCCACCATGGCCGCGGCTGGGGCGGCGATCGCGATCGTGGTCACTGGGATCATGGCCGCCACAACGGCTGGCGCTGATCGACACGCTGCGCCCGCGTGACGCGGGCGCGGCGTCCGTTCGTGAAGAAACCGCCCGCGTGGCGGTTTTCTTTTGGCTCGAAGGATTGAATGGGTAGAATCGTCACACGTTACTACCCTCATTCGACCGACAGGGCCTCTATGACGAAGGGTTCGCCCCGGGCCGCCATCGCGCGCGTCCGCTTCGGCGCGCTGCATGCCGCACGGGCCGCCGGCCGCGTTGCCGCGGTGTTTGCGATGCAGGCGGCGTTTGCCGCGACGGCCGCGCACGCGGCCTACGCGATTGCGCAGTACGGCGAGCCGAAGTATCCGCCGGGCTTCAAGCATTTCGACTACGTCAACCCCGATGCGCCGAAGGGCGGCACGCTCGTGCTCGCGAACCCGAGCCGGCTGACGTCGTTCGACAAGTTCAATCCGTTCACGATGCGCGGCAACCCCGCGCCCGGCATCGACATGCTGTTCGAGAGCCTGGCGACGGGCAGCTCGGACGAACCGGCCTCCGCGTACGGGCTGCTTGCCGACGATATCGACATCGCGCCCGACCGCCGCTCCGTCACGTTCCACCTGAATCCTCGCGCGCGCTTCTCGAACGGCGACGCCGTCACGGCCGACGACGTCAAGTTTTCGTTCGACACGCTGAAGAGCAAGCTGGCCGCGCCGCAGTTCGGCGCGTATTTCGCTGAGATCGCGAAGGCCGTGGTCGTCGACCCGGCCACCGTGCGCTTCGAGTTCCGCAGCGCGAATCGCGAGCTGCCGCTGATCGCCGGCGGCGTGCCGGTGTTCTCGCGCAAGTGGGGATTGCGCGCGGACGGCTCGCGCATCCCGTTCGACCATCTCGCGTTCGAGCAGCCGATCGGCAGCGGCCCGTACCTGATCGAGCGCTACGACAACGGCCGCACGATCACCTACCGGCGCAACCCCGCGTACTGGGGCGCCGACCTGCCGGTGCGGGTCGGCACCCACAACTTCGAGCGGATCGTCTACAAGCTGTACGGCGACGGCGTCGCGAGGCTCGAGGCGTTCAAGGCCGGCGAATACGATGTGCTCGTCGAGTACATCGCGCGCAACTGGGCGCGACGCGACGTCGGCAAGCGTTTCGACAGCGGCGAGCTCGTCAAGCGCGAATTCCGCCAGCACAACGGCGCGGGCATGCAGGGCTTCTTCATGAATTTGCGCCGGCCGCTGTTCCGCGACGTGCGCGTGCGCCAGGCGCTCGATCTCGCATTCGACTTCGAATGGCTGAACCGGCAACTGTTCTACAGCGCCTACACGCGTCTCGACAGCTATTTCGCCGACACCGACCTGCAGGCGACCGGCACGCCGGGCGCAGGCGAGCTGAAGCTGCTGGAGCCGCTGCGCGCGCAGCTCGACCCGGCAGTGTTCGGCCCGATGGTCACGCAGCCGGACACGAACCCGCCGGGCTCGCTGCGCGCGAACCTGCTGAAGGCGCGCGCGCTGCTCGCGCAGGCCGGCTGGACCTATCGCGACGGCGCACTGCGCAATGAGAAGGGCGAGCCGTTCACGTTCGAGATCCTCGACGATGCGGGCGGCGCGATGGAAGGTGTCGTGACCGCCTACCGGCGCAATCTGGCAAAGCTCGGCATCGACGCACGCTTTCGCACGGCCGACTACGCGCTGCTGCAAAAGCGCCTCGACGCGTTCGACTACGACATGACGACGGTCCGCCTGCCGGGCGTGCAGGTGCCGGGCGCCGAGCAGTTCTCGCGCTACGGCAGCAAGTTCGCCGACGAACCGGGCTCCGACAACATCATCGGGCTGAAGTCGCCGGCCGTCGACGCGCTGCTGCATGCGCTCGGCACCGCGCAGTCGCGCGACGAACTGCTCGACGCGACGCACGCGCTCGACCGCGTGCTGATGCACGGCTACTACGCGGTCCCGCAGTGGTACAGCACGACGCATCGGATCGCGTACAAGCGCACGCTCGCCTATCCGCAGACGCTGCCGCTGTACTATTCGGCCGAGGGCTGGGTCGTGTCGACCTGGTGGGCGAAGCCCGCTCACTGACCCGCGCCGGCCCTTCGTCCAACCCAGCCTACCGATCACGAGTCGACGCCCTATGTGGAGCTACATCCTCAAACGCCTGCTGCTGATGATCCCGACGCTCGTCGGCGTGCTGACCCTCACGTTCGCGGTGACCCAGTTCGTGCCGGGCGGCCCGGTCGAGCAGGCCGTGCAGGAGTTGCGCAAGGGCGCGACGGAGCAGGGCGCGGTGCCGTTCGGGATGCGTGCGCACACCGGCGTCGACGCGCAGCAGCTCGCGCAGCTCAAGGCGCTGTACGGTTTCGACAAGCCGCCGCTCGAGCGCTACTGGCTGATGCTGAAGCGCTTCGCGCGCTTCGATCTCGGCGACAGCTACTTCCGCCACCAGAGCGTGTGGTCGCTGATCGTGCAGAAGCTGCCCGTGTCGATCAGTATCGGGCTGTGGACGTTTTTCCTCACGTATCTCATATCGGTGCCGCTCGGCATCGCGAAGGCCGTGCGCAACGGTTCGCCGTTCGACGTCGCGACGAGCCTCGTCGTGCTCGTCGGCTATGCGATCCCGGGCTTCGTGCTCGGCGTGCTGCTGCTCGTGCTGTTCGGCGGCGGCTCGTTCTGGCAGCTCTTTCCGCTGCGTGGCCTCACGTCGGACAATTTCGCCGAGCTGTCGCTCGTCGGCAAGGTGCTCGACTACCTGTGGCACATCGCGCTGCCGATCACGGCGTCGGTCGTCGGCAGCTTCGCGGTCATCACGATGCTCACGAAGAATGCGTTCCTCGACCAGATCCGCCGGCAATACGTGCTGACCGCGCGCGCGAAGGGGCTCTCCGAGCGCAGCGTGCTGTGGAAGCACGTGTTCCGCAATGCGATGCTGCCGCTGATCGTCGGTTTCCCGGCCGCGTTCATCGGCGCGTTCTTCACCGGCAGCCTGCTGATCGAGACGCTGTTCTCGCTCGACGGCCTCGGGCTGCTGTCGTACGAGTCGGTGGTGCGCCGCGATTACCCGGTCGTGCTCGGCACGCTGTACCTGTTCACGCTGATCGGGCTCGCGACCAAGCTGATTTCCGACCTTTGTTATGTGTGGGTCGATCCACGCATTCAATTCGACAACCTGGAGCGCTGACATGAAACCGTCCGTCTGCATGCCCGGCGTCACCGGGCGAGGTGCGCGATGAACCGGGCCGTCGTGTCGTCCCGCATCGACGTGGCGCGCGCGCGCGTGTCGCCGTCTCCCGCGCGTCGCGTATGGCAGCGCTTCCGGCAGCAGCGCCTCGGCTACTGGAGCTTCGTGATCTTCGTCGTCGCGTTCGCCGCGAGCCTTGCGGCGCCGCTTTGGTCGAACGACAAGCCGCTCGTCGTGCGCTACGACGGCCAATACTATTTCCCGCTGTTCCATGCGTACCCGGAGACGACCTTCGGCGGCGATTTCCCGGCGCCGGCCGACTATCTCGATCCGTATGTGCGCAAGCGGCTCGAGGCGCCCGGCAACTTCGTCGTCTACCCGCCGAACCGCTATTACTACGACACGCTGAACTACTTCTCGAACGTGCCGAACCCGGCGCCGCCGTCGCGCCAGAACTGGCTCGGCACCGACGCGCAGGGGCGCGACCTGCTCGCGCGGCTCGTGTACGGGTTCCGCGTGTCGGTCGAGTTCGGGCTGATCCTGACCGTGATCGGCACGCTGCTCGGGATCGCCGCCGGCGCCGTGCAGGGCTTCTTCGGCGGACGCATCGACATCGTCGGGCAGCGGCTGATCGAGATCTGGAGTTCGCTGCCCGAGCTGTACCTGCTGATCATTTTCGCGTCGATCTTCGAGCCGAGCTTCCTGCTGCTGATCGTGCTGCTGTCGCTGTTCGGCTGGATCGGGCTGGCCGACTACGTGCGCGCGGAATTCCTGCGCAACCGCACGCAGGACTACGTGCGCGCGGCGCGCGCGATGGGGCTCACGAACTGGCAGATCATCTGGCGCCACGTGCTGCCGAACAGTCTCACGCCGGTGATCACGTTCCTGCCGTTCCGGATGAGCGGGGCGATCCTCGCGCTGACGAGCCTCGATTTCCTCGGGCTCGGCGTGCCGCCGCCGACGCCGAGCCTCGGCGAGCTGCTCGCGCAGGGCAAGGGCAACCTCGACGCATGGTGGATCTCGCTGTCGACGTTCGGCGTGCTGGTCGCGACGCTGCTGCTGCTGACCTTCATGGGCGACGCGCTGCGCAATGCGCTCGACACGCGGATCGCCGATTCGATACGCGCGGCGGGAGGCCAGCGATGAGCGAAACGGTCGTATCGAAGCACGACGAGCCGCTGCTGTCGCTCGAACGTCTGCATGTGCGCTTCGGCGACACGGTCGCGGTGGACGACGTGACGCTCGCGATCGGCCGCGGCGAGCGCGTCGCGCTGGTCGGCGAGTCGGGGTCGGGCAAGAGCGTGACCGCGCTGTCGATCCTGCGGCTGCTGAGCGACGCCGACGTGAGCGGCGCGATCCGCTTCGCGGGGCAGGATCTTGCGGCCAAGAGCGAGCGCGAGATGCGCGGGCTGCGCGGCTCGGACATCGCGATGATCTTCCAGGAGCCGATGACGGCGCTCAATCCGCTGTATACGATCGGCGTGCAGATCGGCGAGACAATCGTGCTGCACGACGGCGTATCGGCCGTCGAGGCGCGCAAGCGCGCGATCGCGCTGCTCGCGCGCACGGGCATCGCGGAACCCGACAAGCGCGTCGACAGCTACCCGCACCAGTTGTCGGGCGGGCAGCGGCAGCGCGCGATGATCGCAATGGCGCTCGCGTGCCGGCCGCGGTTGTTGCTCGCCGACGAGCCGACCACCGCGCTCGATGTGACGATCCGCGCGCAGATCGTCGACCTGCTGCTGGAACTGCAGCGCGAGGAAGCGGAAAAGCGCGGGATGGCGATCCTGCTGATCACGCACGACCTGAATCTGGTGCGGCACTTCGCCGACCGCGTCGCGGTAATGGAGCAGGGCCGGCTCGTCGAGAGCGGGCCGGTCGAGCGGATCTTCGCGGAACCCGAGCATCCGTATACGCAGCGGCTGCTGAACAGCCGGCCGCAACGCACGGTCGCGCCGGTGATGCCGATCGCGCCCGTCGTGCTCGACGCGCGCCATGTGAGCGTGCAGTTCGCACGCAAGCGGCCGGGTTTCGCGGGCTGGTTCGGCACGGTGCCCGTGACGGCCGTCGCGGACGTGTCGGTGTCGGTGCGACAGGGCGAAACGCTCGGCATCGTCGGCGAATCGGGGTCCGGGAAATCGACGCTCGCGATGGCGTTGCTCGGGCTGCAGAAGACGGCCGGCGGCGAGATCGAATTCCAGGGGCGCGCGCTGTCGACCTATCGCGGCCGCGAACAGACCGCGCTGCGCTCGAACATGCAGGTCGTCTTTCAGGATCCGTTCAGTTCGCTTTCGCCGCGTCACACGATCGAACGGATCGTCGGCGAGGGGCTCGAGCTGCATCGCCCGGAAATGACGCCCGATGCGCGCCGCGCGAAGTCGCTCGCGGTGCTGCGCGAAGTCGGCCTCGACCGCACGGTATTGCACCGCTATCCGCACGAATTCTCGGGCGGGCAGCGCCAGCGGATCGCGATCGCGCGCGCGCTGGTGCTGGAGCCGCGCATCCTGATCCTCGACGAGCCGACTTCCGCGCTCGACGTGTCGATCCAGCAGCAGGTGCTGAAACTGCTCGCGAATTTGCAACAGAAATACAACCTCGGCTATGTATTCATCAGCCACGATCTGGAGGTGATCGGCGCGATGGCGCACCGCGTCGCGGTGATGCAGGACGGCGCCGTCGTCGAGTCGGGAGACGTGGCCGACATCTTCACCAGACCGTCACATCCTTACACACAAAAGCTGTTGAAAGCGGTCTGGAAAGCGTGATAGGCGTCCAATGGTCTGATCATCTCGATTGTATTTTTTAATTTGTTTTGACAAACGATTACGCGCTGGCTAGTATCGACCGAAATTTTCCGCCAATCAGCTGATTTTTAAGCATATTCCATCGACCAATGCAGCATCGATCCCTGACCCAGGCATGCGCGCGCACCATCGCCGGGCTGTTCATCGGCGCCCTGTTCGCAGCAGCTCCCGGCGCGTTCGCCGACGAAGTCAGCAGTTTTAACCAGAATGTCACGAATTCGACTCAAATCGGGTCGGGTTCCTCCGTCCAGCAGACCAGTGCCCAGCCGTCGGGCGGCGGCGCGAAGTCGTTCCTCGCCGGCATGGCGGGCAAGGCAGGCGACGTCGTCGTCGGCGCGCTGAACATGATCGGCGTGCGTTATCGCTGGGGCGGCAACTCGCCGGATTCGGGCCTCGACTGCAGCGGCTTCGTCCGCTACGTGTTCCAGGACACGCTCGGCATGTCGCTGCCGCGTCGCGCGGAAGAGATGAGCCGGGTCGGCGAGAAGGTGAGCATGAGTAACCTCAAGCCGGGCGACCTCGTGTTCTTCAACACGATGCGCCGCACGTTCTCGCACGTCGGCATCTATATCGGCGACAACAAGTTCGTGCATTCGCCGTCGACGGGCAGCACCGTTCGCGTCGACGATCTCGACAGCGGCTATTGGGAAAAGCGTTTTACCGGCGCGCGCCGGCTCGAGTCGGAGTTCCCGATGAAGGCCGAGGATCTGCGTCAGCGCGTGCGCGCGACGATCGGCGACGATTCGGCGAGCGGCAACAACTGACGTTCGCCGGTCAGCCGGACCGGATCGAAAAAACCCTGTCACCGAAAGGCGGCAGGGTTTTTTGTTTTGGGGCCGGCGCAGGCAGCGACGCGGAAGTCGTTCCGCAGGTCGCGGGGCGGCGGCGCGCGCCGTCCCGTCCCGCGACCGGCGTGCTTCTTACGCGGCGGCTACGCCGCGCGCCGCCGCGAGCTTGCGCTGCAGTTCCGGCATGATGCGCGCGACCGCTTCCTCGCCTGCGAGAATCGCCGCGTTGCGCTGGTTGAAGTCGCTGCCGCCCATGGCCGCAAGGTTCGGGCGGATCACGACGTCCGCGTATTTGTCGAGCTCGTAGGTCTTGATCGTCTGGCCCATGATCGTGAAGGTCTGCAGCAGCATCTCGATCGGGTTGCTGGTCGCCGCGCCGTCCGGCCGGGACGAGATGTCGACCGCGATCACGAAGCTCGCGCCCATCTTGCGCGCGTACGACGCGGGCACCGGGCTCACGAGGCCGCCGTCGACGTATTCGCGGTTGCCGATCTTCACCGGTTCGAACACCGACGGCACGCTGCACGACGCACGCACCGCGAGCCCCGTGTTGCCTTGCTGGAACAGGATCGGCTGGCCGCTCTGCAGATCCGTCGCGACGATGCCGAGCGGCTTCGCCATCTTCTCGATCGGCCGGTTGTTGAGCGACTTGTTCAGGAAGTTCTGCAGTGCGACACCCTGCAGGAGGCCGCGCGAGCGGAACGGCAGCGCCCAGTCGCTGATCGCCGCCTGGTCCATGTCGAGCGCGATCTTGTTGATCTGCAGCGCGCTCATGCCCGACGCATAGAGTGCGCCGACCACCGAGCCCGCGCTCGTGCCCGCGACGATCTCGATCGGGATGCCGCGCGCCTCGAGCGCCTTCAGCACGCCGATGTGCGAGAAGCCGCGCGCGGCGCCGCCGCCGAGCGCGATGCCGATCTTCACGGGCTTCTCGTTCGGCTGCGCGGGGTTGGAGGCGTTGTCGGGACGGGATTTGCCGCCGAACGACGTACACGCGGCGAGGCTGGCGGACGCGCACGCGATCGTGAAATGGCGGCGCGACAGGCGAGGGGACGACATCGAATGGTTCTCCGGCGGCTTGGCGGCGGGTTACACGGCCCGCGGCGGCGATAGGTTCCGAGCGGCCGCGCGGCAGGTTCCGTGCGACCGGCGCCGCGCCGGCTGGCGGCCGCGGCGCGCACATCATAAAGCAAGCGGTGCGCTTGGCGCGATGTCAGGCGCGAGTATAATTCCGGCTTCTTTCCCGTTCCGGGCGTCGCCGGCCCCGTTGCTGTCCGGGCTGCCGCCGTCGATCCCGCGTCGAATCATTCATGCGCCCCAGGCGTTCGAGTTACCGTTTATGACCCGTCCTGTCCGTACCCGCTTCGCGCCGAGTCCCACCGGCTTCATCCACCTCGGCAACATCCGCTCCGCACTCTATCCGTGGGCGTTCGCCCGCAAGATGAAGGGCACGTTCGTGCTGCGCATCGAGGATACCGACGTCGAGCGCTCGTCGCAGGAAGCGGTCGATGCGATCCTCGAAGGGATGCAGTGGCTCGGTCTGGATTTCGATGAAGGCCCGATCTACCAGATGCAGCGGATGGACCGCTATCGCGAGGTGCTCGCGCAGATGCTCGAGAAGGGCCTCGCGTACCCGTGCTACATGTCGGCCGAGGAACTCGACGCGCTGCGCGAACGCCAGCGCGAGGCCGGCCTGAAGCCGCGCTACGACGGCACGTGGCGCCCGGAGCCCGGCAAGGTGCTGCCCGAGCCGCCGGCCGGCGTGAAGCCCGTGCTGCGCTTCCGCAATCCGTTGACCGGCACGGTCGTGTGGGACGATGCCGTGAAGGGGCGCGTCGAGATCTCGAACGAGGAACTCGACGACCTCGTGATCGCGCGCCCGGACGGCACGCCGATCTACAACTTCTGCGTGGTGGTGGACGACATGGACATGGGCATCACGCACGTGATCCGTGGCGACGACCACGTGAACAACACGCCGCGCCAGATCAACATCCTGAATGCGCTCGGCGGCGAGGCGCCCGTCTATGCGCACCTGCCGACCGTGCTGAACGAGCAGGGCGAGAAGATGAGCAAGCGGCATGGCGCGATGAGCGTGATGGCGTATCGCGATGCGGGCTTCCTGCCTGAAGCGGTCGTCAACTATCTCGCGCGCCTCGGCTGGTCGCACGGCGACGCGGAGATCTTCTCGCGCGAGCAGTTCGTCGAATGGTTCGATCTCGAGCATCTCGGCAAGTCGCCCGCGCAGTACGACCACAGCAAGCTGAGCTGGCTGAACGCGCATTACATCAAGGAAGCCGACAACGCGCGCCTCGCCGCGCTCGCGAAGCCGTTCCTCGACGCGCTCGGCATCGACGACGCGGCGCTCGCGACGGGCCCGGCGCTCGACGCCGTGGTCGGCCTGATGAAGGATCGCGCGACGACGGTCAAGGAGATCGCGGAAGGCGCCGCGATGTTCTACCGCGTGCCGGCACCGGAAGCCGACGCGCTCGCGCAGCACGTGACCGATGCGGTGCGGCCGGCACTGGCCGATCTCGTTGTCGCGCTGAAGGCGGCCGACTGGACGAAGGAAGCGGTGTCCGCTGCGCTGAAGGCGACGCTCGGCACGCACAAGCTGAAGATGCCGCAACTCGCGATGCCGGTGCGCCTGCTGGTGGCCGGTACGACGCACACGCCGTCGATCGATGCGGTGCTGGTGCTGTTCGGTCGCGACGTCGTGGTGTCGCGCATCGAGGCCGCGCTGGCCTGAGGTTCGTGCGTGAGCGAAGCTGTCTGCGCGTGAGATCGCGGCAGCTTCGCAAAAAATTTCGCTCGAATCGCAAAAAGGGTATTTACAAGTTCAAAGTCGGTCCATATAATCTCATTTCTGTTCTGCAAGGGGGTATAGCTCAGCTGGGAGAGCGCTTGCATGGCATGCAAGAGGTCAGCGGTTCGATCCCGCTTACCTCCACCAACAGAACAAATTGGATTGATTTGCGAAGCAGTAGTTGTAGTAATAAATGCTTCACAGAATGATCTAAAGCAGTTAGAATTCCGGCCTTCGCTGTTGATGGGAAGTGAATAGCGAAAGTCAGACAGATCTGAAAAGATTTTGTCCCCTTCGTCTAGAGGCCTAGGACATCACCCTTTCACGGTGAGTACAGGGGTTCGAATCCCCTAGGGGACGCCAGATTCAGCGGCGTTTCGTAGAAGTGTCGCGAGGCTTGCAGGAACGTAACCGACGTCCTGCGGGTTGGGTAAGAAAGCTGGAGCGGTAGTTCAGTCGGTTAGAATACCGGCCTGTCACGCCGGGGGTCGCGGGTTCGAGTCCCGTCCGCTCCGCCAGAACGAAGCCCGTTCAAGACGTTTTTGAGCGGGCTTTTGTATTAAGGATGTAAGCAGTACGTTGTCCCCTTCGTCTAGAGGCCTAGGACATCACCCTTTCACGGTGAGTACAGGGGTTCGAATCCCCTAGGGGACGCCAGATTCAGCGGCGTTTCGTAGAAGTGCCGCAACGCTTGCAGGAACATGAACGATGTCCTGCAAGTGGGGTGAAGGAAGCTGGAGCGGTAGTTCAGTTGGTTAGAATACCGGCCTGTCACGCCGGGGGTCGCGGGTTCGAGCCCCGTCCGCTCCGCCAGAACGAAGCCCGTTCAAAGAACGTTTTTGAACGGGCTTTTGCATTAAGGATGTAAGCAGTACGTTGTCCCCTTCGTCTAGAGGCCTAGGACATCACCCTTTCACGGTGAGTACAGGGGTTCGAATCCCCTAGGGGACGCCAGATTTCGGCGTCGTTCGAACAAACGACGCGCCGGCAGGAAGCAACCGACGCCTGCCAGGCAAGCAGCAAGACTGGAGCGGTAGTTCAGTCGGTTAGAATACCGGCCTGTCACGCCGGGGGTCGCGGGTTCGAGTCCCGTCCGCTCCGCCAAACAAACGAAAGTGCCCGCCTTGTGCGGGCATTTTCGTTTGTGCGTCCGGTTGTTGCGCCCGTTCTCGGGCGCGTGACAGCGGAGCGGAGGAAGCCGCCTGCGCGGCTTCCGGCGGGACTCGAAGGGCTGCGCTTGCAAATCAGGCGCCGCACCGCTACGAGAAATTCGCGATTGCATCCGCACGCGACTGCGCTATCGTGGCGGGATGCGTTCTTGACCCCTGCGCGATGCTCGATCCAACCGACCTGCGACTCCTGTATCAGCTCCGGCCAGCGGAGCCCGGCGATTTCCCGTTTGCCGAAGCGCTGACGCACGGCAACATGGGCGGCTACTACAAGCGCCATGGGCTCGTGTGGCGCAGCGACCTGTTCTATGCGAGCTGGCGCGAATCCGAGAACTTCATCCTCGAGGCCGACGGCGAGCGCATCGGCGTGCTGCGCGTGACCGAGGAAGGCGATTCGCTGCATATCCGCGACGTCCAGATCGCGGCCGGCCATCGCGGGCAGGGCGCCGGCACCTACATGCTCGACATGGCGCACCGCTGGGCACGTGCGCGCGGGCTGCACGAATTGCAGTTGCGCGTGTTCGTCGACAATCCCGCCGCGCGTCTCTACCTGCGCATGGGCTATCGGGTAGCCGGCCCGCGGCTCGCGCAACTCGGCTCGATCCGCCACATGGTGCGGCCGGTCTGAAGATCTGACGATCCGGAGCGCAGCGCTCAGCGGACGGCGTCGATCGCGTCGTCGTCCGGCGATTCGTCGTCCGCAATGCGGCCTTCCGCGCCGCGGTGCTCGTAGCCGCGCAGCATGAACGCGCGCGGGCTTTCGCCGAATGCACGGCGGAACATCGCCGAGAACGCGCTCTGGCTCTGGTAGCCGAGCTCGCGCGCGATATGCGACAGCGGGCGCCCCTGATTCAGCAGCGGGATCGCCCGCGCCAGCAGCGCCTGCTGGCGCCACTGCGAAAAGCTCACGCCCAGTTCCTGCTTGAAGAGCCGCGAAATCGTGCGCGTGCTCGCGCCGACCTCGCTCGCCCAGTGTTCGAGCGATTCCGCATGCGCCGGTTGCGCGAGTACCGATTCGCACAGCATGCGCAGCCGTTTCTCATCAGGCATCGGCACCGCAAGCGGCAACGGCTCGGCATGGCTCAGCTCGTCGAGCACGAGCCCGCACAGCAGGCGCTCGCGCGCGGTGCTCAGCTCGCGCGCATCGAGTGCGACGATCAGTTCGCGCAGCAATCCCGTCACTTCGACGACGCGGCACGCGTCGAGCCCGTCCGGCACGATCGATTCGTCGATATACAGCGTGCGCAAATACGCTTCCTCGACGATCACGACTTCATGCGTCACACGCGGCGGCACCCAGATCGCGCGGGACGGCGGCACCATCCACGTCGTGCCGGTCGTCGCGACGCGCAGCACGCCGCGCGATGCGTACGCGAGCTGCGCCCACGCATGCGTGTGCAGCGGGATGCGGTGGCCGGCGTCGACCTGCCGCGCGCGCACGCGCATCGGATGGACGGCGGTCGGCGCGAATTCGGGCGGGATGTCGATGACGTCGTATGGGTTCGATGCGTCGGCTTGGACGGGAGGATTCATGGACGGTTCGGGCGGCGCGGCGGCGATGCCGTTATTTTAGAAGGCGCCGCGCGAGCGCATGCGGCGGTTTTTGGGGCGATCATGCCCGGGTCAAATGAACTTTGTATGGGAGCGGGCGAAGTCGGCGCGACTGCCCGGGGCCCCGCGCGCTTGCCGGTCAGAACCATCGGGCCGATCCGGTGGTCTATCGATGGGTGCGCAATTTCGCACGAATCGCGCGCGAACACGGCAACATACGAATCGAAGAGGAGAACCACGATGCGCTACGTATTCGTCTACGGCACCCTGAGAGCCGGAGAGACCAACGACATCGGCCATGCGGCCGCACGACACGGGATCGCCACGCCGACGCTGCTTGGCGCGGCCGCGCTGCCGGGCGAGCTGTACGATTTCGGTACGTATCCGGGGATGGTCGCCGGGTCTGCGGCCAAGTCGCTGGTCTGGGGCGACGTCTACGAGGTCGATGAACGGCTCGTTCCCGTGCTCGACGAGATCGAGCGCGTTTATCCGGGCGTCGACACGCTGTTCAAGCCGGAAGAGGTGACCGTCGAGCTCGGCGGCCGGCAGTACGCATGCCTGTATTACCCGGTCGCCGCGCATGCGGCAGCCGGGCGTCCGCGCATCGCGTCGGGAGACTGGGTCCAGCACCGGCGCGAGCGAGAGGTCGCCTGAGCGTCCGCGCGGCAGTCGGTTTCGCCGCAAAAGGAAAGCGCCCCGCGGGGCGCTTTTTTCGTGCGGTCGTCGCGTGCGGGCCGGCGACGGCACGTGGCCGGCCGCCGATCGCAGCGAACTGCTTCGTCAGATTTCCTCGTACAGCGGCAGCGTCAGGAATTCGGTGAAGCCTTCCGACGTCGACATCTGCTCGAAGATCGCCGCGGCGCGCTCGTACGGCTGCGTGTTGCCGCCGACCGAACGCTTCACGTTGTCGAGTTCGACCTTTGCGTATTCGCGCACGAGGTCGGCCGTGACCTTGCGGCCGTCGTCGAGCACGCCCTTCGGCGAGCGGATCCACTGCCACACCTGCGAGCGGGAAATCTCGGCGGTGGCCGCATCTTCCATCAGGTTGTGGATCGGCACGCAGCCGTTGCCGTCGAGCCACGCGCCGAGGTAGTGGATGCCGACGTTGATGTTGTTGCGCAGGCCGGCTTCGGTGATCGGCGCTTCAGGCTGGAAGTCGAGCAGGTTCTTGCCTTCGATTTGCACGTCGTCGCGCTGCTTCGCGATCTGGTTCGGCTGGTCGCCGAGCACCTTGACGAACTCTTCCATCGCGATCGGCACGAGGCCCGGGTGCGCAACCCAGCCGCCGTCGTAGCCGTCGGTCGCGTCGCGCTGCTTGTCCGAGCGCACGCCGCCCATCGCCTTGTCGTTCGCTTCCGGATCGTTCTTGATCGGGATCAGCGCGCTCATCCCGCCGATCGCCGGCGCGTTGCGCTTGTGGCAGGTCTTCAGCAGCAGCAGCGCGTACGCGCGCATGAACGGCACCGTCATCGTGATCTTCGAACGGTCGGCGAGACAGAAATCGCGGTCGTTCTTGAACTTCTTGATCGCCGAGAAGATGTAGTCCCAGCGGCCGGCGTTCAGGCCCGAGCTGTGCTCGCGCAGTTCGTACAGGATCTCGTCCATCTCGAACGCGGCGAGGATCGTCTCGATCAGCACGGTCGCGCGGATCGTGCCGCGCGGGATGCCGACCTGTTCCTGCGCGGCGACGAAGATGTCGTTCCACAGGCGCGCCTCGAGATGGCTTTCCATCTTCGGCAGGTAGAAGTACGGGCCCGAGCCGCGCGCGATCAGCTCCTTCGCGTTGTGGAACAGGAACAGCGCGAAATCGAAGATGCCGCCGGACACGCGCTGGCCGTCGACCGTCACGTGCTTCTCGTCGAGATGCCAGCCGCGCGGACGCACGATCAGCGTCGCGACCTTGTCGTTGAGCTGGTACGACTTGCCGTTCTGCTCGAGCGAGATCGTGCGGCGGATCGCGTCCTTCAGGTTGATCTGGCCGTCGATCTGGTTCGTCCAGCTCGGCGCGTTCGAATCCTCGAAGTCCGTCATGTACGAATCGGCGCCCGAGTTCAGCGCGTTGATGATCATCTTGCGCTCGACGGGGCCCGTGATCTCGACGCGGCGGCATTGCAGGTCGGCCGGCAGCGGCGTGACCTTCCAGTCGCCCTCGCGGATCGCCCTGGTATCGGCCAGGAAGTCCGGGCGCTCGCCCGCGTCGAGGCGTTTCGTGCGCTCGGCGCGCGCCTGCAGCAGCGCCTGGCGGCGCGGTTCGAACGCGCGGTGCAGCGCTGCGACGAGTGCGAGCGCGTCGGGCGTCAGGATCGCTTCGTAACCCGGCTTGATTTCGCCGGTGATCGTCATGCCTTGCGGCAGCGTGATCGGGGTGCTCATGAGTCTCATCTCCTTGGTCGGTCAGTTGCGGTTTCGGTGAAAGGGGAAGGCGGCAGCTGCGAGCGTCATGCACCCGGGCCGGGGCGCGTGCGGTTTGCGTGTCTGCCGGATGGGGCCGGGGTGGCGAGGAATGCGAGCAGGTCGGCCATGCCGGTGCCCGTGCCGTCGGGCGGTGCGCCGAGTTCCTCGGCGGGCGCGCCTGTGCGGTTGAGCCAGAACGTCGTGTAGCCGAACCACGCGGCACCGGCGACGTCCCATGCGTTCGACGACACGAACACGATGCCGCGCGGGTTCGGCCCGAACGCGGCGGTGCCGAGCGCGTAGACGGCCGGACTCGGCTTGTACGCGCGCACGGTGTCGGCCGACAGCACGCGATCGAACAGCCCGGACATGCCGGCGCTCTTGATCGCGATGTCGAGCATCTGCGGGTTGCCGTTCGACAGGATCGCGAGCGGCGGGCGCGGCTCGAGCGCGCGCAGCTTGCGCAGCGCGGGCACCGTATCGGGATAGGTGGACAGGCACGCGTATTCGTCCATCAGCCGCTTCTCGGCCGCGCTGTTCAGCGCGAGGCCGAGCGCGCGCGCGGCGAACCGCAGCGCATCGAGCGTGATGTCCCGGAACGGGCGATAGCGGGCGCCGGCCGGATCGGCGAGCGTGCGCAGCTGCGAGTATTCGATTTGCTTGCGTCGCCACAGCTGCGACAACCGTTCCCCGTGACCGGGAAACATCTGCTCTGCCGCGGCCACGACCGCATGCACGTCGAACAACGTGCCGAATGCGTCGAAGAGGATTGCGTCGGGAGAGGAGAGTGTCGTTGTGGCCGACATAGCCTTGCGCTCCGGTTTCAGAGGTCGGGTCGATTCTATTCGTGATCGCAGGTGCTAAAAAAGACGCTAATCATCACTTGATCTTTTACTTTCATATACATAATCTTGAGCGGCTTAAGCTATTTGAAGGGCGGCGGTGCCGTCCCCGCGAGTCATGGACCGGTTCAAACAGATCGAAACGTTCGCCGCGGTCGCGGCGAAGGGCAGCTTGTCGGCGGCTGCGCACGCGGAAGGCGTCGCGCCGGCGATCATCGGCCGCCGCCTCGACGCGCTCGAGGAGCGGCTCGGCGTCAAGCTGCTGGTGCGCACGACGCGCAAGCTCACGCTGACGTTCGAGGGGTCGGCATTCCTCGAGGATTGCCAGCGGATCATCAACGACATGCAGAACGCGGAGGCGAGCGTGTCCGCCGGTGGCGTCAAGGCGAGCGGCCACCTGCGCATTTCCGCGCCGGCCGGCTTCGGCCGGCGGCACGTCGCGCCGCTCGTGCCCGAGTTCAGCAGCGGGCATCCGGACGTGTCGGTCACGCTCGACCTGTCCGACCGGATGGTCGACCTCGTCAACGAAGGGTTCGATTGCGCGGTGCGGCTCGGCGAACTGCCGGACTCGTCGCTGGTGTCGCTGAAGCTCGGCGAGAATCGCCGCGTGTGCGTTGCGTCGCCCGCGTATCTCGCGCGGCGCGGCACGCCCGCCACGCTCGCGGAACTGGCGCGGCACAACTGCCTCGCGCTCGCGGCGAACGCGAACCAGCAGCGCGGCTGGGCGTTCCAGGTGGACGACAAGGTCGTGTCGATCCGCGTGAACGGCACGATGGAATGCTCGGACGGCGCGGTGCTGCACGAGTGGTGTCTCGCCGGACACGGCCTGGCATGGCGCTCGTGGTGGGAGGTCGGCGACGACATCGCGGCCGGCCGGCTCGTCAGCGTGCTCGACGCGTTCGCCGCGCCGCCGATCGGCATCCACGCGGTGTTTCCGCAGCGCCGCCACCTGCCGCTGCGCGTGCGCCTGTTTCTCGATTACCTGAAGCACACGTACGAGCGGCCCGGTTATTGGGGCGAGTAGGCCGCGCGTGCCCGCGCGTTTCCGATATGAGGGCGAACCCGCTGCCGGTGCCGGTTGCGCGGTTTCGCACACTACAATCGTAGGAGGCACGCGCGACGCATCGCGGTCGGCCCGAACGGGATCGCGGCGCGCGGAGTGCGATTGACGAAGGAGGGCGCGATGTTCCGGCACATCCTCGTTCCAACCGACGGTTCCGAACTGTCGCAAAAGGCGATCGACGGCGCGATCGACCTGGCGCGCGCGGTCGGCGCGCGCGTGACGGCCTACGCGTGCCTGCCGCAGTATCCATACTCGCCGTTTTCCGAAGTGATCATCGAGCCGCCCGCCGATTTCCGGGCGCGCAGCGAGCGCGAGGCGCGCGCGCACCTCGACGAGGTCGAATCGGCCGCGAAGGCGGCCGGCGTCGTCTGCGACACGTGGACCAGCGTGCATCCGTCGCCGTATCTCGGCATCATCGAGGCGGCCGAACGCGGCGGCTGCGACGTGATCTTCATGGCGTCTCACGGACGCCGCGGGCTCGGCAGCCTGCTGATCGGCAGCGAGACGCAGCGTGTGCTGACCCATACGAAAATTCCGGTGATCGTCTATCGGTAGCGCGGTGCCGGTTGTGGCCGCGCGGGCGGCAGCAGGACCGGCACCGTAGAAAAAGGGCGCGCCGGACCAAGCCGGTGCGCGTCGTTGCTGGCGGCCCGCGGGCCGCGCGGCCGGTCGCGCGATCTGCATCGCGCGCCTGCCGTCTCCTCCCTGATTTTTGTTCTGTTGCCGATGCCGCGCCGCCTGCGCGCGTTACGCGACCTTCTTGCCGTCGAAGAACTGTTCGTCTTCGGTCGAGCCGTGCAGCGCGGTCGTCGATGCTTCGCGTTCGACCGTCTGCGTCACCGCGTCGAAGTAGCCGGTGCCGACTTCACGCTGGTGCTTGACGGCCGTGAAACCCTTGTCGGCTGCCGCGAACTCGGCCTGCTGCAGTTCGACGAACGCGCTCATCTGCGTGCGGGCATAGCCGTGCGCGAGGTTGAACATCGAGTAGTTCAGCGCATGGAAGCCGGCCAGCGTGATGAACTGGAACTTGTAGCCCATCGCGCCGAGTTCCTTCTGGAATTTCGCGATCGTCGCGTCGTCGAGGTTCTTCTTCCAGTTGAACGACGGCGAGCAGTTGTACGACAGCAGCTTGCCCGGGAACTGCTTGTGGATCGCTTCCGCGAACTTCTTCGCGTACTCGAGATCCGGCTTGCCGGTTTCGCACCAGATCAGGTCGGCATGCGGCGCGTACGCGAGGCCGCGCGAGATCGCCTGCTCGAGGCCCGGCTTCGTGCGGAAGAAACCTTCCACCGTGCGCTCGCCCGTCAGGAACGGCTTGTCGTTGTCGTCGACGTCGGACGTGATCAGGTCGGCCGCTTCCGCGTCGGTACGTGCGACCAGCACGGTCGGCGTGCCCATCACGTCGGCCGCGAGACGCGCAGCCGACAGCTTCGCGACGGCTTCGCGCGTCGGCACGAGCACCTTGCCGCCCATGTGGCCGCACTTCTTCACCGAAGCGAGCTGGTCTTCGAAGTGAACGCCCGATGCGCCTGCCTCGATCATCGCCTTCATCAGTTCGAACGCGTTCAGCACGCCGCCGAAACCGGCTTCCGCGTCGGCCACGATCGGCGCGAAGAAGTCGACATAGCCTTCGTCGCCCGGGTTCTTGCCTTCCGACCACTGGATCTGGTCGGCGCGCGTCAGCGTGTTGTTGATGCGCTTCACGACGAGCGGCACCGAGTTCGCCGGGTACAGCGACTGGTCCGGGTACATTTCGCCCGCGACGTTCGCGTCGCCGGCCACTTGCCAGCCGGACAGGTAGATGGCCTTCAGGCCGGCCTTCACCTGCTGCATCGCCTGGTTGCCGGTCAGCGCGCCGAGTGCGTTGACGAACGGTTCGTTGTTGATGAGGCCCCACAGCTTTTCCGCGCCGCGCCTGGCCAGCGTGTGCTCGATCGGGATCGAGCCGCGCAGGCGGACCACGTCCTCGGCCGAGTAGCCGCGCTTGATGCCTTTCCAGCGCGGATCGGTTTCCCATTGCTTTTGCAGTTCCTGTGCCTGTTGCTGACGCGACATGATGAGCTCCTTGATGCGGTGTGTTGCCTAATGGGTCGAATCTGACGGTGCGGATGCTGTTCTCGAAGCGGGAAGCGGCGCGTTCCGTTTCGTGAAGTCTTGTATAAGAGTCTAGGCAAATCGACGGGAGCGAAACAGCGGCTGTATCAGAAAGTGCGTAAATTTTTAGTTGTTTTAAATCAATTATTTGAATTCTTGATTTCGGGATAAGAAATGCTTTTTCCCATCCCGCAATCGTCTGGGTTGTGCCACGCAGCATGATTTTTTACGACACAAAAAAATTTTTCGTATCGTGAAATGTGCGGCGGGACGAAAAAAAACCGGCGCAGATGCGCCGGTCGGCTGGATTGGCGGGGCGGCCATCGGTGGGGCGGCCGCCCGTGCGTGCTTACGACGCGGAATTGCCGCGGCGCGGGCCGCTGCTGCGCTGGCCGTCGCGACGCGGGCCGCCGTCGCGGCTGCCGCCCGGCTTGCCGCTCCAGCCGCCGCCATTGCCGCCGCCGTAGCTGCGGCCGTTGCCGCCATGACCGCCGCCCGGCTTGCCGCCGAAACGTCGGCCGCCGCCGTTACCGCCGCCCGGACGGCCGCGGCCGCCGTTGCCGCCGCGCGGGGGCGCCGACTTGCGCGGCTCGAAACCTTCGATCACGTTGACCGGCAGCGGCGAGCGCACGAAGCGCTCGATGCGCTTGAGCGCGCCCTGTTCGGCGTGGTGCACGAGGCTCACCGCGATACCCGAGCGGCCCGCACGGCCCGTACGGCCGATACGGTGCACGTAGTCTTCCGCGAACTTCGGCAGGTCGTAGTTGAACACGTGCGTGATGCCCGGGATGTCGATGCCGCGTGCCGCGACGTCGGTCGCGACCAGCACGCGCACGCGGCGCTCGCGCAGCGCACGGATCGTGCGGTTACGCGCGCCCTGCGGCAGGTCGCCGTGCAGCGCGGCCGATTCGAAGCCTGCGTCGGCGAGACGGCCGGCGAGCTGGTCGGCGTCGATCTTGGTCGCCGTGAAGATGATCGCCTGGTCGAGCGCGTCGTCGCGCAGCAGGTGATCGAGCAGGCGATCCTTGTGGTCGCGGTCGTCGACGTAGTGCACGGTCTGCGCGATGTTCGCGCGCGACTCGAGGCGCTGCTGGATCTCGATGCGCTCGGGATCCTTCAGCAGGCGGCTCGTCAGCGAACCGATCTTGCCGTCGAGCGTGGCCGAGAACAGCATCGTCTGGCGCGTCGCGGGCGTCGCGGCGACGATCGTTTCGATATCGTCGATGAAGCCCATGTCGAGCATGCGGTCGGCTTCGTCGAGCACGAGCATCTTCAGTTCGGACAGGTCGATGCGGCCGCGCTCGAGGTGGTCGAGCAGGCGGCCCGGCGTGGCGACCAGGATTTCGGGGTTCTTCGCGAGCAGCATCAGCTGCTGGCCGTAGGCGACGCCGCCGAGGATGCTGACCGTGCGCAGGCGCTTCAGGTGCTTGCCGTAGGTCGATGCGGCCGTGGTGACCTGCATCGCGAGTTCGCGGGTCGGCGTCAGCACGAGCAGGCCCGGGCGCGCGACGGGTTGCGGGCGGCGCACGCGGCGGTCGCCCTGGTTCGGTTCGCGCGGCGCGCGCGGTTGCTGCGCCAGCGTCTTCTGGAGCTGCGCGAAGCGTTCGATCGCGGGCAGCATGAATGCGGCCGTCTTGCCCGAACCGGTCGGGCTCGACACCAGCAGGTCGCGGCCGGCGATGCCGGCCGGAATCGCGCGCTGCTGGACCGGCGTCGGCTTCACATAGCCGGCGGCCTGCAGCGCGGAGACGATCTCCGGCGACAACCCGAGCGACGCGAAGCTCGGCTCGTCCGACGCCGGTTCGACCGCGGCCGGTACGGCGGCGTCGTCGAGACCGAGCGCCTGGTCGGCGATCGCGTTGAGCGGGCTGGAGTTGATGCTCGAAGTCATAACAATCCTTGAAACACAGTGGGTGAAACGTCGGCGCCAATCGCGCATACCCAAGTCGTCGGATTCAGCGAGCAAATCGGGAAACGGGTGCAATCCGCCGAACAGTCGGCGGATGAGGCATTAGAAGCTGTTTTGGGTGCGGCGCGCTTCAGGAGCGGGGCCGCCAGCCTGATAAGTGACGACCGCGAGGGTCGAAGCAGGAGGGGACAGGTTCTAAACCGGATTGGAGCTTAACGCTACGAGGCGTCGGGCCGGAACGGCAAGCGAGCCGAGCGCGGAGGTGACGCAGGCTGCATTATAAAGAGATTTGCTGCGCTGCGCCACTGATTTGATTGCCTATTGCGAACGGCGTGGTTCGGTCAGGAAGCCGTGCCGTTTTTCAGCGATTCGACGAGTTCGATGTACTGCTGCTTCGCGGCATCCTGCGACGTGCCCTTCAACGCATCCCATGCGTCGTACTTGTATTTGCCGACGATGTCGGTGAAGCCGGGCTTGTCGCCGTGCGCATCGCCGTCGGTTGCCTGCTTGAAGAGCGCGTACAGGCGCAGCAGGGTCAGGTTGCCCGGGCGTTCCGTCAGTTGCTTGACGTCGATCTGGGCCTGGTCGAATTGGGCGGTGAGTTCGCTCATCGGGTGTCTCCGTAAGGGTTTCAGGTCGGGCGATCTTAACAAGCGGACCGCCGCGCGGGGTCGAGCGATCCTTCCAAACCGCCGTCGGCGCCGAACGCGCGCACAGATCGGGCCCGATCGCCCGTGGGAGCGGGGTGCCGCATTACAATGTCGGCCATGACGCAAACAGTGCTCCTCGCCATCGATACGTCGACCGAATACTGCTCGGTCGCGCTGCTGCGCTCGGCCCATGCCGATGACGCCGTTTCCACCCCGCAAACCTGGGTCCGCCACGAACAGACGGGCGCAGTGTCGAGCACGCGCGTGCTGCCGGCGATCCAGGAGCTTTTCGCCGAATCCGGGCTGACGCTCGCCGACTGCGACGCGATCGCGTTCGGCGCCGGCCCCGGCTCGTTCACCGGCCTGCGTACCGCGACCGGCATTACCCAGGGACTCGCGTTCGGGAGCGGGCTGCCGGTCGTGCCGATCGGCACGCTGCTCGCGTGCGCGGAGCACGCGCGGCTGCGCGCGCCCGGCACGACCCGCGTGCTTGCCGCGCTGGACGCGCGGATGGACGAAGCCTACTGGGCGGACTTCGCGTGGGACGACAGCGCCGGCGACTGGCGCACGCTGCATCCGGCGTCGCTCGATGCGCCGGGCGCCGTCGGCGTGCCCGACGCGCCGTTCACGCTCGCGGGCAATGCGGCTGCCGCGTTCGGCGCGCAGTTGCCGGCCGCGGCGCGCGCGGCCGTGATCGACGGCGAAGCATTGCCGCATGCGCTGGCGGTCGCGCATGCCGCGCTGCGCGCGTTCCGCGCCGGACGCACGGTGCCGGCCGATCAGGCCGCGCCCGAATACGTGCGCGACAAGGTCGCGCAGACGACTGCCGAGCGGATCGCGGCACGGGCCGCGCAGACGGGCGGAGCGAAGGGATGACGGGGGTATTGCTGAGCGACCGCTATCTGGCGCCGATGACGGACGCGGATCTCGACGAGGTCGTTGCGATCGAGCAGGTCGCGTACGAATTCCCGTGGAGCCGCGGCAACTTCGAGGATTCGTTGCGCAACGGCTATCTGGGCGTGTGCCTGCGGCATGTGACGGGTTCGCTGATCGGCTATTGCGTGCTGATGCCCGTGATCGACGAGATGCACCTGCTGAACCTGTGCGTCGCGCCGGCCGCGCAGCGCGCGGGCGCGGGTCTCGCGCTGCTGCGCGAGGCCGTGCGCATTTCGCGCGCGGAGCGGCTCGACGGCGTGCTGCTCGAGGTGCGGCCGTCCAATCCACGCGCGATCCATCTGTACGAGCGTTTCGGCTTCGTGACGATCGGCCGGCGCAAGAACTACTATCCGGCGAAGCATCGCAGCCGGGAGGACGCGATCGTGATGCGTCTGACGCTGAACAAGGACGAGGGGGACGCGCATGGCGTGGGCTGAAGCGGTGCTCGAGGAAATGGGCCTCGCGCAGATCTGGGTGCGGCGCGGGCAGCGCGCGGACGAAGGCGCGGCAGCCGACGCGGCCGCCGTCGCGCAAACCGGGGCGGCGGACGACGTTTCCGTCGTTGCGGCCGATCGGCCGGCGCGCGCGGTGCGTGCCCCGGTGCAAGACGATGCGCCGCCGGCGGTCGTGCGAGCCGCCGAGGCCTCGCCGGCTCGCGAGCCGGGCATACCGGCATCGGGCATACCGGCATCGGGCATGCCGACATCGGGTGTACCGACATCGGGTGTACCGACATCGGGTGTACCGACATCGGGCGTACCGGCATCGGGCATACCGGCATCGGGCATACCGGCTCCGGATGCACCGGCGCGTCGTGTCGTCGATGGCGATCGCATGCTCGCGCCGGCGGCTTCAGCCGATGCAATGCCGCCGATGGATGACGCGCCGCCTGTCGGAGAAGACGATTTCGCGTGGTTCGACGCGGCGCCGCCGGGCGAGCCCATGCCGGCAGCCGAACCGCGTCCTGCCGGAACGCCGGTTGCGATGCTCGACTGGGATGCGCTGGCCGCGCGCGTGCACGACTGCACCCACTGCCGGCTGTGCGAGAAGCGGACCAACACCGTGTTCGGCGTCGGCGACCGTGAAGCGGACTGGATGCTGATCGGCGAAGCGCCTGGCGAGAACGAGGACAAGCAGGGCGAGCCGTTCGTCGGCCAGGCCGGCAAGCTGCTCGACAACATGCTGCAGTCGCTGGCGCTCAAGCGCGGCGACAACGTGTATATCGCGAACGTGATCAAGTGCCGGCCGCCCGGCAACCGAAATCCGGAACCGGACGAAGTTGCAAGCTGCGAGCCTTATCTGCAGCGCCAGGTAGCGCTCGTGAAGCCGAAGCTGATCGTCGCGCTCGGGCGCTTCGCCGCGCAGACGTTGCTGAAGACGGACGCCAGCATCGCGTCGCTGCGCGGCCGCGTGCATGCGTACGAAGGCGTGCCGGTGATCGTCACCTACCACCCGGCGTACCTGTTGCGCAGCCTGCAGGACAAGTCGAAGGCGTGGGCCGACCTGTGCCTCGCGCGCGACACGTTCCGTCGCGCAGACGGTAGCGACGCGAACGGGCCGGCCGGGCAATGACGACCGGCGCGGCGTTCGCATTCGTCGATACGCTGCGCGACGCCGCGGTTCGCGATCTGGGCTGGCTGCTCGCGAGCCCGAGCCTGCTGACCGCGGCACCCGGCGCGCCGCTCGCGCATCCGTGGCCGGATGCGGCCGGACAGTCGGCCGTCGAAGCATGGCTCGCCGCGCTCGATGCGGCGCCCGAGCCGCTGCACCTCGCGCTCGCCGGGTTGCGGCCCACCCGGCTCGGCCGCTACGCCGAATGCCTGCTCGAGTATTTCCTCACGCACGGGCCGTCGCTGCGGCTCGTCGCGGCCAATCTCCCGCTGCGCAGCAACGGCCTGACGCTCGGCGAAGTCGATTTTCTCGTCGATGCGCCGGGCGGGCAGCGCCTGCACTGGGAACTCGCGGTGAAGTGCTATCTGTGCGCGCCGGTGCGCGCCGGCGCGTCGCTCGCCGACTTCGTCGGGCCCAATCTCGTCGACCGGTTCGACCGCAAGCGCAGCCGGCTGCTCGACCACCAGTTGCGGCTCGGCGATCGCGCCGGGTTTGCGCTGCTCGGCTACGGCGCGCCGTCCGACGCGCAGATGTTCATCAGGGGCTGGCTGTTCTATCCGCACGGCGCACCGTTGCCGCCGGTGTCCGCCGAAATCTCGCCGGATCACCCGCGCGGTTTCTGGCTGACGCATGCGCAGTGGCCGGCGTGGGCGGCCGCGCAGCGTGCAGGCGTTGCGTGGAGCGTGTTGCCGCGGCTTGCTTGGCTCGCGCCGCGGCGTGTTGCCGCCGACGCCGGCTTCGAACCCGAACCGCTCGCGGCCGCACTCGAGCTGCCGTCCGTGCTGGCGACGCGTCAGGCCCCCGACTTGATCGGCATTTATGAGCAGGGCGGCGATGGCACGTGGCGCGAGACGGCGCGCGGCTTCGTCGTGCCGGACGACTGGCCGGCGCGTGCGCAGGCGTTCGCGGCGCAGGACGACTGACGCCGCGTCAGGCGACGCTTACCACCAGCGATGGAAGTGATGAACCGGGCCGACGCCGTGGCCGACGTCGAGGCGGCCGCTCGCGGCGATTGCGCCGGTCAGGTAGGCCTTCGCTTCGCGCACCGCGCTTTCGAGGTCGGGCTGCTGCGGCAGCAGCGCGGCGATCGCCGACGACAGCGTGCAGCCCGTGCCGTGCGTGTTGCTGACCGGCACGCGCGGGCCGTCGAGCCGCACGGTGTGCGCCGCATCGACGAGCCAGTCGGGGCTCGCGGCCGCGTCGGGCAGGTGGCCGCCTTTCATCAGCACGGCGCGCGCGCCCGTCTGCAGCAACGCCTGGCCTTGTCGGACCATGTCGTCTTCAGTGGTCGCGGGTGCGTCGCCGAGCAGCGCGGCCGCTTCGGGCAGGTTCGGCGTGACGACGGTCGCCAGCGGCAGCAGCGCGTCGCGCAGCGCATCGACCGCGTCGGGTGCGAGCAGCGCGTGCGAACTCTTCGAGATCATCACCGTGTCGAGCACGACGAAGCGAGGTGCGTAACGGCGCAGCGCGTCGGCCACCGCGTGCACGATCGCCGCGTTCGCGAGCATCCCGATCTTGACCGCGTCGATGCGGATGTCGCTGAACACCGCGTCGAGCTGCGCGGTCACGAACGCGGCGTCCGGCGCGTGCACGCCCGTCACGCCGCGCGTGTTCTGCGCGGTCAGCGCGGTGATCACGCTGGCGCCGTACGCACCGAGCGCGGAAAACGTCTTCAGGTCGGCCTGGATGCCTGCGCCGCCGCCCGAATCGGAGCCGGCGATCGTCAGGATGTTGGGTATCGGGTGCGTCATGATGGCAACGCGCCGGTTCGAAGACCGGCGCCGGCGGACGGAAACGGAAAGTGTAGCGTCAGTGCCGCGCTTCGCCGATCAGCGCGACCGAGTCGAACTGACGCTGGTTCGCCTGGTGGCGGCGCATCACGAGCCACATCGTCAGGCAGACGAACGTGCCGAACAGCACGATCACGACACCGACTGGCACGTCGAGCCACACGAGCACCGCATACAGGCACAGCATCACGAGCACCGACAGGTTCTCGTTGAAGTTCTGCACCGCGATCGAATGGCCGGCCGACAGCAGCACGTGGCCGCGGTGCTGCAGCAGCGCGTTCATCGGCACGACGAAGTAGCCCGACAGCGCGCCGACGCACATCAGGAAGATGTACGCGACGATCAGGTAGACCGGCATGCGCAGGTGGCCGAAGTGCACGGCCCAGTTCGACGGGAACAGGTCGCGCGTGTAGAACGCCATCAGCATCACCGCGATGCCCATGATGATGCCGACGGGCAGCACGGTCAGCGACTTCTTCAGCGGGATCCGGGCGGCGGCGGCGATCGCGCCGGCCGCGACGCCGACCGCGACCACGGCCTGCAGGATCGCGCCTTCCGACAGCGACATGCCGAGCGACACCTCGGCCCATTTCAGCACGATGAACTGCAGCGTCGCGCCCGCGCCCCAGAACAGCGTCGTGACCGCCAGCGAGATCTGGCCGAGCTTGTCGCGCCACAGCACCATGAAGCAGTCGGCGAAATCCGTGAGGAGCTTGACCGGGCCGCGTTCCTGCTTCGGATAGCGGGCGCCCGTATCGGGAATGCGCAGGTTGAACAGCGCGGCGATCACGTAGATCGCCATGATGATGGCCATCGCCGCTTCGGCGGGCGTGCCGATCCAGCGGGGCGTGTGCGCGATCACGTGCGATGCGATGTGCGGACTGATCAGCGCGCCGCCGAGCACGGTGCCGAGGATGATCGAGCTGACGGTCGTGCCTTCGATCCAGCCGTTCGCGGCGACCAGCCGATCGGCCGGCAGCAGCTCGGTGAGAATCCCGTATTTGGCGGGCGAGTAGGCCGCCGCGCCAAATCCGACGATCCCGTACGCGATCAGCGGGTGGGCGCCGAACAGCATGATCATGCAGCCGACCACCTTGATCGAGTTGGTGATGAACATCACGCGCCCCTTGGGGCGCGAATCCGCGAAAGCACCGACATACGCCGCCAACACCACATAGGACAACACGAAGAACAGCTTCAGCAGCGGTGTCATCCAGTTGGGGGCGTGGAGGTCTTTCAGCAGGGCGATGGCGGCGATGAGAAGCGCATTGTCGGCCAGCGACGAGAAAAACTGCGCGGCCATGATGGTGTAAAAACCTTTTTTCATCTGATGCGATGCTTTCGTCGCTGCGGCAGGGCCGCGTAGGCCGCCTGATATGCGATCGGCTTATTCCGTTCGAAATGGGTTGTGCGCACGGCTTTATAACATGAAAATACGCCAATTCGGACTAGCAAGATTCCCCGATCGTTCCGCAAATTGTCGGCTTCGGTGCTCAAAAGGCGCGGTAAGCTGATGATTCGCAAGCGTCTTTACGTAAATTTCCCATGCCGCGCCCGATCTCCGCCACCATCCACACCGCCGCTCTCGCGAACAATCTCTCCGTCGTCCGCCGCTTTGCCGGCCCGTCCAAGGTCTGGGCGGTCGTCAAGGCCAACGCGTACGGCCACGGTCTCGCCCGCGTGTTTCCCGGCCTGCGCGGCACCGACGGCTTCGGCCTGCTCGACCTCGACGAGGCCGTGAAGCTGCGCGAGCTCGGCTGGGCCGGCCCGATCCTGCTGCTCGAAGGCTTCTTCCGGTCGACCGACATCGACGTGATCGACCGCTACAGCCTGACGACGACCGTCCACAACGACGAGCAGATGCGGATGCTGGAAACGGCGCGGCTGTCGAAGCCCGTCAACGTGCAGCTCAAGATGAACAGCGGGATGAACCGGCTCGGCTACCTGCCGGAAAAATACCGCGCGGCCTGGGAGCGCGCCCGCGCGTGCCCCGGTATCGGCCAGATTACGTTGATGACCCATTTTTCGGACGCGGACAACGAGCGCGGCGTTGCCGAGCAGCTCGCGACGTTCGAGCGCGGCGCGGAAAACATCGCCGGCGCGCGCAGTCTCGCGAATTCGGCCGCCGTGCTGTGGCATCCCGACACGCATTTCGACTGGGTGCGGCCGGGGATCGTGCTGTACGGCGCGTCGCCGTCCGGGCTGTCGTCCGATATCGCCGACACGGGGCTGAAACCCGCGATGACGCTCGCGTCCGAGCTGATCGCGGTGCAAACGATCGGGAAAGGCCAGGCCATCGGCTATGGCTCGACGTTCTCCGCGCAGGCGCCGATGCGGATCGGCGTCGTCGCGTGCGGCTACGCGGACGGCTATCCGCGCGTCGCGCCGGAAGGCACGCCCGTGATCGTCGACGGCATCCGCACGCGTATCGTCGGCCGCGTGTCGATGGACATGATCACCGTCGACCTGACCCCGTGCCCGCAGGCCGGCGTCGGCGCGCGCGTCGAGCTGTGGGGCAATACACTGCCGATCGACGACGTCGCTCGCCATTGCGGCACGATCGGCTACGAGCTGATGTGCGCGGTCGCCGGCCGCGTGCCCGTGCGCGCGGAATAAGGGCGTTGCGCGTGGCCAAACAGAAAACCGTCTACGTCTGCAGCGAGTGCGGCGGGCAGACCCCGAAGTGGCAGGGGCAGTGTCCGTCGTGCCAGGCCTGGAATACGCTGGTCGAATCGGTCGCCGAGTCGCCGTCGGCCCACCGTTTCCAGTCGCTCGCGAAGCGGGCGCCCGTCCAGCGCCTCGTCGACATCGAAGCGGCCGACGTGCCGCGCTTCTCGACCGGCATCGGCGAATTCGACCGCGTGCTCGGCGGCGGGCTGGTCCCCGGCGGCGTCGTGCTGATCGGCGGCGACCCGGGCATCGGCAAGTCGACGCTGCTGCTGCAGTCGCTCGCGGACATCGCGAGCGAACGGCGCGCGCTCTATATCAGCGGCGAGGAATCGGCCGCGCAGATCGCGTTGCGCGCGCAACGGCTTGCGCTGCTCGATGGCGGCACGCCGGCGGCCGAGCTGCAACTGCTCGCCGAGATCCAGCTCGAAAAGATCCAGGCCGCGATCGACGCGGAGCGGCCCGACGTGGCCGTGATCGACTCGATCCAGACCGTCTATTCGGAAGCGCTCACGTCGGCGCCGGGCTCGGTCGCGCAGGTGCGCGAATGCGCGGCGCAGCTCACGCGCATCGCGAAACAGTCGGGCACCGCGATCATCATGGTCGGGCACGTGACGAAGGAGGGCAACCTGGCCGGCCCGCGCGTGCTCGAGCACATCGTCGACACGGTGCTGTATTTCGAGGGCGACACGCATTCGTCGTTCCGGCTCGTGCGCGCGTTCAAGAACCGCTTCGGCGCGGTCAACGAACTCGGCGTGTTCGCGATGACCGAGCGCGGGCTGCGCGGCGTCGCGAATCCGTCCGCGCTGTTCCTGTCGCAGCACGAGCAGATCGTGCCCGGCTCGTGCGTCCTCGTCACGCAGGAAGGCACGCGCCCGCTGCTCGTCGAAATCCAGGCGCTGGTCGATACCGCGCACGTGCCGAACCCGCGCCGGCTCGCGGTCGGCCTCGAACAGAACCGGCTCGCGATGCTGCTCGCGGTGCTGCACCGGCACGCGGGCATCGCGTGCTTCGACCAGGACGTGTTCCTCAATGCAGTGGGCGGCGTGAAGATCACCGAGCCGGCCGCCGACCTCGCGGTGCTGCTCGCGATCCATTCGTCGATGCGCAACAAGGCGCTGCCGAAGGGGCTGATCGTGTTCGGCGAAGTGGGGCTGGCGGGCGAGATCCGGCCGTCCCCGCGCGGGCAGGAGCGGCTGCGCGAGGCGGCGAAGCTCGGCTTCACGGCCGCGCTGATCCCGAAGGCGAATGCGCCGAAACAGCCGATCGAAGGGCTGAACGTGATGGCCGTCGAACGGATCGAGCAGGCGATCGACCGCGTGCGCGATCTCGAGTGATCGGCCCGGCAGCCGCGCGGGCTGTGGCTGCCGGCGATCTGTCGCGTAATTCTCTGTAAAGAATATGTAGGCTGATGTAACCCGCCGGACATCGCTTTTCCCTATCCTTTGCCGGATTGTCGAACCGCGCAATGCGAAGGGAACCTATGTTGAAATCGTATGGGGAAGCGCCGGGCGGACGCCTTTACAACCTGCGCGGCTGCCGCGTGTCGGAGCCGATTCGCCAGCCCTGGGGCGGCGGATGCCGGATCGTCGAATGGATCGACGAGGAAGGGCGCCTGGCGCGCAAGGTCGTGTCCGAGGACGTGACCGAAGCGGAGGTCGCCGCGGCGATCCGGCGGCCGACCGAAGGGCGCCGGTACCTGATGGGCGACGACGAGCAGCTGCCACGCGATACGTTGCCGCGGCGTTGAGCCGGCAGGCGGCCTGCGAACCGACGGACAAAGGCAGTAAAAAGGCCGGGCCAGTGCGCCCGGCCTTGTCGCATGCGGGCCCGGCGCGGGCCCGATGGCTTGTCGAAGAACCGGTGCCGCCGGCGTGCCTGGCCGGCGGCGCCGGCCGGCTGCACTGCGGCCGCGTTCAGCCGATCTGTTCGAGCTCTTCGTGCGCGGCGAGCCAGTCGGCCTCGATCGTTTCGAGACGCGTGTTGACGTCCCCGAGCTTGCGGATCGCGTCGGTCAGCTCCGTCTTGCGCGCGGCCTCGTAGCTCGCCGGATCGGCGACGAACGCGTCGAGGCGCGCCTTCTCCGCGTGCAGCGTCTCCATTTCCTTTTCGAGCTTCGTGATGCGCGTCTGCAGCGGTTTTTTCAACACCGACAGGCGCTGCCGCTCCTCGGCGGCCTGACGCTTCTGGTCCTTGCGGTTCGCCGCGGCGCCCGCGCCCGACGCAGCCGCGCTGTCGGCCTTCGCGGCCGCGCGCTGCTCGGCCGCATGCTGCAGCAGCCAGTCGCGGTAATCGTCGAGGTCGCCGTCGAACGGCTGCAGCCGGTGCTTCGCGACCAGCATGAACTGGTCGGTCGTCGCGCGCAGCAGGTGGCGGTCGTGCGATACGAGGATCAGCGTGCCTTCGAACTGCGCGAGCGCCATCGTCAGCGCGTGGCGCGTTTCGAGATCGAGGTGGTTCGTCGGTTCGTCGAGCAGCAGCAGGTTCGGCTTCTGCCAGATGATCAGCGCGAGCGCGAGGCGCGCCTTTTCTCCGCCCGAGAACGGGCCGACGGCGCTGGTCGCCATGTCGCCCGAGAAATTGAAGCCGCCGAGGAAGTCGCGCAGTTCCTGCTCGCGCGTGTCGGGTGCGAGCCGCGCGAGATGCGCGAGCGGCGAATCGTCCTCGCGCAGCGTTTCGAGCTGATGCTGTGCGAAATAACCGATCGTCAGCCCCTTGCCCTCGCGGACGTCGCCCGACAGCGGCGCGAGCGTGCCGGCCAGCGTCTTGATCAGCGTCGACTTGCCCTGGCCGTTCGCGCCGAGCAGGCCGATGCGCTGCCCGTTCTGGATCGACAGCGCCACGCGTTCGACGATCGGGATGTCCGCGCCGTTGTCGGCATGGTAGCCGCAGCGGACGTCTTCCATCACCATCATCGGGTTCGGCGCGGCGTCGGGCGTGCGGAATTCGAACGTGAACGGCGACGCGATGTGCGCGGGCGCGATCAGCTCCATCTTCTCGAGCGCCTTCATCCGGCTTTGCGCCTGCTTGGCCTTGGTGGCCTTGGCCTTGAAGCGGTCGACGAAGCTCTGCAGGTGCTCGATCGTCTTCTGCTGCTTTTCGTATGCGCTTTGCTGCAGCGCCAGTTGCTGCGCGCGCAGCACTTCGAATTGCGAGTAGTTGCCGCCGTAGCGCTTCACCTGGCGGTTTTCCAGGTGCAGCGTGACGTTGCAGATCGAATCGAGGAATTCGCGGTCGTGCGAGATCACGACGAGCGTGCCGGGGTAGCGGTGCAGCCAGTCTTCGAGCCAGACGATCGCGTCGAGGTCGAGGTGGTTGGTCGGTTCGTCGAGCAGCAGCAGGTCGGAGCGGCACATCAGCGCCTGCGCGAGGTTCAGGCGCATGCGCCAGCCGCCGGAGAAACTGGCGACGGGCTCGCGTGTCTGGGCGAGCGTGAAGCCGAGGCCGAGCAGCAGCGCTTCGGCGCGGGCGGGCGCGGTGTAGCCGTCGGCATCGGCGAAGGCAGCATGCGCGTCGGCTTCGGCGGCGCCGTCATGCGCGGCGGAGGCGGCGGCGATGCGTGCCTCGATCTCGCGCAGCGCGGCGTCGCCGTCGAGCGTGTAGTCGAGCGCCGAGCGGTCGACCGCGGGCGTTTCCTGCGACACATGGGCGATCCGCCACGACGGCGGCATCGAGAAATCGCCGGCGTCCGAGTGCAGCTCGCCGCGCAGGACCGCGAACAGCGTCGACTTGCCGGCGCCGTTCGCGCCGATCAGGCCGGCTTTCTCGCCGGGATTGAGCACGAACGAGGTCGACTCGAACAGCGGCTTGGTGCCTCGCGCAAGGCTGAACTGATTGAAACGGATCACGGCGGAAATGACTGGCCAAAACCGCTATTCTAGACTGCGCGCCGCTCTTGCCGGGCATCGGCCGCTCGGCGGATGCCGCAACGGCGCGATTTCGCCTAGACTCCAGGTCGATCCGGTTTCGTAAAAGGAGTGCCCGATGTCCACCCTGTATTCGTTCAGCGCAGAGACGCTCGCCGGCGCGCCGGTTTCGCTCGACGCGTATCGCGGCAAGGTGCTGCTGATCGTCAACACCGCGAGCGAGTGCGGTTTCACGCCGCAATACGCGGGCCTGCAGAAACTGTACGACCAGTACGCGGCGCGCGGCTTCTTCGTGCTCGGCTTCCCGTGCAACCAGTTCGGCAAGCAGGAGCCCGGCGATGCCGCGCAGATCGGCGCGTTCTGCGAGCGCAATTACGGCGTCACGTTCCCGATGTTCGCGAAGATCGACGTGAAGGGCGACCATGCGCATCCGCTGTACCGCTACCTGACCGACGAGGCACCCGGCATTCTCGGCCTCAAGGCGATCAAGTGGAATTTCACGAAATTCCTGATCGACCGCGAAGGGCGCATCGTCAAGCGCTACGCGCCGTCGACCAAGCCCGACGAAATCGCCGCGGATATCGACAAGCTGCTGTGACGGCGTGGGGCGACGTGCGCCGTGCCGGTGCGGATCGCGCCGGCGCTGCCGTCCTTCCTGCGGCTACAGGATCGGCGCGAACAGCCGCGCGACGTGCATCGCGATCCGCCGCCATGCGGGCGACTGGCGGTATTCGTTCGCATCGACGCCGTACGCCTGCGCGAAGTCGGCATCTAGCATCGTCTCGACCTCGTCGGCGAATGCGCGGTCGACGGTCAGCACCATGATCTCGAAGTTGAGTCGGAACGAGCGGTTGTCGAGATTCGCGCTGCCGATCGCCGCCGCGATGCGGTCGATCAGCACCACCTTCTGGTGCAGGAAGCCGGGCCGGTAGCGGAACACCTTGACGCCCGCGTCGATCAGGTCGCGCGCGTACAGCTTCGACGCCTCGAACACCACGTAGTGATCGCGCCGGCTCGGGATCAGGATGCGCACGTCGACGCCGCGCATCACCGCGAGCTTCAGCGCTGAGAGCACGGCTTCGTCGGGGACGAGGTACGGCGAGGTGATCCAGATCCGCTCGCGCGCGGCATTGATCGCCTCGACGAAGAACAGCGAGCCGGTTTCCTGCTTGTCGGCCGGCCCCATCGGCACCACGAGGCAATGCATGCCGTCGCCGGGCTGTGCGGGCGGCGGCAGCGCGAGCGGCGGCAGCTTCTGCGTCGCCCAGTGCCAGTCTTCGGCGAACACGTACTGGATGCTTGCGACCACGGGGCCGCGGATCTCGATGTGCGTATCGCGCCACGGCGACAGGCGCGGCTTCGCGCCGAGATATTCGACGCCGACGTTGTGGCCGCCGACGAACGCGCGATTGCCGTCGACCACGACGATCTTGCGATGGTTGCGGAAGTTGAGCTGGAAGCGGTTGACGAACTTGCGATTGGTCGCGAACGGATGGACCTCGACGCCGCCACGGCGCAAGGTGTCGACGTAGCTGTGCGGCAGGTCGAAGCTGCCGATGCTGTCGTACAGCAGGCAGCAGCGCACGCCGGCCGCCGCACGCGCCAGCAGCGAGTCGCGCAGCATCTGGCCGAGCGCATCGTCGCGCACGATGAAGAACTGGACGACCACGTAGTCGCGCGCGCCGTCGATCGCCGACAGGATCGCCGAGAACGTCGCGTCGCCGTTCACGAGCGTGCGCACCGAATTGCCGCCGAGGAACGGCATGCCGCCGAGCCGCGTGAGCGCGAGCACGGCGGCCGGCCCGAGCGCGGCGGCGGCCGGCCCGTCGGTTGCGTCGGTCACATCGGTGCTGAGCCACGGCGAGCGCGGTGTGTGCGTGCGCAACAGTTCCAGCTCGTGGCGCCGTGCGTCGACGTAGCCGGAGAACTTGCTGCGGCCGAGGAACAGGTATGGAACGAGCGTCAGGTACGGCATCGCGGCGAGCGACACGGCCCAAGCGATCGCGCCTTGCGACGTGCGCGTGTTCATGATCGCGTGGCACGCCGCGACGATCCCGAGCACGTGGATGGTCAGGATCAGGGTGCCGAGATGTAGCCAGTCGAGGGTCATGGGCGCGTGACGGACTCCTGAGGTCGTGCGGCGCGGCGGCCGCTTACGCGCATCTTACCCAACCGTGCGGCGCAGTGGTGCGCCGCACGGTCGGGGAGCCGGGCGGCTCAGCCCTTGCGCGGCAGGTCCGACGCCTGGATCAGGAATACGGTGTCGTCGCCCGCGCTGGTGGGCAGCCACGTGAGTTCGAGGCCGCCGAACGCGGCTTCGACGTGCTCGCGCTCGTTGCCGATCTCGACGACGAGCACGCCGTCGTCGTGCAGCCAGCGGTGTGCTTCGGCGACGATGCGTCGCACGATGTCCATTCCATCGTCGCCGCCCGCGAGCGCCATCTCCGGCTCGTGCCGGTATTCGGGCGGCAGCGCGGCCATCGACGCCGCGTTCACGTACGGCGGGTTCGTCAGGATCACGTCGTAGCGTGCGCCGGGGTCGGTGCGGAACGCGGGCAGCGGCGCGTAGAGGTCGCCGCGGTGCAGCGCGATGCGGTCTTCGAGGCCGTAGTCGCGCACGTTGATCTCCGCGACTTCGAGTGCCTTGTCGGACAGGTCGACCGCATCGATCTCGGCGTTCGGGAACGCGCTCGCCGCGAGGATCGCAAGGCAGCCGGAGCCCGTGCACAGTTCGAGCACCGCGCCGACCTGCTCGGGATCGGCGACGTATGGCTGCAGCCCGTCGTCGAGCAGCTCGCCGATGAACGAGCGCGGCACGATCACGCGTTCGTCGACGTAGAAGCGGTGGCCATGCATCCAGGCTTCATGCGTGAGATACGCGGCCGGCACGCGGTCAGTCGCGCGCCGTTCGATCACGGCGAGCACGGCCGCGATTTCATCGGGCAGCAGCCGCGCGTCAAGGAACGGCTCGAGCGTGTCGAGCGGCAGGTCGAGCGTATGCAGCACGAGGTAGGCCGCTTCGTCGTACGCATTGTCGGAGCCGTGGCCGAAGGCGAGCTTCGCCTTCGAGAAGCGCGTGACCGCGTAGCGCAGCAGGTCGCGGACAGTGGCAAAAGGTGTCGTCATGCGAGGCTCCATCAGGCGATCAGTTGTTCGAGCACGCGGCGGTACACGTTCTTCAGCGGGTCGACGAAGCGCACTTCGATGTGCTCGTCGATCTTGTGGATGCTGCCGTTCGGCGGGCCGAACTCGATCACCTGCGGGCAGATGCGCGCGATGAAGCGGCCGTCCGACGTGCCGCCCGTGGTCGACAGCTCGGTCGTGATGCCGGTCTCGGTGCGGATCGCGTTTTCCAGCGCATTCGACAGCTCGCCGCGCGGCGTCAGGAACGGCAGGCCGCTTACCGACCACTTCAGCGTGTATTCGAGGCCGTGCTTGTCGAGGATCGCGTGCACGCGTGCCTGCAGGCCCTCGACGGTGCTCGCGGTCGAGAACCGGAAGTTGAACAGCAGGTCGGCGTGGCCGGGGATCACGTTGGTCGCGCCGGTGCCCGCATGCAGGTTCGACACCTGCCAGGTGGTCGGCGGGAAATATTCGTTGCCTTCGTCCCACTGCTCGGCGGCGAGCTCGGCGAGCGCCGGCGCGAGCAGGTGGATCGGGTTCTTCGCGAGGTGCGGATACGCGATATGGCCCTGCACGCCCTTGACGACCAGCTCGCCCGACATCGACCCGCGGCGGCCGTTCTTGACGACGTCGCCGAGCTCGGCGGTCGACGTCGGCTCGCCGACGATGCAGTAGTCGAGACGTTCGCCGCGCGCCTGCAGCAGCTCGACGACCTTCACGGTGCCGTCGGTGGCGGGGCCTTCCTCGTCGCTCGTGATCAGGAACGCGATCGCGCCGCGGTGGCCGGGATGGGCCGCGACGAATTCCTCGGACGCGACGACGAACGCGGCGAGCGACGTCTTCATGTCGGCCGCGCCGCGGCCGTACAGCTTGCCGTCGCGATGGGCGGGGATGAACGGCGGCGAGGTCCACTGCTCGAGCGGGCCGGTCGGCACGACGTCGGTGTGGCCCGCGAACGCGAGCAGCTTGCCGTCGCGGCCGTCGGTGCCGCGCTTGACGGCCCACAGGTTGGTCACGCCGTGCGACGCGATGGTCTCGCATTCGAAGCCGAGCGCGGCGAGGCGCTCGGTCATGATCTGCTGGCAATGCTGATCGTCGGGCGTCACGGACGCGCGGGCGATCAACTGTTCGGTAAGGGCTAGGGTGGCGGACATGGTTCGGACCACTTTCGATAAAAAATGCCGGCACGGTGGCCGGCAGCGACATGACGTCGGGCTAGGGCGCAGCGCGGGCGGCCCTATGCGGCAAACAGCGCCGCGTATTGATCGGCCGCGAAGCCGAGCGATTTCACGCGGCCGTTGACGACGAGCACGGGGCGCTTGATGACCGACGGCTTGTGGATCATCAGCGCAACCGCGCCGGTCTTCGTTTCGGCGGCCGCCTTCATCGCGTCGTCCAGGCCGCGCCACGTGGTGCCGCGCTTGTTCACGAGCGCGTCGAGCGACACGTCCTTCAGCCAGTCTTCAACCAGCGGCGCGCTGACGCCGAGCTTCTTGAAATCGTGGAACTCGAATTCGACGCCGTGATCGTCGAGCCACACGCGGGCCTTCTTCACGGTGTCGCAGTTCGGAATGCCGTAGACGACCACGGTGTGCGGCTTTGCCATCAGTCGCCTCGCAGCAGCTCGTTCAGGCCGACCTTCGCGCGGGTCTTCGCGTCGACCTTCTTGACGATCACCGCGCAGTACAGGCTGTGCGAACCGTCCTTCGACGGCAGGTTGCCGGCGACCACGACAGAGCCGGCCGGGATGCGGCCGTAGCTGACTTCGCCCGTTTCGCGGTCGTAGATCTTCGTGCTCTGGCCGAGGTACACGCCCATCGAGATCACCGAGTTTTCCTCGACGATCACGCCTTCGACGACTTCCGAGCGCGCGCCGATGAAGCAGTTGTCTTCGATGATGACGGGGTTCGCCTGCAGCGGCTCGAGCACGCCGCCGATGCCGACGCCGCCCGACAGGTGCACGTTCTTGCCGATCTGCGCGCACGAACCGACCGTTGCCCACGTGTCGACCATCGTGCCTTCGTCGACGTACGCGCCGATGTTCGTGTACGACGGCATCAGCACGACGTTCTTCGCGATGAACGAGCCGCGGCGCGCGATGGCCGGCGGGACGACGCGGAAGCCGCCCGCGGCGAAGTCTTCGGCCGTGTAGTTCGCGAACTTCGACGGTACCTTGTCGTAGAACTGCGAGTAGCCGCCGGCCGCCATCGGTGCGTTGTCCTCCAGACGGAACGACAGCAGCACGGCCTTCTTCAGCCACTGATGCACGGTCCAGTTGCCGTCGATTTTCTCGGCGACGCGCAGCGCACCCTTGTCGAGTTGCTCGATCGCGTGCGCGACGGCCTCGCGGACGTCGGCGGGCGCGGCCTTCGGCGACAGCTCGGCGCGGTTTTCCCAGGCGGTATCGATGATTTGCTGAAGTTGTTGCGACATGTTCGTTTTCGCAGGAGATGGATGGAATTGATCGGGATGGACGATTACCGCGCGAGAGAACGGCAGAAATCGACGATGCGTTGCGCGCCCTCGACGCATTCGGGGGTGCCCGCGACGAGCGCGATCCGGATGAAATCGCGGCCCGGATTCGACCCGTGCGCATCGCGCGCCAGGTACGAGCCGGGCAGAACCGTAACATTATAGTCGGCGTACAGGCGGCGGGCGAACTCGGTGTCCGACAGCCCGGTGCGCGATACGTCGGCCCACAGGTAGAACGCGGCGTCGGGCAGTTTCACGTCGATCACGTCGGCGAGCATCGGCGTGACCGTATTGAACTTCTGCAGGTACAGCGCGCGGTTCTCGCGCACGTGCGCCTCGTCGTTCCACGCGGCGATGCTGGCGTGCTGCCAGACCGGCGACAGCGCCGCGCCGTGGTACGTGCGGTACAGCAGGAATTTCTTCAGCAGCGCCGCGTCGCCGGCGACGAAGCCCGAGCGCATGCCCGGCACGTTCGAGCGCTTCGACAGGCTCGACAGCATCACGAGCCGCTCGAAGCCGCGGCCGAGGCGGTGCGCGGCCTCGAGACCGCCGAGCGGCGGCGCCGCTTCGTCGAAATAGATTTCCGAATAGCATTCGTCGGACGCGATCACGAAACCGTGGCGGTCGGACAGCGCGAACAGCTCGCGCCAGTCGTCGAGCGTCAGCACGGCGCCCGTCGGGTTGCCCGGCGAGCACACGTACAGCAGCTGCGTGCGCGCCCAGACGTCGTCGGGCACGGCCGCGTAGTCGCACGCGAAGTTGCGGGCCGGGTCGCTGTTCGCGAAATAGGGTTCGGCACCGGCCAGCAGCGCCGCGCCTTCGTAAATTTGATAGAAGGGATTCGGACAGAGTACGATCGCCTTCTCGCCGTGCCCGGACGGGCGCGCGTCGATCACGGTCTGCGCGAGCGAGAACAGCGCCTCGCGCGACCCCGACACGGGCAGCACCTGCGTGGCCGGATCGATCGCCGGCAGCCCGTAGCGGCGCTCGAGCCAGTGCGCGATCGACGTGCGCAGCGCGTCCGAGCCGGCCGTGGCCGGGTACGACGCGAGGCCGTCGAGCGCGGCCACCACGGCGTCGCGGATCAGCGCCGGGGTCGGGTGCTTGGGCTCGCCGATGCCGAAGCTGATCGGTTTGAGGGCGCCGGAGGGCGTCACGTCCTTGAACAGGGCGCGCAGCTTTTCGAAGGGATAGGGCTGGAGCGAGTCGAGTCGAGGGTTCACGGGCGAAGCGGCCATCGCGGCCGGTTGGAGCGAAAGAAGCGGCGGGCGTGCCGCGCGGCTGCGAACGGGCGCCGACGGCGCGCGGGTCGCAACGGACGATTATAGCGTGACGGAATGCGGTCACGGCCCGCCGGAACGGCGGCCGGGCCGGTCGAATAAAGGGTATCGAACCAAATGAATAACGCGGTACGCGGCAGCCTGCCGACGCTGGCCATCCTGATCGGCGCGTCGGTATGGGGCCTGATCTGGTATCCGTTGCGGATCCTCGCATCGCTCGGCGTGACGGGCACGCTGGCGAGCGCGCTGACGAGCGTCGTCGCGTTCCTGTTCGTGATCGTCACGCGGCACCGTACGATCGCGACACTGCGCTGGCACTGGGTGCTGCCGGGCATCGCGGTCACGGCCGGCGTGACGAACCTCGGTTTCGTGTGGGGCACGATCCACGGCGAGGTGCTCCGCGTGATGCTGCTGTTCTACCTGACCCCCGCATGGACCGCGATTTACGCGCACTTCCTGCTGCGCGAGCGGCTGACCTGGGCAGGAGCGGGGCTGGCGGCGCTGTCGATCGGCGGCGCGATGCTGATGCTGTGGTCGCCGAAGCTCGGCTTGCCGCTGCCGGCCAACCCGGCCGAATGGGCCGGTCTCGCGGCCGGGCTGAGTTTCGCGATGAGCAACGTGCTCGTGATCAAGGCGAGCCGCGAGCTGCCCGGGATGCGCGCGGAGATGCGCACCGCGACGCTGTTCGGCGGCGCGGCGGTATTCGGCGCGATCGCGTCGCTGTTCGAAGGGTTGCCGGCCGTGCCGGCGGGCGGCCAGCTCGGCGTCGCCGCGCTGATCGTCGCCGCGATCGGCGTGACGATGGCGGCGAACAACCTGCTCGTGCAATACGGCCTCGCGCGCGTGCCGGCGAACCGTGCGTCGATCATCATGCTGTTCGAGATCGTGATCACCGCGCTGTCGGCGTGGGTGTTCGCGAACGAGCTGCCGAGCGCGCGCGAGTGGGCGGGCGGCGTGTGCATCGTGCTGGCGACGCTGCTGTCGAGCAGGGTCCATCGTGCCGCGCCGGCACCGGGCAAACCCGGCGACGGTCGGGACGGCGCACGCGCGATGGTATGATGGAAGCCGTTTGCGGGGCCCAACGCTGTATGCGCGCGGCCCCGCTTTTGAATTCCGGGGCGCGTCGCGCGCATGGGCCGTCCGGCCCCGCGCAGCACGGCCCCGTCCGTTTCACACCTTCTTCACATCCGATACCGCCGTGCGTCTGAGCTCGATCAAACTCGCTGGCTTCAAATCCTTCGTCGATCCCACGCATTTCCAGGTTCCGGGCCAGCTTGTCGGCGTGGTGGGCCCGAACGGGTGCGGCAAGTCCAACATCATCGACGCCGTGCGCTGGGTGCTCGGCGAGTCGCGCGCCTCCGAGCTGCGCGGCGAATCGATGCAGGACGTGATCTTCAACGGCTCGACCGCCCGCAAGCCCGGCAGCCGGGCAAGCGTCGAGCTGATCTTCGACAACTCCGACGGCCGCGCGGCCGGGCAGTGGGGCCAGTACGGCGAAATCGCCGTGAAGCGCGTGCTGACGCGCGACGGCACGTCGAGCTACTACATCAACAACCTGCCGGCCCGCCGCCGCGACATCCAGGACATCTTCCTCGGCACCGGCCTCGGGCCGCGCGCGTACGCGATCATCGGGCAGGGCATGATCGCGCGGATCATCGAGGCGAAGCCGGAAGAGCTGCGCGTGTTCCTCGAGGAAGCCGCGGGCGTGTCGAAGTACAAGGAACGCCGCCGCGAAACCGAGAACCGCCTGCACGACACGCGCGAGAACCTGACGCGCGTCGAGGACATCGTCCGCGAACTCGGCGCGAACCTCGAGAAGCTCGAGGCGCAGGCGGTCGTTGCGACCAAGTACAAGGAACTCGTCGCCGACGGCGAGGAGAAGCAGCGCCTGTTGTGGCTGCTGCGCAAGAACGAGGCCGCCGGCGAGCAGCAGAAGCAGCAGCGTGCGATCGAACAGGCGCAGATCGACCTCGAGGCGCAGACGGCGAAGCTGCGCGAGGTCGAGTCGCAGCTCGAGACGCTGCGCGTCGCGCATTACTCGGCGAGCGACGCGATGCAGGGCGCGCAGGGCGCGCTTTACGAAGCGAATGCCGAGGTGAGCCGCCTCGAAGCCGAGATCAAGTTCATCGTCGAATCGCGCAATCGCGTGCAGGCGCAGATCGCCGCGCTGAACGCGCAGCGCGAGCAATGGCGCGCGCAGGCCGAGAAGTCGCAGGACGAGCTCGAGGAAGCCGAAGAAGCGCGTGCGATGGCCGACGAGAAGGCCGCGCTCGCCGAGGACAACGCAGCCGCGAAGCACGACGCGCTGCCGGCGCTCGAGGCGAAGTGGCGCGACGCGCAGGCGCAGCTCAACGACGAGCGCGCGCGGATCGCGCAGACCGAACAGTCGCTGAAGCTCGAAGCCGCGCACCAGCGCAACGCCGACCAGCAGCTCCAGCAGCTTCAGCAGCGTCATGAGCGCCTGAAGAGCGAAGCGGGCGGGCTCGATGCGCCGGACGAGGCGCAGCTCGAAGAGCTGCGCATGCAGCTCGCCGAGCAGGAGGAAATCCTCGCCGAAGCGCAGGCGCGTCTCGCCGACGCGCAGGAAACGGTGCCGCGCCTCGACGGCGAACGCCGTGCCGCGCAGGAGCGCGTGCAGGCCGAAGGCGCGCAGATCCACCAGCTCGAGGCACGCCTCGCCGCGCTGAAGCAGCTTCAGGAAAACGTGCAGACCGAAGGCAAGGTGCAGCCGTGGCTCGACAAGCACGAGCTCGGCGCGCTGCCGCGCCTGTGGAAGAAGCTGCACGTCGAGGCTGGCTGGGAAGCGGCGCTCGAAGCCGTGCTGCGCGAGCGCCTCGCCGCGCTCGAAGTGTCGAATCTCGACTGGGTGAAGGCGTTCGCGACCGATGCGCCGCCTGCGAAGCTCGCGTTCTACGCGCCGCCCGCGGCCGGTGAGCCGCCCGCGGCGGTGGCCGGGCTGCGTCCGGTGCTGTCGCTCGTGCGCATCGACGACGCGGGCATTCGCGCGGTGCTGAACGACTGGCTCGGCAACGTCTATGTCGCCGACGATGTCGCGCAGGCGCTGGCGACGCGCACGCAGCTGCCGGCAGGCGGTGCATTCGTCGTCAAGGCCGGCCATATCGTCACGCGCGTCGGCGTGCAGTTGTATGCGGCCGATTCGGAGCAGGCCGGGATGCTGGCCCGCCAGCAGGAAATCGAGAACCTGACGCGCCAGGTGCGTGCGCAGGCACTGCTCGCCGACGAGGCGCGCACGGCCGCCGTGCGCGCGGAAGCCGCGCATACGCAGGCCACGCAGGCGCTCGGCGACGTGCGCGCGCAGGCCGAGCGTGCGACGCAGCGTGTGCATGCGCTGCAGATGGACGTACTGAAGCTCGCGCAGGCACACGAGCGCTATACGCAGCGCAGCACGCAGATCCGCGAGGAACTCGAGGAAATCGGTGCGCAGATCGAAGAACAGCGCGCGCTGCGCGCGGAGTCGGAAGCGAATTTCGAACGCTTCGACGGCGAACTCGCGGAGCTGCAGGCACGCTTCGAAGATAACCAGCTCGCGTTCGAATCGCTCGACGAGTCGCTGACGCAGGCGCGTCAGGAAGCGCGTGACCTGGAGCGCGGCGCGAACGACGCGCGCTTCGCCGCACGTAACGCGGTGACCCGGATCGACGAGCTCAAGCGCAGCATCCAGGTTGCGCACGAGCAGAGCGAGCGCGTCGCCGCATCGCTGGAAGACGCGCGCGCCGAGCTCGAGACGATCAACGAGCAGACCGCGCACACGGGCCTGCAGGACGCACTCGAGATTCGTGCGGTGAAGGAGGAAGCGCTGCAGGCCGCGCGGATCGAGCTCGACGACCTGACCGCGAAGCTGCGCGCGTCGGACGAGCAGCGCCTCGTCGCCGAGCGTTCGCTGCAGCCGCTGCGCGACCGCATCACCGAGCTGCAGCTGAAGGAGCAGGCCGCGCGCCTGTCCGTCGAGCAGTTCGCCGAGCAGCTCGCGACGGCCGAGGTCGACGAGGCCGCGCTGAGCGAGAAGCTGACGCCGGATCTGAAACCGTCGTACCTGCAGGGCGAGGTCACCCGGCTCAACAATGCGATCAACGCGCTCGGCCCGGTGAACATGGCCGCGCTCGACGAGCTGAAGGCCGCGAGCGAGCGCAAGGTGTTCCTCGACGCGCAGTCGGCCGACCTGATCGACGCGATCACGACGCTCGAGGACGCGATCCACAAGATCGACCAGGAAACCCGCACGCTGCTGCAGGGTACCTTCGACGAGGTCAACCGCCACTTCAGCGACCTGTTCCCGCGCCTGTTCGGCGGCGGCCAGGCGAAGCTGATCATGACGGGCGACGAGATCCTCGATGCCGGCGTGCAGGTGATGGCGCAGCCGCCCGGCAAGAAGAACGCGACGATTCACCTGCTGTCGGGCGGCGAGAAAGCGCTGACCGCGACCGCGCTGGTGTTCGCGATGTTCCAGTTGAACCCGGCGCCGTTCTGTCTGCTCGACGAGGTCGACGCGCCGCTCGACGACGCGAACACCGAACGTTTCGCGAATCTCGTGCGCGCGATGTCCGACAAGACGCAGTTCCTGTTCATCTCGCACAACAAGATCGCGATGGAGATGGCGCAGCAGCTGATCGGCGTGACGATGCAGGAGCAGGGCGTGTCGCGGATCGTGGCGGTGGACATGGAAACCGCAGCGGGTTTTGCCCAGAATTGACGTTTGACGAAACCGGATCGCGTTCGCGCGGCGCATGGGCGCCCGTTCGCGATCCCGACGAAAAAGAATTGCTGATGGAGCGTGCATGGACGAGTTGACACTCGGTTTGATCGGCGCGGGCGCCGTCGTGGTGGGCGGCGTCGTGGTCTACAACGCATGGCAGGGCGCGAAGGTGCGGCGCAGGATGCCGCGCCCGATGCCGGAGGAAGCGGCCGAGGCGATGAACCGCCCCGAGCGCGACGAAGAGTTGCCGTTCATCGAGCCGGTGCGTCAGCCGGTGCGCCGCGAGCCTGCGGCACCGGTCGCGGCGGCCGCCGCGCCGGCCGAAGCCGCGCGCGTCGAGCCGACGTTCGGAGGCGCGGCGCCTGCGGACATGCCGGCCGATCTGCAGGCCGAGGCGACCGGCGCCGACCTGCCGTCCGAGTCGGCCGAACCGGCCGCCGGTGAAGCAGCGGTGCCTGCCGTCGTGCAGGAAGGGGCCGCCGAGCCGGCCGAGTCGTCCGAACCCGTGCTGCCGGCCGCGACGACGATCTCGTCGGCGCCGCCCGCGATCGTCGACCGCCGGATCGACTGCATCGTGCCGATCCGCCTCGCCGGGCCGCTGCCGGGCGACAAGATCCTGCCGGCCGCGCAGCGGCTGCGCCGTGCGGGCAGCAAGCCCGTGCACATCGAAGGCAAGCCGGAAGGCGGCCAGTGGGAGCTGCTGCAGAACGGCGTGCGCTACGAAGAGTTGCGCGCGGCCGCGCAGCTCGCGAACCGCAGCGGCGCGCTGAACGAGCTCGAATTCTCCGAATTCGTGACGGGCGTCCAGCAGTTCGCCGACACGATCGACGGCGCACCGGAATTCCCGGACATGATGGAGACGGTGGCGATGGCGCGCGAACTCGACGCGTTTGCCGCGCAGTGCGACGCGCAACTGTCGATCAACGTGATGTCGGACGGCGCGCCGTGGTCGGCGAACTACGTGCAGGCGGTCGCATCGCAGGACGGGCTGCTGCTGTCGCGCGACGGCACGCGTTTCGTGAAGCTCGACGCGAAGCAGAACCCCGTGTTCATGCTGCAGTTCGGCGATACGAACTTCCTGCGCGACGACCTCACGTACAAGGGCGGCAACATGATCACGCTGGTGCTCGACGTGCCGGTCGCCGAAGAGGACATCCTGCCGTTCCGGCTGATGTGCGATTACGCGAAATCGCTGTCCGAGCGGATCGGCGCGCGGGTCGTCGACGATTCGCGCCGGCCGCTGCCGGAGTCGACGCTGCTCGCGATCGAGCAGCAGTTGATGAAGCTGTACGCGAAGCTCGAGGAAGCCGGCATCCCGGCCGGTTCGCCGGTCACGCGCCGACTCTTCAGCCAGTAACGCGATGGCGCGGACGGCGGGCCTCGGCACCGTCGTTCGCCGTTGCGGCGCACGCCTTTTCGTGTGCGCTGCAGCACGCTGATCCGGCGCGCATTGCACGCCCCGCCGCGGCGTCAAACTGAGATAATCGGGCATCCGATTTTCTCAGAACGAATCTGCCGCCAGCATGGCCCGAACCCAAGCCGAACCGCCAGCCAGCCAGCCCGACGCGCGCGCCGCGTGGCTGCGCGACCAACTCGAGCGGGCGAACTACGCCTATTACGTACTCGACCAGCCGGATCTGCCCGACGCCGAATACGACCGGCTGTTTAGTGAATTGCGCCAAATTGAGGCCGACCATCCCGAGTTAGTTACTCCTGATTCTCCGACGAGACGAGTCGGTGGGGAAGTAGCTCGCGGAGCCACATTTGTGCGGCACGAAGTCCCGATGTTGTCACTCAACAACGGATTTTCCGATGATGACGTGTTCGCATTTGATAAGCGAATATCCACCACGCTAGCAAAAGCATCAGTGGACTTGGCTGGCACCCCAGTTGATCCGGTCGAATATGCTTGTGAACTAAAATTTGATGGGTTGGCCATTTCTCTTAGATATGAGAATGGCTATTTCATGCAAGCTGCAACTCGTGGTGACGGCGAGTTGGGTGAAGACGTTACGGACAACATCCGGACGGTTCGCTCAATTCCGCTAAAACTCAAATGTGAATCCCCTCCAGCAGTCCTCGATATTCGTGGCGAAGTTCTGATGTTGAAGAAGGATTTTGACCGTTTGAATTCTCGTCAACGTGAGGAAGGTTTGAGGGAATTTGCTAATCCGAGAAATGCCGCCGCTGGAAGCTTGCGCCAACTGGATACCAGAGTTACTGCGAAACGCACACTGTCGTTCTTCGCATACGGAATCGGCGTGCTCGACGGGATGCCGATGCCCGACACGCACAGCGCGCTGCTCGACTGGTACGAAACGCTCGGCCTGCCGGTGAACCGCGAGCGCGCGGTCGTGCACGGCGCCGACGGATTGCTCGGCTTCTTCCGCAAGGTCGGCGAGAAGCGCGAGTCGCTGCCGTACGACATCGACGGCGTCGTCTACAAGGTCAACCGGCGCGACGAGCAGGAGCGCCTCGGCTTCGTGTCGCGCGCGCCGCGCTTCGCGCTCGCGCACAAGTTTCCCGCACAGGAAGCGCTGACGAAGCTCGTCGCGATCGACGTGCAGGTCGGCCGCACGGGCGCGATCACGCCGGTCGCGCGCCTCGAGCCGGTGTTCGTCGGCGGTGCGACCGTGACCAACGCGACGCTGCACAACGAGGACGAGGTGCGCCGCAAGGACATCCGGATCGGCGATACCGTGATCGTGCGACGCGCGGGCGACGTGATCCCCGAAGTGGTCGGCGCGCTGCTCGACCGGCGTCCGGACGATGCGGCCGAATTCGTGATGCCGACCGAATGCCCGGTGTGCGGCTCGAAGATCGAGCGCCTGCCGGACGAAGCGATCGCGCGCTGCACGGGCGGCCTGTTCTGCCCGGCGCAGCGCAAGCAGGCGCTGTGGCACTTCGCGCAGCGCCGCGCGCTCGACATCGACGGGCTCGGCGAGAAGATCATCGACCAGCTCGTCGAGCTGAATCTCGTGCGCACGCCGGCCGACCTGTTCAATCTCGGTTTCGCGACGCTCGCCGAGCTCGACCGGTTCGCCGAGAAGTCCGCACAGAATCTGCTCGACTCGCTCGAGAAGGCGAAGCACACGACGCTCGCGCGCTTCATCTACGGGCTCGGCATCCGCCATGTCGGCGAATCGACCGCGAAGGATCTCGCGAAGCATTTCGGCTCGCTGACGCCGATCATGGATGCATCGATCGACGAACTGCTCGAAGTCAACGACGTCGGGCCGATCGTCGCCGAGTCGCTCCACCAGTTCTTCGCGGAAGAGCACAACCGGACCGTGATCGAGCAGTTGCGCGCGCCGGGCAAGGTGACGTGGCCCGAAGGGCCGCCCGCGCCGAAGGCGCCGCAGGGCGTGCTGGCCGGCAAGACCGTCGTGCTGACGGGCACGCTGCCGACCCTCACGCGCGATGCGGCGAAGGAGATGCTCGAAGCGGCGGGCGCGAAAGTTGCGGGCTCGGTATCGAAGAAGACGGATTACGTGGTCGCGGGCGCCGAAGCCGGCAGCAAGCTCGCGAAGGCCGAGGAACTCGGCATTCCCGTGCTGGACGAAGACGGACTGCACCAACTCCTGGAGGGCAATACGCCATGATTCGCGAGATCCTGAAGATGGGCGATCCGCGCCTGCTCGAAATCGCCAAACCGGTCGAGCGGTTCGATACACCCGAGCTGCACGAGATCGTCGCGGACATGTTCGAGACGATGCACCATGCGAACGGCGCCGGGCTGGCTGCGCCGCAGATCGGCATCGGGCTGCAGATCATCATCTTCGGCTTCGGCAACAACAACCGCTACCCGGATGCGCCGCCGGTGCCCGAGACCGTGCTGATCAACCCGAAGATCGAATACATGCCGCCGGACATGGAAGAGGGCTGGGAAGGCTGCCTGTCGGTGCCGGGCATGCGCGGCGTCGTCAGCCGCTACGCGAAGGTGCGCTACAGCGGCTTCGACCAGTTCGGCGCGAAGATCGACCGCGCCGCCGACGGCTTTCACGCGCGCGTGGTCCAGCACGAATACGACCACCTGATCGGCAAGCTGTATCCGATGCGGATCACCGACTTCACGCGCTTCGGCTTCACCGAGGTGCTGTTCCCGGGGCTCGATCCGGCGGAAGACGACTGAGCGGCACGCGTCCCGTTTCGCGTCGTCCGCCGGAAACAAAAAAGCCCGCGCAAGCGGGCTTTTGCATTGCGTGGCGCACGTCGCGTGCCCGCGGTCAGAACGTCTCGTCGGCCGACAGATAGCGCCATTGCCCCTGCGGCAGCGCGCCGAGCATCACGCGGCCCATCCGCACGCGCTTGAGGCCGACTACGTCGAGACCGACCAGTTCGCACATGCGGCGAATCTGGCGCTTCTTGCCTTCGCGCAGCACGAAACGCAGTTGCTCGCCGTTCTGCCAGCTCACCATCGCGGGCTTCAATGCGACGCCGTCGAGCTCGAGGCCGTGGCGCAGCTTCGCGAGCGATTCCGCGGGGAAGTGCTGGTCGATGTCGATGAGCCGTTCGCCGAAGCGCACGCGCACCAGGTACTCCTTGTCGATGTCCGACTGCTCGCCGATCAGTTGCTTCGCGATCCGGCCGTTCTGCGTCAGCACGAGAAGGCCAGTGGAATCGATGTCGAGCCGGCCGGCCGGCGCGAGTGCGTGCAGGTGCTGCGGCGAGAAGCGCAGCGGCGAATGGTCGCCGCTCCAGTGGTTCCCGCGCGTGATCAGCACGGCCGCGGGCTCGTAGCCGTCTTCCGCCTGACCCGATACATAGCCGACCGGCTTGTGCAGCAGGATCGTCACCTGCGCGGCCTGCGCGGCGCTTGCGCGCTCGTCGATCTCGATTTTCTGGTCGGCGCGCACCTTGGTGCCGAGCGTGTCGATGCGTTCGCCGTCGACGAGCACCCAGCCCTTTTCGATCCATTCGTCGGCTTCGCGGCGCGAGCACATGCCGAGCTCGGACATCCGCTTCGACAGGCGCATCAGGCCCGTTTCGTCACCGTAATCGGTGTCGGCAGCCTGGCGCTTGACGGGTTGCGCGGTCTTCAGGCCCGCGCCGGACGTGCGGCGCTCGCCGTCGCGTGCGGGGCGAGCCGGGCGGTCGCCGAAGCTGCGCTTCGCGCCTTCGCCGGCTGCCTTGTCGCGATAGGGCGTGCGCTTGGCGTCGTCGGCGCCTGCGCGGCGCGGACGTGCATCGTCGTCGCTGCGGCGGGCCGGGCGATCGGAGGACGTACGGCGGTCGCCGAAGCTGCGCTTTGCGCCTTCGCCGGTTGCCTTGTCGCGATAGGGCGTGCGCTTGGCGTCGTCGGCGCCTGCGCGGCGCGGCCGTGCATCGTCGTCGCTGCGACGGGGCGGGCGGTCGGACGACGTACGGCGGTCGCCGAAGCTGCGCTTCGCGCCTTCGCCGGTCGCCTTGTCGCGATAAGGTGCACGCGCGCCACCTTCGGCACCTGCGCGGCGCGGCCGCGCATCGTCGTCGCTGCGACGGGGCGGGCGGTCGGACGACGTACGGCGGTCATCGAAGCTGCGCTTCGCGCCTTCGCCGGCCGCCTTGTCGCGATAGGGTGCACGCGCGCCACCTTCGGCACCTGCGCGGCGCGGCCGTGCATCGTCGTCGCTGCGACGGGCCGGGCGGTCCGAAGGCGGACGGCGGTCGCCGAAGCTGCGCTTCGCGCCTTCGCCAGCCGCCTTGTCGCGATAGGGCGTGCGCTTGGCGTCGTCAGCGCCTGCGCGGCGCGGCCGTGCATCATCGTCGCTGCGGCGGGGCGGGCGATCGGACGACGAGCGACGGTCGTCGAAACTGCGCTTCGCGCCTGCGCCGGTTGCGTTGTCACGATAGGGCGCGCGCGCGCCGCCTTCGGCACCCGCGCGGCGAGGCCGCGCATCGGCGTCGCTGCGCCGGGGCGGGCGCGAGTCGGGCTTGCCGTCAGCGCTGCGATAGCCGCGTTCGGCGCCGCCGTCGCGCGGCGCACGCTTGGCCGTTGCGCGATCCGCGCCCGGGCGCTCGGCGCCCGCGGCACCGCGCGGCTTGAACGTGCGTTCGCCGGCGGCTGCCGGGCCCGACGCCTTCTTCGGGCGGGCCGGCTTGTCTGCCGCGGGCGGCGCAGCGGGACGCACCGCCTTGCGGGCGACGAGGCTGCCGGAGCGGACAGGTGCGCGGGTCGGCGACGCCGGCCGCGGATTCTTGACGGTCAATTTGGTGCGCATAAACGCTGGGATTCATTCAGACTGCGATCGCACGCAGCAATTCGGTTTCGAGCTGGATCTGCAGGCGGTTGTCGGACAAGCCGGCGCCCGCGAGCAGGAAGATGTCCTCGACGCGTTCGCCGAGCGTATTGATCCGCGCCGCATGGACGCCGATCCGATGCTCGGCGAGTACGCGCGCGATCGAATAGAGAAGGCCCGGCCGGTCGTTGGCGGACACGGACAGGATGTAGTACTGACCGCGCTCGTCGGCCCGCAGGTCGACGCGCGGCGTGATCGGAAAGGTTCGGGACAGCCTCGACAGGCGGCCCTTGGACGGTTCCGGCAGCGGTGCGGTTTCGGTGAGCCGCGCCGCGAGCTGCTGTTCGACGAGATTCGCGATGTCGCGGTACCGCACGTCGCGTTCGGTCTGCGTGACGATGAAGTTGTCGAGCGCGTAGCCGTGCCGCGTCGTGCTGACGCGTGCGTCGAGCACCGACAGCCCGTTGCGGTCGAAATACGCGCAGATGCCCGCGAACAGGTCGGGGCGGTCCTTCACGTATACGAGCACCTGCAGCGCGTCGCCGATCGGCGACGGCCGCGCGCGGACGATCGCGGTTTCGGCGTTCACGTGCCGGTACAGCACACGCGTCTGCCATGCGATGTCGGCCGCATCGTGACGCAGGAAGAAGCCGACGTCGAGCTGATCCCACAGCGCGCGGTGCGCGTCGTCGGGCACGGTCTCGAGGCGCAGCAGCGCGAGCGCCTGTTCCTGCCGCGACTTCAGCTCCGAGTGTGCATCGGGGTTCGCGCCGCCGAGCACCGCGAGCGTGACGCGGTACAGATCCTCGAGCAGCTTGCCCTTCCACGTGTTCCACACCTTCGGGCTCGTGCCGCGGATATCGGCGACGGTCAGCAGGTAGAGCGCGGTGAGGCGCCGTTCGTTGCCGACGAGTTCGGCGAAGCGCTTGATGACTTCGGGGTCGCTCGTGTCCTGCTTCTGCGCGACCTGGCTCATCGTCAGGTGATGCTGGACGAGCCACACGATCAGCGCTGCGTCGTCGCCGGCGATCCCGTGTTCGCGGCAGAAGCGCCGCGCATCGGCCATCCCGAGCGTCGAGTGGTCGCCGCCGCGGCCCTTCGCGATGTCGTGGAACAGCGCCGCGACATACAGCACCCACGGACGGTCGAAGTTGCCGATCAGCTGGCTGCAGAACGGGTATTCGTGCGCATGCTCGGCGACCGCGAAGCGGCGGATGTTGCGCAACACCATCAGGATGTGCTGGTCGACCGTGTACACGTGGTACAGGTCGTGCTGCATCTGGCCGACGATGCGGCGGAAGTTCAGCAGATAGCGGCCGAGCACGCTCGTCTGGTTCATCAGCCGGAACGCGTGCGTGATTCCTTCGGGCTGCTGCAGGATCCGCATGAACGTGTCGCGGTTCTGCGGATCGCGGCGCCACGCGTTGTTCATGATTTCGCGCGAGTTGTACAGCGCGCGCAGCGTGCGCGCGGACAGGCCCTTCACGCCGCGGGTCGTTTCGTACAGCAGGAATGCTTCGAGGATCGCATCGGGATGGCGTTCGAACACGCCGTCGTCGACGATCTCGAGCATCCCCTGCTTCTCGACGAAGCGGTCGGGCGACAGCACGCGCGTGATGCCGCTCGTCGCGGGGAAGAGCTGCGCCTCGATGTTCTGGATCAGGATCGTCGCGAGCTGCGTGACGGCTTTCGCGGCCCAGTAATAGCGGCGCATCAGTTGCTCGCTCGCGCGCTTGGCCTGCGTCGGCTGGTAGCCGAAGCTCTCCGCGGCCTGCGTCTGCAGGTCGAACACGAGCATGTCCTGGCGGCGGCCGGCGATCACGTGCAGCCGTGCGCGCAGCGTCTTCAGGAAACCCTCGTTGCGGCGCAGCTCGCGCGCTTCGCGATCGGTGATGAGGCCGCGCGTGTCGAGCTCGCGCCAGCTGCTGCCGAAACCCGCCGCGCGCGCGATCCACAGGATCGTCTGCAGGTCGCGCAGCCCGCCGGGGCTTTCCTTCACGTTCGGTTCGAGGCTGTACGGCGTGTCCTGGAACTTCGCGTGGCGCTGGCGCATCTCGAGCACCTTCGCGGTGAAGAACGCGCGGGCGTCGAGCGCCTCGTGGTAGCGCACCGTGAAGCGCTCGAACAGCGCGGTGCTGCCGACGATGCGGCGCGCTTCCAGCAGCGAGGTTTGCACCGTGACGTCCTGCGATGCCTCCTCGATGCATTGCGCGACCGTGCGCACGCTGCTGCCGATCTCGAGGCCGAGATCCCATGCCATCCCGATGAAACGCTCGATGCGCGGGTCGAGCGCCGGGTCGTGCGCATCGGGCAGCAGCACGAGGATGTCGACGTCGGAATAAGGGGCGAGCTCGCCGCGCCCGTAGCCGCCGACGGCGACGAGCGCGAGCGTCGCCGGCAGCCCGCAATCGTCCCACACGCGCTTCAGTGCGTCGTCGGTGAGTTTCGACTGCGCGTGCATCAGCGACGCGACGTTCGTCGCGCGACGAAAGCGCTCGAGCATGTCGGCCTTGGCGGCCTTGAATTCGGCGCGCCGCGACAGCGCGTCGGGCGAGGGGGCGGCGTGAGCGCTCATGGGCGGCCGTTCAGGTGGGGGCGGGGCGGGCTGGCGCGACGGCGCTCAGACTGCGGCGGCCGGTTGCGCGAACACGGGGCGCGCCGGCGTGCCGGCCGACACGGTCAGCACTTCGTAGCCGGTTTCGGTGACGAGCACCGTGTGCTCCCACTGCGCGGACAGGCTGCGGTCGCGCGTCTTGACCGTCCACTGGTCGGGCATCGTGCGGATGTCGCGCTTGCCGGCGTTGATCATCGGCTCGATCGTGAAGATCATCCCGGGCTTCAGCTCGATGCCCGTGCCCGGACGGCCGTAGTGGACGACCTGCGGATCTTCGTGGAACACCGTGCCGATGCCGTGGCCGCAGTATTCGCGCACGACGCTGTAGCCCTGCGCTTCCGCATGTTTCTGGATCGCGTGGCCGATGTCGCCGAGGTGCGCGCCGGGCTTGACCTGGTCGATGCCGAGCCACATGCACTCGTAGGTGGTCTGCACGAGGCGCTTCGCGAGGATCGAGCCCTCGCCGACGATGAACATCCGGCTCGTGTCGCCGAAGTAGCCGTTCTTGATCACGGTGATGTCGATGTTCAGCGCGTCGCCGTTCTTGATCACCTTCTCGCCGGGAATGCCGTGGCAGATCACGTCGTTGACCGAAATGCAGGTGGCCTTCGGGTACGGCGGATAGCCGGGCGGCTGGTAGTTCAGCGGCGCGGGGATCGTGCCCTGTTCGTTGAGCATGAACTCGTGGCAGAGGCGATCGAGTTCGGCGGTCGTGATGCCCGCGACGACGTGCGGCGTGATGAAGTCGAGCACTTCGCTCGCGAGACGGCAGGCGACGCGCATCTCGGCGATATCGTGTTCGTTTTTGAGCGTAATAGTCATCGAGGTATGCCTGGAATGCGGTGAATTGATGGATTATCGCACCTTATGGCGGGCGTCGCAGCCCCTGCCGGCCGTGCCGATGCGGGTTTTCGCGGATTGTCCGGCCGGCTGCCGCACGGCAAGCGAAAGTGGTGAGCGACTTGAGAGCCGACAACTCGGCGTGCTATACTCTTTGGCTAAGTCGATATCCAAATGCCGAGTTTGCCCCATGTTGGGGCGGCATCGCGGTGACAGGCTTACGGCACGGGCGTTTTGCACGTGCCGAATCGCAAGCCGGCGCAACCAGGGTGCCGGCCGCGCGGAATTCTCTGCCTTCGGGGCGGGTTCGCGCGGCGGTACGGCGGCCGGCTTAAGACCCAACCCTCGTGGAGAATTCACATGGCAGTTACGATGCGCCAAATGCTGGAAGCGGGTGTCCACTTCGGTCACCAGACGCGCTTCTGGAACCCGAAGATGGCACCGTTCATTTTCGGTCACCGCAACAAGATTCACATCATCAACCTCGAAAAGACGCTGCCGATGTTCACGGACGCACAGAAGTACGTGCGCCAGCTGGCAGCGAACCGCGGCACGATCCTGTTCGTCGGCACGAAGCGCCAGTCGCGCGACACGATCGCCCAGGAAGCGCAGCGCGCGGGCATGCCGTACGTCAATGCACGCTGGCTCGGCGGCATGATGACCAACTTCAAGACGCTGAAGGTGTCGATCAAGCGCCTGAAGGACATGGAAGCGGCCGTCGAATCGGGCGAAACCGAGAAGATGAGCAAGAAGGAAGCGCTGCTGTTCGAACGTGAAATCGCCAAGCTGCAGAAGTCGATCGGCGGCGTGAAGGACATGGGCGGCATTCCGGACGCAATCTTCGTCGTCGACGTCGGCTACCACAAGATTGCCGTCACCGAAGCGAACAAGCTGGGCGTGCCGGTCATCGCCGTGGTCGATACGAACCACTCGCCGGAAGGCGTGGACTACGTGATCCCGGGCAACGACGACTCGAGCAAGGCAGTCGCGCTGTACGCGGAAGGCGTGGCCGACGCGATCCTGGAAGGCCGTGCGAACGCGGTCAACGAAGTGGTCCAGGCAGCGCGCGGCGACGACGAGTACGTCGAGGAAAACGCGTAACTGGCCCCGAGCCGGCGCAAAAAGGGGGCTCTCAACAGGCCCCCTTTTTTTAAGCTTGTGCGCCGGACCTGATCGCGCCGAATCGGCGCGGGTCCGGAAACGAATCTCGGCCGTTCGCGTCCAAGCGGGCGGCGTTGTGAATACAGACTCAAGGAGCGAATGATGGCGGCAATTACCGCAAGCATGGTGGCAGAACTGCGCGCGAAGACCGACGCACCGATGATGGAGTGCAAGAAGGCGCTGACGGAAGCCGACGGCGATCTGGCCAAGGCTGAAGAGCTGCTGCGCGTCAAGCTCGGCAACAAGGCGAGCAAGGCGGCATCGCGCGTGACGGCCGAAGGCGTCGTCGCATCGTTCGTCGGCGGCAACGCAGGCGCGCTGGTCGAACTGAACTGCGAAACCGACTTCGTCGCGAAGAACGACGACTTCCTCGCATTCTCGAAGACGGTCGCCGAACTCGTCGCGACGCAGAACCCGGCCGACGTGGCCGCGCTGTCGGCGCTGCCGCTCGAAGGCTCGACGGTCGACGCAGTGCGCCTGGCACTGATCGGCAAGATCGGCGAGAACGTGTCGATCCGCCGTTTCGTCCGCTTCGAAACCGCGAACAAGATCGCAACGTACCTGCACGGCGCGCGCATCGGCGTGATCGTCGAGTACACGGGTGCGGAAGAGCAGGTCGGCAAGGACGTCGCGATGCACATCGCGGCAATGAAGCCGGTCGCGCTGTCGTCGGCCGACGTGCCGGCCGAGCTGATCGAGACGGAACGCCGCGTGGCGGAGCAGAAGGCCGCGGAATCGGGCAAGCCGGCCGAGATCGTCGCGAAGATGGTCGACGGTAGCGTCCAGAAGTACCTGAAGGAAGTGTCGCTGCTGAACCAGACGTTCGTGAAGAACGACAAGCAGACGATCGAGCAGATGCTGAAGGCAGCGGATTCCGCAGTGCAGAAGTTCGCGCTGTTCGTCGTCGGCGAAGGCATCGAGAAGCGCCAGGACGACTTCGCCGCCGAAGTGGCCGCGCAAGTCGCAGCAGCAAAGCAGCAGTAAGCAGTCAGGCAGTACCCGCGGCGGGCGTCCGCTCCGCCGCGGCCGGCGGCGCCGCCGGCCGGCCGGGAACCCCGGTCCGACCGTCGGCGCTTGCCCGAATCAGTATTTCGCCCCTACAGTTCGTGGTTGTCATCCTCTCGTCGCTCGGAAGCCCCTATGTCCAATGCCTATAAACGCGTCCTCCTCAAACTCTCCGGCGAAGCGCTGATGGGCGACGATGCCTTCGGCATCAATCGCGCGACGATCGAACGGATGGTGGCCGATATCGCCGAAGTCGTGCGTCTCGGTACGCAGCTGGCGGTCGTGATCGGTGGCGGTAATATTTTCCGCGGTGTCGCGGGCGGCGCGGCCGGCATGGACCGCGCGACTGCCGACTACATGGGGATGCTCGCGACGATGATGAACGCGCTGGCGCTGCAGGACGCGATGCGCCACGCCGGCATCGAGGCGCGCGTGCAATCCGCGCTGCGGATGGACCAGGTCGTCGAGCCGTACATCCGGCCCCGCGCGATCCGCCAGCTCGAGGAAGGCCGCGTCGTGATCTTCGCGGCCGGCACCGGCAACCCGTTCTTCACGACGGACACCGCCGCGGCACTGCGCGGCTCGGAAGTGGGCGCCGAGGTCGTACTGAAGGCGACCAAGGTCGATGGCGTATATTCTGCCGATCCGAAGAAGGATCCGTCGGCCACGCGCTACACGACGATCAGCTTCGACGAGGCGATCAGCCGCAACCTGCAGGTGATGGACGCGACGGCGTTTGCGCTGTGCCGCGACCAGAAGCTGCCGATTCGCGTGTTTTCGATCAACAAGCCGGGCGCGCTCAAGCGCATCGTGCTGGGCGAGGACGAAGGTACGCTCGTCCACGTGTAAACTCCCGCGGATGCGGGTCATTGGCCGTGGCGCGCAGGATGCGCCGGGCAGGACCCGCGTTCTTTGAAGGTTTGAAGGTTCGGAGGTTGAAATGAGTGTCGCTGATACCAAGAAGGGCGTCGAGCAGAAGATGCAGCGCTCGATCGAAGCGTTCAAGAACGATCTGGCAAAGATCCGTACGGGCCGTGCACACACCGGTCTGCTCGATCACGTGCAGGTCGACTACTACGGGTCGATGGTGCCGATCTCGCAGGTCGCGAACCTGACGCTGGTCGACGCGCGCACGATCGGCGTGCAGCCGTGGGAAAAAAACATGGTCGCGAAGGTCGAGAAGGCCATTCGTGAAGCCGATCTGGGCCTGAACCCGGCAACGGCCGGCGACCTGATCCGCGTGCCGATGCCCGCGCTGACGGAAGAGCGCCGCCGCGAGCTGACGAAGGTCGTCAAGAGCGAAGGCGAAACGGCCAAGGTCGCGATCCGCAACCTGCGCCGCGACGCGAACGAAGCGCTCAAGAAGCTCGTGAAGGACAAGGAAATCTCGGAAGACGACGAGCGCCGCGCGAGCGACGACGTGCAGAAGCTGACCGACAAGCACGTTGCCGAAATCGACAAGCTCGTGCAGACCAAGGAAGCCGAGATCATGACGGTCTGACGACCGTCCTCGCGCGCCGCCTTCTTCCCGCATTACTGTCTCAACGGCCATGACCTATACCAGCTCTACCGTTCGCGTGCCTGACGTCGGCGTCGTGCCGCGTCACATCGCGATCATCATGGACGGCAACGGCCGTTGGGCAACCGAACGCCGCTTGCCGCGCGTCGCGGGGCATACCCGCGGCGTCGATGCCGTGCGGGCGGTGGTCGAAGGCTGCGCGCGCGCCGGCGTCGAATACCTGACGCTGTTCGCGTTCAGTTCGGAAAACTGGCGCCGGCCGAACGACGAAGTGTCGTTCCTGATGCGGCTCTTCATCACCGCGCTCGAGCGCGAGGTGGGCAAGCTGCATGCGAACGGGATCCGCCTGCGTGTCGTCGGCGATCTCGACCGCTTCGAGCCGCGCATCCGCGAACTGATTCGCCGCGCCGAGACCAAGACGGCGCGCAACACCCGTCTTACGCTCACCATCGCTGCCAACTACGGCGGCCGGTGGGACATCCTGCAGGCGACGAAGAAGCTCGTCGAGCAGGCCGTGCGCGAGGGTCGCGAGGTCGAAGTGACCGAGGACGCATTCGCGCCGCACCTGGCGATGGCCTATGCGCCGGAGCCCGATCTCTTCATCCGCACCGGCGGCGAGCAGCGCGTCAGCAACTTCCTGCTGTGGCAGCTCGCGTACGCCGAATTCTATTTCACCGACAAATACTGGCCGGATTTCGACGGCGCGGCACTGGCCGACGCGATGGCGTCGTATACCGAGCGTGAGCGCCGTTTCGGGCGCACGAGCGCGCAGCTCGAACCGCAATCGCAGAACGCCGACTCCCTTTCATGCTGAAAACCCGTGTGATCACGGCGATCGCGATGCTGGCAGTGCTGCTGCCGGTGACGCTGTTCGCGCCTCTCGCCGCGTTCGGCGCGCTGATCGGCGTCGTGCTCGTGTTCGCCGCATGGGAATGGGCGCGCCTGCTGAAGCTCGGCGGCGCCGCCCCGGTCGTCTATGCGGTCGTCGCGGCGCTCGCGCTGGCGGCCACCACGCCGCTCGGCATCGATGCGACTGCGTCCCGTCCCCTTTTCATGGCGGCCGGCGTGTTCTGGCTGCTGGTCGGCCCGTTCGCGCTGCGGCGCAAGCCCGAACTTGCGGGCGGCGTCTGGCGGCCGTTCCTGCTGGCGGCCGGGTTGATCGTGTTCGCGGCCTGCTGGCATGCGCTCGTCGCGGCGCGCGCGCAGGGCGTGCCGTTCGTGCTGTCGCTGCTTCTGGTCGTCTGGCTGGCCGATATCGGCGCATACTTCGCGGGCAAGGCTTTCGGAAAGCGTAAACTGGCCATTACGATCAGTCCCGGCAAGAGCTGGGAAGGCGCGATCGGCGGCTGGCTTGCGGTGATGGTCGTCGCCGGTGTCGCGACGGCCGCGCATGCTTTCGAGCCGACCCTGTTTTCCGCATTCGCCGTGCGCTACGGAATGCCCGGTGCGTGGGCCGCGCTGACGCTGCTGGTCGCGTACAGCGTGATCGGCGACCTGTTCGAGTCGTTGCTGAAGCGGCAGGCCGGTGTGAAGGATTCGAGCGGACTGCTGCCTGGCCATGGCGGCGTGCTCGACCGTGTCGACGCGCTGCTGCCGGTGCTGCCGCTCGCGATGCTGCTGCTTGGTTAAACCATTATCTCTGTTATGCAAAAACGTCTGACATTGCTCGGTTCCACGGGCTCGATCGGAGACAGCACGCTCGACGTGGTCGCGCGCCATCCCGAGCGCTTCTCGGTCTACGCGCTGACCGCGCACCGCAACGGCGACAAGCTCGTCGAGCAGTGCCTGCGCTTCGCGCCTGAAGTGGCGGTGGTCGGCGATGCCGCGACGGCCGCACACGTCGAAGCGAAACTGCGCGCGGCGGGCAGCAAGACGACCGTGCTGCACGGGCCGCAGGCGCTCGTCGACGTGTCGAGGAGCGACGGCTGCGACACGGTGGTCGCGGCGATCGTCGGCGCGGCAGGCCTCGTGCCGAGCCTCGCGGCCGCGCGTGCCGGCAAGCGGATCCTGCTCGCGAACAAGGAAGCGCTCGTGATGTCGGGCGCGATCTTCATGGACGCCGTGCGCGACCATGGCGCGATCCTGCTGCCGGTCGACAGCGAACACAACGCGATCTTCCAGTGCATGCCGCGCGATGCGGGCGAGCACGGCGGGATCTCGAAGATCATCCTGACCGCGTCGGGCGGCCCGTTCCGCACGCGCGAGCCGGCCACGCTCGTCGACGTGACGCCGGACGAGGCGTGCAAGCACCCGAACTGGGTGATGGGCCGCAAGATCTCGGTCGATTCCGCGACGATGATGAACAAGGGTCTCGAGGTGATCGAGGCGCACTGGATCTTCGGGCTGCCGGGCGACCGGATCGACGTGCTGATCCATCCGCAGAGCGTGATCCATTCGCTCGTGTCGTACCGCGACGGCTCGGTGCTCGCGCAGCTCGGCAACCCCGACATGCGCACGCCGATCGCGCATGCGCTCGCGTTTCCCGATCGCGTCGATGCGGGCGTCGACCAGCTCGACCTCGCGCAGATCGCGCAGCTGTCGTTCGAGAAGCCCGATTACGCGCGCTTCCCGTGCCTCGCGCTCGCGCTGAAGGCGCTTGAGGAAGGCGGCATCGCGAGCGCCGCATTGAACGCGGCGAACGAAGTTGCGGTCGAAGCGTTTCTCGAGCGCCGGATCGGCTTCATGGCGATCGCGGCGACGGTCGATGCAGTGCTCAACGCGCTGCCGAACCGCGCGCCCGACGGGCTCGACGACGTCCTGGCGGCGGATGCCGAGGCACGCCGCCTCGCCGCCGCGATCATTGCAAAAGCGCCTGCGCCCCGCGTGGAGCGTACTGTCTGAATGGAGTGCTCATGAACGTGCTGGTCGAACTGATCGCGTTTGCGGTGGCGATCGGGGTGCTGGTCGTCGTGCATGAGTACGGACATTATCGCGTCGCGCGCTGGTGCGGCGTGAAGGTGCTGCGTTTCTCGATCGGCTTCGGCCAGCCCGTCGCGCGCTGGGTCAGCCGCAGGACGGGCACCGAGTGGACGCTGTCCGCGCTGCCGCTCGGCGGCTACGTGAAGATGCTCGACGAGCGCGATCCGGGCCCCGGCATCAAGCCCGAGGAGCTCGGCCAGGCGTTCAACCGCCAGTCGGTCTACAAGCGCATCGCGATCGTCGCGGCCGGGCCGATTGCAAACTTCCTGTTGGCAATCGTGCTGTTTTCCGTCGTATTTGCGTCCGGCGTGACCGAGCCGGCCGCGATCGTCGCGCCGCCGGCCGCCGGCACGGTGGCGGCCCGCGCGGGCTTCGACGGCAGCGAGACGATCGTGTCGATCCGTAACGCGCGCGTAGGCGATGCGCAGGGCGGCGAGTCGGAACCGGTGCGGTCGTGGTCGGACCTGCGCTGGAAGCTGCTGGCGGCCGCGTTCGATCATCGCGAGATCGTGCTCGGCGCGCGCGACGGCGGCGCGACGTTCGATTTCCGCGTCGACCTCCGCAATGTTCCCGAAAGTCAGCTCGATGACGATTTCATGACGCACCTGGGCTTCGAGGCCGGCGGCGGCACGTTGTCGGTCGCGTCGGTGCAGCCCGGCAGCGCGGCGGAGCAGGCGGGCCTGAAGGCCGGCGACAAGCTGGTCGCGCTCGACGGCAAGCCGATCGGCGGCGCGTCGCGCTTCATCGATTCCGTCAAGCACCATGCGGGCAAGGCGCTCGACCTGCGGATCGAGCGCGACGGCGCCGCGCAGACGGTATCGATCGTGCCGCAGATGCAGCGCGACGACGAATCGGGGCAGCAGGTCGGCCGGATCGGCGCGGCGCTGTCGATGCACGCGCCGTCCGTCGACGTGCGCTACGGGCCGATCGAGAGCCTGCGGCTCGGCGTGCGCCGCACGTGGGACATCTCCGTGTATTCGCTGCGGATGTTCGGGCGGATGATCACGGGCGACGCGTCGCTGAAGAACCTGTCCGGCCCCGTGACGATCGCCGACTACGCGGGCAAGAGCGCACGGCTCGGTCCGTCGGCGTTCCTGTCGTTCCTCGCCCTTGTCAGCATTAGCCTTGGCGTCCTGAACTTGTTGCCGATTCCCGTTTTGGACGGGGGGCATCTGTTATATTATGCGGTTGAAGCCGCGACCGGGAAAGCCGTCTCGGAGCGCTGGCAACTGATTCTGCAAAGAGCCGGGTTGATCTGCATCGTCGCGTTGTCGGCGATCGCGCTGTTCAACGATCTGGCTCGGCTAATCCATTTCTGAAGCGTCAGGCGGCCGCCGCTGGGCAGTCGCCCGATTTGATGCAGCTTAAATATTGGGGATGCATGTTGTTCAAACCTCATCGCTTTGTACCTAAGACAGTTGCAGCGGCCGCGCTCGCCGCGCACGGCCTCGCGGCGCATGCAGCGGCACCGTTCGTGGTGCAAGACATCAAGATCGAGGGGCTGCAGCGCGTCGAAGCGGGTTCGGTGTTCGCCTATCTGCCGATCAAGCAGGGCGATACCTTCACGGACGACAAGGCATCCGAAGCAATCCGCGCGCTGTACGCGACGGGCTTCTTCAACGACGTGCGCATCGCCACGCAGGGCAACGTCGTGATCGTGCAGGTGCAGGAGCGTCCGGCGATCGCGTCGATCGACTTCACCGGCACGAAGGAATTCGACAAGGACAACCTGACGAAGGCGCTGCGCGCCGTCGGTCTCGCCGACGGCCGCTACTATGACAAGGCGCTCGTCGACAAGGCGGAGCAGGAGCTCAAGCGCCAGTACCTGACGCGCGGCTTCTACGCGGCCGAAGTCAAGACGACGGTCACGCCGGTCGACGCGAACCGCGTGTCGATCCTGTTCGCGGTGGCCGAAGGCCCGAGCGCGAAGATCCGCCAGATCAACTTCATCGGCAACAAGGCGTTCAAGACGAGCACGCTGCGCGACGAGATGCAGCTGTCGACGCCGAACTGGTTCTCCTGGTACACGAAGAACGACCTGTACTCGAAGGAAAAGCTGACCGGCGACCTCGAGGCCGTGCGCTCGTACTACCTGAACCGCGGCTACCTCGAGTTCAACATCGAGTCGACCCAGGTGTCGATCTCGCCCGACAAGAAGGACATGTACCTGACGGTCACGCTGCACGAAGGCGAGCCGTACACGGTGTCGGGCATCAAGCTGTCGGGCAACCTGCTCGATCGCGAGGCCGAACTCAACAAGCTGATCAAGATCAAGCCGGGCGATCGCTTCTCGGCCGAAAAGCTGCAGCAGACCACCAAGTCGATCGTCGACAAGCTCGGTGAATACGGCTACGCATTCGCGGCCGTCAACGCGCAGCCGGACATCGACCAGGCGAACCACAAGGTGAACCTGAACCTCGTGGTCGATCCGAGCCGCCGCGTGTACGTGCGCCGCATCAACGTCGTCGGCAACACGCGCACGCGCGACGAAGTGGTGCGCCGCGAAATGCGCCAGCTCGAAAGCTCGTGGTTCGATTCGAACCGCCTCGCGCTGTCGAAGGACCGCGTGAACCGTCTCGGCTACTTCACCAACGTCGACGTGACGACGGTGCCGGTCGAAGGCACGAACGACCAGGTCGACGTGAACGTGAAGGTCGACGAAAAGCCGACCGGCGCGATCACGCTGGGCGCCGGCTTCTCGTCGACGGACAAGGTCGTGCTGTCGGCCGGCGTGTCGCAGGACAACGTGTTCGGTTCGGGTACCAGCCTGTCGGTGAACGTCAACACCGCGAAGAGCTACCGCACGCTGACCGTCACGCAGGTCGACCCGTACTTCACGGTCGACGGCATCAAGCGGATCACGGACGTCTACTACCGTACGTACCAGCCGCTCTACTATTCGACGAGCTCGAGCTTCCGGATCATCAGCGCGGGCGGCAACCTGAAGTTCGGCATCCCGTTCTCGGAAGTCGACACCGTCTACTTCGGCGCGGGCTTCGAGCAGAACCGCCTCGACGTCGATTCGAACACGCCGCAGAGCTACCAGGATTACGTGAACGAGTTCGGCCGCGTGTCGAACACGGTGCCGCTGACCGTCGCGTGGTCGCGCGACGCGCGCGACAGCGCGCTGATCCCGAGCCGCGGCTACTTCACGCAGGCGAACGTCGAATACGGCGTGCCGGTCGGCAAGATCCAGTACTACAAGGCCGACCTGCAGGCGCAGTACTACTATTCGTTCTCGCGCGGCTTCATCCTGGGCCTGAACCTGCAGGGCGGCTACGGTAACGGTATCGGCAACCCGTACCCGATCTTCAAGAACTACTACGCGGGCGGTATCGGCTCCGTGCGTGGCTACGAGCCGAGCTCGCTGGGCCCGCGCGACACGAAGACGAACGACCCGATCGGCGGTTCGAAGATGCTCGTCGGCAACATCGAACTGACGTTCCCGCTGCCGGGCACCGGCTACGACCGCACGCTGCGCGTGTTCACGTTCCTCGACGGCGGTAACGTGTGGGGCAACGCGCCGGGCGGCACGAGTACGGGCGCGAACGGCCTGCGTTACGGCTATGGTGTGGGTCTCGCGTGGATCTCGCCGATCGGCCCGCTGAAGCTGAGCCTCGGCTTCCCGCTGCAGAAGCACGAAGGCGACCAGTACCAGAAATTCCAGTTCCAGATCGGGACGGCGTTCTGACCGAACGCATGACAACAGCAACGAGAGGGTAATTTTGCTAACCGGTAAGTTTTCGAAACGAGTGATGTGCGCGTTGACCGTTGCGCTGGCCCTGGGCGCGGCGACGGTTCACGCACAGGACGTCGCCCGCATCGCGGCGGTCAATTCGGATCGGATCCTGCGCGAGTCGGCGCCCGCGAAGGCGGCGCAGACGAAGCTCGAAGCCGAGTTCGCGAAGCGCGACAAGGATCTGCAGGATCTGGCGGCGCGTCTGAAGTCGATGTCCGATTCGCTCGACAAGGGCGGCACGTCGCTGTCGGCGGCCGATCGCGCGCAGAAGCAGCGCGATCTCGCTCAGCTCGATACCGATTTCCAGCGCAAGCAGCGCGAGTTCCGCGAGGACCTGAACCAGCGTCGCAACGAGGAGCTGGCGGCCGTGCTGGAGCGGGCGAACAAGGTCATCAAGCAGATCGCCGAGCAGCAGAACTACGACCTGATCGTGCAGGAAGCCGTGTACGTCAGCCCGCGCATCGACATCACCGACAAGGTGCTCAAGGCGCTCGCGTCCGGCTCGGCGAACTGAACGGAGCAGACGACGAATGGCATTGACGCTTGAGGAACTCGTAAAGCGGTTCGGCGGCGAGATCGCCGGCGACGCACAGTGCAAGGTGGGCGGGCTCGCACCGCTCGACCAGGCAGGCCCTCAGCAACTCGCGTTCCTCGCGAATCCGAAGTACCTGTCGCAGGTCGAGTCGACCCGCGCAGGCGCGGTGCTGATCGCACCGAAGGATCTGGAAAAGCTGGGCGCGGCCGCTAGCGGTCGCAATTTCATCGTGACGCCGAATCCGTACGCGTACTTCGCACGCGTCGCGCAGATGTTCATCGACCTGGCCGCGCCGCCGCGCGCCGCCGGCGTGCATCCGAGCGCGACGATCGATCCGGCGGCGAAGGTCGCCGCGAGCGCGGTGATCGGCCCGCACGTGACGGTCGAGGCCGGCGCGGTGATCGAGGACGGCGTCCAGCTCGACGCGAACGTATTCGTCGGCCGCGGCACGACGATCGGCGCAGGCTCGCATCTTTATCCCAACGCATCGGTGTATCACGGCTGCAAGGTCGGCCCGCGCGCGATCGTCCATTCGGGCGCGGTGATCGGCTCCGACGGCTTCGGCTTCGCGCCGGATTTCGTCGGCGACGGCGACGCCCGCACCGGCAGCTGGGTCAAGATCCCGCAGGTCGGCGGCGTATCGATCGGCCCGGACGTCGAGATCGGCGCGAACACGACGATCGATCGCGGCGCGATGGCGGACACCGTCATCGAGGAATGCGTGAAGATCGACAACCAGGTGCAGATCGCCCACAACTGCCGGATCGGCGCCTACACGGTGATCGCCGGCAAGGCGGGCATCGCGGGCAGCACGACGATCGGCCGCCACTGCATGATCGGCGGCGCGGCCGGGATCGCCGGCCACGTGACGCTCGGCGATTACGTCATCATCACCGCGAATTCGGGCGTATCGAAGTCGCTGCCGAAGGCCGGCATCTATACCAGCGCGTTCCCGGCCGTCGACCACGGCGAATGGAACAAGAGCGCCGCGCTCGTGCGCAACCTCGACAAGCTGCGCGACCGAATCAAGGCGCTCGAAGCCGCGCTCGCCGCCCAGGGCGGCACGGACGCCTGAGCGCGCCATGCGAGACCACCAACCGGGCACGGCCAGCGCAACCGGCCCGGTTTGTCAGACTGGGCCGCATGGCGGCCCGCTTCAGCCTTTGCATCACCACCGCGCAGCCTCTGCGTGAGACGAACCATCATGAGCACTGAAAAAATCAATCTCGACATCCACAAGATCCTCACGCTGCTGCCGCATCGCTACCCGATTCTGCTCGTCGATCGCGTGCTCGAACTCGAGCCGCACAAAGGGATCAAAGCGCTGAAGAACGTGTCGATCAACGAGCCGTTCTTCCAGGGGCACTTCCCGAAGCGGCCGGTGATGCCGGGCGTGCTGATCCTCGAGGCGCTCGCGCAGGCCGCGGCGCTGCTGACCTTCGCGGAAGAGCAGCCGAAGGATCCGGAGAACACGCTGTATTACTTCGTCGGGATCGACGGCGCGCGCTTCAAGCGCGTGGTCGAACCGGGCGACCAACTGATTCTGAACGTGACGTTCGAACGCTACATCCGCGGCATCTGGAAGTTCAAGGCGGTGGCGGAAGTGGACGGCAAGGTGGCGGCGGAAGCCGAACTGATGTGCACGGTCAAGACGGCCGACGCGGCGCCCTGAGCGACGCGGCACGCATGGGCAACGCAACGCGACACATCACATCGAGAGGCAACGGCGCATGACCAGGATTCATCCCACCGCGATTGTCGAAGCGGGCGCGCAGATCGACGAATCGGTCGAGATCGGCCCGTACGCGATCGTCGGCCCGAACGTCACGATCGGCGCGCGCACGACGATCGGCTCGCACAGCGTGATCGAAGGCCACACGACGCTCGGCGAGGACAATCGCATCGGCCATTACGCATCGGTCGGCGGCCGTCCGCAGGACATGAAGTACAAGGACGAGCCGACGAAGCTCGTGATCGGCAACCGCAACACGATCCGCGAATTCACGACGATCCACACGGGCACCGTGCAGGACGTCGGCGTGACGACGCTCGGCGACGACAACTGGATCATGGCCTATGTGCACATCGGCCATGACTGCAGCGTCGGCAGCCACGTGATCCTGTCGAGCAACGCGCAGATGGCCGGCCACGTCGAGATCGGCGACTGGGCGATCGTCGGCGGGATGTCGGGCGTTCACCAGTTCGTGCGCATCGGTGCGCACTCGATGCTGGGCGGCGCGTCGGCGCTCGTGCAGGACATTCCGCCGTTCGTGATCGCGGCAGGCAACAAGGCCGAGCCGCACGGGATCAACATCGAAGGGCTGCGCCGGCGCGGTTTCTCGCCCGACGCGATTTCGGCGCTGCGCAGCGCGTACCGCCTGCTGTACAAGAACGGCCTGTCGCTCGAGGAAGCGAAGGTGCAGTTGCGCGAGCTGGCGGAGGCGGGCGGCGACGGCGATGCGCCGGTGAAGGCGCTCGTCGAGTTCATCGACGCGTCGCAACGCGGCATCATCCGCTAAGCGATGCCGTTTCCGACCAATCAGCTTCGGCTCGCGATGGTGGCAGGCGAGCCATCGGGCGACCTGCTCGCGGCGTCGCTGCTCGGCGGGCTGCGCGAGCGGCTGCCCGAATCGGCCCAGTACTACGGGATCGGCGGGCCGCGGATGATCGCGCAGGGCTTCGATTCGCACTGGCAGATGGACAAGCTGACCGTGCGCGGTTATGTCGAGGCGCTGGGCCAGATTCCCGAGATCCTGCGGATTCGCGGCGAGCTGAAGCGCCAGCTGCTCGCGGAGCGGCCGGCCGCGTTCATCGGCATCGACGCGCCGGATTTCAACTTCAGTGTCGAACAGGCCGTGCGCGACGCGGGCATCCCGTCGATCCACTTCGTGTGCCCGTCGATCTGGGCATGGCGCGGCGGCCGGATCAAAAAGATCGCCAAGTCCGTCGATCACATGCTGTGCCTGTTCCCGTTCGAGCCGGCGATTCTCGACAAGGCCGGCGTCGCGTCGACCTACGTCGGCCATCCGCTGGCCGACGAGATTCCGCTCGAGCCCGACACGCACGGTGCGCGCATCGCGCTCGGCCTGCCCGCGGACGGTCCCGTGATCGCGGTGCTGCCGGGCAGCCGGCGCTCGGAGATCGCGCTGATCGGCCCGACGTTTTTCGCGGCGATGGCGCTGATGCAGCAGCGCGAGCCCGGCGTGCGGTTCGTGATGCCGGCGGCGACGCCCGCGCTGCGCGAGCTGCTGCAGCCGCTCGTCGACGCGCATCCGCAGCTCGCGCTGACGATCACCGATGGCCGCTCGCAGGTCGCGATGACGGCCGCCGACGCGATCCTCGTGAAGAGCGGCACCGTCACGCTGGAAGCCGCGCTGCTGAAGAAGCCGATGGTGATCTCGTACAAGGTGCCCTGGCTGACCGGGCAGATCATGCGCCGGCAGGGCTACCTGCCGTATGTCGGCTTGCCGAACATCCTGGCGGGGCGCTTCGTCGTGCCCGAGCTGCTGCAGCATTTCGCGACGCCCGAGGCGCTCGCCGATGCGACGCTCACGCAGCTGCGCGACGACGCGAACCGCCGCACGCTGACCGACGTGTTTACCGAAATGCATCTTTCGCTGCGGCAGAACACGGCTGCGAAGGCGGCCGAAGCGGTCGTGCGCGTGCTCGAACAACGCAAGGGGCGCGCATGACGGCAGTACGTGCACCGCGTCGCCGCGCGTCGAGCGACGTGCAGGGCGGCTTCGACTTCAGCCGGCCCGACGAGATCGTCTGCGGTGTCGACGAAGCCGGCCGCGGCCCGCTCGCGGGGCCGGTGGTGGCCGCCGCGGTGATTCTCGATCCGGCGCAGCCGATCGACGGGCTCGACGATTCGAAGGCGCTGTCCGCGAAGAAGCGCGACGTGCTGTACGACCTGATCGTCGCGCGTTCGCGCGCGTATTGCGTTGCGTCGGCAAGCGTCGACGAAATCGATACGCTGAACATCCTGCATGCGACGATGCTTGCGATGAAGCGGGCCGTCGAGGGCCTGTCGGTCCTGCCGACGCTTGCGCAGATCGACGGCAACCGCTGCCCGACGCTGACGGTGCGTGCCGAGGCGATCGTCAGCGGCGATGCGCTCGTACCGAGCATCTCGGCCGCATCGATCCTCGCGAAGGTCACGCGCGACCGCATGCTCGTCGACCTGCACGAACGCTTCCCGGTATACGGTTTCAACGTGCATGCGGGTTACGGCACCGCGAAACACCTTGCCGCGCTGCGCGAGCACGGCCCGTGCGAAGCGCATCGGCGCTCGTTCGCGCCGGTCCGCGCGGCACTCGACCTGATTCGATGAAAAGCATTACTTCCCGCGACAACCCGCTGTACAAGCGCCTGAAGGCGCTCGCGGGTTCGACGCACCATCAGCGCCGCAGCGGCCAGGCGCTGCTCGAAGGATTCCATCTCGCGAGCGCGTACCTCGATACGGGTGCGACGCCCGAGCTGTGCGTGGCGACCGAAGGCGCGCTCGGCCACGCCGAGGCGCAGGCGATCGTCGCGCGCGTCGACGCGCAGCGTGTCGTCACGCTGCCCGATGCGCTGTTCGGGCAGTTGTCGAACGTCGTCAACGGCGTCGGGTTCCTGCTGCTCGTCGACCGGCCGGCGCAACCGCTGCCGGAGCGCGTGACGCACACGTCGGTCGTGCTCGACGGCGTGCAGGACGCCGGCAACGTCGGCTCGATCCTGCGCAGCGCCGCGGCGGCCGGTGTGCGTCACGTGTTCTGTGCGCCGGGCACGGCCTACGCGTGGTCGTCGAAGGTGCTGCGCTCGGGCATGGGTGCGCATTTCCTGCTGTCGATCCATGAGGATGTTGACGCCGCGGCGCTCGCCGAACGCCTCGACGTGCCGGTCGCGCTGACCGATTCGCATGGCGCGCAGGCGCTCTACGACTGCGACCTGTCGGGGCCTGTCGCATGGGTGTTCGGCAACGAGGGCGCCGGCGTATCGGCGTTCTGGCGCGATGCGGCCACGCATCGCGTGACGATTCCGCAGCCGGGCGGGATGGAGTCGCTGAATGTCGCGGCAGCAGCGGCGGTCTGCCTGTTCGAGCAGGTGCGACAGCAGCGGCCTGCGTGACGCCCCACGCCAGCATTCGCCGCACCACGAAAAAGGCCGCGTTCGACGCGGCCTTTTTGTTTTTCCGGCGGCGGCCGAGCGGCCGCGTGTGCGCCGGCGCTCAGTACGACTGCCGGTCGAGGCGGATTTCCTGCAGGATCGTCGTCGCGATTTCCTCGATCGACTTGTGCGTCGACGACAGCCACTTGATCCCTTCGCGACGCATCATCGCTTCTGCCTCGTTGATCTCGAAGCGGCAGTTCTCGGGCGCAGCGTACTTGCTGCCCGGCCGCCGCTCGTTGCGGATCTCGGACAGGCGCTGCGGGTCGATCGACAGCCCGAACAGCTTTTCACGGTGCGCGGAGAGCGCCGACGGCAGCTTGCCGCGTTCGAAGTCTTCCGGAATCAGCGGATAGTTCGCGGCCTTCACGCCGTACTGCATCGCGAGATACAGGCTCGTCGGCGTCTTGCCGCTGCGCGACACGCCGACGAGGATCACGTCGGCCTCCGACAGGTTGCGGTTCGACTGGCCGTCGTCGTGCGCGAGCGAGAAGTTGATCGCCTCGATCCGCGTCTTGTATTCCTCGGTGTCCGCGTTCTGGTGGCCGCGGCCCATCGCGTGGCTCGACTTGAGCTCCAGTTCCTGCTCGAGCGGCTCGACGAAGCGCTGGAACATGTCGAGCACGAGCGCGTTCGAGCGCTTGACGATGTCGTTCGACTCGCTGTCGACGAGCGTCGTGAACACGATCGCGCGGCGGCCGTCGTGCACGGCGGCCTCGTTGATCTTCTCGACGGTCGCATAGGCCTTGTCGAGCGAGTCGACGAACGGCACGCGCACGAGACGGAATTTCTGGTCGAACTGGGAGAGGATCGAATGCGCGAAGGTTTCGGCAGTAATCCCGGTGCCGTCGGAGACGATGAAAACGGTAGGCAGCATGAATCTGGGCGTCGAACGTGAAGGGCGGTTGCACGGGGCGGCTGGAGGTTCGCCTCCAGACACAGTGACAAGGTCGCGCCACATCCGGCAGCCGGCACGGTAGAATAGCGGCAACCTGTTGGATAAGCAATTGCGGGGGCAGGGCGCGAACGGCGCTCGTGGCCCGGCCGCGCGATTCCAAAATTCCCGGCAAGTTTGGCGATTGGTCTGAAAATATCGCCGTTCTGCCGGGATTTTTGCAAATCGGGTCGGAAGGTTTTTCCGCCGCTGCGATTGTTTATCTAACAGGTTGCGCAAGACGCGCCGCGCCTTTTTGCAAGCGCCCGCGTCCAAGCCCACTTGCGCGATCGAGCATTTTTTTCACACTTAGGGGCTTGTATGACTAACGCAGCAAACGTCGCAAAGGACCAGGCGTATGTAATTCCGTTCGAGCAGTTGCGGATGACCGATGTGGAGATCGTCGGCGGCAAGAATGCGTCGCTCGGCGAGATGATCAGCCAGCTTTCCGAAGCTGGCGTTCGCGTGCCCACCGGTTTCGCCACGACCGCGCTCGCTTTCCGCGATTTCCTCACGCACAACGACCTTACCGACCGCATCGCCAAGCGTCTCGAGTCGCTCGACATCGACGACGTGAAGGCGCTCGCCGAAGCCGGTGCCGAAATCCGCAAGTGGATCGTCGACGCGCCGATGCAGGCGCGCCTCGAGCAGGAAATCCGCGCGCAGTTCGAAGTCCTGAAGAACGGCTCGCCGGGCGAGCTGTCGTTCGCCGTGCGCTCGTCCGCGACCGCGGAAGACCTGCCCGACGCATCGTTCGCCGGCCAGCAGGAGTCGTACCTGAACGTCGTCGGCATCGAAGACGTGCTCGACCGCATGAAGCACGTGTTCGCGTCGCTGTATAACGACCGCGCGATCTCGTACCGCGTGCACAAGGGCTTCACGCACGCCGAGGTCGCTCTGTCGGCCGGCGTGCAGCGCATGGTCCGCTCGGACGTCGGCGCCGCCGGCGTGATGTTCACGATCGACACCGAATCGGGCTTCAAGGACGCCGTGTTCATCACGTCGAGCTACGGCCTGGGCGAAACCGTCGTGCAGGGCGCGGTGAACCCGGACGAGTTCTATGTGTTCAAGACGACGCTCGCACAGGACAAATACCCGATCATCCGCCGCTCGATCGGCTCGAAGCTGATCAAGATGGAATTCACGCAGCCGGGCGAGCCGGGCCGCGTGAAGACGGTCGACGTGTCGCACGAGCAGCGCAACCGCTACTCGATCACCGACGAGGACGTGATCGAGCTGGCGAAGTACGCGGTCATCATCGAGAAGCACTACCAGCGTCCGATGGACATCGAGTGGGGCAAGGACGGCCGCGACGGCAAGATCTTCATCCTGCAGGCGCGTCCGGAAACGGTGAAGAGCCAGGCGAGCGGCAAGGCCGAGCAGCGCTTCAAGCTGAAGGGCCAGTCGCAGGTTCTCGCGACGGGCCGCGCGATCGGCCAGAAGATCGGCGCGGGCCGCGTGCGCGTGATCCAGGATCCGTCGGAAATGGAACGCGTGCAGCCGGGCGACGTGCTGGTTGCCGACATGACCGACCCGAACTGGGAGCCGGTGATGAAGCGTGCAGCCGCGATCGTCACGAACCGTGGCGGCCGGACCTGTCACGCGGCGATCATCGCGCGTGAGCTCGGCGTGCCGGCGGTCGTCGGCTGCGGCGACGCAACCGACGTGCTGAAGGACGGCGCGCTCGTCACCGTGTCGTGCGCGGAAGGCGACGAAGGCAAGATCTACGACGGCCTGCTCGAGACGGAAGTCACGGAAGTGCAGCGCGGCGAACTGCCGGAAATCCCGGTCAAGATCATGATGAACGTCGGCAATCCGCAGCTCGCGTTCGACTTCTCGCAGCTGCCGAACGGCGGCGTGGGCCTCGCGCGTCTCGAGTTCATCATCAACAACAACATCGGCGTTCACCCGAAGGCGATTCTCGAGTACCCGAACATCGACCAGGACCTGAAGAAGGCCGTCGAGAGCGTCGCGCGCGGCCACGCGTCGCCGCGTCAGTTCTACGTCGACAAGCTGACGGAAGGTGTCGCGACGATCGCCGCGGCGTTCTATCCGAAGCCCGTGATCGTGCGCTTGTCCGACTTCAAGTCGAACGAGTACAAGAAGCTGATCGGCGGTTCGCGTTACGAGCCGGACGAGGAAAACCCGATGCTGGGCTTCCGCGGCGCGTCGCGCTACATCGCGGAAGACTTCGCGCCGGCGTTCGAGATGGAGTGCCGTGCACTGAAGCGCGTGCGCGACGAGATGGGCCTGACCAACGTCGAGATCATGGTGCCGTTCGTGCGTACCGTGAAGCAGGCGGAGCGTGTCGTCGGCCTGCTCGAGAAGTTCGGCCTGAAGCGCGGTGAAAACGGCCTGCGCCTCGTGATGATGTGCGAAGTCCCGACCAACGCGATCCTCGCCGAAGACTTCCTGCAGCACTTCGACGGTTTCTCGATCGGCTCGAACGACCTCACGCAGCTCACGCTCGGCCTCGACCGCGACTCGGGCATGGAACTGCTGGCAGTCGACTTCGACGAACGCGATCCGGCCGTCAAGTTCCTGCTGAAGCGTGCGATCGACACCTGCCGCAAGATGGGCAAGTACGTCGGCATCTGCGGCCAGGGCCCGTCCGATCACCCGGACTTCGCGCAATGGCTGGCCGACGAAGGCATCGTGTCGATCTCGCTGAACCCGGACACGATCATCGATACGTGGCAGGCGCTCGCCAACCGGAAGTAACGGCCGGTAACGCACCTTCGGCGAAAGCGCGGGTCCGCTGCGCTTTCGTTGAAGGCAAAATGCAAGGTTCATGCTATAAACACCCCGGTAGGCGCCGGGGTGTTTTTGTTTGTCGGTACGCGCCGGGCCGCCCCAAGCGTGCCAAGTGAGCGTGGGGGATGTTTTCTGGAGACCACAATGATGTCGGGGCATCTGTTCTGGTGGGTCGCGGTGGGTGTGCTGGTCGTGGCCGAGTTGCTGACGGGCACGTTCTATCTGCTGATGATCGCGCTCGGCTTTCTCGCGGGCGGCTTGCTGCAACTGGCGGGTTTCGCGCCGCACGTGCAGTTCGGCGCGGCGGCCGTGGTCGCGATCGTCGCAATGATCGTGCTGCGCCGTTCGGGGCTCGGCCGCAAGCAGAAGCGCGACACGTCGACGAATCCCGACGTCAATCTCGATATCGGCGCGACCGTCACGGTCGACGCGTGGCGTGACGGCCGTGCGCGCGTGCAGTATCGCGGCGCCGACTGGGACGTCGAGCTGGCGAACGGCGAGCGCGACGATGCGCACGTGTATCAGGTAAGCGCCGTGCGCGGCAACTGTCTCGTGGTCGTGGCGAAACCCGCGGGCTGATTGTCCGCCGATACAACAAGGAGGGAATATTTCATGGATTCGCTGATCATCTGGGTTGTCCTGCTCGTCATCGCGATCGTGATCGTGTCGAAGACGGTGAAGATCGTGCCGCAGCAGCATGCGTGGGTGCTCGAGCGCTTCGGGCGCTATCACGCGACGCTGTCGCCGGGGCTGAACATCGTGCTGCCGTTCGTCGATCGCATCGCGTACCGGCACGTGCTGAAGGAAATTCCGCTCGACGTGCCGAGCCAGATCTGCATCACGCGCGACAACACGCAGCTTCAGGTCGACGGCGTGCTGTATTTCCAGGTGATGGACCCGATGAAGGCGTCGTACGGGTCGAGCAACTTTGTGCTCGCGATCACGCAGTTGTCGCAAACGATGCTACGCTCGGTGATCGGCAAGCTGGAGCTCGACAAGACCTTCGAGGAGCGCGACTTCATCAACCACAGCATCGTGTCGGCGCTCGACGAGGCCGCGGCGAACTGGGGCGTGAAAGTGCTGCGCTACGAGATCAAGGACCTGACGCCGCCGAAGGAGATCCTGCACGCGATGCAGGCGCAGATCACCGCCGAGCGCGAGAAGCGCGCGCTGATCGCCGCGTCCGAAGGCCGCAAGCAGGAACAGATCAACCTCGCGTCGGGTGCGCGCGAGGCGGCGATCCAGAAGTCCGAAGGCGAGCGGCAGGCCGCGATCAATCAGGCGCAGGGCGAGGCCGCCGCGATTCTTGCCGTGGCCGAGGCAAACGCGCAGGCGATCCAGAAGATCGCGAACGCGATGCAGTCGCAGGGCGGGATGGACGCGGTGAACCTGAAGGTCGCCGAGCAGTATGTCGGCGCGTTCTCGAATCTCGCGAAGCAGGGCAATACGCTGATCGTGCCGTCGAATCTGTCGGATCTCGGCAGTGCGATCGCGTCGGCGATGTCGATCGTCAAGAACGCGTCGCCGGCCGCGGGCGGGAAGGGCTGAGCCGGAATTGTCCGATGCGCAGGCGGTTGCCGCGTGCGGCAACACGGCCCGCTTCGAGCGGGCCGTGTCGTTTGCGATACGCGTCGCGCGTGTCAGGCGCCGGCGCGCATGATGCGTGCCTTCTCGCGTTCCCAGTCGCGCTTCTTCTCGGTTTCGCGCTTGTCGTGCAGCTTCTTGCCCTTCGCGAGCGCGATGTCGCACTTCACGCGGCCGCCCTTGTAGTGGAAGTTCAGCGGCACGAGCGTGTAGCCGCGCTGCTCGACCTTGCCGATCAGTTTCTTGATTTCCTCACGGTGCAGCAGCAGCTTGCGCGTGCGAACCGGGTCGGGCTTGATGTGCGTCGAAGCCTCGGGCAGCGGGCTGATATGGGTGCCGATCAGGAAGATCTCCGCGTTCTTCACCACGACGTAGCCTTCCTTGATCTGGCCGCGCCCGGCGCGCAGCGCCTTGACTTCCCAGCCCTCCAGCACGAGCCCCGCCTCGTAGCGTTCCTCGATGTGATAATCGAAGTGCGCCTTCCTGTTGTCGATGATGCTCATGAATGGATTGGGCCAACTCGTTTAAAATCACGATTTTAGCAAAGCGGGGCGAGAATCGCCCGGCTTGCTTTCCCACCTTCAGCGATGCCGCGCGATTTATGGCAGATGTCCAGAAAACCGTATTGATCCGTCATTCGGCGGAACAGATGTTCGACCTCGTCACCGACGTGGCCGATTACCCCAATTTCCTGCCCTGGTGCGGCGGCGTCGAGATTCGCCGTCAGGACGACAGCGGGATGGAAGCGCGCATCGATATCAACTTCAAGGGCATCAAGCAGCATTTCGCGACGCGCAACACGCAGCAGCGTCCGACGCGGATCGACATGGAGTTCACGGACGGCCCGTTCAAGAAGTTCACGGGCTCGTGGCGCTTCACCGCGCTGCGCGCCGATGCGTGCAAGATCGAATTCGCGCTGCACTACGAGTTTTCGAGCATCCTGCTCGAGAAAATCATCGGGCCGGTGTTCAGCCACATCGCGAACACGTTCGTCGATTCGTTCGTGAAGCGCGCGGACCAGCGCTACGGGAAGGGGTGACGCGATGCTGTCGATCGAAGTCTGCTATGCACTGCCGGACCGCCAGACGCTGATTCGGGTGTCGCTGCCCGAAGGCGCGACCGTTCGCTCGGCGATCGACGCGAGCGGCGTGCTCGCGCTGCACCCGGAGATCGACCTCGCGCAAGCGAAGACGGGTGTGTACGGCAAGCTCGCACCGCTCGACGCGCCGCTCGCCGACCACGACCGCGTCGAGATCTACCGCCCGCTGATCGTCGATCCGAAACTGGCGCGCCAGCGGCGCGTCGACAAGTCCCGCCGCGCCGGCTCCATCGAGGGCCGCAAGTGGATGCACAAGGACGCGCGCTGACGCGCGCGGTTCCGCTTCTTTCGCTCCTTCCGCTCCGATTCGTCCGATCAAACGCCGCGGCGCTCAGTGGGCCGCGGCGTTCGCGTTGACCGACGCGCTGCCCGGCGTGTCGCCGCCGGCGGGCGTATCGCCGTGCTGTCGCACCGAGCCGTACACGCCAGCGAGCAGCAGCACGAGCGCGGCGATCTCGAGCGCGTGCGGCATCCGCTGGTCGTACACGAACGCGTAGAGCATCGCGAACACGGTTTCGAACACGATCAACTGGCCCGACAGCGTGAGCGGCAACCGCTTCGACGCCGCATTCCACAGCCCGTTGCCGAGCCACGACGCGCCGATCGCGAGTACGAGGTTCAGCAGCCAGAACAGTTGCCAGCGCGACGCCGGGACGGCCGCCTGCACCGTGCCGGCCGGCAGCGCGAGGATCGCGATCCAGCAGAGTGCGCCGATCAGGCCCGTCACGACACCCCACAGCACCGACCATTCGTTGCCGCCGAAATGATGATGGCGCTGCAGGTAGCGCGTGTTCGCGACCGCGTACCAGGTCCAGCTCCCGAGCGCGCCGGCCGCGCAGGCGATGCCCGCGAGCTTCTGGCCGAGCGTCGTCGCATGCGCGGCCTCGGACGTGAACAGGTCGACGTTGATGCAGACGATACCCGCGATCACCAGTGCGAGCGGGACGGCAAGCCGCCGCAGCGGCACGGCGCCGTGGTCGCCGAGGCCCGCGAGCGTGACGGTGACGGGCAGCACGCCGACGATCAGCGAACTGGGCGCGATGCCGATCAGGTGCACGGCGCCGGACAGCAGCATGTAGTACGCGACGTTGCCGACGACGGCGAGCTTCATGAGCGCGACGAGATCCTCGCGGGTCAGCCGCGCGAGCAGCGAGCGAGCGGCCGGCAGCGCGGCCGCGAGCGACACGAGGCCATACATCGCATAGCGGCCGACGCTCAGCAGCAGCGGCGAGAAGTCGGTCAGCAGCCGCGGAACGAGAAACACCATGCCCCACAGGGCACCTGCCAGGACACCATAGACCACACCGCGCCGCATCGACCGCTCCGAACACATGACTGACGAGCGCGCATCTTAGCGACGCCGGTTCGGCGGCGTCTTGTTCATTCCTGCACTCGGGGTGTGGCGGGGCTTCAGCGTGCCGTGCGACGGAGCGGCCGCGATCCGTTCCTGGTTATCGAGGGTTCGCGGCCGCGGTACGGTGCGAATCAGCCGTCGGCCGGGTCGGGCGTCGCACCGGTGCCGTCGCCCGACGCCCGCACGTGCGCTGGGCGCCGCACGGCGCGCAGCTTGCCGCTGTTGCCGCCGCCGCAGTAGAAAAGATCGTGGCCGTCGGATTCGAGCCCCGACACGCCGACGCCGGACGGCATGTCGACTTGCTCGAGCACCTGGCCCGTACGCGGATCGACGTGCCGCAAATCGCTCTGGTCGGCTTCCCAGGTGCCGTGCCACAGCTCGCCGTCGACCCACGTCACGCCGGTGACGAAGCGGTTCGATTCGATCGTGCGCAGCACGGCGCCCGATTCGGGATCGATCTGATGAATCTTGCGTTCGCGGTACTGGCCGACCCACAGCGTGCCTTCGGCCCACGCGAGCCCCGAGTCGGCGCCGCCGCCGGGTGCCGGAATCGTCGCGAGCACGCGGCCCGATTCCGGATCGATCTTCTCGATGCGGTCCTCGACGATCTGGAACAGGTGGCGGCCGTCGAACGCCGTGCCCGCGTGCGCGGCGACATCGAGCGAGCGGACGGTCGTGCCGCGCTCCGGATCGAGCGCATTCAGCTTGTCGCCGGACGCGTACCACACGTGCCGCCCGTCGAACGTGACGCCGTGCACGCCGTCGACGCCCGGAAACGGGCCGTACTCGCGAATGATGTCTGCATTGGAGCGTTTCATGTTCGTCACCTCGTCGTTCGGTGAGGCCATCCTAATCTCCCGGCAGCGCGGCAGGGAGTAACAAGGTCGTCGCGAATCCGGGCAGCGGCGGCGTCATCCAGCGGCGCGCGCGGCCGCGGCCGAGCGCCTGCACCTTGGCTGCTTCGGCGAGCACGTCGAGCGCGCGCTGCACGGTGCGCTGGCTCGCACCGAGCGCGAGCGCCAGCGCGGAGCTCGACCACGCCTCGCCGTCGGCGAGGAGCGCGAGCACGGCCGCGTGGCGATCGTCGACCGGGCGCGCGAGTACGACGGTCTCGCGCACGCCGAGCGGTTCGAGCGCGAAGCCGCGCGGCGTCGCGGTGACGTTCGCGAGCGGCCGCAGCACTGCTCGGAGCCGGCCGATCTCGACGCGCAGGCGCGCGCGATGCGATTCGTCCGCATGTTTCGCGCGGAACGCGGCGGCCACGAGCGCGTTTCTCGACACGTCGGCCGGCCACGCCTCGCCGAGCGCGCGGGCGAGCACGAACAGCACCGGGCGGCGCGCGAGCGACACGGTCGTGCGCGCGTCGCGCACCGTGTGGCGGCACGCGTCGACGACGAGCGTATTCGACGCGAACAGCGTCTCGACTTCGTCGAGCTGTACGAGCCGCGACGTGCCGCGCGCGATGAGTCGCGCGGCCGGCGCATCGAGCACGCGCGCGGCGGTGTCGACTTCGGCCGTCAGCGCGGCGATGCCGGCGTCGCGGGCGGCTGCGTGTGCACGGGCGAGCGCCGCGCGGGCCGCATGCGTGCGAATGCGGCGCATCGCGATGCCGGCCGCGATCAGTTCATGGGCGGCGCGCGACGCGGCCGGCAGCGGCGCGGGATCGAGATGCGCGAGCATTCGTTCGGCATCGTCGATGTGACCGATCAGCAGCAGCCGGCGCACGCCGAGATAGCGCGCATGCGCGGCATTCGCGCGGTCGCCGTGCGCGTCGAGCGTCGCGCACGCGGCATCGAGCGCGCGCGTCGGCCAGCGGAGGTCGCGCGACGCGAGCGCGATCTCGGCTTCGGCGACGACGCAGCGCGCACGCGCCACGGCTTCCTTCGCGCCGAACGCGCGCGCGGCGCCGCGCACGAGTGCCCGCGCGCGTTCGAAATCGCCGAGCTGCGCCATCGCGATGCCGCGCAGCGCGAGCGCCGGCGCGTCGTCGCGCAGCGCGACGCGGTTCAGCGCACCGAGCGCGTCACCGGCCGCGAGCGCGCGCGCGGCCGCGGTGATCAACGAATCCATTCGAATCCCGACACACTTGTCACTCCCTCCGGCCCGATGCCGAGCACTAATCTAGCACCACGCACACGGCGCCGTACGCCGTGCCCGGATACCCATCGGAAGGAGGAACCCGCAATGACGACCCATCTCACCGGAACGCGCGACGAATGGCTGGCCGAGCGCAGGGCGCTGCTCGAAGCAGAAAAGGCGCTGACGCGGCAAAGCGACGAACTCGCGCGGCGGCGCCAGGCACTGCCTTGGGTGCGCGTCGACAAGACCTACCGGTTCGACACGGAAGACGGGCAGGCGACGCTCGACGACCTGTTTCGCGGCCGTTCGCAACTGCTCGTCTATCACTTCATGTTCGGCCCCGACTACAAGGCCGGTTGCCCGTCGTGCTCGGCGCTTGCGGACGGTTTCGACGGTTTTGCCGTACACCTGGCGAACCACGACGTAACGCTCGCGGCCGTGTCGCGCGCGCCGCTCGCGAAGCTGCTCGCGTACCGGCAGCGGATGGGGTGGACCTTCCCGTGGGCGTCGTCGGTCGGCAGCGATTTCAACTTCGACTTCAACGTGTCGTTCACCGAAACGCAGCAGCGCACGGGCGACGTCGAATACAACTACGCGCGGGCGGGGCACGCGATGGACATGGATCCGCCACCGGCGCCCGTCGTGCAGTTCGCGGCGACGTGCGGCACCGACGCGGTCACGTATTCGCTGGACCGGCCGGGGATGAGCGCGTTCGTGCGCGAGGACGGTGCCGTCTATCACACGTACTCGACCTATGCGCGCGGGCTCGACGGGCTGTGGGGGATGTACCAGTGGCTCGATCGCGCGCCGCGCGGGCGCAACGAGGCAGGCCCGTGGTGGCGCCGCCACGATGAATACGCGCGCGGTTGAGCGCGGGCCGGCGACGGGCGGGAGGAGCGTGCGATGACACGGCCGGCAATCGGCGACAGGGGCCGCGATCGCGCATTCGGCACGGCGCTCGTCGCGGTGTTCGCCGCCGCGGCGATGGTCACACTGGCGCAGCACGCGTCGATGGACGCGATGGGCGACGAGCCGATGCCCGGCGGCTGGACGCTGTCGTCGGCGTGGCTGCGGCCATGCGGATGGGGCGCCGGCCGCGCGTTCGCGGCGTTCGCCGGCATGTGGGGTGCGATGACGGTGACGATGATGCTGCCCGTGCTGGCGCCGACGCTCTGGCGGTACCGGCAGAGCGTCGGCCCGCTGGGCGCTGCGCGCTCGACCGGGCTGGTCGTCGTCGCGGGCGCCGGCTATTTCGCGGTATGGATGGCGCTCGGCGCGGTGACGTTTGCGCTCGGCGGGACGCTGACGGCCGCCGCCGCACGGCTGCCGGCGCTCGCCCGTGCGATGCCGTTCACGGCCGGCGCGGTCGTGCTCGGCGCGGGCGTGTTGCAGTTCTCGGCGTGGAAGGCGCGCCGGCTGGCGTGCTGCCGGCACGCGGCGGCGGGCCCGCACCGGTCGCGGGCGGCCGCCGGCGCGGCCTGGCGGCACGGCGTGCGAACCGCGATGCGTTGCGGCGCCTGTTGCGGGAACCTGATGGCGATCGCGCTGGCGGCCGGCATGATGGATCTGCGCGTGACGACCGCCGTGACGGTCGCGATCGCCGCCGAGCGGCTGGCGCCGGCCGGCGAGCGTGTTGCGCGGCTGGTCGGCGGTATCGCGATCGGGGGCGGCCTCGCGATGATCGCGCGCGCGGCCGGGCTGGTATAAGGCCGGGGAGGCGAGCCGATCCGGCGCGTTGCCGGGCCGCGGGCGACCGGTGCCGCGGCTGGCGTGTGGCTCGGCCGCGACAGCCGCAGCTGCCGCGGCGCAGCCCGTTGCGCGAATGGCTCGATGCGGCGGTGAAACGAAAGGCGATCGAAAACGAACCGAACGGCGATCCGAACGATTCGGCCCCCGAACGCACGAAAACGGCTAAGCCGTTGTTCGTGTTGTGAAAATTCGCAGCGCTTCGCGTATAATTCGCTTTTGCGCCCATAGGATTTGCCATGCGTCTGATCCAAAAAGCACTCACTTTCGATGACGTGCTCCTCGTACCCGCCTTCTCCGACGTTCTCCCGCGCGACACCAGCCTCAAGACCAAGCTGACCCGCAACATCTCCCTGAACATGCCGCTCGTGTCCGCCGCCATGGACACGGTCACCGAAGGTCGTCTCGCGATCGCGATGGCGCAGCAGGGTGGCGTCGGTATCGTCCACAAGAACCTCACGCCGGCCGAACAGGCCCGCGAGGTCGCGAAGGTCAAGCGTTTCGAGTCGGGTGTCGTCCGTGACCCGATCACGGTGCCGCCGCAAATGAAGGTGCGCGATGTAATCGCGCTGTCGCGCCAGCATGGCATCTCGGGTTTCCCGGTCGTCGAAGGCCCGCAGCTCGTCGGCATCGTCACGAACCGCGACCTGCGTTTCGAAACGCGCCTCGACGAGCCGGTCAAGTCGATCATGACGCCGCGCGAGCGCCTCGTCACGGTCAAGGAAGGCACGCCGCTCGCCGAAGCGAAGGCGCTGATGCACAGCCACCGCCTCGAGCGCGTGCTGGTCGTCAACGACGCGTTCGAACTGCGCGGCCTGATGACCGTCAAGGACATCACGAAGCAGACCGAGCACCCGGACGCGTGCAAGGACGAACACGGCAAGCTGCGCGCAGGCGCGGCGGTCGGCGTCGGTCCGGACAACGAAGAACGCGTCGAGCTGCTGGTGCAGGCCGGCGTCGACGTGATCGTCGTCGATACCGCGCACGGTCACAGCAAGGGCGTGCTCGAGCGCGTCCGCTGGGTCAAGCAGAATTTCCCGCACGTCGAGGTGATCGGCGGCAACATCGCGACGGCCGCCGCCGCGAAGGCGCTCGTCGAATACGGCGCGGACGCGGTCAAGGTCGGTATCGGCCCCGGCTCGATCTGCACGACGCGGATCGTCGCGGGCGTCGGCGTGCCGCAGATCAGCGCGATCGCGAACGTCGCGGAAGCGCTGAAGGGCACCGGCGTGCCGTGCATCGCCGACGGCGGCGTGCGCTTCTCGGGCGACGTGTCGAAGGCCCTCGCGGCCGGCGCGAACGCGGTGATGATGGGCAGCATGCTGGCGGGCACCGAAGAGTCGCCGGGCGACGTGTTCCTGTACCAGGGCCGCCAGTACAAGGCGTACCGCGGCATGGGTTCGGTCGGTGCGATGAAGGACGGCGCGGCAGACCGCTACTTCCAGGACAACTCGGCGAACATCGACAAGCTCGTGCCGGAAGGCATCGAAGGCCGCGTCGCGTACAAGGGTTCGGTCAACGCGATCCTGTTCCAGCTGGTCGGCGGCGTGCGCGCCAGCATGGGCTACTGCGGCTGCCGGACGATCGACGAGCTGCACGACAAGGCCGAATTCGTCCAGATCACCGCTGCGGGCATGCGCGAGTCGCACGTGCACGACGTGCAGATCACGAAGGAAGCGCCGAACTACCACGTGGACTGACCGCCGATGAAACCGCTGCTGCGAGCCGTGCTGATCATCGATGCCGTGCTGCTGCTGGCGTTCGGCGTGTTGTTCGTGCTGACGCCCTGGCAGTCGCTCTTCAACGCGCTGCAGCTTGCGAACATCCAGCCGGCGATGCTCGGCCAGGCGTTCGGCATCGCGTTGCTCGGGCTCGCGTGGCTCGCGTTTCATGCGGCGTTCAACGGCGATCTCACGGCGCCCGTCGCGCGGTCGGTCGGCCACGTGTACTGGCTGACCGGCGCGCTGACGATCGTCTGGTCGATCGGCACCGGCAGCGGTCCCGCGCTCGCGGCCGCCGGCCGGGTGCTGTCGGCCGTGGCCGGGGTCGCGCTGATCGTGCTCGGCCTCGGCGGCGTGCGGCTCGCATCGGCCGTGCGCCGGCGCGAGAAGGCGCAGGCGCTCGACGCGCGCGCTCCGGCGCAGCGTCCGGCCGAGCCGGCGATGGCGCCGGCGTCGTCGCCCGCACCGCAGCGCGTCGAACCTGCCGTCAGCCGTCCTGCGGCGCCTGCTTCACCTTCGTCGGCTGCATCCAGCCAATCATCGTCGGGCGGTGTCGCACTCGACGAGCGCCCGCCGATGCAGGATTGACCGGCCATGCGTCGCGCGTGCCGCCTGCCGCCCGACGCCGCTGTCCATGCTATTGACGCAGCGCTTGATGCGCTGCTTTTCTTATTCTCTTCATCCCGTCCGCAGCCATGCACGACAAAATCCTGATTCTCGACTTCGGTTCGCAAGTCACCCAACTGATTGCGCGACGCGTGCGTGAAGCGCACGTCTACTGCGAAATTCATCCGAACGATGTGTCCGACGACTTCGTCCGCGAGTTCGCGCCGAAGGCGGTGATCCTGTCGGGCAGCCACGCGAGCACGTACGAAGACCACCAGCTGCGCGCGCCGCAGGCCGTGTGGGATCTCGGCGTGCCGGTGCTCGGCATTTGCTACGGCATGCAGACGATGGCCGTGCAGCTCGGCGGCAAGGTCGAGTGGAGCGACCATCGCGAATTCGGCTATGCGGAAATGCGCGCGCACGGCCATACGCGCCTGCTCGACGGCATCGAGGATTTCACGACGGCCGAAGGCCACGGGATGCTGAAGGTCTGGATGAGCCACGGCGACAAGGTCGCCGAGCTGCCGCCGGGCTTCGCGCTGATGGCGTCGACGCCGAGCTGCCCGATCGCCGGCATGGCCGACGAGGCGCGCGGCTATTACGCGGTGCAGTTCCACCCGGAAGTCACGCATACGGTGAAGGGCCGCCAGATCATCGAGCGCTTCGTGCTGCAGATCGCCGGCGCGAAGCCCGACTGGATCATGCGCAACCATATCGAGGAAGCCGTCGCGAAGATTCGCGAGCAGGTCGGTGACGAGGAAGTGATTCTCGGCCTGTCGGGCGGCGTCGATTCGAGCGTCGCGGCTGCGCTGATTCACCGCGCGATCGGCGACCAGCTCACCTGCGTGTTCGTCGACCACGGCCTGCTGCGCCTGAACGAAGGCAAGATGGTGCTCGACATGTTCGAGGGCCGTCTGCACGCGAAGGTCGTGCACGTCGACGCGTCCGATCAGTTCCTCGGCCACCTGGCCGGCGTGACCGATCCGGAAGCGAAGCGCAAGATCATCGGCCGCGAGTTCGTCGAGGTGTTCCAGGCCGAGGCGAAGAAGCTGTCGAAGGCGAAGTGGCTCGCGCAGGGCACGATCTATCCGGACGTGGTCGAATCGGGCGGTACGAAGACGAAGAAGGCGACGACGATCAAGAGCCACCACAACGTCGGCGGCCTGCCGGAAACGCTTGGCCTGAAGTTGCTCGAGCCGCTGCGCGACCTGTTCAAGGACGAAGTGCGCGAACTGGGCGTCGCGCTCGGCCTGCCGCCGGAGATGGTGTACCGCCATCCGTTCCCGGGCCCGGGCCTCGGCGTGCGGATTCTCGGCGAAGTGAAGCGCGAATACGCTGAACTGCTGCGGCGTGCGGACGCGATCTTCATCGAAGAGCTGCGCAACACGACGGCGACCGCGCAGGATGCGGCTGCCGGCCTGTGCGGCGAGGCCGATGTCGGCAAGAGCTGGTACGACCTGACGAGCCAGGCGTTCGCGGTGTTCCTGCCGGTGAAGTCGGTCGGCGTGATGGGCGATGGTCGCACGTACGACTACGTGACGTCGCTGCGCGCGGTGCAGACGACCGACTTCATGACCGCACACTGGGCGCACCTGCCGTACGCGCTGCTCGGCCGCGCGTCGAACCGGATCATCAACGAGGTGCGCGGGATCAACCGGGTGGTGTACGACATCTCGGGGAAGCCGCCGGCGACGATCGAGTGGGAGTGATTCGGCGTCCGGCATGTACCGGACGACCTGATAGCAGAACACATCAAAGCCCGCTTCACAGCGGGCTTTTTTGTTTTTTGGCTCGGCCGGCGCCACAGCCCGATTCGTGCATCGCGCGGATTTCGTGTTTCGTCGACAAGAACGGCCGAGAACACGCGTGCGCCATGAGGCGTCATGGCTGCCTTGATTTCCGCTCGCGTTTGACCAGCGGCTTCGCTCATCGACTGCGCCATGCCGTACTCAATCGGTATCTGCAACAAGTTGCAGCGCATAAGGCGCGGATTTGAAACAGCGTCCACGTGCTCGCGTAGCGAGACCACTTGACAGAGAGGTCGGCAAGCGACGTGCCGCGACCCCTCCCAATTTGCCGCGACTGTAATCGAGTGTAATTGATTGCGCTGCGCCCGCGGCCTATTTTCTTCCCGGCAGGTGCGCTTCGCGGATGACTGGCTCAAGCCACCGCGGAGGTTGTGATGAACGTTATCGATGCGTGACTCGTACAAGCCAGATTCGGGCTATACGACCCTGGTTTTCGGTTTTTCAACTCATAGCAGGAGAAATTGTCATGTCGAACGAAAAATTCAGCGAAATGCAGAAGCTTGCGGAGAAGGCGGACGGTTGGAAACGCGTAGACGTTGAGTCAATCCAGCTGGGCTATTTTGACAAGCAGAATACCCTTCCTTTCATGCTCAATAACGAGGGGGCGAATTCGTTTGCAGTGGATGCAACGAACACGGCGTTGCTGATCCAGATTGGAGGCGCGCTCACCGCGCTTGGACAGAAGAAGAAGGTCGTGGCCTATCTGGGAAACCTCAACCACGGTGGTACCCTCGAAATGCTTCTTGTTGACCTCAAGTAGTACAAAAAACAAGTCGCGACTCGGTTAGTCAGCGTCGTGGGCGGCCATAAAATGGCCGTCCTGCCGTTTCCTTGTATTCGGTGTTGACTGGAAGACCGTTGCGACGGGAAAACGGCTTGGCAGGTTGCCAACCCGCCTTTCGTTATCCGATTGCGCAAGTCAGAACCATCGCGCCCCGGATCCTCACACGCGCGCGCCCGCGAGCGAACGCAAGTACATTGGCACCTTCGCCTTCGCCGTTGCCTGGACACGTGTCATGAGCGCGTGATCGATACGATCCAGCCCGTAGGTCCGGGCAATGTCCTGCTGCAGCCTGCACCACAGATGGCTGGCCATTTCTGCATCGACCATCGCCCGGTGCGCGCGTCCTGATTTCGGCAACCGCAGCATGTCCGCGAGGCTCGACAGGCGATGACTCAGCGCGTCCGGGTAGATGCGTCGCGCCACGAGCATCGTGCAGGCAAAGGCATGCTCGGTCGTCATGCCGAGCAGCCCGAGCTCCGCCTGCCAGAACCGTTTGTCGAAACCGGCGTTGTGAGCCACGACCGCATGTTTGCCGACGAACGCAGCCGCTTCCTTCATGACTTTCGATGCCGGCGGAGCCGATGCGATCATTTCGTTCGTAATGCCGGTCAGCGCGACGACATCCGACGGTATGTGCCTGCCTGCATTCATCAGACTCTGGAAACGGTCGACGACTTGTCCGTCCCGGAGGAGGATGACGGCGATTTCGGTCGCACGATCACCCAGGTTCGGCGAAAGTCCGGTTGTTTCGAAGTCCAGTACCGCAACGGTTTGCATGGTCGAATCCTGTTGCTTCACGCGGTGTCGTTCAGAGAGGCCGAGAGGTTAGCATCTCCCGGCCCACGACAGACTCGTCCAGCCCGAGAAACGATCATCCGTGCGACGCATGCCGACCCGATCGATGCCTCGGGCCGCGCGCGAATGCGTCTTGATCCGTCGTTGACCAGGCAGGACACACGACGCCGCATCAGAGGGCTGGCTACCGGCAGACCCGCGCATCATGCCCCAAGCCCGTTTCCGCCTTCGACGATCCGGATCGGGCCCGTGGCGTGTCCCGCACCCTGCCCGAGACTGAACTCGATCAGCGCTTCGTAAATCTCCCGTTGCCCGGCTGGCAGCACGGGCAGCAGCGTCTCGCGCCGCTTGTCCGCATCGAACATCGATTCCACCAGCCATCCCGTCAGATAGAGCGACGCAAGGCATCCGCCCGCGGTCGCGACGTTGCCGTGGCACACCAGCGGCTGGTCCATCGCTTGCAGCTCGAGTGCCTGCAAATCCGCGCGCGCGTCGGGGTGCGTCGTGGCGCGGCGCTGGGGCAGCAGCCCGAGCCGTTCGAGAATGAAGGCGCCGGCGCAGATCGACCCGACAAGCTGGCGTTCGGGATCGAAATCGAACGACGGCAGAAAATCGGGATCGGCGAGCGCGGCCGGTACGCCTTCCTTGCCGCTCGAAAACAGGACGGCGTCGGCGCAATTGGCGTCGGCGAGCGGGCCGTGCGTCGGGATGGCCAGACCCTGGGCGGAATGCAGCACCGGCTGCGCACCCAGGATCCGGACGCGCCAGTCCTTGCTGTTGCGACCGAGAATGTCCCACATCAGGAACAGGTCGATATCGGTGAACCGGTCGAATGCGACGAGCGCGATGTCTTTCAAGGCGGACTCCATGCGTAGTGGCGCGCTGCCGGAAGCGGCGGCGGCCGTGATAGAGTTCGCAGCCTATCTGTCCATGCCGCACCATACACAGCCTGTATGGCGATGACGATGAGCACACTGACGCGAAACGACTGGATTGCCGCAGGCTTCGACGCCCTCGACGGGGAAGGGTATGCGGGCATTTCTGCCGAGAGCCTCGCACGACGGCTGAACGTGACGCGCGGATCGTTCTATCACCACTTTCGCCATCGCGAAGACTTCGTCAGGACGTTGCTGACCGCGTGGGAGGACGACTACACCGCGCGCATGCTTGCGTATGCGGCGGAGGGCCACGGTGCCGGCGACACGCTGGCGCGTTACCTTCGCATTGCCGCCGAGAAACGGCCGGGGCGTGAAATCGCGATTCGCGCATGGGCATTGCACGATCCGCTGGTCGCGGAATTCCAGCAGCGCGTCGACGCGGCGCGGCTCGCGTTTGCGATCGAGACGTCGCGCCGGCTGGTGCGCACGCCGGGTGAGGCCGAGATCGTCGGGCAGGCCGTGCACTTGTGCCTGATCGGCGGACAACAGGCGGGGCTGCGGCGCGATGCCGACCGGTTCAACAGTTTCATGCAGCGCGCTGTTTCAATGGTCGAACGTGTGTTGCCGATGCGTCGTGCATGACGCGCGACGTGGCAGCGTACCGGCAGCGCGTGCTGCATGAATGGAGCGAACCTGGTATCAGTTAGGCGCGTTCGCGTGCCCGGTGCGTATGACGTGGAGGGCGGCGCGATATCCCGCGCCGGCCACGGTCATGCGTGCTGCGGCGAGGCGGGTGGTGCCGCGCGATAGCGCAGGTGAATCAGCGGATAGGCTCGCCCTTGTCCATCGAGCGCCGATCGCCCGCAGCGCTCGAAGCCGAGCCGTTCATAGAATCCCGCTGCCGATTCGTTCTGCTCGTTGACGTCGGTCGACAGGTCGGAATGACGCCTGAGCGCATCTTCCACGAGCAGCCGCCCGACACCTGCGCCATGGTGAGCGGGATCGACGAACAGGGCTTCCATGTGACTGCCGTCGAGCAGCATGAAGCCGATCGGGCGGTCGTCCTCGTCGACGGCGAGATCAAGCGGCGCACCGGGCAGGAACGCGACAACGTCGGATTCGATCGCACGACGGTCGTCGTCGCTTAGGAAGTGATGCGTGGCGTCGACTGCGTTGCGCCAGATATCCAGCACGCGTGCGCCGTCGGCCTCGGTGGACCGGCGAATTCTGATCATGGGTTGACCTGTTTTGATTTGTCATTTGAAGGTCGGCGGGTAACCGACCCCGTCACGGCCCCGATCGGGCTGATCGCAAGGGAAGCGGGAAAGACGGCGTTGTTTCAGGTAATGGCCGGATGCCGTGCGTCGCCAAGGGCCGCCGCGCGCTCGATCGCTCGTCGCGCGACGTCGCGAACGCCCGCGCTCGTCGGCAGATCATCGCGGTCGAGCTCGGCGTGCTCGGCCACGCGCGCGCCGGCGTCGCGCAGCGCATCGTCGCTGCCGTGCGACCGGCTCCATACGACGAGCGGCGTGCCGGCCCGCGCGAGATTGAGCGCCATCGGCGTGCCCATTACGCCGAGGCCGATGAATCCGGTTTCGGTTTGCATGTTCTGGCTGCCACTGTGGGTGGAGACAATCGTGGGCGTCAGTACCGCAGCGTTTCCGCACGACTGCCATGTCGTCGGCGCACCCGCGGGAGCCACGTCACGGCCGCGCCGTCATATCCGCCAGATACGGCCACGGATAGATGCCGCGCGCATGGCCGTCGCCGAACAGGGCGCGGATGCCGTAGCCGGCCGCTTCGAGGCTGTCCAGCGTCAGGTCGGGCTGCGCATCGACACGACCGCCGTCGAGCCGGATCCTTCGGCATTCCGCACACGGGCACTCACCGCGCAACCGCGCATAGCCGATACGTTGCGTGCGGCCGTCCGGCCAGCGGAGTGTCAACGTGCGTGCCTGGTGATCGAATGCGATTTCGATCGGCGAGATCATCGCGACGCCTCGTCGATTTGCCGGATCGCGATTCGCACCGCCTTGCGTACTTCCGGATCGTGATCGTCCAGCGCGTGCGTGAGCGCGGGCAACGTCGCGCGGTCGCGCAATTCGCCGAGTGCAAGCGCGGCTTCCTTGCGCAGATTGCTGATCGCGTGCGAGAGCAGCGCGACGACGGCCGGCGCTGCGGCAGCATCGCGCAACTGCCCGAGCGCACGCGCGGCACGCAAGCGCACTTGCCAGTAGTCGTCGTCAAGCGCGGCGACGAGTGGTTCGCGGGCGGCCGTGATGCGCAACTTGCCGAGCGTCGTGGCGGCCTCCTCGCGCACCTGCCATACCGTGTCCCGCAGTGCCGCAAGCAACGCAGCGACGACGGTCGTGTTGCCGGGTGTCGCGAACCCGATCGCACCGACCGCAACACGCCGCACGTCCGCATCGGCATCGGTCGTCGCGACGCGCGCGAGCGGCGACAACGCGCGTATATCCCTGAGCCAGCCGAGCACGGCGACGGCCTCGGCGCGCACGGCGGTGGCGTCGGCGTCGAGCGCGCGTAACGCAGGCGCGAACGCATCGGGATCGCGCAACTCGCGCAGCCCGCGCAGCACTGCGCTGCGCACGTACGGCTCGGGCCGGTCGGCCCAGCTGCAAAGCACGGCGCCCGATGCCGCGTCCTTCAGTTCGGACAGGCTCTGCGCAGCGGTCGCGCGCACACCGTCGTCCTGATCGAGCAGCGCGCGGCACAGCGCATCGACGACGTCGGGCTGTTCCCATGCGCCGAGTACACGGGCCGCCTCGCTGCGCACGTCGGCCGACGGGTCGTCGCGCAGCGCCGCGACGAACGCGGGGATGAAGCCGGATTCCTCGAGATCGGCGAGTTCGAGCAGCGCGATGCGGCGCACGGATGCGTCGGGTGCAGCGAGGCGGGCGACGAGCGCGGCACGATCCGGATCGTGCGTGCCGGGCAGCGAGGAGGTGGAAGAGAAAGCGGTCATGGGAAGAAGGTCGGTTCGATGAAAGAGCGGCTGCTCGCGGAGCGCGGTGCATGGGCGGCGCGGTATGGCGACGCGAATCTGGCGAACGCCGGCCCGGCCCTCACGTCGTCGATGCACGGCTCCCGCGAGCAGCACGACGACGATCGGCGTGCGCCCGGTCAGCGCAGCAGGTAAGGGATCTCGACCTTGACCGCACCGGTCGGGCAATCGCGCTCGCACGGCATGCAGTACCAGCATTCGTCGAACTGCATGTAGGCCTTGCCCTTGGTTACGTCGATCGCGAGCAGGTCGAGCGGGCACACGTCGACGCAGACGGTGCAGCCCTTGTCTGCGATGCACAGCGCCTCGTCGATCGTGACGGGCGCGCTGCTGCGCTGGAAGATGTCGTGCGGGGTATGGGGCATGGTAAGGCTCCTCAGAGAGCGGCCGCGAGCGCGGCCGGTTCACGGATGCGCAGATGCGCGTAGGCGCCGCGTTCGTCGTCGGCCAGCGGCACGATGTAAGGCTCGATCGGCCGCTTCTCGCTGCGCATCGCGCCGTAGGCATCCTTGTGCAGCCACGTATGGCAGAACCATTCGGCGTCGTTGCGGTGCGGATAGTCGACGCGATGGTGGTACAGCCCCCAGCGGCTCTCGGTGCGGAATAGCGACGCGCGCGCGGCCATCTCGGCGCAGTCGCGGATCGCCCGCACTTCGGCCGCGCGCATCAGTTCGTGAGGGTGGCTCGCCTTTATTTCTTCGATATCCTCAGTAATCTCGTCAAAACGCTGCAGCCCGATTTCCATCTTGCGCGTCACCTTCGGCGGTTGCAGATAGTCGTTCACCATGCGGCGCAGCTTGTATTCCACCTGCGCCGGCGCCAGGCCGCGCTCGCGTAACAGCGGGGCGAACACGCGTGTACGTTCGGCGTCGACCTGTTCGTCGTCCACCGGTGCATGGTCGCGGCCGGCCACGTAGTCGGCCGCGTTCTGCCCGGCGAACCAGCCGTACGTGAAAGCGCCGAGCATGTAGTTGTGCGGGACGGCGGCCATGTCGCCGGCGGCGTAGAGCCCGGGCACGGTCGTCTCCGCGCGTGCGTTCACGTAGACGCCCGACGCGCTGTGGCCGCTGCAGAAGCCGATCTCGGAGATGTGCATTTCGACCATCTGGCTGCGGTAGTCGGTCCCGCGCCCCGCATGGAAGCGGCCGCGGCTCGGCCGCTCGTTCGTATGCAGGATCTGCTCGATGGTCCGGATCGTTTCTTCCGCGAGGTGGTCGAGCTTCAGGAACACGGGGCCATTGCCGCTTTGCAGTTCCTGGTAGAACTCCCACATCATCTGGCCGCTCCAGTAATCGCATTCGATGAAGCGCTCGCCCCGGCCGTTCGCGGTGAAGCCGCCGAGCGGCCCGGTCACGTATGCGCATGCAGGGCCGTTGTAGTCCTTGATCAGCGGATTGATCTGGAAGCATTCGAGGTTCGCGAGCGCGGCGCCCGCGTGATAGGCCATCGCGTAGCCGTCGCCCGCATTGGTCGGGTTCTCGTACGTGCCCATCAGGTAGCCCGACGCCGGCAACCCGAGCCGGCCGGCCGCGCCGCAGCAGAGAATCACGGCCTTCGCGCGGATCACGTGGAACTCCGCGGTGCGGCAGTCGAAGCCGAGTACGCCGCTCGCGCGGCCGTGCGCGTCGGTCAGCACGCGCGTCGCGACGATCCGGTTCGTGATCGCGATGCGTGCGCGCTTCAGTTGCCGGTACAGCACCTTCTTGATGTCGTGTCCTTCCGGCATCGGCAGCACGTACGAGCCCATGTGATGGACCTTCTTCACTGCATAGTCGCCGGTGCCGTCCTTCTCGAACTTCACGCCCCAGCGGTCGAGCTGTTCGATCGTCGCGAAGCTGTGCGTCGCATACGCGTACACGGCTTCCTGGTCGACGATGCCGTCGTTGGCGATCGTGATCTCGCGCGTGTACTGCTCGGGCGTCGCATGCCCGGGGATTACCGCGTTGTTCAGTCCGTCCATTCCCATCGAGATCGCGCCGCTGCGCTTCACGTTGGCTTTTTCGAGCAGCAGCACGCGCAGGGACGGGTCGCGTTCCTGCGCCTTGATCGCCGCCATCGGGCCGGCCGTGCCGCCGCCGACCACGACGACGTCGTATTCGTGCAGATGGGTATTCATTTCGGGTTCCTTGCAGGTTTGCGCGCCTTCTGCCGGTCGATGCGCAACCGGTACTGGAAGGCGTCGCCGCGGAAGTAGAGGTATTCGTAGTCGATCGGTGCGCCCGATGCGTCGTGCGTGAGGCGCTCGATGCGCAGCACGGGGCTGCTTTCCTCGACGTGCAGCGCGTCGACGATCTCGTCGTCGGCGAGGATCGCGTCGATCGACACGTCGGCATGACCGAGCGGGATGCCGCAGTCGTTTTCCAGGATCAGGAAGATGTCGCGGGTCGCGAGATCGGTGCCCGCAAGACGCTTGCCGAGCGCTTCGGGCACCCAGGTCTGTTCGAGCGACACGGGCTCGCGGTTCAGCAGCCGCACGCGATGGATCTCGACGAGCGGCGCGCCTTCCGGCACGTTCAGCTTCGTCGCGAGATGGCGATCGGCCTTCACGGTGCGAAAGCTGCGCAACTGGTTGACGATCTCGTAGCCCATCGACGACATCGCCTCGGCGAACCCCTGCAGCGACGTCACGTTCTGGAACGCCTTCGGCTTCGACACGAACGTGCCCTTGCCGTGCAGCTTGAACAGCAGGCCTTCCTTCTGCAGGTCGCCGAGCGCCTGGCGCACCGTGATGCGGCTGACGTCGAACATCGCGCAGAGTTCGTGCTCGGACGGCATCCGGCGGTGCGGCGCATAGGTGCCGTCGAGAATGCGCGCGCGCAGCGTGTCCTTGATCTGCACGTAGAGCGGGGCCGCCGACAGCGGGACGACGTTGGTTGGAGGCATCGGTCAACTTGTTATGACAAGATGGTCCGAGTGTAGCCAGCGCGATCGTGCGTCCAAACCAACCATTTCTGATTTCGACTTTCCGAAATCGGAAAAGCGGGGCGGCGGGCCGGAGGGGCGCTCCTGCGTTCGGTGTTCGAACGATCCGCCCGTTGCCAGCCGCGCGGATCGGCTGACAATCCAAAAAATCGCCGGCGCGTGCGCCGCACATGTCGATTTCCCGATGCGTCGCTCGTCGTATCCATGTCGACCGGGTTCGCGACAGCGTCGATGCGACAGCCGGGCAGGCCGCCGCGCGGCGCAGCAGGCGCGCGGTTCCCGAGGATTGCCGAAACGAACAAGGAGACGCCAAATGCCGGATTCCCGATACCGCTGGGTGATCGTCGCCGCGGGCGGCCTGATGGGCTGCATCGCGATCGGCGCGATGTTTTCGCTGCCGGTGTTCCTGCGCGCGATTGCGCGCGACACGGGCTGGTCGATGACCGGCATTTCCGGCGCGATGACGCTCGGCTTCATCGCGATGGCCTTCGCGAGCATGGGGTGGGGCAGCCTGTCGGACCGGATCGGCACGCGCGCGGTCGTCGTGACGGGCGCCGTGCTGCTGTCGGCGAGCCTCGCGCTGGCGAGCCGAGCGCCGTCGCTGCTCGCGTTCCAGCTGACCTTCGGCCTTGCCGTCGGCAGTGCGACGGCCGCGGTGTTCGCGCCGATGATGGCGTGCGTGACGGGCTGGTTCGACACGCACCGCAGCCTGGCGGTGTCGCTTGTCTCGGCCGGCATGGGGATGGCGCCGATGACGATGTCGCCGCTGGCCGCGTGGCTCGTGTCGACGCACGACTGGCGCACGTCGATGCTGCTCGTCGCCGCGCTGGCGGCCGTCGTGATGATCCCTGTGTCGCTGCTGGTGCGCCGGGCGCCCGCGCTCGACCGTGCGCACGCGGCGCCTGCGCCTGCCGGCGCGCCCGCGGCGATGTCGGTCGCGGACGCACTGCGCTCGCCGCAGTTCATGGTGCTGCTGCTGACCAATTTCTTCTGCTGTGCGACGCACTCGGGTCCGATTTTCCATACGGTCAGCTACGCGGTGACGTGCGGGATCCCGCTGATCGTCGCGGTGTCGATCTATAGCGTCGAAGGGCTCGCGGGCATGGGCGGCCGGATCGTGTTCGGGCTCCTCGGCGACCGTGTCGGCGCGAAGCGCATGCTGGTGGCCGGGCTGCTCGCGCAGGCGCTGGGCGCGCTCGGCTACTACTTCGTGCGCACGCTGGACGGGTTCTACGCGGTCGCGACGCTGTTCGGCTTCATCTATGCGGGCGTGATGCCGCTGTATTCGGTGCTCGCGCGCGAGAACTTCCCGCTGCGGATGATGGGCACCGTGATCGGAGGCAGCGCGATGGCCGGCAGCCTTGGCATGGCCGCGGGGCCCGTTGCCGGCGGCCTGATCGTCGATACGTTCGGCGGTTACGGCTGGCTGTACCTCGGTTCGTTCGCGATCGGTCTCGGTGCGTTCCTGATCGCGATGATGTTTCGCCCGTTTGCGAAAGCACGGCCGGAAACGGTGGCCGCGTGACCCGGCAGCGGAAGTGGGGCGGTGTCCGTTTCGCCGGATTGGCGACGCCCGGAACGCACCGCCGCAGATAGAAATCAGGGCCCGACACCGCCTGCATTTGCCGGTGCCCGGACGGCGCTTCGCCCGCTGCGGCGCAGCAGACCGGCAACTGGCGCCGATCGGCGCGCATGCGTCACGATTCGGCCCCTAAAAGCACAATATCGAGCATGTATTCGAAGGGCCTGTCATACCCGCGTCACCCTGCTAGAATTCGGCCTGCCGCATTGTTCCCATTGACTGATGAGATTGCTTGACGCCCTGGTCGAACAACGTATTGCCGCCGCCGCCGCGCGGGGCGAGTTCGACGATTTGCCGGGTACCGGCGCGCCGCAGGCGCTGGATGACGACCTGCTCGTGCCCGAGGAGGTGCGGGTGGCCAACCGTATCCTGAAGAACGCGGGCTTCGTGCCGCCGGCTGTCGAGCAATTGCGCGCGCTGCGCAACCTGCATGACGAAGTGCAGGCGGTCAGCGACCGCGCCGCGCGCTGCCGGCTGCAGGCGAAGATCCTGGCGCTCGACATGGCGCTCGAATCGCTGCGCGGCGGCCCGATGGTGATGCCGCGCGACTACTGCCGGCGCATCGCGGAACGCCTGTGCGAGCGCGGGCTCGACGAGGCGCCCGCCGAAACGGGGCCGATGTGACGTCCGACGCGCTGCACGACGCAGCCCGATCGGTGGCCGACGCGGCCGCTGAACCCGCCGCACAGTCTCCTATTTCCGAAACCGCACCCGTATCGGCGCGCGACCTGCATTTCATGCGGCTCGCGCAGGCCGCCGCGGAAGAGGCGCGCGCGGCCGGCGAAGTGCCGGTCGGCGCGGTGCTCGTGCGCGGCGACGAAGTGATCGCACGCGGCTTCAATCATCCGATCGGCGGGCACGACCCGTCGGCCCATGCGGAAATGGCGGCGCTGCGCATGGCCGCGCAAAATCTGCAGAATTACCGGATGCCCGGCTGCGAGCTGTACGTGACGCTCGAGCCGTGCCTGATGTGCGCGGGTGCGATCATGCACGCGCGCATCGCGCGGGTCGTCTACGGTGCCGCCGATCCGAAGACGGGTGCATGCGGCAGCGTGATCGACGCGTTCGCGAATCCGCAGCTCAACCACCATACCGAAGTGACCGGCGGCGTGCTCGCCGACGAGTGCGGCGCCGCGCTGAAGTCGTTCTTCGCCGAGCGCCGTCGCGCGTTGCGCGAAGCACGGCTGGCCCGCGACGCCGAATCCGGCGCGTCATAGTCGCGCCGGCCGCGCCTGTCGCCCCGGGCGCGCACGGTTCCGCTGAACCGAAGACGGTTCGGACCCTCTAAGCAGGTTTGACGACCCGACACCTTTCGCCATGTCCTTCCAGCCCGCCGCGTCCTACACCATCCGCCTGCTGGCGCCGTCCGGTTATCCGCACGATCCCGACGCGATCAATCGCGCGCTCGAACGCCTCAGCACCGCGCAGCAGCGCATCGAGAACATCGAGGCGACGCAGCGGCGCTTCCAGCGTTTCGGCGGCACCGACGGCGAGCGGGCAGGCGACCTGAACCGTCTCGCCGATCCGGAGCGGCCGCTGCCGGACATTGCGCTCGCGGTGCGCGGCGGCTACGGTGCCGCGCGGATCCTGCACGGGCTCGACTATCGCGGGCTCGAGCGCAGGCTGCGCGACCAGCCGGTCGCGCTCGTCGGCCACAGCGATTTCACGGCGATCCAGCTCGCGCTGTACGCGAAGGCGCGCATCAAGACGTTCGGCGGCCCGATGCTTTCCGCCGATTTCGGCGCGGAAACGCCGAGCGACTTCACGATGCAACACTTCTGGCAGACGCTGACGCAGCCGAGCACGACGATCATCGCCGAAGCACCGCAGGTGCAGACCATGAACGTGACGGGCACGCTGTGGGGCGGCAACCTCGCGATCCTCACGTCGCTCGTCGGCACGCCTTACATGCCCGACATCGAGGGTGGCATCCTGTTCATCGAGGACGTCAACGAACAGCCGTTCCGGATCGAGCGGATGATCTATCAACTGCACCTGTCGGGCCTGCTCGCGCGCCAGCAGGCGCTCGTGCTCGGCCAGTTCACCGGCGCGCGGACGTTCGAGTACGACAACGGCTACGACATGCAGGCGATGATCGACCAGGTGCGCGAGGTGGTCGGTATTCCGGTCGTCACGGGCCTGCAGTTCGGCCACGTGCCCGACCTGCTGACGCTGCCGTTCGGCGCGCAGGCGCAACTGGTCGCGAATGCGCACGGTTTCCGGCTCACGTTGTCCGATTATCCGCATCTCGGCTGATGCGGGCGCGGTCGATCGAAAGGCGGGTTCTCCGCCTTTTTCTTTACGTAATTGTGCAACTAACGGTCAAAAATTTCGGCTGACGTCGACAGAATCGTCGCCGGATTTTGCACCAGTTTTGTCAACAAAATGGCCGGGAGGGTATACGACGAGACGGCCTCTGTCATGGCACTCAGGCTTGTTGTGCATGGATTTCGCGCATCCTGCACCGATTGGAGTCGTGTCCGTGCACGCCGATTGTGCGAAATGTCGGAAAAGAATTGTTGACAATCTTTATGTCCATCCTAGGATGAGGACCATCACACGATGCAGATCATGAACGAGCCCGATTCCCACCCGTCCGGTGCCGCCAGTCCCGAAGCGATCGCCGAGCGGATCCGCACGGCGATTCTCGAGCATCGGCTCGCGCCCGGCGCGAAGCTGACGGAGGCGCAGCTCTGCGACGTGTTCGGCGTGAAGCGCGGGACGATCCGCCAGGCGCTCGCGCAGCTCGCGACCGACAAGCTGGTCGAGCTCGAGCCGAACCGCGGTGCGTTCGTCGCGAGCCCGACGCTGCAGGACGTGCACGAGGTGTTCGAGATGCGCCGGATCATCGAGCTCGCCGTGGTCGAGCGGCTCGCGACCGGGCCCGGCGCGAAGCGGCTGAAGGGCGTCGCCGCGCTGATCGACAAGGAACGCAAGGCGTTCGAGCGGCACGACTTCGCGGCATGGATCCGGCTGTCGGGCGAATTCCATACGGCGCTCGCCACGCTGATGGGCAATGCGACGCTCAGCGAGTGCCTCGAGGGGCTCGTCGCACGCTCGACGCTGATGTCGGCACTGTACGAATCGCACGGGCGCAGCCCGTGTTCGTGCGACGACCACGACGAGATCCTCGCCGCGCTGGAGGCGGGCGATCCGAAGCGGGCGGTGACGCTGATGGCGCGCCACCTGCAGCATGTCGAACTGAAGATGCTGGACCGGCCCGCGCAAGGGCAGGTCGATCTGCGCGAAGTGTTCGGCGGCGCCTGAGCGGCGACGCGAACCCGGCCGCGCGCCACAGAACGAGAGCAATGCAGGCCTGCGGTGTCCGCCGCGGGCCGCTGGTCCGACTCCGGGCGACGATCCGGAGCGGTAACGATGACAGTGGAGCGGCCTCGGCCGCGTCAAGGAGAAGTCATGGCTCAGTTCAGTGTGGCGCACGACAGCGCCTATCCGGCGGAAGAAGGCGGCGAGGGCGGCGATCCGACGCTGCCGGGCGGTTACAGCGAACGTCTGTACAACGAAGATTTGGCACCCCTGAAGAATCAGACATGGGGCTCGTACAACATCTTCGCGTTCTGGATGTCGGACGTGCACAGCGTCGGCGGCTACGTGTTCGCGGGCAGCCTGTTCGCGCTCGGGCTGACGAGCTGGCAGGTGCTGATCGCGCTGATCGTCGGGATCGGCCTCGTGAACGTGCTGTGCAACCTGATCGCGCGGCCGAGCCAGCAGATCGGCGTGCCGTATCCGGTCGCGTGCCGCGCGACGTTCGGCGTGCTCGGCGCGAACGTGCCGGCAGTGATCCGCGGGCTGATCGCGATCGCGTGGTACGGCATCCAGACCTATCTCGCTTCGAGCGCGCTGGTGATCGTCGTGCTGAAGTTCTTTCCGCAATGGCTGCCGTATGCGGACGTCCATCGCTACGGCTTCCTCGGGCTGTCCGCGGTCGGCTGGGCCGGGTTCATGCTGCTGTGGGTGCTGCAGGCGTTCGTGTTCTGGAACGGGATGGAGACGATCAAGAAGTTCATCGACTTCGCGGGCCCGGCCGTCTATGTCGTGATGTTCATCCTCGCCGGCTACATGGTGTGGCGCGCGGGCTGGCGCAACATCGGCATCAACCTCGGCGGCGTCAAGTATCACGGCGCGGAAGTGATCCCGGTGATGATCACGGCCGTGTCGCTGGTCGTGTCGTACTTCTCCGGGCCGATGCTGAACTTCGGCGATTTCTCGCGCTACTGCCGCTCGTTCGGCGAAGTGAAGCGCGGCAATTTCTGGGGGCTGCCCGTCAACTTCCTCGCGTTCTCGCTCGTCACGGTGATCACGACGGCAGCGACGCTGCCGGTGTTCGGCGAACTCATCACCGATCCGGTCGAGACGGTCGGCCGCATCGACCATCCGACCGCGGTGATCCTCGGCGCGCTGACGTTCACGATCGCGACGATCGGCATCAACATCGTCGCGAACTTCGTATCGCCCGCGTTCGATTTCTCGAACGTCGCGCCGCGCCTGATCAGTTGGCGCGCGGGCGGGATGCTCGCGGCCGTCGCGTCGATCTTCATCACGCCGTGGAACCTGTTCAACAACCCGGCCGTGATCCACTACACGCTCGACGTGCTCGGCGCGTTCATCGGCCCGCTGTACGGCGTGCTGATCGCCGACTTCTATCTCGTCAAGCGCGGCCGGCTCGTGCGCGACGACCTGTACACGATGTCGGAGAGCGGCACCTACTGGTACACGGGCGGCGTGAACCGCCGTGCGCTCGCCGCGCTGCTGCCGGCCGCGGTGATCGCGGTCGCCTGCGTGATGGTGCCGGGCTGGCAGGGCGTCGCGAACTTCTCGTGGTTCATCGGCGCGGGGCTCGGCTTCGTGTTCTACCGGCTGCTCGTGAGCGCGAAGGCCTGAGGAGCATGCGATGAAGATCCGACTGATCAATCCGAATACGACGCAGCGGATGACCGACGCGATGGGCCGCTGCGCGCGCGACGTCGCGGCCGCGGGCACGGAGATCGTCGCGGTGAGCCCGCCGATGGGGCCGCCGTCGATCGAAGGGTATTACGACGAGGCGCTCGCGACGCCCGGGCTGCTCGCCGAGATCGCGCAGGGCGAGCGCGACGGCTGCGACGCATACGTGATCGCGTGCTTCGGCGATCCGGGCCTCTACGCGGCGCGCGAGCTCGCGCGCGGGCCGGTGATCGGCATCGCCGAGGCCGCGATGCATGCGGCGAGCGTGCTCGCTCCCGGCTTCTCGGTCGTCACGACGCTCGCGCGCACCTGCGGGATGGCATGGCACCTGGCTGAACGCTACGGGATGAAGCGGTTCTGCCGCAACGTGCGCGCGACCGACGTCGCGGTGCTCGAACTCGACCGGCCGGGCTCGGCCGCGCGCCGGATCATCGTCGACGAATGCCGGCGCGCGCTCGACGAGGACGGCGCGGACGCGATCGTGCTCGGCTGCGCGGGGATGGCCGAATTCGCGCACGAGATCGAGCAGCAGATCGGCGCGCCGGTGGTCGAGGGCGTCACGGCGGCCGTCAAGTGGGCCGAGGCGCTCGTTGCGCTGCGCCTCGCGACCGCGAAGCGCGGCGACTACGCGCGGCCGCTGCCGAAGCGCTATGACGGCGCATTCGCCCGCTTCAGCCCGCCGGACGGGGAGGCGGCGGAACCCGCCCCGAATTTGCCGCAGCCGCACATACACACCGTCTGACATGCACTATCTGCGCCGCTGTATGGGCGCGTCTGGACGTTTTCGCTACACTGGGCCGTCAACGCATCGGCCCGCGCGGCCGGCCTGCGGCACCCGCGCGGTCGATGCGAACCCATTATTTCAGCGAAACCTTCGCGGCACTTCGAACCATGTCACTCGATCCCAACTATCCTCGCGACCTGATCGGCTACGGCCGCCATCCCGTGCAGGCGAACTGGCCGGGGCGCGCCCGCGTCGCCGTGCAATTCGTGCTGAACTACGAGGAGGGCGGCGAGAACTGCGTGCTGCACGGCGATCCGGGCTCCGAGCAGTTCCTGTCGGAAATCGTCGGCGCGGCCGCGTATCCGGACCGCCACATGAGCATGGAGTCGATCTACGAATACGGTTCGCGGGCCGGCGTGTGGCGCATCCTGCGCGAATTCGAGAAGCGCGGGCTGCCGCTGACGGTATTCGGCGTCGGCATGGCGATCGAGCGTCACCCGGAGCTCGCGCGCGCGTTCGTCGAACTCGGCCATGAGATCGCGTGCCACGGCTGGCGCTGGATCCATTACCAGAGCATGACGCCCGAACTCGAGGCCGAACACATGCGTCTCGGGATGGAGGCGATCGAGCGCGTGACGGGCGAGCGCCCGCTCGGCTGGTATACCGGTCGCGACAGCCCCAATACGCACCGCCTGGTCGCGGAATACGGCGGCTTCCTGTACGACTCCGACAACTACGGCGACGACCTGCCGTTCTGGATGGACGTCGCCGTGTCGGGCGGCGGCACGCTGCCGCAACTGATCGTGCCGTACACGCTCGACACGAACGACATGCGTTTCGCGACGCCGCAAGGCTTCAACACCGGCGATCACTTCTTCGACTATCTGCGCGACGCGTTCGACGTGCTGTACGCAGAGGGCGACGAGGCGCCGAAGATGCTGTCGATCGGCATGCACTGCCGGCTGCTCGGCCGGCCGGGCCGGTTCCGCGGGCTGCAGCGGTTCCTCGATCACATCGAGAGGCACGATCGCGTATGGGTGACGCGCCGTGTCGATATCGCGCGTCACTGGCGTGAACATCATCCGTATCAGCCCAATCATCGAAACGAAGGGAAAGCATGAAGGCGATGCGTTACACGTTGAATCAATTGAACACGATGGCGCCGAACGCATTCGTCGCGGCGCTGTCGGGGATTTTCGAACATTCGCCGTGGGTGGCCGAGGTCGCCGCGGGCGAGCGGCCGTTCGCGAGCATCGACGCGCTGCACAAGACGATGTCGGGCGCGGTGGAAACGGGCGGAGAAGCGCGCCAGCTCGCGCTGATCAACGCTCACCCGGAGCTGGCCGGCAAGGCCGCCGTGCGCGGCGAGCTGACGGCCGAGTCGACGCGCGAGCAGAGCGGCGCGGGCCTCGACCAGTGCACGCAGGAAGAGTTCGACAAGCTGCTGACGCTGAACCGCATGTATCGCGAGAAGTTCGGCTTCCCATTCATCCTCGCGGTGCGCGGCTACGACCGGCACGGCATCATCGCGAACTTCGAGTCGCGCGTGAATCATTCGCGCGCCGAGGAATTGCGCGCGAGCCTCGACCAGATCTACCGGATCGCGCGCTTCCGCCTCGACGACCTGATCGACGCCTGACACCGCAATACGGCCTGCTGCGTCGCGGCGGCCGGATCGCATCACTGAAACAAGGAAATATCATGGCTGTTCCGCTTCTCGATCCCAACGCACCCGAATTCACGCGGCGCTACGTGAATCTTGCAGACCCGCGTCTCGGTGCGCAGGCGCTCGAAGCCAGCGACGATTTCTTCGCGCCGAAGGACCGGATGCTGAACCCCGAGCCGGCCGTGTTCATTCCCGGCAAATACGACGACCACGGCAAGTGGATGGACGGCTGGGAAACGCGCCGCAAGCGCACGACGGGCTACGACTGGTGCATCGTCAAGCTCGCGCGCCCGGGCGTGATCAAGGGCTTCGACATCGACACGAGCCACTTCACCGGCAACTTCCCGCCGGCCGCGTCGATCGAGGCCGCCTTCGTGGCCGACGGCGCGCCGACGCATGCGACCGAGTGGGTCGAGGTCGTGCCGTCGACGACGCTGCAGGGCAACAGTCATCACTACGTCGAAGCGAGCGATGCACGTGCATTCACGCATCTGCGCGTGAACATCTATCCGGACGGCGGCATTGCGCGCCTGCGCGTGTACGGCCAGCCGCAGCTCGACTGGGCCGGCGCGAGCGCAACCGAGCAGTTCGATCTCGCGGCGATGGAAAACGGCGGCTACGTCGTGGCCGCGAACAACCAGCACTTCGGCGTTGCGTCGAACCTGCTGCTGCCGGGCCGCGGTGTGAACATGGGCGACGGCTGGGAAACCCGCCGCCGCCGCGAGCCGGGCAACGACTGGGCGATCATCGCGCTCGCGCAGCCGGGCGTGATCCGCAAGATCGAAGTCGATACCGCGTTCTTCAAGGGCAACTACCCGGATCGCTGCTCGATCCAGGCTGCCTATGTGTCGGGCGGCACCGACAGCTCGCTGATCACGCAGTCGATGTTCTGGCCGGTGCTGCTCGGCGAACAGAAGCTGCAGATGGACAAGCAGCACTACTTCGAAGCCGACATCGCGTCGCTCGGCCCCGTCACGCACGTGCGACTGAACATCATTCCGGACGGCGGCGTGTCGCGCCTGCGTCTGTGGGGGACGCTCGACAAATGAAGACGCTTGTTATCGAACCGCTGACCAAGGAAGCGTTCGCGCCGTTCGGCGACGTGATCGAGACGGAAGGAGCAAAGCAGATCCCGATCAATCTCGGCACGACGATCCGCTTTCACGATCTCGCGAAAGTCGATGTGAGCGACGAAGACGGCCGCACGCTCGTCAACCTGTTTCGAGGCCAGCCGCGCACGCTGCCGTTCGAAGTGAAGATGCTCGAGCGGCACCCGCTCGGCAGCCAGGCATTCGTGCCACTGAACGACCAGCCGTATCTCGTCGTCGTGGCGCCCGCGGGCGATCTCGATCCGGCGAAGATCCGCGCGTTCGTGACGAGCGGCTGGCAGGGCGTCAACTATGCGAAGGGCGTGTGGCATCACCCGCTGATCGCACTCGGCGGCGTCAGCGATTTCATCGTGGTCGACCGGGGCGGCGACGGCCTGAACCTCAACGAGCAGGATCTGCAGGAATCGCTGTGGCTCACCGATGAGGCGCTAACTGCGTTGACCGCCTGAGTCGTCGGCGTTTCCGCGCCAACTCGTCGAAACCCGCGCATGTTGCGCGGGTTTTTTTATGTGCGGCCGTTTATGAGCGACTCAGGTCGCCACGGTCTTGCCCGTGTCGCGCGAACCGCTGCCGCCGCGACGCCGGTTCGCGACCGGCGCATGCTGCGCCATCAGGTCGGCGATCCAGTCGACGAAGACGCGCAGCTTCGCGCTGACGTGCCGGTTCGGCGGGAACGCGACGTACATCGGCATCGGTTCGAGCTGCCACGCGTCGAACAGCTGCACCAGTTCGCCGCGCTCGCGATGCGCGGCAGCCATGTAGTCGGGCAGCCACAGAATGCCCAGCCCGGCGAGGCCGGCCTCGAGGTATGCGTTGCCGTCGTCGACCGCGAGCACGTAGCGCCCGCGCACGTCGACGCGCTCGCCGTCGCATTCCATCGCAAACGGCAGCGCCTTGCCGGTACGCGCCCACAGGAAGCCGACGATCCGGTGATGCGTGTCTTCCAGTTCAGCCGGATGCGACGGCGTGCCGGCGCGCGCGAGGTAGGCAGGCGACGCATACACGCCGAGCCGCAGGTCGCCGACGCGACGCGCGACCAGCGAGCGGTCGGCCGGTTCGCCGCCGCGCACGACGCAGTCGACGTTCTCGCCGATCACGTCCACCACGCGGTCGCTCACGCCCATGTCGAGCTGGATGTCAGGATAGCGAGCATGGAACGCGGGCAGCGCGGGGATCAGGATCAGGCGCGCGAACGGGCTCGGCACGTCCACGCGCAGCCGCCCGCGGGGCGACGCGGACGCGGCGGACAGGCTCGTTTCGGCATCGTCCATGTCGGCCAGCAGCCGCACCACGTGCTCGTAGTACGCGGCACCGTCGGCGGTGACGACGACCTTGCGCGTCGTACGGTTGAACAGCTTCACGCGAAGCCGCGCTTCGAGCTGCTGCACCAGTTGCGTGACGGTGGTGCGGCTCATGTGCAGCGTCTCGGCCGCCTTCGTGAAGCTGCCGGCTTCCACTACGCGGGCGAACGCCTGCATTGCGTCGAATCGATCCATCGGGTCAGGGCTCCGCGTCGGTCGGAAATTGTTTGGTGCGCGCAAACAGTGTTGGACAGGGTTGCCGGTTTATCCGCCGGGCGACGGTCCTTAAAGTGCCTTCATCGTTGATGCAGGGGCGGCTTCGCCCCACTGACTGATGGAGGTGTTGGATGGCAAAGCGTAGCGTAGTTTTCCCGCCCGGTCGCCGGGCGCTGTATGAGCGCAACCGCTACTCGCCGGCGCTGCGCTCGAACGGTTTCCTGTTCGTGTCCGGGCAGGTCGGCAGCCGCGACGACGGTTCGCCCGAGCCGGAGCTGGGCGCGCAGGTTCGCCGCGCGTTCGACAACCTGAACGCGGTGCTGAGTGCGGCCGGCTGCACGTTCGACGATGTCGTCGACGTGACGGTGTTCCTCGTCGACCCCGAAGCGACGTTCGAGCGGATCTGGGAGATCGTCCCCGAGTATTGGGGCGATGCACCGCATCCGACGCTGACCGCCGTCGGCGTGACCTGGCTATACGGCTTCCAGTTCGAGATCAAGGCGATCGCGCGGTTGCCGGAATCCGTCGACGGGTGAGGTGGCCGTCCGAGGCTGGCTTGCGGATGAAGTCGCGGCGGTGCGTGCATGGCACCGTCATCGCGCGTGCTATCGTGCCCGCATCGCCACCGCACGACGTCCTGTTCCGGACGTATTCCTCCGATGAGCCAACCTGAAAACGACCTCGCGATCCTGCTGCGCACGATGCAACCCGAACTGCATCCGGGCGCGTTCGCGTTCGTCTCGCTGCCGACCGATGCAGACGTATCGTTATCCGAAACGATTGCAACGTTCCGCGAAGCGGAAGGGCTGACGGTCGTGGTCGACGAAGAGGCGGCTGCGCGTCGCGGCTGGCCCGTGCTGTTCCGCGCCGCGTGGATCACGCTGACCGTGCATTCCGATCTCGCGGCAGTCGGCCTCACCGCGGCATTCGCGCGGGCGCTCGGCGCGGCCGGCATCAGTTGCAACGTGATGGCGGCCGCGTATCACGACCACATCTTCGTGCCGTTCGACGACGGCCCGCGTGCACTCGAGGCGCTCGTCGCACTGCAGCGCGACGCGATGCGCGGCTAGCGCGCTGCGCATTCGGAACACGCAAAAAAACGGGCCCGTCACCGGGCCCGCGAACGGAGAGGATGGCGCCGGCAACCGGCGCACGGCGGCTTACTTGACCGCGCCGCCCTCGAACCAGGCGGCGAGCTTCGTCCGCTCGTCGTCGGTCATGTGCGTGACGTTGCCGATCGGCATCGCCTTCAGGCGCACGGCTTGTTCGTAGATGCGCTGCGCGTTCTTCGACACTTCGTCCGGCGTATCGAACAGCACGCCCGCGGGTGCGCTGCCCATCAGCGTCGGCTTCGACGAGTGGCACTCGACGCAGCGCTGCTGCAGGATCGGCATGATGTCGTTGATCACGATCTTCGGCGCGTTGGCGGCCTGCGCTTCCGGTGCGACCGGCTTCGGCATCGTCCACACCAGCGCGCCCGACAGCAGCGCGACGCCGCCGATCGGCAGGTACCACAGCTGCTTGCCGCGGTGACGCATCACGAAGAACTGGCGGATCAGCGCGCCGGCCAGCATGATCAGCACGAGCACGATCCAGTTGAACTTGTTCGTGTACGTCATCGCATAGTGGTTCGACAGCATCGCGAACACGACGGGCAGCGTGAAGTACGTGTTGTGCACCGAGCGCTGCTTGCCGCGCTTGCCGTAGATCGGGTTCGGCTCTTCGCCCTTGAGCATCTTGTCGACCATCTTGCGCTGGCCGGGGATGATCACGAAGAACACGTTCGCCGACATGATCGTCGCGAGCATCGCGCCGACGATCAGGTACGCGGCACGGCCCGAGAAGATGTGGCAAGCGAGGTACGCCGCGACGACGACGTAGAGGCCGACGCAGATGCCGAGCACGCGGTCGTTGGTGCCGAGGAGGCGGCACAGCGAGTCGTAGACGATCCAGCCGGCTGCGAGGAAGCCGAGCGCGGATGCGACGGCGACGACCGGGCCCATGTCGAGCACGCTCTTGTCGATCAGGTAGGTGTTCGGCGCGAGCAGGTACAGCACGAAGAACAGCGAGAAGCCCGACAACCAGGTCGTGTACGACGGCCACTTCGACCAGTGCAGGTCATCCGGCATTTCCGGCGGGGCGACCGTGTACTTCTGCATGTTGTAGAAGCCGCCGCCGTGGACGTGCCACAGTTCGCCGAACACGCCGCGCTTGCGCTGGTTCGGGTCGGTCGGCGGTTTCAGGCTGTTGTCGAGCGCGACGAAATAGAACGACTCGCCGATCCACGCGATGGCGACGATGACGTGCAGCCATCGCAGCGCGAGGTTCAGCCAGTCGGTGATGAAGCCTTCCATGAAACTCCTCCAGACTCAGATCGTTTGTCTTTGATGCGGGCGCCGATGCGTATGTCAGCTGCCGCGATAGGTGCTGTACGACCACGGCGACACGAGCAGCGGCACGTGGTAGTGCGAGCCGGTGTCGGCGATGCCGAAGCGCAGCACGACGCGGTCGACGAAACGGGGTTCGGGCACCTTCACGCCGAGCGACGCGAAATAGTCGCCGGCATGGAACACGAGTTCGTATTCGCCGGCGGCGAGCGCGGCGCCTTCGAGCAGGGGTTCGTCGCAGCGGCCGTCGCTATTGGTCAGCACGGTCTTGATCGCGCGGCGCGATTCGCCGTCCAGCGCGTAGAGGTCGACCTTGATTGCGGCGCCGGGACGACCGTGCGCCGTATCGAGTACGTGGGTAGTGAGCTTTCCCATTCGTTGTGTCCTTGTGTGAATGCGAGGTTCGGCGGCGACTCGATCCATTGACTGTGCGGCGGATCGAGGCTCCACGTCACGTGGCTACATACCCGTCGGCGAGGTGAAGCGAGCGCCGTGCAGGCATTGTAAAAAGGTTCCCCGAGCAAATACGGGCGCGATATCGAAGATAATGCGCCGCGCATAAGCGGCTGTCGACGGCACGCCGGATATGGCTTTCAGCCTGCGTTTCGGGCGTCCGGCGGCAGGGCGGACCATGCGCGCGCGGCGTACCATATCGGAACCGTGAAGTGCGGTATTACGGATTGCGCATTGTGCGCCGCGCGTGCTTGGGCGATCCTCCCGCCGTGCGCGTCGGCCTGTGGCCCGCGCGTACCCCGAAGACGGCGAGCACGCCGGGTAACCGGGCCAGGGCGTTCGAACGGACGCAGGCACCGGGGCGTGCCGCGAATCAGCGTTCGAACGGCTTTGTGACCGTCCCCAGGATCAGCCCCTGGGGCCGACCGACGCGGAGAACGCATGAACCTCGAGCAGCACGCCGGCGCACACGCGCCGAACGCATCCCCATCCCGCCCGAAAACCCTGCTGGTCAAGCACGCCGACGTGCTCGTGACCATGGACGACACGCGCCGCGAATTGCGCGACGCGGGGCTCTACATCGAAGACAACCGGATCGTCGCGGTCGGCCCGACCGCCGAGCTGCCCGACACGGCCGACGAAGTGCTCGACCTGCGCGGCCACCTCGTGATCCCGGGGCTCGTGAACACGCACCACCACATGTACCAGAGCCTCACGCGCGCGGTGCCGGCCGCGCAGAACGCCGAGCTGTTCGGCTGGCTCACGAACCTGTACCGGATCTGGGCGCACCTGACGCCCGAGATGATCGAGGTGTCGACGCTCACCGCGATGGCCGAGCTGCTGCAGTCGGGCTGCACGACGTCGAGCGACCACCTGTACATCTACCCGAACGGCAGCCGGCTCGACGACAGCATCGGTGCCGCGCAGCGAATCGGCATGCGTTTTCATGCGAGCCGCGGTGCGATGAGCGTCGGCCAACGCGACGGCGGGCTGCCGCCCGATTCCGTTGTCGAACGCGAACCCGACATCCTGCGCGACACGCAGCGCCTGATCGAGACCTATCACGACGAAGGCCGCTACGCGATGCTGCGCGTGGTGGTCGCGCCATGCTCGCCGTTTTCCGTGAGCCGCGACCTGATGCGCGACGCGGCCGTGCTCGCGCGCGAGTACGGCGTGTCGCTGCACACGCACCTCGCGGAGAACGTCAACGACATCGCGTACAGCCGCGAGAAGTTCGGGATGACGCCCGCCGAATATGCGGAAGATCTCGGCTGGGTCGGCCACGACGTATGGCATGCGCATTGCGTGCAGCTCGACGATGCGGGCATCGGCCTGTTCGCGCGCACCGGCACGGGCGTCGCACACTGTCCGTGCTCGAACATGCGGCTCGCGTCGGGTATCGCGCCGGTGAAGAAGATGCGTCTCGCGGGCGTGCCGGTCGGCCTCGGCGTCGACGGCTCCGCGTCGAACGATGGCGCGCAAATGGTCGCGGAAGTGCGGCAGGCGCTGCTGCTGCAGCGAGTCGGCTTCGGGCCCGATGCGATGACCGCGCGCGAAGCGCTCGAGATCGCGACGCTCGGCGGCGCGAAGGTGCTGAACCGCGACGATATCGGCGCGCTGAAGCCCGGCATGGCTGCGGACTTCGCCGCGTTCGACCTGCGCCAGCCGCTGTTCGCGGGCGCGCTGCACGATCCGGTCGCGGCGCTGGTGTTCTGCGCGCCGTCGCAGACGGCGTACACGGTGGTGAACGGGAAGGTGGTGGTGCGGGAAGGGCGGCTGGCGGCCCTCGATCTGCCGCCCGTCATCGAGCGTCATAACGCGCTCGCGCATGCGCTGGTCGAGGCATCGCGCTGAACGAAGCCTGAAGCGATACGGTGGCCGCCTTGCCGGGCGTGCCGCCAGCCGCCGTCGCGTTGCTCCGCGCCGCGACGGCGCGGGCGGTGCGTGCGGTTACGCTTCGATCAGCGTGCGGGTGGCTTCGGCGACGAGGCTGCGCAGCCAGCGCACTTCGTCGGAGTAGTGGCAGCGCTCGTGCCACAGCTGGTAGTACTGCATCGGCGGGAAGTCGAGCGGCGCCGGCACGACCGACAGCGGCAGGAACTTCGCGTAGTGATCGGCGAACAGGCGCGTGGTCGTGAAGATCAGGTCGGACTTCACGAGCACGTACGGCGCGAGGTTGAAGTACGGCAGCGTGACGACCACATGACGCTTGAGCCGTTCGCGCGCGAGATGCACGTCGATCGCGCCGCGCTGTCCGACCGAGTACGGCGTCGGCGCGAGATGCGGCGCGTTCAGGTACTGGTCGAGCGTGAGCCCGCCGCGCTTCGCGAACGGGTGCGTGTTGCTCATCAGGCAGACGATCTCGTCGACGAACAGGTTCGACAGGTGCAGCTGCTCGGGCGGTTCGGGCCAGTTGCCGACGACGATGTCGAGCTTGCCGTCTTCCAGCGCGAGTTCGTAGTCGAACGCGGGGCCGAGCGAGTGAAACTCGAGCGTCGCGTTCGGCGCGGCCAGGCGGAAGCGCTCGACGACGGTCGGCACGAACAGCACGTTCAGGTAGTCGGGGCAGCCGATCCGGTAGCAGCGGATCGACGTGGCCGGGTCGAAGTTGTGCTGCTGGAACTTGATGCGCTCGATTTCACGCAGCGCATTCTGCACGGGCTCGAGCAGACGCAGCCCGTATTCGGTCGGCACCATGCCGGATTTGCCGCGCACCAGCAGCGGATCGCCGGTGATGTCGCGCAGGCGCCGCAGCGCGGCGCTGATCGCCGGTTGCGACTGGTTCAGTTTGACGGCCGCGCGCGTGACGCTGCGCTCCATCAACAAGGTGTGCAAGACGCGCAAGAGGTACGTGTCGATCGCCTCGCGTTGCTGACTCATGATTTCTCCAGGTTATATGGCTGGGCTGATCGAGGGGTACTGTGGGTATATCGTTTTTAATATGAACGAAAGTCAGCGTCAAGAGATGGATACCCGCACGCACCCGCCGGCCGGGCCTCGACAAGGGGCCTGAACGGGGTTGCAAGCGGGCGCGCGCGGCGCCGCGCGGAGGCGCGTGTAGTGCGACTCCGGATCGCGGCGCGGCGCGTGATGCGGCGGTTGTGTCAGTCGTCGATGCGCATGCCGACCTTCAGCGTGACCTGCCAGTGAACGACCTGGTCGCCTTCGATGTGGCCGCGCGTTTCGGTCACCTGGAACCAGTGCAGGTTGTGCAGCGTCTTGCCGGCCTTCGAGATCGCGTTGCGGATGGCGTCGTCGCTCGATTGCTGCGACGAACCGGTCAGTTCGATCAGCTTGTACACGTGGTCGCTCATGATGCGCTCCCTGGGATATCGGTCTGTATCGCCGGTGCAAGCTGCGGTCCCGAAGCGGCGCCGCGCGTGCCCGGCTTCTTGAGTGATAGGTATGATGGGCGGCAAGTGCAACCCATATCGGAGACGAGGAATATCGTGGAAGTCGGATTTTGCGGACCGGGATTGATGGGCGCGCCGATGATTCGGCATCTGCTGGCGGCCGGGCATCGGGTCAGCGTGTGGAATCGCTCGCGCGACAAGGCCGAGGCGCTCGTGAAGGGCGGCGCGCAGGTGGTCGGCACGCCGCGCGAACTGGCGGAACGCGTCGATACGGTATTCGTGTGCGTGCTCGACGGGCGTGCGGTCGGCGACGTCGTGTTCGGCGAGCACGGGCTGCTTTCCGGCGACGCGGCGGCGCGCCGCCTGCGGCGCATCGTCGATCATTCGAGCATTCCGCCTGCCGCGACGCGCGACTACGCGGCGCGCGCGGCCGCGCTCGGCGCCGGCTGGGTCGATGCGCCCGTGTCGGGCGGCGTGCCGGGCGCGCAGGCCGGCACGCTCGCGGTGATGGCCGGCGGCCGCGCGACCGATCTCGACGCGGTGCGGCCGCTGATCGGCACGTACGCGTCGCGCGTCACGCACATGGGCGACGCGGGCGCGGGCCAGACGGCGAAGCTGTGCAACCAGGCGATCGTCACCGCGACGGTGACTGCGATCGCCGAGGCCGTCGGCCTCGCGCAGGCGAGCGGCATCGACGCCGCGCGGCTGGCCGAGGCGCTGGCCGGCGGCTGGGCCGATTCGGTGCTGCTGCAGACGTTCGTGCCGCGCATGACGTCGAGCGGTCACGCGCCGATCGGCGCGCTGAGCACATTCCAGAAGGACGTCGATGCGATCGCCGACGCGGCGCGCGACACGGGGGCGGTGATGCCCGTGTCGGCCACCGTGCAGCAGGTGCTGCGGCTCGGCGCCGCGCAGGGGCTCGCCGGCGCCGATTTCGCCGCGTTCATCGATATCGTGCGGCCCGGCAACGGGCGTCGGCAGCCCGCGTGACGGGCAAGCGGCGCGCGTGAATGGCAGATGGGCCGCCCGGAGGCGGCCCATCGAATGACTGGCGGTTCAGCCGAGGGAGCGTGGTGTCGTGTCGCCGGCGTTCTGGCGACCGAGCCCGCCGCGCAGGCTCGCTTTCGTGCCTGCACCAAACTCGGGCAGGATGCGCGCGCGTGCCCGGCTCGCGAATACCAGGAAGCCGAAGCCGTTCGCTTCGTACCAGTACCCGCCGTTCTCGAGGCCGTCCAGCGGCTGCTCGAGCGCGTTGGCGATCGATTCGATGCAGCGCTTGCGCAACTCGGCGATGGCCGGATAGGGCGGCTGTGCGCCGCGCACGCTGCACAGGAGCACGTCGAGACCGGGCAGCACATGCGCGTAGAGGACGGGTTCGTCCTGCGCACGGGCGCGGGCAATCTTGGTGTCGAGCTGGGCGAAAGGTTTCGAGTGACGCAACACCGCGAGGAATGACTCCTGGCCATCCTGTTGGGCACGCCGACGTTTTTTCGGGAAGGACATAAACACTCGCCTCAAAAACAATTGCAAGAAATGCGGCACTTTCATGCGACCCACTCCCGGCTATGTACGCCGCATGTCGATCCTTTATAGCACACGAAAATGCTGCATTCGTGCAGTACGACGATCAATGTCTCCCGTCGACCTGCTCGCCATGATCGACACAGCCAGCGTCTTGGCGCCCGTACTGTCGTTTAGTCTCCATCATAGACCCGCTTTCCCCGCGCGTGCATTCGCGCGTCACAAAAAAATGAGACAGGCTGCATGCGGCGGGCGGCGCATGGCGTGCGCAATAAAAAGGCCCGCACGGGGCGGGCCTGACAGGCGGGGCGCTCAGCGGCTCAGCGCTGCTTGAGCGAATCGCGGATCTCGCGCAGCAGCACGGTGTCTTCCGGCGTCGCGGCCGGCGCGGCTTCTTCCGGCTTGCGCAGCTTGTTGATGAATTTCACCATCAGGAAAATGATGAACGCGAGGATGACGAAATTGATCGCCACGGTGATGAACGAGCCGTAGCCGAACGCGGCGACACCGGCCGTCTGCAGGTCCTTGAACGAATCGGGATTACCCTTGAACGTCGGAGGGATGGTGCCGAGCAGAACGAACTTGTTCGAGAAATCCAGGCCGCCCGTCAGCAAGCCGATGACCGGCATGATGAGGTCTTTCACGATCGAATCGACGATCTTCGAGAAGGCGCCGCCGATGATCACGCCGACGGCGAGATCCATCACGTTGCCCTTGACGGCGAACTCCTTGAATTCCTTGATGATGCTCATGAGCGGCTTTCTCCTTGTTGGTGCCAGAGGAGGCGTGCCGCGACGCGCAGGCTTGTATTGCGTCGAATGAGGGTCGGTGGCACGCCGATGGCCGCATGATAGCGAACGCTCCCCATTGCCGGTAGTCCATCTTGAAATGATTGACAAATCCGCGCGTCGGCGCGGCCGGTGATGCAGGGGAGCGTGGCGTGTGTTGCGGCGCGTCGACGGGAATGTCGACGCGCCGCGCAGGGTCAGGTGTTGTCGTCCGTCCAGCCGTCGTCGTTGCTGCCGAGATCGACGTTGCCGCTGCCGCCGTCGCTCCAGTTCGACGCGTCGCCGCGGCCGAGGTCGAAGCCCGGGTCGGCATCCTGCCGGCGGTGCTCGCCGTCGACGATCACGTCGCGTTCGACCACGCGCTCGCGGCCGCCGGACATCGCCTCGCCGAGCAGCACGCCGGTCAGCAGCCCGCCCATCCCGCCGCCGAAACCGCCGCCGCCTTGCTGGATCACGACGGGCGGCTGCTGTTGCGGGTAGGGCTGTTGCGGATACGGCTGGCCCTGCGCGCCCGTCATGCGATCGGCTTCCTGCGCGTACACGGAGCCGCTGCCGTTCGCCGGCGGCGCGGGTTGCGCGGCCGGATCGGGTCGGCCTTCGACGCGTGCCTTCACGCTCGCGTGACGCTGCTCGAGTTCGTCGACCTGATACGGCGGCACCGGATTCTTGCCGTTCGCCAGCGCCTCGACGAGCGTGCGCGCGTCGGTCTCGATCGCTTCGAGTTCGCCCATCAGCGCCGCGGCGCCGGGCGCCGCCGACAGCTTCGCGTCGAGTTTCAGCGGACGGATGTCGTTCAGTACGTCGGTCGCACGCTTGAGCTGCGTGCGGCGTTCGTCGTCGGCGCGGCTGTTGTCGGCCGTGCGCGCGCGCCGCAGCGTCCAGCGCAGCACCAGCGCGATCACCGCGACGATCAGCCCGAGGCCGATCCACATGCCGGTCGACGGGCCGTGTTTTTCGGCCGGCACGACGGCGGGCGCGAGCGACGGCTGCAGCGTGCCGGCCTGTGTGGCCGACGGCGCGTTGCCGCTCACGCGCGCGGCGTCCGCACGAATGCGCGACTCCGTCTGCGCGAAGCGCGACGCGTCGGTGAAGCGCAGTTGCGGATCGAGCGACTTCGCACGCTGCAGCTGCGCGAGCGCGTCGGGCGCGCGGCCTTCGCGGTCCAGCACCTGCGCATACAGGTAGCGCGCGTGCGCGTTGTTCGGATGGGCGTCGATGACTTGCGACAGCTGCGTGTCGGCTTGTTGCCAGTTGCGCTGGGCGATCGACTGCTCGACCTGTTGCAGCGACGGTACCGCAAACGCGGCGGACGACAGCAGCATCAGCGAGAGGCCGAGTGCGGCGAGAGATTTCTTCATGGTCGAACCGGGCGCAGGCGCCCGTCTCCTGACGATCGGTTCGCGCCGCGTGCCCGGGCGGGCCGCGGCGCGGTTGCCGTTACTGCGCGGGCGTGTCGAGCTGCTTCTTCAGCGCGGCGAGGCGATCCTCGACCGACGGGCCCTTGTTCAGTGCGGCGAGCTTGTCGTCGAGCGCCTTGCCGCTCGACGTGTCGGCCGAATTGAGGCGCGCGTCCGAGCGTGCGTTCTGCAGTGCGACCTTGTCCTCGAGCTTCTGGAAGTCCTCGGACAGGTTCTTGCCGCCGATGCCGCCCAGGGCGCTGGCCGCGACATCCTTCGCCTGCGCGATTTCCTGCTTGGCCTGCAGGATGTTCGAGCGCGCGTTCAGGTCGTTGCGGCGCTGGCGCATGTCGGCGATCTGCCCCTTCAGCTTGTCGACCGACGGTTCGAGCGTCGTCAGCTCGGCCGCGAGCGCGTCGCGCTCGGCTTCCGCGTTCGACTGTGCGGCCAGTGCCTCGCGTGCGAGCGCTTCGTCGCCGGACTGCAGCGCGCGCTTCGCGCCGTCTTCGTACTTCTTTACCTTGTCGTCGGCCGCATCGCGCTTGCTGCGCTGGGTCGCGACCTGCGCCTCGATCTCGATCAGCGAATTTTCGGCACGACCGATGCTGTCGTCGAGCTCCCGCACGATCTGCCGTGCGTCGCGCGACGGATCCTGTACCGAATCGGCCGCATCGTTCAGCAGGCCTTTGATCGTGCGCGAAACAGAGTCGAAAAGCGACATGAAATCCTCCGTGGTTGAAAGGCGCCGCGTAACCGCGGCAATGCCCGCCGCGTGCTGGTTGCAACCCGCGTGAGCCGGCGGATATTACACCACCGGTTCACTTAAATACGGCTTAAACGCGTGAGTTCAAGTGGCTTGCGTATCGGGATGACAAACCTTTCGCGATTGAAAGAAAATCGGCCGCGCGCACCATATTGCGTGTCCATGATAGGCCGAGGATGCCGACAATACGTTCCGCAAATCACGGCGTTGCGGGAATTTTTACAAAAAATCGCGAAGGCACCCGGTCGATTTCATTAAAATGCGCTGTCACGTCGCGGGAACGGATCGCCGCGCGGCGGGGTCTGTCGACGTGACAGTCGCATCTCGATGCACCCGCTCTGATCCATCCGCTTGCATTTCCGCATGCGTCCGAGGGCGCCACGTACGCCCGCCATTCCGACATGCCAATTATCAAACGACCACCTTCTTCTTCCGACAGGAACGAACCCCACTACACGCTGCGCCGTTCACCGTCCGGAGCCTATTACCCCGATGACGACGATCGCGACCATCGCGACGACGGCCGCCGCGCACAGCGCAGCGGCGGCGGGGGGCGTCGAACGTTCGGTTCGCGCGTCGCGCTGTGGTTCGCCGGCCTGTTCGCCACGCTGGCGATCGTCGGTGCGTTGATCGTCGGCTACGCGCTGGTCGTGATGGCGCCGCAACTGCCGTCGCTCGATGCGCTGACCAACTACCAGCCGAAGGTGCCGCTGCGCGTGTTCACGGCCGATCACGTGCTGATCGGCGAGTTCGGCGAGGAGCGCCGCAGCCTGGTGCGCTTCCAGGACATTCCGGACGTGATGAAGAAGGCGGTGCTCGCGATCGAGGACTACCGCTTCTACGAGCACGGCGGCGTCGATTTCGTCGGCATCCTGCGGGCGGGCGTCGCCGACCTGATGCACGGCGGCGCCCGCCAGGGCGCGAGCACGATCACGATGCAGGTCGCGCGCAACTTCTTCCTGTCGAGCGAGAAGACCTACACGCGCAAGATCTACGAGATGCTGCTCGCGTACAAGATCGAGAAGGCCCTGACGAAGGACCAGATCCTCGAGCTGTACATGAACCAGATCTATCTCGGCCAGCGTTCGTACGGCTTCGCGGCCGCCGCGCGGGTCTATTTCGGCAAGGACCTGAAGGACATCACGCTCGCGGAAGCGGCGATGCTCGCGGGGCTGCCGAAGGCGCCGTCCGCGTACAACCCGGTCGTGAATCCGAAGCGCGCGAAGGTGCGCCAGGAATACATCCTGAAGCGCATGCTCGAGGTCGGCTACATCACGCAGCCGCAGTACGACGCGGCCGTGAAGGAAGAGATCCACGTGCGCACGCCGGGCAACCAGTACGCGGTGCACGGCGAATACGTCGCCGAGATGGTGCGGCAGATGATGTACCAGCAGTACAAGGACGAAACCTACACGCGCGGGCTGACCGTCACGACGACGATCAACTCGGCCGACCAGGAAGCCGCGTACCAGGCCGTGCGTCGCGGCATTCTCGACTACGAGCGCCGCCACGGCTATCGCGGGCCGGAAGCGTCGATCAACCTGCCCGCGGCCGGCGACGACCGCGACGAGGCGATCGACGATGCGCTCGCCGATCACCCGGACAACGGCGACCTGCAGTCGGCGGTCGTGCTGTCGGCCTCGCCGAACGCGGTCGAGGTGCAGTTCGTCGGCGGCGCGACGACGACGATCGGCCCGGCCGGGCTGCGCTTCGTGTCGGGCGCGCTCGGCCCCCGCGCGAACAACGCGCTGCGCATCAAGCCGGGCTCGATCGTGCGCGTGCTGAAGGACGGCAAGGCGGGCTGGCAGGTCGTGCAGCTGCCGCAGGTCGAAGGCGCGCTCGTCGCGATCGCGCCGCAGGACGGCGCGATCCGCTCGCTCGTCGGCGGCTTCGACTTCAACAAGAGCAAGTTCAACCACGTGACGCAGGCATGGCGGCAGCCGGGCTCGTCGTTCAAGCCGTTCATCTATTCGGCATCGCTCGACAAGGGCCTCGGGCCGGCGACGATCATCAACGACGCGCCGCTGTACTTCCCGCCGAGCGTGCCGGGCGGCACCGCGTGGGAGCCGAAGGACGACGACCAGCCGGACGGCCCGATGACGATGCGCACCGGCCTGCAGCGCTCGAAGAACCTCGTGTCGATCCGGATCCTCGCATCGATCGGCACGCAGTATGCGCAGCAGTACGTGACGCAGCGCTTCGGCTTCGATCCCGCGAAGACGCCGCCGTACCTGCCGATGGCGCTCGGTGCGGGCCTCGTGACGCCGCTGCAGCTCGCGACCGGCTACGCGGTGTTCGCGAACGGCGGCTACAAGGTCGATCCGTACCTGATCGCCGAAGTCGACGACGCGCGCGGCCAGGCACTGCAGAAGTCGCAGCCGGTGATCGCGGGCAGCACCGCGCCGCGCACGATCGAAGGACGCAACGCGTACGTGATGAACAGCCTGCTGCATACGGTCGCGACGGCCGGCACGGGCGCGGGCACCAACGCACTGGGCCGCAGCGATCTGCAAGGCAAGACGGGTACGACGAACGACGCGAAGGACGGCTGGTTCGCCGGCTACCAGCAGTCGCTCGTCGCGGTCGCGTGGATGGGCTTCGACCAGCCGAAGAGCCTCGGCAGCCGCGAATTCGGCGCGCAGCTCGCGCTGCCGATCTGGGTGAACTACATGCGCACCGCGCTGAACGGCGTGCCGGAGCAGCAGATGCCGATGCCGGACGGCCTGACCTCGCTCGACGGCGAGCTGTACTACGCCGATCGCACGCCGGGCAACGGCTTCGTCGGGAACGTCGACATCAATCCGGCCGAGAACGCGATCAGCGCGAACGACGCACTCGGCTCGGCGGGCGCGGCAGGGCTCACGCCGCCGCCCGTCACGGCGCAGGAGAAGCAGCAGATCATGGACATGTTCGAGAGCAAGTAAGCGGTACGCCGCTGTTCCGGCATGCGACGGGCGCCTTCGGGCGCCCGTTTTTTGTGCGCCCAGCATGGGCGCACTCCTGCGGGTGTAAGTCCCGCCGTAAGTTGGTCACAACGAACGAAGTGAAGCGCAACTGCATGAGGGTGACCGAGTGTGGGAAGGAAGCGTGGAGCGTAAATCGTGAGCCGATGGACAAGAACCGTATAGAAGGCATTGCTGAGCAGGGCGAGCGGGCAAAAGACCGCGAAGCTCTTGTGACCAAGGCGAGGCGATGTAAATACGGCGGTTGTGCGATGAAGGAGTGCGTTCTTACCTGGGGAGACCTTGCCTTACGTCTGAAAGGGCGACGGTGACGAGCCGGAGCAAGGAGTCAGCAGAGGCCATAGTAGCCGCTAGCCAGGGCGAAGGGCCGAACGAGTAGGAGAGTGATCGGTCATGTCGTTCGAACGAGCAAGGCATCAGAAGTCCGGGGAACCGGAGCGAATCGCGGAGAGGCGAGGTGAAGCTTCGCCGGACGCGGGGCGCGATGAAGCACGTGCGGCACGGCGAGAATCCGAAAGCTCAGGACGGGAGGAACTGCTAGTGCAGGCCCTCTCGACCACGAACATGGTGTTGGCATGGAAACGTGTCAAAGCCAATCGTGGCAGTGCAGGGGTTGATGGAAGGACGATTACCGAAACGGCGAAATACCTGAAGACGCACTGGCCGCGGATTCGGAAGGAAATACAAGACGGAAGCTACCGGCCTCAGGCCGTGCGGCGCGTCGAGATTCCGAAGCCCGACGGTGGAGTGCGAGAACTGGGGATTCCGACGGTGACGGATCGTCTGATTCAGCAAGCCCTTCTGCAAGTCCTGCAACCGTTGATTGATCCCGGCTTCTCCGAACACAGCTACGGCTTCCGGCCGGGCCGTCGAGCGCGTGACGCGGTGCTGATGGCACAAAGTCACGTGCGGGACGGGTACGACGTAGTCGTCGATGTGGATCTGGAAAAGTTCTTCGATCGAGTCAATCACGACGTTCTGATGGAACGGCTATCAAGGCGAATCGAGGATAAAGCCGTCCTTCGGTTGATCCGTCGATACCTCACGGCCGGGGTCATGGACGACGGGATTACCAAGGAGCGATTCGAGGGCACGCCGCAAGGCGGTCCGCTATCGCCCCTCTTGGCGAACGTGTTGCTGGACGAGGTGGATCGAGAGTTGGAGCGGCGCGGGCACCGGTTCGTGCGCTATGCCGACGACTGCAATGTTTACGTACGCAGTCGGCGCGCGGGGGAACGCGTACTGGATGGATTACGCTGCCTCTACTCTGCTCTACGCTTGAAGGTCAACGAGTCCAAAACGGCGGTCGCACCAGCGACGGGCCGAAAGTTCTTGGGGTACGAGTTGTGGCGTGACCCAAGTGGCCAGGTCAAATGTGCGGTTTCGTTAAAGGCGCACGCAGCCTTCAAGCAGCGTATCCGGGAGATCACGCGTCGGTCTGGCGGCAGCAGCATGCCGTCCGTGGTGGAGCGACTACGGCAATACGTGCCGGGGTGGAAGGCGTACTTCCAACTGGCACAAACACCGAAGGTGTTCCGCCGACTGGACGAATGGATCAGACACCGGCTGCGTGCACTGCAGCTCAAGCACTGGCGTCGGGGCACAACAGTCTATAGAGAACTACTAGCGCTGGGCGCGTCGGAATCGGCGGCGCGGAAGGCCGCTGGTCATAGCCGCCGATGGTGGCACACCAGCGGGCGGGCGCTGCACCTCGTGCTCTCCACTGGTTACTTCGACCGCCTCGGCGTACCCCGACTCTCATAGCCTCAACTACTCGAACCCCCCGGTGCGGACCCGCACGCCGGGTGGTGTGGGAGGGGAACGGTCAGGCTTCTGACCGCCCCTATCCCGATCTGTGCGCTGCCGGTAGCGGGAGACGCGGAATCAGAACGACGCGCAGGCCGGCGCGAACGTGATGCCGACCGACTCCTGATGGAACCGCTCCGCGTACGCGTGCCGGATCGCGGCGAGCCGCGCGTGCGTGTCGGGCGTATCGTCGGCGATGATACGGATCACGAAGCTGTCTTCGCGTGTGATGTTGCCGGTCGCGCGGTCGCGCCACTGGCCGTGCGTGTCCCAGTACGTGAGGCCGTCGGGGAAACGCGGCGTGACGGTGTCGGCGAGGAACGCGGCGCGTTCCGCATCGGTGACGGGGCCGCGCCCCGCGATGTCGCGCCCGAACAGCAGGTCGGCCTGCAACATGCGGCTCGCGCCCGGCTGCGTGCAGGCCGGCTGCGCGCCGGCGACGGGCGAGGGTGGTGCCGCGCAACCGGCGAGCAGCGCAATCGCCGCGGCGGCGATCAGCGGCCGCGCGCGGCGCCGCCAGATTGCAGCCCATAGCGACCGCATTTGCTCATTTCGCGTCCGACGACCTTCGTGCGCGCAAAACGCTGCGCGCTCAACCACTTGCATGCTTGTTCGGCGGGTTATCAACAGGGCTGTCAACATAATCTGGGGATAACCCTAGGTCGGTTCGCCGGCGCCCGGCGTGTGGTCAGTGCTGCAGTTTCGCGTGCGCGAGATGCATGCCGAGCGTGCCGGGGTCGGTGTTCGTGCCCGACAGCAGCACGCCGACGCGCTTGCCCTGCAGCGTTTCGCGCAGCGGGCCGAGCAGCGCGGCGAGTGCGGCTGCGCAAGCCGGTTCGACCGACAGCTTCAGGTGCGAGAACAGGAACAGCATCGCGGCGCGCAGCGCGTCGTCGGACACGGTCACGATGCGGTCGACGTGGCGCCGGCACAGCTGGTAGCTGTATTCCTCGGTATGCGGCGCCATCAGCGAATCCGCGATCGTCTGCATCGCACTCATCTTGATCGTGTGATTCGCCGCGAAGCTGCGGCTCATCGCGTCGGCGCCTTCCGGCTCGACGCCATACACGTGCACGCGCGGATTCGCGAGCCGCAGCGCGGTCGCCATGCCGGCCGCGAGCCCGCCGCCGCCGATCGGCACGATCACCGCATCGAGGTCGGGTGTCTGCGTCGCCCATTCGTAGCCGAGCGTCGCGGTGCCGAGGATCGTGTGATAGCCGTTGAACGGATGGATGAAGAAGCGGCCTTCCTCGGCCTCGATCCGCCGCACGAGATCGAACGCCTGCGATGCGCTGCCCGCGAGCACGACTTCCGCGCGGTACTGCTTGCACTGCGCGATGCGCGTCGGGCTCGCGGTATGGAACATCACGACCTTCGCGCTGCTGCCGAGCCGCATTGCCGCATACGCGACGGCCGCCGCATGATTGCCGGCCGACACGCAGGTGACGCCGGCATCCTTGCGTGCCTCGTCGAGCGCGAGCAGGTGCGTGAATGCGCCGCGCGCCTTGAAGCTGCCGCTCACCTGCAGCAGTTCGAACTTGAAGTTGACGTGCGTGCCCTCGAGGGACGGCAGGTCGGCGCGTTCGAACACGGGCGTGCGCGCGACCCAGGGCGACAACGCGAAATGCTGCGCGGCGATTTCGTCGAGCGTCGGAATCGGCTCGCCGTCGATCGTCGTATGGGCAGTGCCCTGCTGTTCAGTCGACATGACGTGGCGGGTGGCGGAGTGGGCCGGCCCGCACACGCGGGCCGGCGTGGCGGGAGGCAGTCAGTGCGCGTCGACCGACATGCTGCGGATGAACTTGCGCAGGAACTGCTCGCAGCCGGCGAGCTGCGCGAGCTCGACATATTCGTTCGGCTTGTGGGCCTGCTCGATGTTGCCGGGCCCGCACACGACGCTCGGGATGCCCGCGCGTTCGAACAGGCCGGCTTCGGTGCCGTACGCGACCTTGCGCTTGTCCTGGTCGGCGGTCAATGCGCGCACGAGCTGCGTGATCGCGGCCTGTTCGGTCGCGTCGAGGCCGGGCGCCGCGGCGATCTTCGAGAACTCGATCGCGGCATTCGGATGCTCGCGAAGCATCTGCGGCAGCAGCGTTTCCTGCGCATATGCTTCGATGCGCGTGAAGATCTGCTCGGGATCGAGCGTCGGCAGGTTGCGGAACTCGAAGTCGAACCGGCATTCGGCCGGCACCGTGTTGATCGCGTTGCCGCCCTGGATCGTGCTCGTTTGCGCGGTCGTGAACGGCACGTCGTACAGCTCGTCGAACGGGCCTTCGGCGCGGAAGCGCTCGGCGATGTCGCGGATGTGGCAGATGAGGCGCGCCGCGTACTCGATCGCGTTGAGCCCCTTCGGCGTCAGCGACGAATGCGCCGCGTGGCCGCGCACGCAGCAGCGGTACGCGTTGATGCCCTTGTGCGCGATGATCGGCCGCATGCTGGTCGGCTCACCGACGATGCAGCCGGACGGCTGCACGCCGCGCTTGACGAGGTCGGCGATCATCAGCGGCGCGCCCGCGCAGCCGATTTCCTCGTCGTAGGACAGCGCGAAATGGATCGGCTTCGCGAGCTTCGTCGCCTGCATCTCGGGCAACAGCGCGAGCGCCGTGCCGATGAAGCCCTTCATGTCGCAGGTGCCGCGGCCGTACAGGCGGCCGTCGCGGATTTCCGGTGCAAACGGGTTGCTGTCCCATTGCTGGCCGTCGACCGGCACGACGTCGGTATGCCCGGACAGCACGATGCCGCCGTTGGTCGAGCCGTCGTGCGCGGGCACCGTCGCGAACAGGTTTGCCCAGCCTTCGCGCGGATCGTGCGTGATCGTCGAGGCGATGCCTTTCGCGGCGAGCGCGTCGCGCACCGTTTCGATCAGGCCGAGATTCGGCACGCGGCTCGTCGTGTCCATCGACACCAGTTGCTTGACCCACGGCAGACTGACCAGCGATGCGTCGCCTTGGGTTGCGGCGGACGGCGCCGTCGCGTCGAGAGTGGACATGGCAAAACTCCGTCTGATGAATGGGAAAATCATACTCAAAAACGCGCCGGCCCGCCTGCGCCGGGCGCGGTGCGGTGCAGCATCGCCGCGGCCCTCAGCGCACCGCGGCGGCCGCTCCCTGCTTCGGCGCGAGCGCGCGCAGCGTTTCCTTGATCGTCGACACGCGGATCGCGAGATCGGGCGAGCGCGTCTCGATGCGCAGCTTGTCCTGGCCCGCGAGCTTGATGTGCCGGTGCTTCTGCACCATGTCGATGATCCGCATCGGATCGATCGGCGGATTCGGCTCGAACTGCAGCCCGATCGCGGCTTCGCTCGCGTCGATCTTCACGATGCCGAGCGGCTTCGCGGCGATGCGCAGCCGGTGCGTCTCGACGAGTGCGTGCGCCTGCGGCGGCAGCTTGCCGAAGCGGTCGATCAGTTCCTCCTGGATGCCGTCGATCGCGTCGCCGTGCTCGCAGTTCGCGAGACGCTTGTACAGCGACAGCCGCTCCTGCACGTCCGCGCAGTAGTCGGCCGGCAGGATCGCGGGCGCATGCAGGTTGATTTCCGTCGTCGCGGCCAGCGGCGCGGTGAGGTCGGGCTCCTTGCCGTTCTTCAGCGCCTTCACCGCGTCGTTCAGCATGTCCGTATAAAGCTGGAAGCCGATCTCGTGGATCTCGCCCGACTGCTTGTCGCCGAGCACTTCGCCGGTGCCGCGGATCTCGAGGTCGTGCATCGCGAGATAGAAGCCCGAGCCGAGTTCCTCCATCTGCTGGATCGCTTCCAGCCGGCGCTGCGCCTGCTTGGTCAGTGCCTGCGGATCGTGGACCAGCAGGTACGCATAGGCCTGGTGATGCGAGCGGCCGACGCGGCCGCGCAACTGGTGGAGCTGCGCGAGGCCGAACTTGTCCGAGCGGTGCATGATGATCGTGTTCGCGCTCGGCACGTCGATGCCGGTCTCGATGATGGTCGTGCACAGCAGCACGTTCGCGCGCTGCGCGACGAAATCGCGCATCACGCGCTCGAGCTCGCGCTCGTGCATCTGGCCGTGCGCGATCACGATGCGCGCCTCGGGCACGAGCTCCTCGAGCATTGCCCTGCGGTTCTCGATCGTCTCGACCTCGTTGTGCAGGAAGTACACCTGGCCGCCGCGCTTCAGCTCGCGCAGCATCGCCTCGCGGATCACGCTTTCCTCCTCGCGGCGCACGAAGGTCTTGATCGCGAGCCGCTTCTGCGGCGCGGTCGCGATCACCGAGAAATCGCGCAGCCCTTCGAGCGCCATCCCGAGCGTGCGCGGGATCGGCGTCGCGGTGAGCGTCAGCACGTCGACTTCCGCGCGCAGCGCCTTCAGCGCTTCCTTCTGGCGCACGCCGAAACGGTGTTCCTCGTCGATGATCACGAGGCCGAGGCGCTTGAACTGCACGTCCGACGACAGCAGCTTGTGCGTGCCGATCACGATGTCGACGCTGCCTTCGTTGATCTGCGCGATCGCCGCGTTGACTTCCTTCGTGGTCTTGAAGCGCGACAGCTCGACGATCCGCACCGGCCAGTCCGCGAAGCGGTCGACGAAGGTCTGCGTGTGCTGCTCGGCGAGCAGCGTGGTCGGCGACAGCAGCGCGACCTGCTTGCCGCCCATCACCGCGATGAACGCGGCGCGCAGCGCGACCTCGGTCTTGCCGAAGCCGACGTCGCCGCACACGAGGCGATCCATCGGCTTGCCGCTCGTCATGTCGCCGATCACGGCCGCGATCGCGGCAGCCTGGTCGGGCGTTTCCTCGAAGCCGAAGCTTTCCGCGAATTTCACGTAGTCGCGCGGGTCGAGCGCGAACGCGTGGCCTTCGCGGGCCGCGCGGCGCGCGTACAGGTTCAGCAGCTCGGCGGCCGTATCGCGGATCTGCTGCGCGGCCTTGCGCTTCGCGCGCTCCCACTGGCCGGAGCCGAGCGCGTGCAGCGGCGCGCTGTCGGGATCGGCGCCGCTGTAGCGCGAGATCACGTGCAATTGCGAGACGGGCACGTAGAGCTTGCTGTCGCCCGAGTATTCCAGATGCAGGAATTCGGTTTCGCCTTCGCCGAGATCCATCGACACGAGGCCCATGTAGCGGCCGATGCCGTGCTGCGCGTGGACGACCGGGTCGCCGACCTTCAGCTCCGAAAGGTCGCGCACCATCGCGTCGACGTTGCTGGCCTGTTCCTGCCGGCGACGGCCCGCGCGGCGGCCGAGCGCGCCGTACAGCTCGGTCTCGGTGACGATCGCGTAGCCTTCGCCCGGCACCGCGAAGCCGCTCGACAGCGGCGCGACGCCGAGCGCGAAGCGTTCGTCGCTCGCGAGCCAGCCGGCGAAATGGTCGTTCGACACCGGCCGCAGATGGTGCTCGGCGAGCAACTGCAGGATCGTCTCGCGGCGGCCGGCCGATTCGACGGTCAGCAGCACGCGCTTGCCCGACGATTCGACGAACGTACGCAGCGACGCGAGCGGATCGTCGGAATGCCGGTCGACGGTGAGTTCGGGCAGCGCGGTCGCCCAGCCGCCGGCCGGTTGCGCGGGCAGCACGACGCGTGCGAACGGCTTCGCGAACGCGAAGAAATCCTCGTCGGACAGGAACAGGCGCTGCGGCTCCAGGATCGGCCGCTCGCGATCGTGCGACAGGAACGCGTGGCGCTGCTTCGTATCGGCCGTGAAGCGGCGGATCGACGCTTCGAGATCGCCGGTGAACACGAGGTGCGCGTCCTGCGGCAGGTAGTGGAACAGCGTGGCCGTTTCGTCGAAGAACAGCGGCAGGTAATACTCGATGCCGGCCGACGGCACGCCGTTGCCGATGTCCTTGTAGATCGGCGCGCGGCTCGGGTCGCCTTCGAAGGTCTCGCGCCAGCGGCTGCGGAAGGCCGTGCGCGCGGCTTCGTCGAACGGGAACTCGCGGCCGGGCAAGAGGCGCACGTCGCGCACCGGGTAGAGGCTGCGCTGCGTGTCGGGGTCGAACGCGCGGATCGAGTCGACCTGGTCGTCGAACAGGTCGATCCGGTACGGCAGCGGCGAGCCCATCGGGTACAGGTCGATCAGCGAGCCGCGCACGCAGTATTCGCCGGGCCGCACGACCTGGCTCACGTGCTCGTAGCCGGCCAGCGTGAGCTGCGCCTTCAGCTTCGCCTCGTCGAGCCTTTCGCCCTGCGCGAACGCGAACGTGTACGCGGCCATGAACGACGCAGGCGGCATCCGGTACAGCGCGGTGGTGGCGGGCACGAGCAGGATGTCGCAGCGGCCTTCGCCGAGGTCGTGCAGCGTCGCGAGCCGCTCGGACACGAGGTCCTGGTGCGGCGAGAACGTGTCGTACGGCAGCGTTTCCCAGTCCGGCAGCAGGCGTACGCGCGCATCGGGCGAGAAGTAGCGGATTTCCTGCGAGAGCCGCTGCGCGTCGACCGCGTTCGCACAGATCACCGCGAGGAGCGGCACGTCCCGGCGGTTGTCGGCGAGATAACGGGCGATGGCGAGCGCGTCGGCGGAACCGTGCGCGCCGTCGAAGGCAAAGCGCTGGCCGGGTTTGACGCGGGCAACGGGCGAGGCGGACAGGGTGGAAGCGTTATCTGGCATAGGGACGGCAGGGGTGGCGTGCACGGGCGCATCGCGGTGCGCCGGTCGAGACGAAAGACCTATTATAAAATCCGCTTCTCGATTTCACCTTTCCGGCGTTTCCTTTCGTGACTCCCCGACTTTTCGCCCTGATTCCCTGTGCCGGCACGGGCAGCCGCTCCGGTTCGGCCGTGCCGAAGCAATATCGCACGCTGGCCGGCCGCGCGCTGCTGCATTACACGCTCGCCGCGTTCGACGCGTGCAGCGAATTCGCGCAGACGCTCGTCGTCCTCGCGCCCGACGATTCCCATTTCGACGCGCGCCGCTTCGCGGGCCTGCGCTTCGCGGTGCGCCGCTGCGGCGGCGGCTCGCGGCAGGCGTCGGTGCTGAACGGGCTGCTCGGGCTGGCCGAATTCGGCGCGACCGACCACGACTGGGTGCTGGTGCACGATGCCGCGCGCCCGGGCATCACGCCGGAGCTGATCCGTACGCTCGTCGCGACGCTGAAGGACGACCCGGTCGGCGGCATCGTCGCACTGCCGGTGGCCGATACGCTCAAGCGCGTGCCGGCCGGCGGCGACGCGATCGAGCGCACCGAGTCGCGCGACGCGCTGTGGCAGGCGCAGACGCCGCAGATGTTCCGCATCGGCATGCTGCGCGAGGCGATCCTGCGCGCGCAGCGCGAAGGGCACGACCTGACCGACGAAGCGAGCGCGATCGAATGGGCGGGCCACACGCCGCGCGTGGTGCAGGGCAGCCTGCGCAACTTCAAGGTCACGTATCCGGAAGATTTCGCGCTCGCGGAAGCGATCCTCGCGCGCGCCCCGCAATCCACCTGACACTTACTCAATCGGAACACGCATGGATTTCAGAATCGGACAAGGCTACGACGTGCACCAGCTCGTCCCGGGGCGCCCCCTCATCATCGGCGGCGTGACGATTCCGTACGAACGCGGCCTGCTCGGCCACTCGGACGCGGACGTGCTGCTGCACGCGATCACCGACGCGCTGTTCGGCGCGGCGGCGCTCGGCGACATCGGCCGCCATTTCTCCGACACCGACGCGGCGTTCAAGGGCGCGGACAGCCGCGTGCTGCTGCGCGAGTGCGTCGCCCGCGTGCAGGCGGCCGGCTTCACGATCCAGAACGTCGACAGCACCGTGATCGCGCAGGCGCCGAAGCTCGCGCCGCATATCGACGGGATGCGCGCGAACATCGCGGCCGATCTCGGGCTGCCGCTCGACCGCGTGAACGTGAAGGCGAAGACCAACGAGAAGCTCGGCTATCTCGGCCGCGGCGAGGGCATCGAGGCGCAGGCTGCCGCGCTGCTGGTCAGGCAGGGCGGCTGATGGCCGGTTGTGGCGGCGCGCGGCTCGTTCCGCGCGCGGTGGTGCTGCGGAAATGAAAAATGCCACGCTGGTGCGTGGCATTTTCGTTTGGGGCGGCTGCCGCTCCGGCACGGCTGCCGGTCGCGCGGCGAAACCGCTCATGCAGCCGTTTACTCGCCTTCGGCGGCGATCACCTGCGCGGCGGCGTTGATCACCGACGCGATGCGGCCGACGTCGCGCAGCTGCGTGACGGTCATCCCTTGCTCGTCCTTCAGCAGCGCATAGTGCGACTTCACGCAGAAGTGGCACTTGCCGACGATCGACGCGGCGAGCGCGTACATCTCGAACTTGCGCTTGTCGACGCCGCCGTGCGTCGCGTACGCACCCATCCGCAGCTCGGCGCGCTGCGTCTTCAGATCGGCGTCGTCGGCCATCTCGACATACGGATACCAGGTGTTGTTCATCCCCATCAGCGCGGCTGCCGTCAGCACGGCGTTCGTCTCTTCGGGCGACAGCACGCCGGCTTCGCGGATCGTCTTCACGAGCACCGTGCTCTTCGCCGCGATCGCCGCCGCCAGCGCGACGCCGACCGCATCGGTGCCTTCGAGCGACGAGCGCGAGATCGTGCCGTCGAGGTTCAGGCGAATGTCCTTCGCGTAGTCGGGAATACGTGCCTTAATCGAATCGATGAATTCCATTGATATCTCCTATGGGTTGGCCGTTAAAAAAGCCCGCAGGCAGGACGTGCGCCGCGGGCTTCGTGCATCGATGCGCTTACAGCGTTGCGCCGCCGACTGCACGGTTGCACGGGCACAGTTCGTCCGTTTGCAGGCCGTCCAGAATGCGCAGGACTTCTTCCGGGCTGCGGCCGACGTTCAGGTTGTTCACCGAAACGTGCTGGATCGTGTTGTCCGGATCGACGATGAACGTTGCACGCAGGGCCACACCGGCTTCCTTGTCGCGCACGCCGAGCTGGTCGATCAGCTCGCCCTTGACGTCGCCGAACGAGTAGTGGTTCAGCTTGTCGAGGTCCTTGTGCTCACGGCGCCATGCGAGCTTGACGAATTCGTTGTCCGAGCTGCCGCCGAGCAGGATGGCGTCGCGCTCTTCGAACTGCTTCGTCAGCTTCGCGAACTCGACGATTTCCGTCGGGCACACGAACGTGAAATCCTTCGGATAGAAGTAGATGATCTTCCACTTGCCCGGGAACGACGCTTCGGTGACGGTCTCGAACGCCGACTGGCCGTTTTCCTCGTGATTGTTGAAGCCCGGCTTCGCGGCTACGACGGTGAAAGCTTCGAGTTTATCGCCCACGGTTTTCATGCGGATACTCCTGTATGAGTTGGGAAGAAGGCTGAGTCAAGCTACCTCGGTGCTGCAACGATGATGTGACAGCATGCGGCAGACTATAACACTATTAATAAAATGCTTCAATAGATTTTAACTAACGATCTTCATAGTTTTTTTCAACCGGATCGATAGTGTGGGGCGCAAGAAGCGTGCGCGAGCGCGTCACGCGGTCGCACGCGCCTTGCCGGCGCCGGGGAATTCGAGCGTGACTTCGAGGCCCGCTTCGGGGTTGCGGTTGCGCAGTCGCAGCGCGCCGCGATAGCGGCCGACGAGCCGCAGCACGATCGCCATCCCGAGGCCCGTGCCGTCCGCCTTGGTGCGCGCGGTGTCGACGCGATAGAACGGCCGCATCACGAGCGGCAGCTGATCTTCGGGGATGCCGGGGCCTTCGTCGCTCACCGACAGCTCGACGCGCGCGTGCGATATGCGCGTCTCGAGCGTGATGCGCGAGATGCCGTCCTGCTTGCTCTGGCCGTACTTGCGCGCGTTCTCGACGAGATTGCCGATCACGCGGCGCATGTCGGTCTCGTCGGCTTCGATGACCGCGCTCGGCGCGAGCCGCGTGCGGATCTCGACGCCGTCCTCGCTCGCTATGCGCGCGGCAACCTCCTGCGCGATCGACGACAGGTCGACGGGCTCGGGCTTGCGCTGCGACGGGCGCGCGTAGTCGATGAAGGCGGCGATGATGCGGTCCATCTGCTCGATGTCGTCGACCATCGCGTCCTTGGTGGCCTGGTCGGACGGGCTCATCTCGGTTTCGAGGCGCAGCCGCGCGAGCGGTGTGCGCAGGTCGTGCGAGATGCCCGCGAGCATCAGCGCGCGGTCGGCCTCGAGCTGTTCGAGGTCGCGCACCATCTGGTTGAAGCTGCGATTGGTGTCGGCCGCGACGCCCATCCCGCGCTCGGGCAGCGGCTCGGGCGCCTGGCCCGAGCCGACCTGGCGCGCGGCGAGCGCGAGCCGCGAGAACGGCCGGTTCACGAGGCTCGTGATGAACGCGGAGCCGAACAGCGACAGCGCGAGCGCGAACAGCCCCCAGCCGGCCCACTGCAGGCCCGTGACGTTGTCGAGCTGGTCGCGATCGAGCGCGACCCAGTAATCGTCGTCGTCGATCTTGAAGCTGATCCACACGCCGGGAATGTCGTTGACCGACTGCGCGATCACGGTATCGTCGCCGAGGCGGCTGCGGATGTCGTGCTCGATCAGGCGATTCAGCGATTCGTCGGGCTGCAGCTTGAACTTGTCGGTCTTCTCGCGCGGGTAAACGCGCACGCCCTCGTTGCTCTCGAGATCCTGCAGCAGCGCGCGCCGCAGATCGGGATCGGAATAGAGCAGGGCGGTGCGCGTGAGCTTCACGACCGCGACGAGCTGCAGCGCGACGCGCTGCGCACGCGGCTCACGCTCGATCACGCGAAAGCTCTGGAACCACGCGGCGAGACTGACCGAGATCAGCAGCGCGATCAGCAGGAAGGTGCGCCAGAACAGCCCGCCGAATGCGAGCTGCAGGAGGCGCCGGTCAATACGCATGGGACGGGCCGTGGGCGGGCGAAACCGGAAAAGAAAAAATCAGGCGGCGCCGTCCGGAATGAACACGTAGCCGAGGCCCCAGACGGTCTGGATGAAACGCGGGCTGCCCGGATCCGGCTCGATCAGCTTGCGCAGGCGCGAGATCTGCACGTCGAGGCTGCGGTCGAACACTTCGTATTCGCGGCCGCGCGCGAGCTCCATCAGCTTCTCGCGCGACAGCGGCTGGCGCGGATGACGCGCGAACACCTTCAGCACCGAGAACTCGCCGGTCGTCAGCGGAATTTCCTGGCCGGACTTCGTCAGCGTGCGCGTCGCGAGGTTCAGCGAGAACTCGCCGAACTCGAACACCTCGGTCGTTTCGGACGGTGCGCCCGGCAGTTCGGCCGGCGCCTGGCGGCGCAGCACCGCGTGAATGCGCGCGACGAGTTCGCGCGGGTTGAACGGCTTCGGCAGGTAATCGTCGGCGCCCATCTCGAGGCCGACGATGCGATCGACGTCCTCGCCCTTCGCGGTGAGCATGATGATCGGCGTGCGGTCGTTGCTGCCGCGCAGGCGGCGGCAGATCGACAGGCCGTCTTCGCCCGGCAGCATCAGGTCGAGCACGAGCAGGTCGAAGCGCTCGCGGACCCAGAGCTTGTTCATCGCGGTCGCGTTTTCTGCGACATATACGTTGAAACCCTGCTCGCCGAGATAGCGGCGCAGCAGATCGCGCAGGCGTGGGTCGTCGTCGACGACGAGAATCTTGGAGGGGTTTTTCGTTTCCATGATCGGCATCTTATCGCGAATGGGAATTGGCGCACGGCCGCGAATTTTCGCGCGTTACAGTCGGTTACAAAATTTACCCGTAGTGTCGCGCCGAGTAAAGGCAGGCTATAGAGATTCCTTTACTCGAAGCCGAAGTTCGGTAGATACTCCCCTGCATTCCATCTTTCATCTTTGCACACCCGAATTCCGCAGGGTTTTTCAAGTACCAGAGGTAGCCGGTTGCCGCGTGACGAAGGGAACAAATCGACCAAAGAAGCGAGGACGGTCATGCGATCTGCCCGGATTGCACTGATGCTGACGATCGCGCTTGCCGGTCCATATGCGTCGAACTTCGCGTATGCGCAGCGCCCCGAGCAGGGTGCGCCGTCGCGCAAGCTGCCGCGCGGCAAAACGCAGCAGCCCGATCATGCCGCCGATACGACGGTCCGTTCCGCCGTGCCTCCCGATCTCGAACAGCGCCGCCGCGACGGGCACATGACGCCCGAGGAGCGCCACCTTTTGCGCCAGCACATCGAAGACGCCGTTCGCGAGTTGTACAAGCGCTGACGCGTGCCGTCCTCGACCTGCGCGGAACACACCGCGCCGAAAAAATTCGTAGCACTTTTTCCGTCAACTTTCGCCTGCCGATTGCCGTTGTACCGGCATCCGCACCGCCGGTGCGTTCCGGGAGTCCATGACGATGAAAGCGAACGCTGCCGCACCGGTGCCGTCGCCCGCCATGCAGTCGGCGCTCGACGCCGACGATGCGCTGTTTTTCCTGAGCCGCACCGGTTTCTCTCCCGCGCCCGCCGAGGTCGCGCGCATCGTCGGCATGACGCGCGCGCAGGTCGTGGCCGACACGCTCGGCAACGTTCGCCGCGAACCCGTCACGGCGTGGCCCGACTGGCTCGCCGAGCTGCCGCCGACGCGCGCGCAGCGCCAGGCGCTGACCCCCGACATGCGGCGCGACGAGCAGCGCGAGCGCGATCGCCGCTACGAGGCGTTGCGCGCGGCGTGGGTCAACGAGATGGTCGTGACGCCGTCGCCGCTGACCGAGCGCATGACGCTGTTCTGGCACGGGCACTTCACGTCGGGGCAGGACAAGGTGCCTTATCCGCAAACGATGGCCGCGCAGAACGCGCTCTTTCGCCGCGAGGCGCTCGGCAACTTCGGCACGCTGCTGCACGCGGTCGCGAAGGACCCGGCGATGCTGCAGTATCTCGACGGCGCGAGCAATCGCAAGGGGCGCCCGAACGAGAATTTCGCGCGCGAGGTGATGGAGCTGTTCACGCTCGGCGAAGGGCATTACACGCAGTACGACGTGACCGAAGCCGCGCGTGCGATGACGGGCTGGACGATCGATCCCGATACGCTGCGCTTCGAGGTGCGGCCCGAATGGCACGACGCGGGCGACAAGACGATTCTCGGCGAGACGGGGCCGTTCGACGGCGACGGCTTCGTCGACATCCTGTTGAAGCGGCCCGGCACCGCGCGCTTCATCGTCGGCAAGCTGTGGCGCGAGTTCGTGTCGGATACGCCCGACGCCGGCGCGCTCGATAGCCTGGCCGAGCGGTTTCGCGCGAGCGGCTACGACATTCGCACGGCGCTCGCCGCGCTGTGGTCGACCGACGCATTCTGGGATCCGCGCAACCGCGGCGTGCTCGTCAAGTCGCCGGCCGAGTTCGTCGTCGGGTCGGTGCGGCTGTTCGACGTCGCGTACGGCGATCCGCAGATGCTCGCGAACACCGTGCGCACGCTCGGGCAGAACCTGTTCTATCCGCCGAACGTGAAGGGCTGGCCGGGCGGCGCGCTGTGGATCAACAGCACCACGCTGCTGGCGCGCAAGCAGTTCGTCGAGCAACTGTTCCGCGCGACGGAGACGGCCGGCATGCGGCCGCCGGCGCATCCGATGGCGCCGCCGCCGAATGCGCGTGCGCAAGCGATGCCGGTGGCCGACACGGCGTCCGCCGCCGGCATGCGCGGCGCGCCGGCCAAGCCCGCGCGCGGCGGCCTGCGCTTCGACCTCGAACGCTGGCTGGCGCAATATCGCGCGCGGCCGCAGGCGATCGCGGGATTGTCGACCGAGCTTCAGCTCCAGCACGCGGTGCTGCCGGTGTCGCCGGTCGCGGCGATCGACACGGATTCGACCGGCAGCGCGTATCTCGAAGCGCTGCTGATGGATCCGGCCTATCAACTGAAATGATGCAAACGACGACGAATCGGAGCGCCGGAGCGGCCAAGGTGCCGAGCGGCGAACCAAAGGATGCGCGATGAACCGACGTGATTTTCTGACGCTGACGGGCGCCGCTGCCGCGGCGGGCGTGTCGATGTGGCAGTCGCCCGCGCTGGCGGCCTCGGGGGCGACAACTGGCCGGCAAGCGGCGGCCGGCTATGCGAACGTGCTGATCCTCGTCGAGCTGAAGGGCGGCAACGACGGCCTCAACACGGTGGTGCCGTATGCGGACCCGCTGTACTACCAGTTCCGGCGCGGCATCGGCATCAAGCGCGAGCAGGTGCTGCAACTCGACGCGCACACCGGGCTGCACCCGTCGCTCGCGCCGCTGATGCCGCTGTGGCGTGACGGGCAGGTCGCGGTCGTGCAGGGCGTCGGTTATCCGCAGCCGAATCTGTCGCATTTCCGCTCGATCGAGATCTGGGATACCGCGTCGCGTTCGGACCAGTACCTGCACGAAGGCTGGCTCACGCGCACGTTCGCGCAGGCGCCGGTGCCGCCCGGTTTCGCGGCGGACGGCGTCGTGCTCGGCAGCGCGGAGATGGGGCCGCTCGCGAACGGCGCGCGCGCGATCGCGCTCGTCAATCCCGCGCAGTTCATCCGTGCGGCCCGGCTCGCCGAACCGTCGTCGCTGCGCGAGCAGAACCCGGCGCTGGCGCACATCATCGACGTCGAGAACGACATCGTGAAGGCAGCCGACCGGCTGCGCCCGCGCGGCGGGATGCGTGAATTCAGGACGGCGTTTCCGGCCGGCACGTTCGGCACGTCGGTCAAGACCGCGATGCAGGTGCTGGCCGCATGCGAAGCGTCCGGGCCCGGTGCGCAGGATGGCGTCGCGGTGCTGCGCCTGACGCTCAACGGCTTCGATACGCACCAGAACCAGCCGGGGCAGCAGGCCGCGCTGCTCAAGCAGTTTGCGGAAGGAATGAGCGCGATGCGCGGCGCGCTGATCGAACTCGGGCGCTGGAACCAGACGCTCGTGATGACGTATGCGGAATTCGGGCGGCGCGTGCGCGAGAACCAGAGCAACGGCACCGATCACGGCACGGCCGCGCCGCATTTCGTGATGGGCGGCCGCGTGGCCGGGGGCCTGTACGGCGCGCCGCCGGCGCTCGGGCGGCTCGACGGCAACGGCAACCTGCCGGTCGCGGTCGATTTCCGCCAGCTCTACGCGACCGTGCTCGGGCCGTGGTGGGGGCTCGACGCGACGCGCGTGCTGCAGCAGCGCTTCGACACGCTGCCGTTGTTGAAGGCGTGATGCGTCAGGTTCAGCGCCGGCGTGCGGCGCGCCACGCGATCCACAGCTTGCGGATCGGCGTCAGCGCGATGCGCTGGTGCAGCACCTGGTAGCCGTCGCGCTCGATTTCGTCGAGCAGCGCGCCGGCCAGCGCGATCTGCGCGCGCAGCGTGCGCTGCGCGCGGCGTTCGGGCGCAGGGATCGCGGCATCAGTGGCCGCGAGCGCTTCGCGCGCGCGCGCCGTCTGGAATTGCAGCAACTCGGTGAAGGCCGGGCTGTAGCGGCGGTTCAGCAGATCGGCTGCGGTCACGTTGTAGCGCTGCAGTTCGTCGATCGGCAGGTAGATGCGGCCGTGGCGCGCGTCGTTGCCGAGTTCCTGCACGAATTGCGCGAGCATCAGCGCGCGGCCGGTGTCCGCGGCCCACGGCTGCGGGTCGGCCGGGTTCGCGGCGCTGGCGCGCGCGACCAGCGACGCGAAGGTGCCGCCGACCTGCGCGATGTAGCGCTGCAGGTTCGCGAAATCGAGGTAGCGCGCCTGTTCGAGGTCCATCCCGTAACCGTTGACGAGCGTACGCAACGCGTCGGCCTCGGCGGCGATCGCCGGATGATGCTGCGCGAGCGCCTTCGTGACGGGGTGCGACGGCTGAGCGTCGGCCAGCGCCGCGAGTTCCTTGTGCCACCACGCGAGCTTCGTGTGGCCGATGGTCGGGTCGCTGGTTTCCTTGACGGTTTCCTCGAGCTCGCGGCGCAGCGCGAACAGCGCCGTCAGGCGCGGCTGCGTGGCGAGCGGCGCCTGACGCAACGCGTAGTAGACGCTGGAGCCCGCGGGGGCGGCCTTTTGCTGACAGTAGTCGTCGAAGTTCACGGGCGGAATCGGGTGGGGGCGGGTTCGGGGGACGCGCGGCGGCGCGGTGCCGAAACGTCGAGCGCGGCATTCTAGCACCGCTGCACGACGGGTGCCGGCAGGGCGAGACAAGGTCGCACGGATCGGGTAGAATCTCGCGCTCGCCTGATCGGACGTGCCGGTTTTCAGGCCGGCGTGAAGTGTCCCGAGCGGTACCGGGCGCGCGGAGAACGCATCTTGCGTGCCGCGCGGTCAGGCGACGGAAAATGCGCGTGAGTGGCGAAATTGGTAGACGCACCAGGTTTAGGTCCTGACGCCCGCAAGGGTGTGCCGGTTCGAGTCCGGCCTCACGCACCAGAAGTCGGACCAGCACCCGTCAGGGTGCCGTTCCCGAAAAAGCGCTGCCGGTCGGCTGACCGCAGCGCTTTTTTGTTTCAAGCGCATCTACTCCCAGAAGCTCCGGATCGCGACCGCCACGATCACCGGAACCGAGAACACCAGCGGGATCGCGAAATACTGCGCTTCGCGATCGACGACCCAGCTATAGATCAACCACGCCGCGCCGATCGCGAACGTGATGAGGCCGACTGCCACGGCGGCGATGTTCAGCACCAGCTTCGAAGGCTGGCGGCGCGTCTTGGCATTGTCGTTGTTATCGCGCGGGGACGATTTCATCGGAAGAGTGCGGCCTCGGCCGAAACAGGGGTAAAAGCACAGGAAACCCCATCCGCACGGATCGCGCAAGGGCCGGCGCATGCCGGCCCCGTCATGTTCATTCCCGAGCGTTACAAGTTACAACCCGAACGACGCAGCCAGTTCGTCGAGCAGCTCGCGCTGGAACGCGACGAACCGCTCGCCCGGCTGCTGCGCGATCGCGAGGTCGAGCATCGGATCGGCGACGTCGGTGCGAATGCCGGCCAGCGCCTCGACGATCGCGAGCCCGCAGAACGGCACGTAGGCCTCCGAATAACCGCCTTCGTGAACGATCACGAGCCGCTCGTCGCAATGGCGCCGCGCGGCATCCTTCACCGCGTGCGTCATGAACCGATAGCTGTCGGTATGCAGCTGCATGCGCGCGAGCGGGTCGACCGCGCTCGCGTCGAGGCCGCTCGCAACGACGATCAGCTCGGGCCGGAAGCGTTCCAGCGCCGGCAGCACGATCCGCTCGAATGCGTAGCGATACGCATCGTCGCCGCTGCCCGCGAGCAGCGGCACGTTCAGGTTCGCACCGATACCCGCGCCTTCGCCGCGATCGTCCGCGCCGCTGTAGCCGGGCGGGAAGCAGCGATCCTGGTGCAGCGAGATCGTCAGCGTGTCCGGATCGTCGTAGTAGATCGACTGCGTGCCGTTGCCGTGATGCACATCCCAGTCGATCACCGCGACGCGCTCGATGCCGTGTTTCGCGCGGGCGGCCTCGATCGCGATCGGGATGTTAGCCAGCATGCAGAAGCCCATCGGGCGGTCGCGCAGGCAGTGATGGCCGGGCGGCCGCGACAGCGAGAACGCATTGGCCGCGCGCTCGCCGACGACCGTGTCGACCGCCGCGATCGCGAGGCCGGCCGACAGCGCGGCGATCTCGTAGCTGCCCTTGCCGAACGGCGCGAGATCGCCGAGGTCGCCGCCGTTCGCGTCGCTGAGTGCGCGGAACGCGTCGAGATAGTGCGCCGGATGAATGCGCAGCAGGTCGGCGGTCGTGGCTGGGGCGGCGCCGCGCAGGTCGAGTTGCGCGGCAAGGCCCGAAGCCTGCACGAGCGACAGGAAGCGGCGCTTCGAATCGGGCGATTCCGCGTAGCCCGCGCTCGACGGCGGCTGGACCCAGCCGCCGACCGGGAAGAACAGCGCGTGCGTGCCGCCGGTGTGCCAGAAAGTGCGTTCGTCGGTGAAGAAGGCAGTGCGATTCATGGATGTGCGTGACCTGTCACGGTTGGGAGGAAACGGCTGGGCGTGCGCTGCGATCGATATGGCGCAGCGCGGCGAACGAAACGATCGCGACGGCCGTCGCGGCCGCGAACAGCGCGCGCATCGTGCCGCCGGCGTCTAGCATCAGGCCGGCGAGCAGCGGGCCGGCCGCGAGGCCGGCGCCGATCACGAAATTGAGCGTCGCGACGAGGCGGCCCGACGTGTCGATCTGCGCGACGGTCGCGAGGATGAACGGCAGCACGAAGGTCCACGCGAACTTGAACGCGAAGATCGCCGCGCTGTAGCCGCCCGCGTGCCGCATCGCGGCGAGTGCGACGAGCGAGGCCGCGAGCAGCGCGTAACCGGCGGCCAGCATCGCGCGCCGCGCGAGCCGGCCGCCGGCGCACGACGCGAGTGCCGCGCCGGCGATTCCCATCACGCTCGCGATCGCGAGCACGTTGCCGGTCGACTGCGGATCGAGCCCGACATCCGCCGCCGCGCGGCTCGCGAAGGTCCACACGCTGCCGATCGCGAGATAGAACGTCAGCACCGCGCCGATTGCGAGCACGACGAAGCTTCGCGGCGCATGCGTCGCAGCGTCATGCGCGGTTTGCGCAGACGCCATCCGCGCGCCGAGCGACGACGGAAAGCCGCGCGACAGCGGTGCCGCGAGCAGCGCCAGCGCGGCGAGCGCGATGTACAGCGCGCGCAGCCCGAACGCGGCGAACACATGCGGCAGCACGAACAGGCCGATCGCGCCCGCGACCAACTGGCCGACGACCCACAGCCCGTACACGCGGTCGCTGTTGCTGCTCGTTGCCGCGCTCGTCATGCAGAGCACCATCAGCGAGCCGCCGCCGAGCGCGGTGACGGCGCGCAGCGCGAGCAGCGCCGCGAAGCCCGGCATCCACAGCGCGGTCAGCAGGTTGCCCGCGCCGAACAGCGCGATCGCGAACGCGGCGACGCGGCGCGCGTCGACGCGGCCGAGCCACAGGTACGACGGCACGGTCGCGAGGCTGAACGCACCGAGTTCGACGAAGAAGTAGGTGCCGATCTGCGATGCGGACAGCCCGAGCTGCATCGCGAGCTGGCTCGCGACGGCCGGTGCGACGAGCAGCAGCAATGGCGTGATGGCCGCGAACACGACGAGCGCGGCGAGCGTCGAGCGCGCGAACGTCGGCGCGCGGCCGTCGGGCGAGAGTGCGGCATCCGGAGACAGGGTTTTCATGGCGGGATCTCGTTGGGGAATCAGAACAGGTGGTACATGCCGACCATCGCGCCGAACTGCGACGCGCCGGCGAGCGGCGTCGGGTCGTATTCGTAGACGGTCTGCGAACTCTGGCCGCTGTTGCGCGCATAACCGAGGTTCGCGTACGCGACGGTGCGTTTCGACAGCGCGTACGTGGTGCTCGCAATAAACAGCGTCGGATGGCCGATCGCCGGCGTGCGCGAGTCGGTGTGGTAGACGCCCGCGTTCAGGCCGATTCCGTTCGAGCTCAGGTAACGCGCGCCGCCCCAGACGATCGTGCGCGCCGCGTCGAGGTCGCCCGTCAGGCGTTCGACGCCGACGTAGACGGTGAGCGGCAGGGACGCGAACGAATAGCGCGCGGCGAGCGTGCCGAGCTCGCGGCGGCGCGCCGACGCGTCGTCGGCCGCCGACACATCGCCGTGCGCCTGATGCAGCACCGCGCTGACCGACAGGCCGTTGCTCGTGTACTGGCCGCCGAGTTCGAGCACGCGTCCGGCACGCGTATTGCCGGCGACGCCGGCCGTCGCGGCGAGCGCCTCGACGTCGAAGCCGGCAAACGTCGGCGACTGGTACTTGATCGAGTGGTCGATGAAGTTCGCGTTCATCGGCACGATCACGCCCTGGCCGCTGTACGACGCGTACCAGAGCGGGTCGTAGAACAGCGTCTTGTCGAACAGCACGCTGAACTGCCGGCCAACCGTGACGGTGCCGACCGGCCCTGCGATACCCATATACGCGCCGCGAAAGAACGCGTAGCCGGGCACGGTCGCGGTGCCGTCGTTGAGGTTGAGGCCCTGTTCGAGCTTGAACAGCGCACGCCAGCCGCCGCCGAGATCCTCGTTGCCCTTCAGCCCGATCTGCGAAGGCAGGATGCCGTAGTTCTGCAACTGCACGGCCGAGTGGCGCCCGTCGGCGTGCGTCAGGTATTGCACGCCGGCGTCGAGCGCGCCGTACAGCGTGAAGGTCGACTGCGCGTGCGCGGCGGCGCTGCACGCGGCGAGCGTCGCGGCGGCCGCGGCCGTGCGGATGAAGCTGGGTTTCGTCACGAGGGGTTCTCCATACCGTGCTGCATCGGTTTGTCGTTGGTGTTGTCGCGACGCAGTGTCCGCAGCGGGAAAACCTTCGAACAGTCGTACAGATGAACGGTGCGGAAAACCCGCGGTGCTCGGCATGCACGCGGCGCGATGCAGCGGCGCGGCGTGCTGCGGAGCAGCAACGTGCCGCGCACCGTTCAAATGGATGGGGTTGCCGCCGGTTCCGGCACCGTGGCCCGCCAAAAAAGCCGCTCGCTATAATCGGCGGACTGCGTTGCGCGCATCAGCGGCCCGGTCGGGCAGGGGAGCGGAAGGTGAGGATCACGACGGATACCGGGCAGGATCTCGAGGCGCTGCGCGACGTGCCGGCCGCCATCGTGCTCGACGAATTCGCGTGGCCGCCGCTGCCTTCGCGTCGTGCCGATTTCGATGGTGTCGCACGCGGCGACGCATCGCAGCGCGAACTCGGGCTGATGCTGCTCGATCTGTACGCGGTCGCCGCGCAGTCCGGCATCGGCGAATTCGAATACCGCTTCTTTACGCTGCTGCAGGCGCTCGTCCCGTTCGACGCCGCATGGACGGGCATCGCGACGCATGCGTCCACCGGCCCGGTGATGCACAACAGCTTCCTGTATCGCCTGCCGCACGCGTTCTTCGGCGACTGGAAGCGTGTGCGCGACTGCGACCCGCTCGCGCACCGCACGCTGCGCGGCGCGCACGGACGTGCGGTGCGGCTGTCGGTCGTCGAGCCGGGGCTCGATGCGCGGTTTCGCGACTGGTGCGTGAAGTACGGGCTCGCGCAACTGATGTGCGTGTGCACGCTCGATCGCCGCTTCGGCCTGACGACGTTCATGTCGATCTACCGCCAGGGCCTGAATCGCCCGTTCAGCGACGACGATGCGCGTCGTTTCGAGGAAGTGATTCCGCATCTCGCGGCCGCGCTCACGGTCAATCGCGCCGCGCAGCTCACGCGCGAGCGCGGCGATACGGTCGCACCGGCCGCACGCGCGCTGTGCGACAACTTCGGCGTGCTCCACCACGCCGATCATGGCTTTGACGACGTGCTGCGCGCCGAATGGCCGGCGTGGGCCGGCGCGCGCGTGCCGCAGCCGCTCGTCGCGCACCTGCGGCGCCAGTCGGGCCAGCCGTTCGTAGGCGATGCGCTGCGCATCCAGTGCGTGCCCGTCGCGGGGCTGTTCCAGATCGAGGCACGGCCGCGCTCGCTGCTCGACCGGTTGAGCCCGCGCGAGCTGGCCGCGATCCGTTATTACGGCGCCGGCCGTTCGCACAAGGAAGTCGCGCAACAGATGGCGATTTCGCCGACGACCGTGCGCCACTACCTGCGCTGTGCGTACCGCAAGCTCGGCATGCACGACAAGAGCCAGATCGCGGGCGTGCTCGGCGCGACGGGCGGCGCGACCGATGACGAACCGGTGGAAGCGGGCGGCGAGCCGCGCTGAATCGCTCGAACGCGCGCACGTGGCACGCTCCGCCATAATGGTTGTATCCGCAACTATTGAGCGTTATGCTCGTCAGCTCCCGGGAGACGGAATTCCATCATGAACGACACGAATTCAGGGTCGGTGCGCGCGGCGGTGGTCGGTGTCGGCGCGATCGGCGGATTGCTCGCGGCCGCGCTGTCGCGGGCCGGCATGACCGTGAGCGCATACGCACGCGGCGCGACGCTCGACGCGCTGAACGCGCACGGCGTGCGCGTGATCGACGAGGCGGGCGTCACATCGTCGGTGCCGGTGCGCGCGAGCGACGATGCGGCCGCGCTCGGCGTGCAGGACTACGTGGTGATCGCGCTGAAGGCGCAGGCGCTGCCGGCGCTGGCCGCGCGCATCGCGCCGCTGGTCGGGCCGGACACCGTGATCGTCGCGGCGATGAACGGGCTGCCGTGGTGGTTCACGCATGGGCTCGAAGGACCGATCGACGGCGTGCCGCTCGACGCGGTCGATCCGGCCGGCGCGGTGTCGGCGGCGCTGCCGCCCGCGCAGGCGATCGGCTGCGTCGTGCACCTGTCGTCGAGCACCGACGCGCCGGGCGTCGTGCGCCGCGGGCGCGGCAACCGGCTGATCGTCGGCGCACCCGATCCGCGGCTCGACTCGGCCACCGCACGGTTCGCCGCTGCGCTCGCGGCGGGTGGTTTCGACGTTGAATCGACGCCCGCGATCCGGACCGAGATCTGGGCGAAGCTGTGGGGCAACATGAACATGAATCCGCTGAGTGCGCTGACGGGATCGACGGCCGAGCAGTTGCTCGACGATCCGTTCACGCAGGATCTCGCGCTGCGGATGATGGAGGAGGCTGCCGCGATCGGCGCGAAGCTCGGCTTGTCGACGGGGATGAGCGGTCCCGAACGGATCGCGGTCACGCGCAAGCTCGGCGCGTTCAGGACGTCGATGCTGCAGGATTTCGAAGCGGGGCGTCCGCTCGAGATCGGGCCGATCCTCGGCGTGTTTCCTGAGCTCGGGCGCAAGCTCGATGTGCCGACCCCGTATTGCGACGCGGTGCTCGGGCTGCTGCGCCAGCGCGCGGCCAACAGCGGGCTGTAGCGTCTGCGAGCCTGATGGATTCGCGGTCGCGGGCAACGCGGCGAAGCGCGACCCTTGGCGGATGCCGCCGCACGATGCAAAACGGGCCGCCCGGTCGCTGGTTACGCGGCCCGGGCGGCCCGTCGAATTCGTCGGATCAATGCTGCCGGCAGCGCTCGATCGTCTGCCGATGCCGAGCCCGTCACGCGGCTCAGTCGTCCCGCTCGGTTGCGTGCGCGACGACCTTGTCGAGCAGCCGCTCGAACGTCTGGCGTTCGCTGTCAGACAGGCACGCGAGCAACCCGTCGTTCCACTTGCGCACGATCGGCATGATCTTGCGATGCAGCGCGCGGCCGTCGGTGGTCAGCGCGATCAGCACGATCCGGCCATCCTCGTCGCTCGCGCTGCGCTCGAGCAGCCCCTGGCGCAGCAGCGCTTCGGCCGCGCGGCTCGCCTGGCTCTTGTCGAGATTGGTGTGGCGCGCGAGATCCATGATCGAGAACGGACCGAACGCGCCGACGGCGGCGATCACGCGTGCTTCGGGCAGCGAGATGTCGAGCTTGTGCCGGTACACCTCGCCGATCCCGCGGTCGGATCGCTTCGTGAGTGCATGGAGGCGATAGGTCAGAAACTGATCGAGCCCGGTTTGACGGCCTTTCATAGCGAATCCTGAAGAAAAAGGGCGGGCCCGATTGTTCCTGTATCGCGCGCTCGGGTCAACGGTCAGTGTGCGCCGTACTTTAGGCGTGTCAATTGCTCCGCTTCGTTCGCGAGCAGGTTCGCTGCGTCGCGGATCGCGACGTCGAGCGTGATCGGCCCGGGAGCCGGCGAGAAGCAGCCGGAAAAATGTTCGGACAGGCGCGGCAGCGCGGCCGGGTCGACCGCACCCGACAGCAGCGACGCGGGCACGCCGACGGCCTGTGCGTGCCGGCACGCGATGAACGGCGCCTTGCCGTGCAGCGTCTGCACGTCGGAGCGGCCTTCGCCGGTGATCAGCCAGTCGGCGCCGGCGAGCGCCGCGTCGAGCCCGACCTGCCGCGCGACCACTTCGGCGCCGGCTTCGAACTGCGCGCCGAGCATGTGCAGCGCGAAACCGAGGCCGCCCGCGGCGCCGGCGCCGGGCAGGTCGCGGGCGCGTCGGTCGAGCGCGGCTTCGAGCAGATCGGCGAAATGGCCGAGCGCGGCGTCGAGGGTCGCAACCTGCGCGGACGTCACGCCTTTTTGCGGGCCGAATACGGCGGTCGCGCCGTGCGCGCCCGTCAGCGGGTTGTCGACGTCGGACATGCCGACGAATTCCGTTTCCTTCAGGCGCGGGTCGAGCGCCGACGCGTCGATGCGCGCGATGTCGGCGAGCCGCGACGGCACGGGCTCGACCGGCTGGCCGGCCGCGTCGAAGCATTGCAGGCCGAGGCCCGCGAGCAGCCCGGCGCCCGCGTCGTTGGTGCTGCTGCCGCCGAGCGCGACGAAGAAGCGTCGCACACCGCCGTCGAGCAGCGTGCGGATCGCCTCACCCATGCCGCGCGTGCTGCGCGCGTCGACCGGCACGCTCATGCCGACCGGATCGGTAATGCCGACGATCTCGGCCGTCTCGACGATCGCGGTGCGCGCGTCGATCACGCCGACCGCCGCGTCGCGTGCCGCGAGCGACGCGCCGGCCACCCGCAGCGAGCGCCGCGTGCCGCCGCCGGCCAGCATCGCGTCGAGCGTGCCTTCGCCGCCGTCGGCCATCGGGCAGCAGCGCACGACCGCGTCGGGGCGCGCGCGGCGGATGCCGGTGGCGATCGCATCCGCGACCTGCTCGGCGGAAAGCGAGCCTTTGAACGAATCGGGCGCGATGACGACGACAGGCGCGGACGGGTGTTGCGGCATGGTGTCTCCGGAAGGCGTGATTGGTGTGAAGAATAATGGGGCGCGACGGCGGCGCACCCTCAATCGGAGCTTACAGGATGGCGGGCCCGCGGTGGATACGGCGTACGGCATAGCGGCGATCCGCGCGCATTGCCGTGCAAGGGGCTGCCGACATGGCGCAGACGCATGCGCGTCGCGCCGAACTGGAGGTGCGAGGAAAATTGTTTGCTAGAATAGTCGATTCTTCCGGCCAAAGCCGTGCTCCGAGCCGCTTGCGCTAGCCATCCGGCGCGTGCAGGGATGGCGTGGCGCTCCGGCGCGGCGTGTATGCGTGTCGCAGTAGCGCCGCAGGCAGGCACGGCAAGGAAAACCCGATTCGCTCGAATAATTTTAGGACGATTGAAGCCATGGCTAACGTTGTTGAGAACCTCGGCAAGCTTGAACGCCGCGTGACGATTTCCCTGCCGAAAGACACCGTGCAGAAGGAAATCGACGCCCGTATCCAGAAACTCGCGAAGAACGTGCGCATGCCGGGTTTCCGCCCGGGCAAGGTGCCGCTGAAGATGGTCGCGCAGCAGTACTCGGGTCAGGTCGAGGCGGAAGTGCTGAGCGACAAGATCGGCCAGGAGTTCTTCACGATCAGCCGCGCGGAAAACCTGCGCGTCGCCGGCCAGCCGAGCTTCGAGCCGAAGCAGGAGCAAGCCGAAGATGCGTACGCGTTCGACGCGACGTTCGAGGTCTACCCGGAAGTGAAGATCGGCGATCTGGCGACGGCTGAAGTCGAGCGCTCGACCACGTCGATCGGCGACGCCGAAATCGACCGCACGCTGGACATCCTGCGCAAGCAGCGCGTGCACTACCACGCACGCGGCGAAGCCGGCGAGCACGGCGACGGCGGCGCGGACACCGCAGCGAAGAACGGCGACCGCGTGACGGTCGACTTCGTCGGCAAGATCGACGACGTCGCGTTCCAGGGCGGCACGGCCGAAGACTTCCCGTTCGTGCTCGGCGAAGGCCGCATGCTGCCGGAATTCGAAACCGCGGCGCTGGGCCTGAAGGCCGGCGAATCGCGCACGTTCGACCTGAAGTTCCCGGACGACTACCACGGTGCAGACGTCGCGGGCAAGACCGCGCAATTCACGGTCACGATGAAGAAGATCGAGTGGCCGCACCTGCCGGAAATCGACGGCGAATTCGCGAAGTCGCTCGGCATCGAAGACGGCGACCTCACCAAGATGCGCGGCGAGATCAAGGAAAACCTCGAGCGCGAAGCGAAGCGCCGCACGCAGTCGATCGTCAAGAACCAGGTGATGGACGCGCTGCTGAAGATTTCCGAGCTCGACGTGCCGAAGGCGCTGATCGAGCAGGACCAGCAACGTCTCGTCGAAATGGCTCGCCAGGATCTGGCGCAGCGCGGCGTGCCGAACGCGAAGGACGCACCGATCCCGGCCGAGATGTTCGCCGAGCAGGCCGAGCGTCGCGTGAAGCTGGGCCTCGTGCTGGCCGAGCTCGTGAAGTCGAACAGCCTGGAAGCGAAGCCGGAACAGATCCGCGCGGAAGTCGACGAGTTCGCAAAGAGCTACGAAGACCCGAAGGAAGTGGTCCGCTGGTATTATTCCAACCAGCAGCGCCTCGCCGAGATGGAAGCGTTCGTCGTTGAAAGCAACGTCGTCGATTTCGTGCTGGGCAAGGCAAAGGTGACGGACAAGGAAGTGAGCTTCGAGGCACTCGCGAGCGCATCGGCGCAAGCGTAAGTGTCGCTCTAGCGGCGTGCCGGCTGTCGGAGCGACGGCCTGCACGCCGTTTTTACGTCAAGCGCACGGTTGCCATTAATATGGCGATTGAGCGGGCGGCTTCCCTCCGTTCAATTTTCCATTCGAACAAGGTTCATTGAATGATCACTCGCGCTGAATTGCTGGACATGCTTGCTTCGAACGCGCCGCAGGGTTTCGAGGCGCAAGCACTGGGGCTGGTGCCGATCGTCGTCGAAACGAGCGGCCGCGGCGAGCGTTCGTACGATATCTATTCGCGTCTCCTGAAGGAGCGCCTGGTGTTCATGGTCGGCGAAGTGAACGACCAGACCGCGAACCTCGTGGTCGCGCAGTTGCTGTTCCTCGAGAGCGAGAATCCCGACAAGGACATCAGCCTGTACATCAACAGCCCGGGCGGGTCGGTGTCGGCCGGCATGGCGATCTACGACACGATGCAGTTCATCAAGCCGGACGTATCGACGCTGTGCATGGGCCTCGCGGCCAGCATGGGCGCGTTCCTGCTGGCGTCGGGCGCGAAGGGCAAGCGCTTCGCGCTGCCGAACTCGCGCGTGATGATCCACCAGCCGCTCGGCGGCGCACGCGGCCAGGCATCCGACATCGAGATCCAGGCGCGCGAAATCCTCTACCTGAAGGAGCGGCTGAACCAGTTGCTCGCGCAGCACACGGGCCAGGACGTCGAGCGCATCGCGCGCGACACCGACCGTGATAACTTCATGTCGAGCGAAGACGCGAAGGCGTACGGGCTGATCGACCAGGTGCTGCTGAAGCGCCCGTAAACTTTTAAGTGGGGTGCCGCCCCGATTCGCGCGGCGCCCCTGCGATGTTCCGCACGCCCCGAGCCTCTGCGGCAAGCGCATCCGGCCGGCTCCGGTCGCGCCCTAGGCGCGGCGTTCGGAGCATTCGGCGTATCATGTCATTTACCTGTCCGGAGGCTCTACATTCATGGCGGACAAAAAAGGTTCGAACAGCGAGAAGCTGTTGTATTGCTCGTTTTGCGGGAAAAGCCAGCATGAGGTGAAAAAACTCATCGCGGGCCCGTCGGTGTTCATCTGCGATGAATGTATCGACCTCTGCAACGAGATCATTCGCGACGAGGCGGCTGCCGCGGGCGTCGAGGCCAGCCTGTCCCGGTCGGATCTGCCGAGCCCGCAGGAAATTCGCGACATCCTCGATCAGTACGTGATCGGCCAGGAGCGCGCGAAGAAGATCCTCGCGGTGGCCGTGTACAACCACTACAAGCGCCTGAAGCATCTCGACAAGAAGGACGACGTCGAGCTGTCGAAGAGCAACATCCTGCTGATCGGCCCGACGGGCTCCGGCAAGACGCTGCTCGCGCAGACGCTCGCGCGGTTGCTCAACGTGCCGTTCGTGATCGCCGATGCGACGACGCTGACCGAAGCCGGCTACGTCGGCGAGGACGTCGAGAACATCATCCAGAAGCTGTTGCAGAACTGCAACTACGAGGTCGACAAGGCCCAGCGCGGGATCGTCTACATCGACGAAATCGACAAGATCAGCCGCAAGTCGGACAACCCGTCGATCACGCGCGACGTGTCGGGCGAGGGCGTCCAGCAGGCGCTGCTGAAGCTCGTCGAGGGCACGATGGCGTCGGTGCCGCCGCAGGGCGGCCGCAAGCACCCGAACCAGGATTTCATCCAGGTCGACACGACCAACATCCTGTTCATCTGCGGCGGCGCGTTCGACGGTCTCGAGAAGGTGATCACCGATCGCACCGAGAAAACCGGCATCGGCTTCGGCGCGACGGTCAAGAGCAAGCAGGAGCGCGACGCGGGCGAAGTGCTGCGCGAAACGGAACCGGAAGACCTGATCAAATTCGGTCTGATCCCCGAATTGATCGGCCGCCTGCCGGTGGTCGCGACGCTCGGCAAGCTCGACGAAGCCGCGCTGATGAAGATCCTGGTCGAGCCGAAGAACGCGCTCGTCAAGCAGTATCACAAGCTGTTCGCGATGGAGCGCGTCGAGCTGGAGATCCGGCCGGGCGCGCTGCAGGCAGTCGCCCGCAAGGCGATCCGCCGCAAGACCGGCGCGCGCGGTTTGCGTTCGATCATCGAACAGGCGTTGCTCGATGTGATGTACGAGCTGCCGACGATGAAAGGGGTCAGCAAGGTCATCATCGACGAGAACGTCATCGATGGGGACGGCAAGCCTTTGCTGATCTACGAGGACACGCCGAAGGTGGCGGGTTCGAACTGACCGGCTTGCCGACGATGTTCTGCGAAAAAGGCCGTTCATGAGACCGTGGGCGGCTTTTTTTCGTTTATCTTGTGGGTAACTCTGACTCGACACGCGGTGGTTACTTTCTTACCGAATATTTCCCGCACTTGAAGGCTTGCAATTCGTTGTGGCGGCCTCAATTACCGAACAATTGATTCCACTCATGGGGAAATGAAATGTCAGGCACCCAACTTCTCCCGCCGGAACGCATCACGCTCCCGCTGCTGCCGCTGCGGGATGTCGTCGTTTTCCCGCACATGGTGATTCCGCTCTTCGTGGGCCGGCCGAAATCGATCAAGGCCCTCGAAGCAGCGATGGAAGGCGGCAAGCACATCATGCTCGTCGCCCAGAAAACCGCGGCCAAGGACGAACCGACCGAAAAGGACATGTACGAGGTCGGTTGCATCGCCAACATCCTGCAGATGCTGAAGCTGCCGGACGGCACCGTGAAGGTGCTCGTCGAAGGCCTGCAGCGCGCGAAGGCACTGTCGATCGAAGAACAGGAGACGCAGTTCTCCTGCGACGTGATGCCGCTCGAGCCCGATCATGCCGACAGCGCCGAAACGGAAGCGCTGCGCCGCGCGATCGTGTCGCAGTTCGACCAGTACGTGAAGCTGAACAAGAAGATCCCGCCGGAGATCCTCACGTCGTTGTCGGGCATCGACGAAGCAGGCCGCCTCGCCGACATGATCGCCGAGCGCCTGCCGCTGAAGCTCGACCAGAAGCAGCACATCCTCGAGATGTTCCCGGTCATCGAGCGCCTCGAGCACCTGCTCGCGCAGCTCGAAGCCGAGATCGACATCCTGCAGGTCGAAAAGCGCATCCGCGGGCGCGTGAAGCGCCAGATGGAAAAGAGCCAGCGCGAGTACTACCTGAACGAGCAGGTCAAGGCGATCCAGAAGGAACTGGGCGAAGGCGAAGAGGGTGCCGATCTCGAGGAACTCGAGAAGCGCATCAACGCCGCGCGCATGCCGAAGGAAGCCAAGAAGAAGGCCGATGCCGAGCTGAAGAAGCTGAAGCTGATGTCGCCGATGTCGGCGGAAGCGACCGTCGTGCGCAACTATATCGACACGCTGATCGGCCTGCCGTGGCGCAAGAAGAGCAAGGTCAACAACGACCTGTCGAACGCCGAGCAGGTGCTCGACGAGGATCACTTCGGCCTCGAGAAGGTCAAGGAACGCATTCTCGAGTATCTCGCGGTGCAACAGCGCGTCGACAAGGTCAAGGCGCCGATCCTGTGCCTCGTCGGGCCTCCGGGTGTCGGCAAGACCTCGCTCGGCCAGTCGATCGCCCGTGCGACGAACCGCAAGTTCGTCCGGATGGCGCTCGGCGGCGTGCGTGACGAAGCCGAGATCCGCGGCCATCGCCGTACGTATATCGGTTCGATGCCGGGCAAGATCCTGCAGAGCCTGACGAAGGTCGGCGTGCGCAATCCGCTCTTCCTGCTCGACGAAGTCGACAAGATGGGCATGGATTTCCGCGGCGATCCGTCGTCGGCGCTGCTCGAAGTGCTCGATCCCGAACAGAACCATACGTTCGCCGACCACTACATCGAGGTCGACTTCGACCTGTCGGACGTGATGTTCGTCGCGACGTCGAACTCGCTGAACATCCCGCCGCCGCTGCTCGACCGGATGGAAGTGATCCGTCTGTCGGGCTACACGGAAGACGAGAAGGTCAGCATCGCGCAGCGTTACCTGCTGCCGAAGCAGAAGAAGAACAACGGGCTGAAGGAAGGCGAGATCGACGTCACCGAGCAGGCGATCCGCGACATCATTCGCTACTACACGCGCGAAGCCGGTGTGCGCTCGCTCGAGCGGGAAGTGTCGAAGATCTGCCGCAAGGTCGTGAAGATGCTGCTGCTGAAGAAGGCATCGGGCGCGATCAAGGTCGATGGCGAGAACCTCGATACGTTCCTCGGTGTGCGCAAGTACGACTTCGGCCTCGCGGCGAAGGAAAACCAGGTCGGTCAGGTGACGGGCCTCGCGTGGACGGAAGTCGGCGGCGACCTGCTGACGATCGAAGCCGCGGTGATGCCGGGCAAGGGCAACGTGATCCGCACGGGTTCGCTCGGCGACGTGATGAAGGAGTCGGTCGAGGCTGCGCGTTCGGTCGTGCGCTCGCGTTCGCGCCGTCTGGGCATCAAGGACGAAGCGTTCGAGAAGCAGGACATCCACATCCACGTGCCGGAAGGCGCGACGCCGAAGGACGGTCCGTCCGCCGGCGGTGCGATGACGACCGCGCTGGTGTCGGTGCTGACGGGTATCCCCGTGCGTGCCGATGTCGCGATGACGGGCGAAATCACGTTGCGTGGCGAAGTGCTGCCGATCGGCGGGCTGAAGGAGAAGCTGCTGGCCGCGCATCGCGGCGGCATCAAGCTCGTGCTGATCCCGGAAGAGAACGTGAAGGATCTCGCGGACATTCCGGACAACGTGAAGAACGCGATCGAGATCGTGCCGGTCCGCTGGATCGACAAGGTGCTGGAGCTCGCGCTCGAGCGTTCGCCGACTCCGCTGCCGCCGGAAGAAGAAGCGAAGGCAGCAGCGCCGGTCGGCGAGGCGGCGAAGGATGCCGGCTCGACGGAAGTCGTCAAGCACTGAGTGCCTGAACGCCGTCCTTGCTGACGGTTGTTCACGAAACCCGCGGCGTGTCCGCGGGTTTTTTTATGTGTGCCGGAATCGCGAGCGGGCGCAGCAAAAAAATTCGCATCCGGGCTTGGCAAAATGATCGGGGATGAATTAAACTTGCGGGCTCGCTGGTTGTTGATGCGGAAACGCAGATCGCAGCCAGAACGAATCGGGAACGGGTGCTTAGCTCAGCTGGTAGAGCGGCGCCCTTACAAGGCGTAGGTCGGGGGTTCGAACCCCTCAGCACCCACCAGTTTTCTGATTCAGCCAGACCAAGGAGCGGTAGTTCAGTCGGTTAGAATACCGGCCTGTCACGCCGGGGGTCGCGGGTTCGAGTCCCGTCCGCTCCGCCAAACAAACGAAAGTGCCCGCCTTGTGCGGGCATTTTCGTTTGTGCGTCCAGTTGTTGCGCCCGTTCTCGGGCGCGTGACTGCGGGGCGGAGGAAGCCGCCTGCGCGGCTTTCGGCGGGACTCGAAGGGCTGCGCTTGCAAGCGCAGCCGCGGCCTGCGGGATGTAGGCGAGTCCCGTCCGCTCCGCCAAACAAACGAAAGTGCCCGCCTTGTGCGGGCATTTTCGTTTGTGCTGTCCGTTGCGCCCGCTTGCTGCACGTCCGCTTTTCTCCCGTCCCACCCCGTATGTTGTAATATCGGTCGTTTTGTCCAATTTTCCCGTCACGCATGCTCGATTTCTTCCGTAATCACCAGCGCCTGATGATGGCGCTCCTGCTCCTGATCGTGTTGCCGGGGCTGGGTTTTGTCGGGATCCAAGGCTTCCGCGGCTTCTTCGACGACAGTGCGAACGCCGCGGCGGTCAACGGGCACAAGATCACGCGGGTCGAATTCGACGGCGCGTTCCGCCAGCAGATCGACCAGGCGCGTCAGGCGCTCGGCGGGCAGTTCGACATCAAGATGTTCGATACGCCCGAGCATCGCAAGCAGGTGCTCGACGGCCTGATCCAGCAGCGCGTGCTGGCCGATGAAACGCAACGCCTGCACCTGACCGCGTCCGACAATGCGGTGCGCGATGCGCTGATGAGCGACCCGATGATCGCGTCGCTGAAGAAGCCCGACGGTTCGATCGACGTCGAGCGTTACGCGCAACTGCTGTCGTTCCAGGGGATGACGCCCGAGCAGTATCAGGAGCGCGTGCGCTACAGCCTCGCGCTGCAGCAGATTCCGGCCAGCATCGTGTCGAGCGCGTTCACGCCGAAGAGCCTCGCGCAACGCCTGTCCGAACTCGCCGCGCAGCAGCGCGACGTGCAGGCGCTCGTGCTGAAGACGAGCGCCTACGCATCGAAGGTCCAGCCGACCGACGCGCAGCTCGCCGCGTACTACGACGCGCACAAGCAAGGCTTCGCGACGCCCGAGACCGCAACGATCCAGTACCTCGTCTATTCGCCGGCCGCGGCCGCTGCAAGCGCGCAGCCGACCGATGCGGACATCAAGAAGTTCTACGACGACAACCCGACGCACTTCCGCACCGAAGCGCAGGTTCGCGTGAGCCACATCTTCATCGCCGCGGCGAGCAGCGCAAGCGCGGCCGACAAGGCCGCAGCGAAGGCGAAGGCCGAGCAACTGCTCGCCGACGTGAAGGCGCATCCGGACCAGTTCGCGCAGATCGCGCAGAAGAGCTCGCAGGACGCGCCGTCGGCCGCGAAGGGCGGCGACCTCGGCTTCATCACGCGCGGCTCGACGGCGGGCGGCAAGGCGTTCGACGATGCCGCGTTCGCGCTCAAGCAGGGCGACGTGAGCGGTGTCGTGCAGTCGGATCTCGGCTTCCACGTGCTGAAGGCGACCGAAGTGAAGCCGGCGGCCGTCAAGCCGTTCGCGGAAGTGAAGGACCGGATCGCGGTGGACCTGAAGCAGCAGTACGCATCGAAGGCGTTCACGGACAACGCGGAAGGTTTCACGTCGACCGTCTATGAAAAGGCGAAGACGCTGCAGCCGGCCGCGGACAAGTACAAGCTGACGATCCAGACGGCCACCGTCACGCCGACGCCGAATCCGCAGCTGCCGCCGACGAACCCGCTGAACAATCCGAAGTTCCTGGCCGCCGTGTTCGCGAACGACTCGGTGAAGAACCAGAACAACACGCAGGCGATCGACGTCGGCAACAACACGCTGATCTCGGCGCGCGTGACCGACTACAAGCCGGCTGCCGTGCCTGCACTCGATGCGATCAAGGACGTCGTGCGCCAGAAGGTCGTCGCCGAGCAGGCCGCGGCACTCGCGCAGAAGGACGGTGCGGCGAAGCTCGCCGAGCTGCAGAAGTCGAAGTCGACCGACGGGTTCGCGGCAGCGCAGAAGGTGTCGCGCACGCAATCGCAGGGCCTGACGCCGGCCGCGCTGAGCGCCGTCTACAAGGTCGATGCGAAGACGCTACCGGCTTACGTCGGCGTCGATCTCGGCGCGGACGGCTACGCGATCTACCGCGTGAACGCGGTGATCCCGGGTACGGCCGTCGATCCGCAGCAACTGGCGGCCGCGCAGCAGCAGATGGCGCAGGTCGACGCGCAAAGCGAAGGCGAAGCGTATCTCGCCGCGCTGCGCGATCGCTCGAAGGTGAAGCTGTACGGGACGACGACCAGCCAGTCGCAGGACGGCGACAACTGAGCATCGTTTCGCACGCAACAATAAAAACAACAAAAAGCCCCGCTTCGAGCGGGGCTTTTTGTTTTCCGGCGGGGCGGTACGTCGTCAGCCGCGCGGCTTGCCGAGCAGCGGCTTCAGCGCCGGCCACACGTTGTCGAGCAGGATGCCCTGCGCCTGCCGCGCGGGATGCATCTGGTCGGCCTGGAACATCTCGGGCTTGTTCTCGATGCCGGCCAGCAGGAACGGCACGAGCGGCACGCCGAGATCCTTCGACAGCCGCGTATAGACGGCGTGGAACTTTTGCGTGTAGTCGGGGCCGTAATTGGGCGGCACGTACATGCCGACCAGCACGACCTTTGCCCGTGCGCGCCGTGCGCCGGCGATGATGTCGCGCAGGTTCTGCTCGGTCGTCGCGAGCGGCACGCCGCGCAGCGCATCGTTCGAACCGAGCTCGACGACGACGATCGAAGGCTTGAGCCGTTGCAGCACCGCAGGCAGCCGCGCGCGGCCGCCGCTCGTGGTGTCGCCGCTGACGCTGGCGTTCGCGACGCTATAATCGATTCGCTCGTTCGTGAGCCGCTGCCGCAGCAATGCAACCCAGCCCGTGTCGCGCGGCAGCCCGTATTCGGCCGACAGGCTGTCGCCGAGCACGACGATCACCGGCTGGCCCGATGCCGGGGCCGGCGCCGTCGCGGCGCGTGCGGGCGCGGTTGCGGTCAGCAGGGTGCCCAGCAGCGCGGCGAGCGCCGCGCGTCTTTTCCAGCGAAATGTCGTGTCCATGTTCAAGATTACCGATCCGATCATCGAAGTCCGTGACGTGTGCAAGCGGGTCGCCGACGCAACGGGCGAGCTGACGATCCTCGACGGCATCACGCTCGCCCTGCGGCCGGGCAGCAGCCTCGCGATCGTCGGCGCGTCGGGGTCGGGCAAGTCGACGCTGCTCGGCCTGCTTGCAGGGTTGGACAGCGCGACGAGCGGCACGGTTCGCCTGCTCGGCCGCGCGCTCGACCAGCTCGACGAGGACGAGCGCGCCGCGCTGCGCAACGGTGCCGTCGGGTTCGTGTTCCAGTCGTTCCAGTTGATGCCGCACCTGACGGCGCTCGAGAACGTGATGCTGCCGCTCGAACTGCGGGGCGGCATCAGTGCGCGCGAGGCGGCCGATCGCGCACGGGCGCTGCTCGTGCAGGTCGGTCTGGGCGAACGCACCGCGCATTATCCGAAGCTGCTGTCGGGCGGCGAGCAGCAGCGCGTCGCGCTTGCGCGTGCGTTCGTCACGCGCCCGGCGATCCTGTTTGCCGACGAGCCGACCGGCAGCCTCGACGCGGCGACGGGGCACGCGGTCATCGACCTGATGTTCGAACTGAATCGCACGCACGGCGCAACGCTCGTGCTCGTCACGCACGATACCGAACTCGCGCGCCGCTGTGCGACGACGGTGACGCTCGACGCCGGGCACATCGTCGAGCCGCACGCAGTGCAGCGCGGCGCCTGAATTTTCCTGCCAGCCGCGCGGGTTGCAATGCGCGGCCGGCGTGCGCATGACGCGGTCGCGTCAGCGCTTGAGCGCCGTGCGGGCGCGTTCGATCAGCGCCGTGGTCGACGAGTCGTGCTTCGCGGGATCGACCGACTCGGCCGACAGGTCGGCTTCCACGACCTTGCCGAGAATCTTGCCGAGCTCGACGCCCCACTGGTCGAACGGATTGATGTCCCACACCGTCGCCTGCACGAGCACCTTGTGCTCGTAAAGCGCGATCAGCGCGCCGAGCGTGCGCGGCGTCAGCGCATCGACGAGCAGCGTCGTCGTCGGGCGGTTGCCCGGGAACGTCAGGTGCGGCGCGAGCGCCTCCTTGCCCGGCCCGGCGACCTTGCGCGCTTCATCGAGCGTGCGGCCGAGCATCAGTGCCTCGCTCTGCGCGAAGCAGTTCGCGAGCAGCTTCGGATGATGGCTCGCGAGCGGATGCTCGGGCGTCAGCACCGCGATGAAGTCGATCGGCACGATCGTCGGCCCCTGGTGCAGCATCTGGAAGAACGCGTGCTGGCCGTTGGTGCCCGGCTCGCCCCACGTGACGGCCGACGTCGGGTAATCGACGAAGGTGCCGTCCAGGCGCGCGGATTTGCCGTTGCTCTCCATTTCGAGCTGCTGCAGGTACGACGGCAGGTAGTGCAGCGCTTCCGAATACGGCGCGACGAGATAACTCTGCGAGCTGAAGAAATTCCGATACCAGATGCCGATCAGGCCGAGCAGCACCGGCAGGTTGCGCTCGAGCGGCGCTTCGCGGAAATGGCGGTCCATGTCGTCCGCGCCGGCCAGCAGTTCGTCGAACTGCTCGGGGCCGATCGCGATCATGATCGACAGGCCGACCGCCGACCACAGCGAATAGCGGCCGCCGACCCAGTCCCACATTTCGAACACGTTGTCCGCGGCGATGCCGAACTTCACGACTTCGGCCGGGTTCGCCGACACGCCGACGAAGTGCTTCGCGAGCGCGTCCTCGGGGCAGCCACGCGCGACGAACCAGTCGCGCAGCGAGCGTGCGTTCGTCATCGTCTCGAGCGTCGTGAAGGTCTTCGACACGATGATCGCGAGCGTTTCCTCGGGATCGACCTGTTCGAGCACGCGCGCGAGATCGGCGCCGTCGACGTTCGACACGAAGTGGGTCGAGATGTCGGGCGTCGCGACGTGGTGCAGCGCATGCACGACCATCTTCGGCCCGAGATCGGAGCCGCCGATGCCGATGTTGATCACGTGGCGGATGCGCTTGCCCGTGTAGCCCGTCCACGTGCCGCTGCGCACGGCGCGCGCGAAGGTCGCCATCTTCGCGCGCTCGGCGCTCACCTGCGCGTGGAACGGCGCTTGCGGGTCGGTCGCGCGCAACGCGGTGTGCAGCGCGGCGCGGCCTTCGGTCGCGTTGACGATCTCGCCCGCGAACATCGCGTCGCGGCGCGTTTCAACGCCTGTGTCGCGCGCGAGCTGCACGAGCAGGCGCAGCGTTTCGTCGTTGATGCGGTTCTTCGAGAAATCGGCCGCGAGACCGGCGCCCGGGATCGTGAAGCGTTCAGCGCGGGTCGGCGCGCGGTCGTTTTCCGGTGCGAACCAGTCGCGCAGCCGGGCGTGGCGGATCTGTTCGAAGTGGGATTGAAGGGCAGTCCAGGCGGGGAGCGAATTCAGCGTCATGGCGGTTCGAGTGAAGCGTGAATCGGGAGGAATGCCGCGCCGGCTCATCGGGATCGGCAGGCCGGCGGACGAGAAGGCCCGCCGTGCGGCGGGGCAGTCAGTATAGCGGCGTTATGTGTCGGCGCGCGGCGATGGATAAAAAAGGCGATTGATCAGCGTGCGCACCATCGGCGCGAGTTCGCCGGCCGTGAGCCCGGCCGGGCCGGTGCCGTGCGCAGTCAGCGTGTCGGCCGCGAGGCCGTGCAGGTAGACGCCCGCGAGCGCCGCTTCGTACGGTGTGACTCGCTGTGCGAGCAGCGCGCCGATCAGGCCGCCGAGCACGTCGCCGGTGCCGCCGGTGGCGAGCGCGGCGTTGCCGGTCGGGTTGATCGTCACGCGGCCGTCGGGTGCCGCAATCACCGTGCCCGAGCCTTTCAGCACGACGACGGCCGCATGGCGCGCGGCGAGCGCCTGCGCGGCCGCGACGCGGTCGCGCTGCACCGTCGCCGTGTCGCTGCCGAGCAGCCGCGCGGCTTCGAGCGGGTGCGGGGTCAGCACGCAGGGATTGCCGCGCGCGCCGCGCGTGGCGACGGCGGCCGCGAGGTCCGCGTGCGTCGCGACGAGGTTCAGCGCGTCCGCATCGAGCAGCGTCGCGGCATCGTGGGCGAGCACGTCGCGCACGAGCGTTGCCGCGGCTTCGCGCGTGCCGAGGCCGCAGCCGGCCGCGATCGCGGTCATCGCGCCGAGGTCGAGGCTATCGGCCGGATGCAGCATCAGTTCGGGGAACGGCGGGTCGTACGGCGGCGCGCCGGCGCCGAGGAAGCCGACGTGCACCTTGCCGGCGCCCGCGAACAGCGCGGCGCGCGCGGCCAGAATCGGCGCGCCGCACATGCCGGTGTCGCCGCCGAGCACCGCGAGGCTGCCGAAGGTGCCCTTGTGGGACGCGAATGCGCGCGCAGGCAGCGCCGCGGCGAATCGCGCGGGCGTGTTCAGCACGATGGCCGGCGCGGCGGGCGGCGCGACGTCGAGCGACGCGACGTCGATCTCGCCGGCGAGGTCGCGGCCGTCGCCCGTGTAGAGGCCTGGCTTCGCGCCGATGAAGGTGAGCGTATGCGTGGCCGCGACGGCGACGCCCGCACCGACGATTCGGCCCGTATCGCTGTCGAGCCCGCTCGGCACGTCGAGTGCGAGCACGCGGCCGCCGCTGCGTGCATGCGCGGCGATGCGCGCGGCCTGTTCGGCGAATGCGCCGTCGAGCGCGCGGCCGAGACCGATGCCGAACAGCCCGTCGACGACCCAGGCGTAACCGTCCAGCGACGCGGGTGGCGTGGCCGACAGCGGGACGCCGGCCGCGCGCGCGAGGCCGAGCGCCCATTGCGCGTCGTCCGGCTTGACCGGCACCGGCATCCACGCCTGCGTCGCGACGCCGAGCTGCTGGAGCTGCGCGGCGGCCACCAGCGCGTCGCCGCCGTTGTTGCCGGGGCCGACCGCGAACCACACGGGGCGGTCATCGCCGGCGACGCGCTCGGACAGCCAGCGCGCGGCGGCGGCACCCGCGCGGCCCATCAGCGTGTGCGGCGGCAGCGCCGCGGTCGCGTCGGCTTCGGCGGCGCGCAAGTCGGCGACGCGCAGCAGTGCGATCGGATCGGAATCGGGAAGCGGGCGGGTAGCGGTCATCGCGGGATCGTGGCGGCTGGCAAGGTGCCGCCACGGGGCGATCCCGCGGCGGTCAGGTCGTGAAGCGCCCGGCGCGCAGTGCGGCGAGCGTGTCGGCGGGCCAGTGCTGCACGTTGCCGCCGAGGTAGTCGGTCACCACTTTAGCAGACCCGCATGCGAGGCCCCAGCCAGTCGGGCCGTGCCCGAAATTGACGAACACGCGCGGATGCGGGGTCGGACCCACGACGGGCAGGCCGTCCGGCGACAGCAGTTGCGTGCCTTGCCACGACAGCGCGGCCGAGATCCTGGCGGCACCGGGCACCCAGTCGTGGACGGCCTGGCCGAGCAGCGCGAGCGCGGCCTCGGACAGCGGCTCGGCAAGCGGCTTTGCGGTGTCGGCCAGGCTCTGCAGCACGGCGCCGCCGCCGATGCGCAGCCGCTGGTGGGTGCGCGTGATCGAGATGCGCTTGATCGAATCGACGACGCTCAGGTGCGGCGCGTGCTCTTCGTACGCGACCGGCGCGGTGAGCGTGTGGACCCGCACCGGGTGCAGCGGCAGGCGCCAGCCGAGCCGTTCGAGCAGCGGCAGGCTGCCGGCGCCGGCAGCGACCACGATCGCGTCGGCGGAGATCACGTCGACCTCGTGCGCCTTCGCCGCGTTCCGGTGGCCGGACGGTACGAGTTCGATCGCGGTGCGGCCGGTGTCGACGCGGATCGCGGCGACGTCCGCGCCGAAGCGGAACTGCACGCCGTGCTCGTCGAGCGTCTGCTTGACCAGTTTCGCGAACAGCGGGCAGTTCCCGGTGCGCTCGGTCTCGAGCAGCACGCCGCCGGCGAAGCCGGGCTCGGCCGGCACCGACGGTTCGAGCGCCGCGCATTCGTCGGCGCTCAGCATGCGGTACGGCTGGTCGAGCGTGCGCAGCAGGTCGAGCGCGGGCTGCATCGCTTCCCAGTCGCGCGGATCGCGCACGACGTGCAGGATGCCGGGCTTCTGTTCGAATTCGAGTTCGAGGCGCGCCTCGATGTCGGCGAGCGTGTCGCGTGACGCGTCGATCAGCGGGCGCAGCCGCGCGTATTGCGCGGCGAACGCATCGGGCTCGCGCAGCGCGCCGAGCTGCTTGACGAAGCGGCGCACGCCGCCGTTGAAGCCCGGCTTGTAGACGATGCCGCTGTCGCGCGGCTGGCGCTGGCGCATGAAGGTCGGGCCGAACCAGACGTCGAGCGGGCTCGGCAGCAGCGCGCCGCCGTCGCCGTAGGTCGCGCCCTGCGCGACGGTCGCGTGGCGTTCCACCACGCACACGCGATGGCCGGCCGCGCGCAACTGGTAGGCGGTGGCGACGCCGCTGATTCCGCCGCCGATGACGATGACATCCATGGATTGCTTCGATGACGGGCGGCGCGCACGCCGCCCGGTGAGGATTCGCTGAGGGCCCGGGCCCGGTGAACCCGGAATGATAGCGCCAAAACCGCGGGAACCGGCGCCGCGCGAGCAGGTGCCGTACGGCCGCGCGGCGGCCGCCGGCTGCCGCACCCGGGCGGGCCGGCCCGGCGGGCGGCCGTGCGCGGCGCGTGACGCGGCACCGTCGCGGTGCATGCGGGCTGCCGATCGGCCGGTTTGGGGCGACCGACTTCCGGGTATAATTACGGCCTTCCTTTCGCCCCACGTCGCCACTTCGCGCGACTCATCGACGTCAGTCCAGCCCATGGCTCACTTCTCGTGTTTTCCCGGCGCTTCGGCCCTCTCCGATTTCCGTCAAACCCGTCTGCTCGACACGCTCAGGCAAATCGACGCCAACATCGTCGCGGTGCGCGGCCAGTTCCTGCACTTCGTCAATGCGGCCGAGCCGCTGTCGGCCGACGACAGCGCGCGCATCGACGCGCTGATGCACTACGGCGCGCCGTTCGAGCCGGCGGCCGAGAAGGGCGCGGCCGAGACCTTCGTCGTGCTGCCGCGCTTCGGCACGGTCTCGCCGTGGGCGAGCAAGGCGACCGACATCGCGCAGCACTGCGGCCTCACGCAGGTGCGCCGCATCGAGCGCGGCGTCGAATTCACGGTCACGCTGAAGTCGGGCCTGCTCGGCGGCAAGAAGGCGCTGTCCGACGACGCGCGTGCAGCCGTCGCCGCTGCGCTGCATGACCGGATGACCGAAAGCGTGGTCGCCGCGCGCGACGACGCGAAGCACCTGTTCGACGAACTGCCGGCCAAGCCGCTCGCGAGCGTCGACGTGCTGGGCGTCGGCCGCGGCGCGCTCGAGCGTGCGAACGTCGAGCTGGGCCTCGCGCTCGCCGACGACGAGATCGACTACCTGGTCGATGCGTTCCGCAAGCTCGAACGCAACCCGACCGACGTCGAACTGATGATGTTCGCGCAGGCGAACAGCGAGCACTGCCGCCACAAGATCTTCAACGCGCAGTGGACGATCGACGGCGAAGCTCAGGACATGTCGCTGTTCGCGATGATCCGCAACACCGAGAAGCTGAACCCGCAGGGCACGATCGTCGCGTATTCGGACAACTCGTCGATCATGGTCGGCGCCGAGGCCGAGCGCTGGTTCCCGCGCAACGCGGGCGCGGCCGGCGAGCCCGGCGAGCGATATGGCCGCCACACCGAGCTCACGCACACGCTGATGAAGGTCGAGACGCACAACCACCCGACGGCGATCTCGCCGTTCCCGGGTGCGGCGACCGGCGCAGGCGGCGAGATCCGCGACGAAGGCGCGACGGGCCGCGGCGCGCGTCCGAAGGCCGGCCTCACGGGCTTCACCGTGTCGAACCTCGACCTGCCCGATGCACGCCAGTCGTGGGAAAACGCGCGCGACGCAGCGCAGCCGGTCGGCGAGCGCAACCCGAACGATGCGCACGGCCCGTACGGCCGCCCGGACCGCATCGCGTCGCCGCTGCAGATCATGATCGACGGCCCGCTCGGCGGCGCCGCGTTCAACAACGAATTCGGCCGCCCGAACCTCGGCGGCTATTTCCGCGTGTACGAGCAGAACGTCGGCGGCCTGGTGCGCGGCTATCACAAGCCGATCATGATCGCGGGCGGCCTCGGCAACATCGCGGATCAACATACGCACAAGCACGACGTGCCGGCCGGCTCGCTGCTGATCCAGATCGGCGGCCCCGGCATGCGGATCGGCATGGGCGGCGGCGCCGCGAGCTCGATGGCGACCGGCGCGAACACGGCCGAGCTCGACTTCGACTCGGTGCAGCGCGGCAACCCCGAAATCGAGCGTCGCGCGCAGGAAGTGATCAACGGCTGCTGGCAGCTCGGCGCGGAAAACCCGATCCTGAGCATCCACGACGTCGGCGCGGGCGGCCTGTCGAACGCGTTCCCCGAGATCGTCGACGGCGCGGGCAAGGGCGCGCGCTTCGAACTGCGCAAGGTTGCGCTCGAGGAATCGGGCCTTTCGCCGCGCGAGATCTGGTCGAACGAGGCGCAGGAGCGCTACGTGCTCGCGATCGCGCCGGCCGACCTGCCGCGCTTCGAGGCGATCTGCGCGCGTGAGCGCTGCCCGTTCGCGGTGGTCGGCGTTGCAACCGACGAGCGCCAGCTGCAGCTCGTCGACGCCGAAGCGACGGGTGCCGACGAATATCCGGTCGACATGCCGATGGAAGTGCTGCTCGGCAAGCCGCCGCGCATGCACCGCGACGTCACGCGCGTTGCGACCGAGCGCGCGCCGGTCGACGTGACGGGCATCGCGCTGTCGGAAGTCGCGGTCGACGTGCTGAAGCACCCGACGGTCGGCAGCAAGTCGTTCCTGATCACGATCGGCGACCGTTCGGTCGGCGGCACGTCGGTGCGCGACCAGATGGTCGGCCCGTGGCAGGTGCCGGTGGCCGACTGCGCGGTCACCGCGCTCGACTATGCGGGCTTCAAGGGCGAGGCGATGACGATGGCCGAGCGCACGCCGCTCGCGGTGATCGACGCGCCGGCATCGGGCCGCATGGCCGTCGGCGAAGCGATCACGAACATCGCGAGCGCGCCGATCGCGTCGCTCGACAAGCTGAAGCTGTCGGCGAACTGGATGGCCGCGTGCGGCACGGCCGGCGAGGACGCCGCGCTGTTCGACACGGTCAAGGCGATCGGCATGGAACTGTGCCCGGCGCTCGGGATCGGCATCCCGGTCGGCAAGGACTCGCTGTCGATGAAGACGAAGTGGGACGAGCAGGGCGTCGCGAAGGAAGTGGTCTCGCCGGTGTCGCTGATCATCTCCGCGTTCGCACCGGTCGAGGACGTGCGGCTCCACCTGACGCCGCAACTGCGCCGCGTCGCCGACGCGGGCGACAGCGTGCTGATCGCGATCGATCTCGGCCGCGGCAAGAACCGGATGGGCGGCAGCATCTTCGCGCAGGTCACGCAGCAGGTCGGCGACACGACGCCGGACGTCGACGATGCGGAAGACCTGAAGCGCTTCTTCAACGCGATCCAGTCGCTCAATGCGCAGGGCAAGCTGCTCGCGTACCACGACCGCTCGGACGGCGGCCTGTGGGCGACGGTGTGCGAAATGGCGTTCGCGGGCCACGCGGGCGTGTCGCTGAACGTCGACATGCTGACGCTCGACCCGCATCACGAATCCGACTACGGCGACGCGAAGGACTGGGCGAAGCAGACGAGCGGCCGCCGCGACGATCGCACGCTGCGCGCGCTGTTCTCCGAGGAGCTCGGCGCCGTCGTGCAGGTGCGCACGGCCGACCGCGACGCGGTGCTCGGCGCGCTGCGCGAATTCGGCCTGTCGACGTGCTCGCACGTGATCGGCTCGGTCAACGACCGCGACGTGATCGAGGTGTACCGCGACGCGAAGAAGATCTTCGACGCGCCGCGCACCGAACTCCATCGCGCATGGGGCGAAGTGAGCTGGCGCATCGCGCGCCTGCGCGACAACCCCGCGTGCGCGGATGCCGAATACGACGCGCTGCTCGACGCGGCCGATCCGGGCATCTCGCCGGTGCTGAGCTTCGATCCGGCCGACGACATCGCCGCGCCGTTCATCGCGACCGGCGCGCGGCCGCGCGTCGCGATCCTGCGCGAGCAGGGCGTGAACTCGCATCTGGAAACGGCCTACGCGTTCGACCGCGCGGGCTTCGACGCGCACGACGTGCACATGAGCGACCTGCTCGCGGGCCGCGCGACGCTGGCCGATTTCGCGGGTGCGGTCGCGTGCGGCGGCTTCTCGTACGGCGACGTGCTCGGTGCGGGCGAAGGCTGGGCGAAGACGATCCGTTTCAACGCGAACCTCGCCGACATGTTCTCGGCGTTCTTCGCGCGTCCGGACACGTTCGCGCTCGGCATCTGCAACGGCTGCCAGATGCTGTCGAGCCTCGCGTCGATGATCCCGGGCGCGGAAGCATGGCCGAAGTTCACGCGCAACAAGTCCGAGCAGTTCGAGGCACGCTTCTCGTTCGTCGAAGTGGAGAAGTCGCCGTCGATCTTCTTCGCGGGGATGGAAGGCTCGCGGATTCCGGTCGCGGTCGCGCACGGCGAAGGTTATGCGGACTTCTCGCAGCAGGGCGACATCGACCGCGTTGCAGTCGCGATGCGTTACGTCGACCACCGCGGCGAAGCCACCGAGCGTTATCCGTTCAACCCGAACGGCTCGCCGGCCGGCATCACGTCGGTGACGACGGCCGACGGCCGCTTCTCGGTGCTGATGCCGCACATGGAGCGCGTGCACCGCACGGTCGCGATGAGCTGGCACCCGGAAGGCTGGGGTGAAGCGAGTCCGTGGATGCGTGTGTTCCGCAACGCGCGCCGCTGGATCGGCTGATCCGGATGAGGTTCGCCCCGAACGCGTCGGTCGAGGTCGTCACGCTGCGCGACGAGCGCGCGAGCGAGGCCGACGCGATCGGTCGCGTGATCGTCGCGGCGTTCGCGGGCGAACCGCAGGGCGGGCAGTTCGAGCGGCGGATCGTCGACGCGCTGCGCGCGGGCGGCGCACTGAGCGTGTCGCTCGTCGCGGAGCGCGACGGCCGCATCATCGGCCACGTCGCGTTCTCGCCGGTCGCGATCGGTGGTGAGCCGGCGGATCGACAGCAGTGGTACGGGCTTGCGCCGCTCGCGGTGCTACCCGACTGCCAGCGGCAGAGCATCGGCGCCGGGCTCGTGCGCGCGGGGCTCGACGCGTTGCGCCGGCTCGGCGCGCGCGGCTGCGTCGTGCTCGGCGATCCCGCGTATTACGCGCGCTTCGGGTTCGAGCCGTCCGGCGACATCGTGTTTCCCGGCGTGCCGCCCGAGTATTTCCTCGCATTGTCGTTCGACGCAGCGGCGCCGCTGCCGTCGGGTGAAGTGCGCTATCACGACGCGTTCCATCCCGCGTAGCGAACGCTGCGGCGCGGGTGATGTCCGGCACGAGAGGCCGCTCTTCGGAGCGGCCTTTTTATCGCGCGTCGACTGACTGCCGAAACCTCACGATGCATGCGCTCCGGCGCGCCAAATGAAAAAGCCGCTCCGAAGAGCGGCTTTTCGATGCGCGGAGACGAGCGCCTGCGTTACTGGATCTTTGCCTGCTGGCGCAGACCTTCCTCGAACGCCTGCAGCTTCTGCTGCACGAGCTGTTGCGCGATCTGCGCCTTCACCTGGTCGAACGGCGGCGGCGCGATGTCGCGAATGTCGTCGACGCGGATGATGTGCCAGCCGAACTGCGTCTTCACCGGCGCGTCGGTCATCTGGCCTTTCTGCAGCTTCTGCGCGGCCGCCGAGAATTCCGGCACGTACGCCTTCGGGTCGGACCAGTCGAGATCGCCGCCGTTCTTGCCCGAGCCCGGATCCTTCGAGTATTGCTTCGCGAGATCCTCGAACTTCGCGCCGGCCTTGATCTTCGCGATCAGGTCCTTGGCCTGCTGCTCGTTGTCGACGAGGATGTGGTGCAGGTGATATTCGCGATTGCCGCCTGCGCCCTTGACGAGTTCGTCGTAGCGCGCCTTCACTTCGGCGTCGGTCGGCTGGTTCTTCTTCAGGAAGCTCTCGATCATCGAACGCAGCACGACGGTCTGCTGCGCGACGGCGACCTGCGCCTTCACGTCCGGACGGTTCGGGATGCCTTCGCGGATCGCTTCCTGCATCAGGATTTCGCGGTTCACGAGTTCCTGGCGCACGGCCTGCTGCAGTTGCGGGCTGTCGGTCTGGCCTTGCTGGACGAGCTGCGCGACCATCGCGTCGGCGCGCGACTTCGGAATCGGCGTGCCGTTGACGACGGCGATGTTCTGGGCGAATGCCGGTGCCGCTGCGAATGCAGCCGCCGCGACCCACAGGCGAGGGGATTTGAGGATCATCGGGAATTCCTAATGAGACTAGATTGAAGATTCGTTGAATTCTTCGGGCGTGTAAGCCACGATCGCGAGCGCGTGAATGCCGCGCTGCATCGCATCAGCGAGCGCATCATACACCAGCCGGTGCCGTGCGACGCGCGGCTTGCCCGCGAATGCGGCCGACACGATCGTGACCGTGTAGTGGCCGCCCGAGGCCGCGCCGGCGTGGCCCGCGTGTTGCGCGCTGTCGTCGCGCACGGCGAGCGACACGGGTGCGAGCGACGCGGTGAGGCGCGCTTCGATCAGCGCGATGCGTTCTTCGGGCGACGCGTGGAGAAAGGCGTCCGTCATGTCATTCGTCCTTCAGGTATTTCGTGAGCCACAGGCTCTGCAGGATGATGAACACGACCATCGCGCCCGTCGTGCCGAACAGCTTGAAGTTCACCCATTGCGATTCGGTGAAGTTGTGCACCACGTACAGGTTCGCGACGCCGAGCACCGCGAAGAACAGCGCCCACGCGACGTTCAGCTTGTCCCACACGGGGTGCGGCAGCGTGAGCTGCTTGCCCATCATCTTCTCGATCAGGTTGTTGCCGAACGCATAGCGCGCGGCAAGCAGCCCGACCGCAAACAGCCAGTACAGCACAGTCGGTTTCCATTGAATGAATTTCTCGTCATGCAGGACGAGGGTGGCGCCGCCGAAGACGACGATCACGCCGAGGCTGACCCACAGCATCGTGTCGACCTTCCGGTGCCGGAAGGCGACCCATGCGACCTGGGCCAGCGTCGCGACGATCGCGACGGCGGTGGCGGTGAAGATGCCCCAGACCTTGAAGGCGACAAAAAACAAGATGATCGGAAACAGATCGAACAGGAATTTCATGGCGCTCGCAGCTGCGTGAAACGCCGCGTGCGCGGCCTTTCACCGTTGTAGGGACCCGCCAGGCACCGCCGTCGCGGATCGGGGCGGCCTGCCCGAGAGCAGGTTGCCCGGGCGAAGGTCGCCCCGCCGATCCGCCCGGCGCCGCTCATTCGTTTTCGGGTCGGGACTCGAAGTTTAACGCAGCCGAATTGATGCAGTACCGCAAACCGGTCTTGTCGCGCGGGCCGTCCTCGAAGACGTGCCCGAGATGCGCGCCGCAATGGTTGCAGCGGACCTCGACGCGCACCATGCCGTGCGAGTAGTCGACCTTCTCGTCGATCACCTCGCCGTCGAGCGGCTTGAAGTAGCTGGGCCAGCCGCAGCCCGAATGGAACTTGGAACCGGATTCGAACAGCGGCGTGCTGCAGACGACGCATTTGTAGATGCCGGCGTCTTCGGTGTCGGTGTATTCGCCGGTGAAGGCGCGCTCGGTCGCTGCATGCTGCGTGACCTCGTACTGCATCGGCGTGAGCCGGCGGCGCAGCTCGGCGTCGTCCTTCTCGTACGGGAAGGTCTTGTCGTCGGAATCGTGGGACATATGGGGTTCTCCTGATCGGTCGGTCGATACGCGCGGGTTGGGGGCTTCAGGACGAGCAGCTCACTTCGAGCGACCCGGCCCAGTCCGGCGGCAACGCCGCGTATGCTTCATGCTCCGGTTGTTCGTCGAACGGCCGGCGCAGGATCTGCGCGAGCCGCTCGATCTCCGAAAAATCCTTTTCCTTCGCGCGCCGGATCGCGACTTCGGCCAGATGGTTGCGCAACACGTATTTCGGGTTCACGCGATTCATCGCGGCCGCACGTGTCGCGTCGTCGCGCGTTTCCTCCGACAGCCGCGCGCGGTAGAGGTTCGCCCAGGCGTCGAATGCGTCGCGGTCGATGAACAGGTCGCGCACGGGCGCGTCGCGGCTCGCGTCGTGCTTCGACAATTGCGCGAGCCGGCGGAACGTCAGCGTGAAATCCGCATGGCTCGCATGCATCGTCTCGAGCAGCTTGTTCGCGAGTTCGGCATCGTTTTCGCGTTCAAGTTCGAGGCCGAGCTTCGCGCGCATCGCGCGTTCGAGCGCTGGGCCGAAGCGTTCCGGAAATTTCGCGAGCACGGCCTGCGCGTCGTCCACCGCGCGCTCGGCGCGCGCATCGTCATCGGCGATGCCGTGCTGCAGCCCGATCAGCGGCAGCAGCGCCTGCGCAAGGCAATAGCAGTTCCAGTGCGCGATGCGCGGCTGCATCCGGTATGCGTAGCGGCCGCTGTTATCGGAGTGGTTGCAGATATGGTTCGCGTCGAACGCGTCGACGAAGCCGAACGGGCCGTAGTCGATCGTCACGCCGAGGATCGACATGTTGTCGGTGTTCATCACGCCGTGGCAGAAGCCGACGGCCTGCCACTGCGCGACGAGGTCGGCCGTGCGCAGCGTCGCGGCTTCGAGCAGCGCGAGGTATGGATCGTCCGCGTCGCGGCAATCCGGATAGAAGCGGTCGATCACGTGATCGGCGAGCTGGCGCAGCAGGTCGGGGCGATCGTTCGAGAAGAAGTGCTCGAAGTGGCCGAAGCGCACGAAGCTTTCCGACACGCGCGTGACGACGGCCGACGTCTCGATCTCCTCGCGCACCACCGGCTGGTCGGAGCCGATCACCGTCAGCGCGCGCGTGGTCGGGATGCCGAGGTGATGCATCGCTTCCGAGCACAGGAATTCGCGGATCGACGAGCGCAGCACCGCGCGGCCGTCGCCCATCCGCGAGTACGGCGTGCGGCCGCTGCCTTTCAGTTGCAGTTCGTAGCGGCGGCCATCGGTGCCGGTGCGCTCGCCGATCGTCAGCGCGCGGCCGTCGCCGAGCTGGCCGGCCCACACGCCGAACTGGTGGCCGGAATATACCGATGCGTACGGCATCGCGGTTGCGGGCCAGTCGCGCGTCGGGTTGCCGGCGAACAGTTCGGCAAAGCCGGGCTGCGCGGCGAGCGACGTCGGCAGGTCGAGCAGTTGCGCGACTTCGTCGGAAAAGCCGACGACGTACGGCGCGGCAAGCGGCGCGGCCGGCAGCCGCGTATGAAACGCGTCGCCGAGCTGGACGAACGCGCCTTCGGCGGGTGCGCCGAGCGTGGCGGCGAGGTCGGGCAAGGTGTCAGCCGGATCGGCTGCGCTTCGGGAAAACGACATGTTGAGCGCCTCTGGGTAAGCCGATATTGTAAGGCGGCGCCGCGCCGCCCGCATGGCGGCCCGCGCACCGTGCGCCGCGCCCGTCCGGGCCGCTGACGGGCGCGCGCCGGTTCGAGGCTGGTCACCGATTCGCGTCCTTCCGGGAGAACAAGACGATGGGTAAGCCGTTGCTGGGCCAGATGATGGACATGCCGTTGCTGGTGTCCTCGCTGATCGCGCATGCCGCGCGTCACGCGGGCGACACCGAGATCGTGTCGAAGCGCATCGAGGGCGATGTGCATCGCTACACGTACCGCGATTGCGAACACCGCGCGAAGCGGCTCGCGCAGGCGCTCGCGCGGCTCGGCGTCGAAACCGGCGACCGCGTCGGCACGCTGGCGTGGAACGGCTACCGGCATCTGGAGGCGTATTACGGGATCGGCGGGATGGGCGCCGTATGCCACACGATCAACCCGCGCCTCTTCCCCGAGCAGATCGCGTACATCGTCAATCACGCGGAAGACCGCTACGTGCTGTTCGACATCAATTTCGCGCCGCTGGTCGACGCGATCGCGCCGCAATGCCCGCATGTGAAAGGCTGGGTCGCGATGACGGACGCCGCGCACCTGCCGTCCTGCGCAACGCCGTTGCTCTGCTACGAAACGCTCGTCGAAGCGGAGGACGGCCGCTACGACTGGCCGCGCCTCGACGAGCAGCAGGCGTCGGGGCTCTGCTACACGTCGGGCACGACCGGCAATCCGAAAGGCGTGCTGTATTCGCACCGCTCGACGGTGCTGCACGCGTACGGCGCCGCGCTGCCCGACGCGATGAACCTGTCCGCGATGGATGCGGTGCTGCCCGTCGTGCCGATGTTCCACGTCAATGCGTGGGGGCTGCCGTACGCGGTGCCGCTCACCGGCGGCAAGCTGGTGCTGCCGGGCAAGGATCTCGACGGGAAATCGCTGTACGAACTGATGGAGGCCGAGCGGGTGACGTTTTCCGCGGGCGTGCCGACCGTGTGGCTCGGCCTGCTCAACTACATGCGCGAATCCGGCGTGCGCTTCTCGACGCTGAACCGCACGGTGATCGGCGGCTCCGCGTGCCCGCCCGCGATGCTGCGCACGTTCGAAGACGAATACGGCGTGCGCGTGATTCATGCGTGGGGGATGACCGAACTGTCGCCGCTCGGCACGCTCGCGAAGCTCAACTGGGCGCAGTCGCAGCGTCCGCTCGACGCGCAGCGCAGGCTGCTCGAGAAACAGGGGCGCGTGATCTGCGGCGTCGACATGCGCATCGTCGGCGAGGACGGCCATGAACTGCCGTGGGACGGCGTCGCGTTCGGCGAACTGCAGGTGCGCGGGCCGTGGGTGATCGATCACTACTTCCGCGGCGACGCGTCGCCGCTGTCGGACGGCTGGTTCCCGACCGGCGACGTCGCGACGATCGACCCCGACGGCTTCCTGCAGATCACCGACCGCAGCAAGGACGTGATCAAGTCGGGCGGCGAGTGGATCAGCTCGATCGACATCGAGAACGTCGCGATCGCGCACCCGGGCGTGGCCGAAGCCGCGTGCATCGCATGCGCGCACCCGAAATGGACCGAGCGTCCGCTGCTCGTCGTGGTGCCGCGCGAAGGCGCGAACCTGAGCCGCGACGCGCTGCTCGCGTTCTACGAAGGCAAGGTCGCGAAATGGTGGATCCCCGACGACGTCGTGTTCGTCGAATCGCTGCCGCACACCGCGACCGGCAAGCTGCAGAAGCTGAAGCTGCGCGAGACATTCCGCGACTACGTGTTGCCGACGGCGGTTTGCGAGCCATAAGGCCAGGCAGGCCCGGGCCGGCGACGGCCCGCGATCCGGTCGCCCGATCCGTCCCCCGATCGGGATACAAATTCAAATTGAACGACCGTGCTTTTCCGTTGTATGCTGCCTCCGTTCGATCCGGACATGCGGCTGTTCGACCGCGCACAATGAAGCGCAGCCACCCCGGCGCGCGATGCATGGAGGCAGGCAGATGGCAGTGGATTACTCGACTCGCGACGGCGTGGCCGTCCTCACGCTCAACAATCCGCCCGTCAACGGGCTCGGCCTGTCGACCCGCCAGGGCGTCATGGAAGCGCTCGATCGCGCCGCGCAGGACCCGTCGGTCACGGCCATCGTGCTGACCGGCGCGGGCCGCGCATTCTCGGGCGGCGCCGATATCACCGAATTCAATACGCCGAAGGCGCTGCAGGAGCCGACGCTGCACACCGTGATCCGAGCGGTGGAGGCGAGCGCGAAACCCGTCGTCGCGGCGCTGCACAGCGTCGTGATGGGCGGCGGCCTCGAGCTCGCGCTCGGCGCGCACTACCGCGTCGCGGCGCCCGGCGCGCAGGTCGCGCTGCCCGAAGTGAAGCTCGGCCTGCTGCCGGGCGCGGGCGGCACGCAGCGCCTGCCGCGCGCGGTCGGGCTCGAAACCGCGCTGAACATGATCGTGTCGGGCGCGCCCGTGCCGTCCGAGCAGCTCGCGAAGAGCGGGCTGTTCGACGAGATGGCCGACGGCGACCTGCTCGACGCGGCCGTCGCGTTCGCGCGCAAGGTCGGTGCGCAGAAGGGGCCGCATCCGCGCGTGCGCGACCGCAAGATCGTCCACGAGAACGCCGCGGGTTTCATCCAGTTCGCGCGCAATTCCGCGCGGGCCGCCGCGCCGAACTTCCCCGCGCCGCACAAGTGCATCGACGCGATCGAGGCCGGCGTGCTGAACGGGTTCGACAAGGGTAGCGTCGCCGAGCGCGAGGGGTTCGTCGCGCTGATGATGACGCCGGAAAGCCGCGCGCTGCGCCATGCGTTCTTCGGCGAACGCGCGGCGAGCAAGATTCCCGATGTGCCGGCCGATACGCCGCTGCGCGAGATCCGCCGCGTCGGCGTGATCGGCGCGGGCACGATGGGCGGCGGGATCGCGATGAACTTCGTCAACGCGGGCCTGCCCGTCACGCTGCTCGAGACCAAGCAGGAAGCGCTCGAGCGCGGCGTCGCGACGATCCGCAAGAACTACGACGCGCAGGTGAAGAAGGGCAAGCTCACGCAGGAGAAGCTCGACGCGCGCATGGCGTTGATCGCGCCGACGCTGTCCTACGACGACTTGAAGGATGCGGACCTGATCGTCGAGGCCGTGTTCGAGGAACTCGGCGTGAAGGAGCAGGTGTTCAGGAAGCTCGACGAAGTCGCGAAGCCGGGCGCGATCCTCGCGTCGAACACGTCGACGCTCGACGTCGACAGGATCGCGGCGTTCACGAAGCGTCCGCAGGACGTCGTCGGCATGCACTTCTTCAGCCCGGCGAACGTGATGAAGCTTCTCGAGGTCGTGCGCGGCGCGCAGACCGCGAAGGACGTGCTCGCGACCGTGATGGCCGTCGCGAAGAGGATCCGCAAGACGGCGGTCGTGTCGGGCGTGTGCGACGGCTTCATCGGCAACCGGATGATCGAGCAGTACATCCGCCAGGCGCTCTTCATGCTCGAGGAAGGCGCGCTGCCCGCGCAGGTGGATCGCGCGATCGAGAAGTTCGGTTTCGCGATGGGGCCGTTCCGGATGAGCGACCTCGCCGGCAACGACATCGGCTGGGCGATCCGCAAGCGTCGTTACGTCGAGAAGCCCGATCTGCAGTACTCGAAGATCGCCGACCGCCTGTGCGAGCAGGGCCGCTTCGGCCAGAAGACGGGCGCCGGCTGGTACGACTACGTGCCGGGCGATCGCAAGGCGAAGCCGTCGTCGCTGGTCGACGAGATGGTCGTCGCGTATTCGAAGGAGCGCGGCGTCGAGCGGCGCAAGATCGGCGACGACGAGATCGTCGAGCGGCTGGTGTTCGCACTCGTCAACGAAGGCGCGAAGATCCTCGAAGAGAAGATCGCGTCGAAGGCGTCCGACATCGACATGGTCTACCTGACCGGCTATGGCTTCCCGCTGTGGCGCGGCGGCCCGATGCTGTACGCGGACACGGTCGGCCTCTACAACGTCGAGCGCGCGATTCGCCGCTACGCGGCCGCGCCGAACGGCGACGCGTGGCAGCTTGCGCCGTCGATCGTGGAGCTTGCGAAGGCCGGCCGCGGGTTCAACGGCTGACGCGCGCGCGGCGGCGCGAAGGACACGGGATCAGAGCAAGCGCCGACGCGCCAGCTCTGATCGACCGCGCAAGGCATGGGACCAGAGTAGGCGCTAAAGCGCTAACTCTGGTCGACCGCGCAAGGCATGGGACCAGAGTAAGCGCTGAAGCGCTAACTCTGGTCGACACACGGAGAAACGCAATGAAACGCACCGACGACGTACTGCTCGTGATCGACGTGCAATACGACTTCATGCCGGGCGGCGCGCTCGCGGTGCCGGACGGCGACGCGGTCGTGCCGGTGATCAACGCGCTTGCGCGACGCTTCGACCAGGTCGTGCTGACGCAGGACTGGCACCCGCGCGAGCACGTGTCGTTCGCGGCGAACCACGCGGGTCGCGAGCCGTTCTCGACGCTCGCGCTGCCGTACGGCGAGCAAGTGCTGTGGCCCGTACACTGCGTGCAGGACACCGACGGCGCGGCGCTGCATCGCGACCTCGACATCCCGCAGGTGCGGCTCGTGATTCGCAAGGGCGGCGACGCGCAGATCGACAGCTATTCCGCGTTCGTCGAGGCCGACCGCACGACCCGCACGGGGCTCGCGGGCTATCTGCGCGAACTCGGCGCGAAGCGCGTGTGGTGCTGCGGGCTCGCGACCGACTATTGCGTCGCGTGGTCGGCGCTCGATGCGCGCGAGGCCGGTTTCGAAGCCGCGGTGATCAACGATGCGTGCCGCGCGATCGACCTGAACGGGTCGCTAGCGCACGCATGGCAGCAGATGCAGGCAGCGGGCGTCGCACATGTGACGTCCGCGGGCGCGCGCCCGGCGGCGTAGCGCATTCCCCATCCGAATCAGGACATGAAGCAGGACCGAAGGAGACTCGCATGACCGAAGCCGTAATCGTATCGACCGCACGCACGCCGCTCGCGAAATCCTGGCGCGGCGCCTTCAACATGACGCACGGCGCGACGCTCGGCGGCCACGTGGTCGCGGCCGCGCTCGAACGCGCGAAGCTCGACCCCGCGCGCGTCGAGGACGTGATCATGGGCTGCGCGAACCCCGAAGGCGCGACCGGCGCGAACATCGCGCGGCAGATCGCGCTGCGCGCGGGGCTGCCGGTGACCGTGCCGGGGATGACGGTGAACCGTTTCTGCTCGTCGGGGCTGCAGACCATCGCGCTGGCCGCGCAGCGGATCATCGCGGGCGAAGGCGACGTGTATGTCGCGGGCGGCGTCGAATCGATCTCGTGCGTGCAGAACGAGATGAACCGGCACATGGTCCAGGAGGGCTGGCTGGTCGAGCACAAGCCCGAGATCTACTGGAACATGCTGCAGACGGCCGAGAACGTCGCGAAGCGCTACGGAATCTCGAAGGAGCGGCAGGACGAGTACGGCGTGCAGTCGCAGCTGCGGGCCGCGGCCGCCCAGGAAGCCGGTCTCTTCCGCGACGAGATCGTGCCGATCACCGTGCTCGCGGGTATCGCCGACAAGGCGACGGGCCGCCTGTTCACGAAGGAAGTGACCGTATCGGCCGACGAAGGCATCCGTCCCGACACGACGCTCGAAGGGGTGTCGAAAATTCGTTCGGCCGTGCCGGGCGGCGTGATCACCGCCGGCAATGCGAGCCAGTTCTCGGATGGCGCGTCGGCGTGCGTCGTGATGAGCGCCGATGTGGCGCAGCGCGAAGGGCTGCAGCCGCTGGGCGTGTTCCGCGGCTTCGCGGTGGCCGGCTGCGAGCCGGACGAGATGGGCATCGGCCCCGTGTTCGCGGTGCCCAAGCTGCTGAAGCAGACGGGGCTGAAGGTCGACGACATCGGCCTGTGGGAACTGAACGAGGCGTTCGCGGTGCAGGTGCTGTACTGCCGCGACACGCTCGGGATTCCCGAGGATCGCCTGAACGTGAACGGCGGCGCGATCGCCGTCGGCCATCCGTACGGCGTGTCGGGCGCCCGCCTGACGGGCCATGCGCTGATCGAAGGCAAGCGCCGCGGCGTGAAATACGTGGTCGTCACGATGTGCATCGGCGGCGGGCAGGGCGCGGCCGGCCTGTTCGAAATCATCTGATTTTTGGCTGGTGGCGGCCGCGGTTTCGCTTCGGCGAGGCCGGCGGCCGCGATGCGACGCGAATCGGCGCGGCAGGATTGCCATTCGAAACGACCGGGAGGCAAAAAGCGTGCTCCCGGCAATGCCGTTTCCCCTTACTTGTCAAACGAATTGCCCCACCTATACTTGCTCTGACATTTGCCTTTCGGCACGATGGGCCGGATCGTACGTCGCGCGATACGTGCCGCGAAGGTTGAACCAACGCAGCAGACCGACCGGGGACCGAATGAGTACGACCTATGCAGCCGGGGAACCGCCGCGCGTCGTCAGCGCGGCCGCGAGGCTCTACGCGAAATGCCTGCTGGTCGGATTCGCGTTGCTGCCTGCCTATCTGATCGCCTATCTGTGGTTCTTCAGCGACCCGCACGTCGTGTTCGAGAGCCACGCGTTCCATGAAATCGCGATTGCGGCGGCGACCCTCGAGGGCGCGTTCGTCACCTACGTGACGTGGGTGTGCTACCGGTCGTCCGGCGAGCCGCTGCTGCGCTGGCTGACGCTCGGCTTTCTCGGCTTCGCGATGATCTATTCGCTGCACGGTGCGTTTACCGGGATGGCGCACCACAATATCTGGCTGTTCCTGCTGTACGGGCCCGCGTCGCGGCTCGTGATGTCGATCCTGCTGCTCACGGGCCTGATGTCCTATTCGCGTCCGCCCGATCGCATCGAGAAGCGCACGAGCGTGCGGACATGGCTGCCGTGGATCGTGTTCTTCGTGATCGTCAACGTGGCCGTTGCGTACATCGCGTATTCGCCGGTCGCGGGCGCGCTGGGCACGCGGCTGTCGATGGAGGGCGGCGCGCTCGTGTTCTCGCTGCTGAACGTCGGCGTGCTGCTCGCGCGGCGGATCCGCTCGCCGCTGATGGTGATCTACGGCGTGTCGATCATGGCGTTCGCGCTGTCGTCGCTCGCATTCATTCTCGGCAAGCCGTGGAATCACATGTGGTGGCTCGCGCACGCGATCTTCGCGGGCGGCTTCTTCCTGCTCAGCTACGGCGTCGTGCAGGCGCTGCAGACGACGCGCTCGTTCTCGGCGATCTACAGCCAGGAAGACCTGATGAGCCGGCTGTCGGAATCGATGGCGCGCGCCGAGAGCGCGCTGCAGGAACTGCGGCGCACGAACCAGAAGCTCGAGTACATGGCCGCGACCGATCCGATGACGGGCGCATCGAACCGCCGGCAGTTCATCGCGCAGGTCGAGCGCGAGATGGTGCGGGCCGAGCGCGACGGCACGCCGTTTTGCCTGCTCGCGCTCGATCTCGACAATTTCAAGAACATCAACGATGCGTACGGGCACCAGATCGGCGACGAGGTGCTGCGCGGCGTCGTACGCCAGTGCCTCGAGGCGATCCGCCCGGCGGGCGGGCTCGCGCGAGTCGGCGGCGAGGAGTTCATGGCGCTGCTGCCGGAGATGCCGCTCGAGGGCGCGCGAATGACGGCCGAGCGCGTGCGCTCGTCGATCGCGAGTTCGCCGTTCGGGCTGGACTTCAAGCGCGTGCAGGTGACGGTCAGCGTCGGCGTCGCGCAATACGGGGTCGACGGCAGTACGGTCGATGCGCTGCTGCGGGTGGTCGACGAGCGGCTGTACCAGGCGAAGCGGGAAGGGCGGAACCGGGTCGTGTCGCGGTGACGCGGGTTCGAGCGGCACGCCGGCGTCGTTGAGCGAGTGCGGTGCGTTCGGCAACGCGGTTGTGCCGAAGCGATGATCGATGCAGCCCCTGCCGAAGCCCTGGGGGCGGGAACACCCCGGAGCTTCGGCATGCTCGGTTGGCGCGCGATGGGCAATGCGCTAGCGCGATGCCACGACCGCTGCGTTTTTCGGCTGCACCTCCTGCATCCGCTGCGACGCCTGCCACCAGTACTTGCCCGCGCGCTGCTGCGGATCGCGGATCGCGAGATACGTCGTACTCCAGAGCTGCGCCGCGTTGGCTTCGGTCGCGTCGGCGCTGCGCGTGCCGAACGCATCGGTCCGGTACTGGCCGTTCACGTAGGACCACGTCCACATCTCCGACGTGCGCATGTCGCGCCCGTTCGAGATCACTTGCCAGATCGTCTGCCGCGCCTGCGCGAGCAACGTGCGTGTCGCGGCCGACAGGTCCTGGCGCGCGAGCTGGCGGTCGAGCCCGGCCACCCACATCGCCTGCTGCCACGACCAGATCACCGTGCCGTGATACGCGGAGCTCGTGAACTTCGGCCACAGCGACTGGTTCGCATACGCCGGGTTCGCGATCAGCATGCCGGCATCGGTCACGAGCCCGGTCGGGAACGGCCGCGTGACGTCGGTTACGATCCGCTGGAGTTCGTCGTCCGGCGGCGTGCCGAACAGCAGTGCGAAGCCGCCGTCGGAATTCATCACCGGAACCGGGTTGCCCTGCTGATCGAGCGACAGCGCGTAGAACGACAACGGTGCGCTCGGCGCGGCGCCGGCCGGCACGCCGGCGGACGGCGCATAGGCCGACACGTCGGTGGCTGCCTGCGCGGCCGGCACGCTGACCTGGAACAGCGGCGGCGCCTGCATTTCCCACGTGGCGGCCTGGTTCGCCGTGTTGGCGAGCGTCGCGCGCTGCGCGGCATCCAGGTACGGATCGAGCAGGCCGCGCGCGAGGAACGCATTCGCCGCGCGCAACGCGGCGGGCACGAGCACCGCGTTCACGTCGTACGGGTAGACGCCGCCGCCCAGCCCGTCGGTGCTGTCGCGCCAGTTGCCGACGATCTCGCCGGATCGCAGGTGGATCAGGTTCGCGACCGACGGCTGCTGCGCGAACGGCTGCGCGGTCGTCGCGACGTGCAGCAGGTTGACGACCAGGCGGCTGCCGTTGGTCTGCCCGTCGCTGCCGCGCTGCGCCAGATAGGCGGCCGCGCGGGCCTGGCCGCGCGTATCGTCGATCAGCCACGCGGCCGCGATCGGCGCGAGCAGGTAGTCGCTGTCGATCATCTTGTAGTCGTAGGTCGGCGTCGGATCGTTCGGCCGTCCGTTCTTCTGGTTGTCGACCAGCGCGAATTCGCCGATGCCTTCCTCGTGCGCGACCTTGCCGTCGGCCGACAGGCGGCCCAGCACCGACGACAGCCCGGCCTCGATCGCCGCGGGTTCGAGCACGGGCATCAGCATGCGGACCGAGATCAGCGTGTCGCGGCCGAAGTACGTGTCGTACTGCCACGAGCCGGCCAGCAGCTTGTCGTGGAAGCTCAGGAATTCGAGCACGTTCTGGCTGACCGGATCGGGGTTCACGGACGGCGCGAGCAAATCGGCGCGCGTGATCGGCGACAGCGGCGTCTCGCCCGACAGCGCGTCGACATGCAGCTTCAGCGTGTGCGCGCCCGCCGGTGCGCGCAGCACGAGCTTGCCGCCCGCCGCCGGCGCGATGCTGCCGCCGTCGCGCAGCGTGATGCGCAGCGCATAGCCGGGCGCGCCGTCGATCCGGTCGCGTTGCCATTGCGCTGCGCTGCCCTGGATTGTCGGCGCCGTGACGATCTGCTGCGGAATCGTTGCGCCGCCGTTGAAGTCGCGCAGGAAGCGCACGTTGCTGAGCACGCCCTGGCGGATCGTCAGCGTGTCGGTGTCCACCGACACGTCGGCGCCGATCCCGTACAGCGGGCGGCCGTGCGTGTCGGGGGCCGATAGCGCGGACGGCGGCGTGTCGAGGCTCCAGTTCACCGGCTGCGCGGTGTCGTCGAACCACAGCCCCGTGCCGCTGTTGCCGGCGGGGAAGACCACGAGCAGGCGCGGTTTCGTCGACGAGCGCGCCAGCAGGTGCGCGGCGACCTTGTCCTGCCGGTAGAACGCATTGATCTGGCCGCCGGTGTCCATGCGGAACGACAGCGCGGCGTTGTGCGACGGTGCGTCGCTCGACCGGACGTCGTCGTCGTTGCAGGCCGCGAGCAGGCCGGCGCAGACGAACCCGAGACACAGCGACTTCGCAAGGCGATGCATGTTGATATCCCTCCTGATGACTGGCGATTTTTATCGGAATGGTCGAATGAACGGATCTTCTGTCCGTTTCGTTCAGAGCTGCGGGCATTCAGGGCGAATGCCTGGAATTAATCGAGATGCGGTGCTTCTGCGACAAGCGAATTGCGCGGCAAATAAGCGAATGACCGATCAGTGCCGAAAACGGAAATGGCGGAGGGCATCGCCCCGGCGCGGCATGGGAAAAGGCTCAGGGGTAGCCTTCGCGCGAGCGAATGGCGACTCGTGTGCGGCGGGAGAAAATGAAGCGTAAGCCGTCGTAGGGGATTCTAAATTTACGGGAAAGTCGAAGTCAATAATGTTTTAGCGGTTTTCCGGTATTCGATTGAAAAGGCGATCGCAATTATTACTCGTTGAGTCGGTAAAATATGCGATTTAATGAAAATGAATAATGGAATGCGGATATGCGGTGGTGAAACAATTGACAATGACGTTTCAATTCGGCGATTGATGCCGGACAGGAATTGAATCGTCGCGGTTGTGCCGGCTGTTGTCGGGCAATGCCGGAAGGCGCGGAAACGGAGCGCGCGACGCATGAGCAATTCGCGTTCCTGCGATGCAGCGGAAGAGGTGCGCCGTTCTGGCTCCAAAGCGCGATCCGGATAACAGACCCCGTGATCGGTACTGGTTCGGCCGCGAACCGTGCGATCGTTCCATCGGAGCCGTCAAGGTTGGCAGGCTTGGTGCCTGCCGCCGTTTGCGCGGATCGCGCCGTCGAGTGCCGACGCGGTGAAAAAGTGCGTATCGTCTCCGGCAAGGTCGGACGACAGCCGATTCGATACGCGCTTTTTCCCCGATCGCCCGCTATCGCGTGCAAGCGAAGCAGACAGACGACGGGCCGGGCGTCGCCCGGCCGGCCGCGATGCGAGCCGCGCCCGCAACGTGGACCCCAACGAACAGGAGCAACCGAAGTGATCCGACATATCGTGATGTGGAAGGCGTCCAGGCAATCTCGGACCTGATCGGACGCTGACCGAGAGATCAGGTCCAGTCTTACGCAATACAAGCGATTGGTTGTTCTGAAAACAATGATGCCTGTCTGCGTTTTGTCGGCCTCGGACAATTGCCTATGGTGTGCGGTGCACTCGGTCCGTGGTCCGAAGCAGATCGTGCGAGATGCCCTGCACAGCGTCCCGCGCGCTACGCATCACACCGATGAGCGTAGCCGAGGCGGCACCACACCATTCACCATAGCCGACCAGCCACAAGCGCTGCTCGCCTGTCGCGTGCGTTCCGTGTGTCCTTGGCAATCCATCGGCGCCACAGATCTGTAGCGGGTCAAGGTGTTTGAGTGCGGGGCGAAACCCAGTACACCAGATCACTACATCGACGCAGGAATGCGTGCCGTCGCTCCATACGACGCCGTCTGTATCGAAGTGGCTGAATGGACGCGTTGCGTGCAAGATGCCTCGCGCGCGCGCCTCTCGTACAGGGGGCACCATGACAATGTCGCCCAAGCCGCCTACTGGCGCCGTCATCGCGTGCCCATCGCGCAGAGCCTGCCATTTGGCGGTCGCGCGTTCGAACAAGACCCGGCCATCTACGTCGTCGGGAAGAAAAACGGGTTCCTGCAACGTCACCCACGTAGCGTTGCAGACGGCCGATACCTCCGCCAGAATCTGCGCACCCGAGTTGCCGCCGCCTATCACCAGCACGTCTTTTCCGTGTAGATCGTCTGGATTGCGATACTGCGCCGAATGCATCTGGCGACCACGAAAGATCTCGCGTCCAGGGTAGTCAGGGACATAGGGTGCGCTCCAGGTGCCGGTCGCACTCACGACCGCCTTGGCCAACCATTCTCCCTGATCGGTGGTGACTAGCAAGCCATGCTGAACGCGTGAAACGTGTTCGACATGAACGGGGCGCCGGACAGGGAGGTCATAACGATTCTCATATCGCGCCAGATAGTCGATAACCTCGTTGCGTGACGGGTACTTATCGCGTGATACGGGCATCCGCCAGCCTGGCAGCGAACTCCATTGCGCCGGCGAAAACAGGTGGAGTGAATCCCAGCCATGTCGCCAGGCACCCCCGGGGGTACTCTGGTCATCCAGCACGAGATAGTCGAGTCCCGCACGGCGCAGGAAGTAGGCGGTGGCAAGCCCGGCCTGGCCACCTCCGATGACGACTACATCGATGTCTGTAGGCATGCGCTGTCGTCCCATCTCCTGATTCGAATTCTGGCGGTGACACGGCCCATTGGGCCTGGAGGCGCTGATCGGCGCACTAGGTGGCCGCCCGTGACGTGATCACGTGCTCGAGGCCGGCCGCCCCGACCGGTGCCTCGGCGAGCCACGGGATCAGTGCGGTCCGCTGCGCCAGCTCGTCCGCCACACGGCGGATGAACGGTACCTCATAAGCGCTTCGCTGACACAGCATGGGATCGGTCGTGCCGCTCGCCAGCAGCGACTGGTTGATGACCCATGCATACGGCGTGATTCCGGCGCGCGCCAGGTCGGCGCACAGGCGTTCCGCTTCGTGAACCGGAGTCGCTTCCGGCAACGTGACGATGAGGATCCGGCTGTAATCCGGATCGCGCAGGCGCGGCAGCAGTTGACGGACCGACTCCGGCATGTCGCCCTGTGTGCGCATCACTTCACGGTGATAGGCCTCCGCTGCATCAAGCAGCAGAATGGTGTGCCCGGTCGGCGCCGTGTCCAGCACCACAAAGCCGGACTTGCCTTGATCGACCGTGCGGGCGAAGGCCCTGAAGACGGCAATTTCTTCGGTGCAGGGCGAGCGCAAATCTTCTTCGAGCATCGCCCGGCCGCTCGCATCGAGGTGTGATGACGCTTTGGTCAGCACTTCTTCGGTGTACTGCTGCACTTCCCGCGCCGGGTCGATGCGTGTGACGCTCAGGCCAGGTACGACGCCATCGACGGTGGCGGCCACATGCGAGGCGGGGTCGGTGGTCGAGAGGATCACCTCGTGTCCGCGCCCGGCGAGCGCGACGGCGATTGCAGCTGCCACCGTGGTCTTGCCTACGCCGCCTTTCCCCATCGTCATGATCACACCGTGGCCCGCGGCCGACAGTTCGTCGACGAGGCGGCCGAGACCCGGTGGCAAGGCGGTTTCGGGGACCCGGCGCTCGGTCGGCATGCGCACGCGCTCAGGGTGCGCCATGTCGCGCAGCGCGTCCAGGCCGACCGTGCCGCGTGGCAGAAAAGGAATGCGTATCTGCGGCAAGCCGGCCAGTTCGCGCGGCATGTCGGCCAGCGCCTGTTGCGCGCGCCGCGCCATCGCGGTCGCAATTGCGTCGTCATGCCCGTCCGAGGCAAAGAGGCCATTGATCGCCAGCACCTGATTGCGAATCCCGAGTTCAGCCAGTTCGTGCCGCGTGCGGTTTGCTTCGCGCAGCGCGGCGACTTCGGGTCGGCTCACCAGAACGACGGTTGTTTCCGCTGCGCTCGAAAGGCGTTCCACGGTCGCCGTGTACAGCGCCTTCTGCTTTTCCAGGCCGGCTAACGGACCGAGGCACGAGGCGCCTCCCGTCGACGACGAGATGAACGCGTTCCACGCCGAAGGCAACGTCAAGAGCCGCAGCGTGTGCCCGGTCGGTGCCGTATCGAAAATCACGTGACCGAAATCCGCCGTCGCAGCCGGGTCGCCGAGCAGCTTGGAGAATTCATCGAAGGCCGCTATTTCGACGGTGCAGGCGCCGGAAAACTGCTCTTCCATGTTGCGGATGGCAGCTGCAGGCAAGACACCGCGATACGGTGCGACCATGCGTTCCCGGTAGGCTTGGGCAGCCGCTTCCGGGTCGATGTTCAACGCGAACAGGCCGGGCGCGCCGGGCACCGCCGTCGGCAACTGACCCAAGCCGACGCCGAGTACTTCGTCGAGATTGGAGGCGGGGTCCGTGCTGACGATCAGAACCCGCTTGCCGGCATCCGCCATGGCGAGGCCGGTGGCACAGGAAAGCGATGTCTTGCCGACACCGCCTTTCCCGGTGAAGAATAGATATCGGTTTTGCAATCCGAGCAGTAAGGGCAGCGAGGGCATGGACATGGGCCTCCCTAGCAGCAGCCGGAGCCTGGCGAACAGCTGCCGACCTTGATATGCGGTTTTTCCGCCGTCGTCAGCGCAAAGCCGAGTTTCTGCGCGAGTTGCTGGCGGGAGGGATACATCCCCGTCGACACGATATCGCCATCGATCACGAGGATCGGCAGTCGTTCGATACCGGCCTCCATTTCCTTGACCACCGCGACGTTGGCCGCGAACGCTTGCGGCGCCTGACCGAGGTTGTAACGAGCCACGGTCACGCCGTGCGCCTCGACCCACTTCAGATCCGCAGCGAATTGCGCCAGCACGGGGTCCACATCCACACCGCAAACGCCCGTCGAGCAACACATCGCGGGATCGAACACTTCGAGTTTCTTCATGGCAGCCGCCTCAGAGCAATCGGAATTCAGCGCTTTCCACATGCGCGGATGCGTCTGCGGGCACAGGTGGGTGAATTCACGCCGACCGCGGATCGCCCTGCGAATGTGGTTTCGCTCGATGCGCATAAATTCGCACCGCGCAAAAATGTGCGGGCGGATTCATCGTTCGAACTAAGGTAAGGCGCGCGGAGCGATCGCGTTTGCGCTAGCGCAATGGAGGCGTCAATAAGGCGGCTACACAGACCGGATTATCGTTGCCTGCAGGGGGACGGTGGAGGGGCGGCAAATTTTCTGAGGGTCGGACTTCATATTCTCCAGGATGAGGTCGATCACCTAACTTGATGTTTTCCGGAGGAACCCGCCACTCTGCGGCACCGAGATCGATTTCTTCTCAACGCGCTCGGCAGAGTTCGATCGTTCTGGGAAACAGCATCGTCAGCATTGAATCGCAATTGTGGTTCTCCTGCTCTTGTAGTGCGGGAGTTGCTGAAAGAGTGCCTGCAGTTACTCGCGACTTAACGGCCGAGCGGTCTCCGTTGGCGGCTTGAGAACGGATCAGCGTAAAACGGAAGCAGGATTCCTGCTGGCTATGGCGGCGGGACGCATGCGACTAGCGAGTAGGGACCGTGAAGAACTCTGCAACCGTCTAAAAGCGATAGCGCTACCAAGATATTTGCAAGACTTGGTACAAGAGGTTGAGTCCGGGGGGAGTGCCGGCTGACGAGTCTACGAACGATTCTCCTGAAAAGACGCGCGGTGGATTAAAAAGGACGCTGCGATATACCATCCAGTGATTCGGCTGGAATCCGTAATCCAGACCGCTTTGAGAACTTCCGAGTCTAGAAAGGACAGATCGTTTATCGATGGAGCCTTTTCAAAATCACCTTGTGTTGCTTACATGCGCGTCGTCATTGCAAGGAGTTCGCAACTGAATGGAGGCGCGAGGACAGGTGTAATCTGCGGCCACGTGAGCCCGCGCAATTGCGGTCACGATGCCAGATGTTCGTTGATAGCATCAAGAAGACCGTCAAGAATCGTCACGGTGCCTATATCGTGCCGAGCGGAATTTGGTATGATCTTTGGCGCTATCTAGCTAAATTCCGCAATCACCTCTGTGATCGGATGCGGTCTTTTTGTGAAAGAATTATTTAATATTTTTGTTTCTTATTTGTAATTTTTAGTTGTAACACAACATATACGCAGTCCCGGCGTTCCGGTCGGACGCGTTCCCGAAGGAACCGAACCCGTGGCATCTCCATCCGATCGGGTTGATTGGAAACTTCGCCCAAAAAAGCGAAGAGGGTTGTGGCGATTGCGCCGCTCGCTTCAAGAAGATATCTAAAATTATTCTGAATCACGAGGGCGGAATTGTGAACAACAAAAACGATAAAGGTGGACTCGCAAATAGCGGGATAGCTTGGCCGACGTGGCAGAAATATGCCAAGGAAGACCTTGGGTTGAGCCAGCCGTCGAAAATCTAAAAGCGCTTACCGAGAGTCAAGCAGAGGTAATTTATTTAAAGAGATTCTGGGAGCCAAAAGGATTTTGCCAATTCCGTGACGACCGCATTGCTCTTATGACATACGATTGGACGATTACATCTGGCGGCGCCGTGAAGCAAATTCAGAAAATGCTTAATTCAAAATACGGAGCCGGTGTGGGTGAAGATGGTGGCCTTGGCTCCAACACAATCAAAGCGATAAACGCGGTTCAAGATCAGGACCAGTTGCTCCAGGATATCGCGGAAATTCGCCGAAAATATTACAAGATGCTGGTCGACAATGATTCCAGTCAAGTCGTTTTCTTGAAGGGCTGGCTTGACCGTGTTAACGACTGCCTTCAGGTAAAATTATGAATAGATTGATGCGCATTTTTATTGGCCTGTGCCTTCTTATTGGATTCGAGGCGGCGATTGCGCAAGTGCCTCAAACTGAGGTGAGCCCACTTCTTGGCGAATGGCGGTATGTTTCTGCGCAACACGAAGGCAAGAAACCCTATTCCACTTTTGTCATTAAATTACACAAATCCTCAAGCAATCAAGTTGCAGGGAGCTATTGCTTTATCACCGAAGAAGGACGAAGAATTGATTGTGACCCAGAAGGGACCAGCAATTTGGATGGCACAATATCGCCTGACGGATTGCATGCCACGATCAACTTCTTCTCGTTCTTTGGTGCAAAAAATGGGGTCTCAGAGATTTCATTAAATAACGGAGAATTGCACTGGAAGGTCGCAAAAAATCCAGATGGCGATTTTTTTTACGGCCCATTCGATGTTTTCCTAACCAAGGATGGAAAGGCATCCAAGAATAGGCAAGTGATTGCTAATCGAGCATACTTATACGCAGAGCCAGCCAGCAAAAATAAATCAAAGGCATGCATAATAAAGGGGGGCGCGGTTGAACTATTGAATATTTCTGACGACCTTAAGTTTTGGAGGATCAGATATACCGCGAAAGACGGAAGGATTATAGAGCGCTGGATTGAATGCGGCACAGTTAACGCATGTCCATAGCCTGGAGCGAAGATGATCAATTTGATTCGGGTAGGCGACGACACCGACCACGGCGGCAAGGTCGAAACAGGGTCAATTTCGATGCGCTTCGATGGCCGCTATGTTGCCCGCAAGGGCGATCGTGTGTCATGTCCGCAGCATCCCGACGTGTCGCCCAACATCATGAAGAGGGCGACTCATCGATGACGGATGGCGGCATCCCGATCGCGCGGCACGGCCACCGTGCTACGTGCGGCTGCCACCTGATCTCAAGTCTCGTTTGATCCTGAGGAATGGGGGCGCCGTCCGTATCTGCCCGAAGTGTGATCACCGCGTATTGGAACACGTTCGATACGTACTGACGGAGCTAAATTGCTACGGAAGGCGAGCCCCGCTCTTCGACTCGGCGCATCAAAGCAAGGACATCGTGGGCGGTAATGGAGCGCATGGGGCGGTTCCCGATGAACGGGTACGCATCGGTTTCTAGCATGCGCAGAATCTCGCCAAAGTGCCGCTCGGTCCAAGTCTTCCGCTTCTTCTCCAGCCACTCGTCGCTGACGGCTCGAAAAGTTGCTTTGCCTTCGTTGATACGCGCCGACAGCACTTCCTGTCGCGCATGCGACGGATGCAGTCCCTTCTTGACGAGTTCGCGGACATCGTCACGCGCCGCGCGAGCGGCTTGGAGGCTGACCGTTGGATATTCACCGATCGCGAAGAGATTCTCCTTCCCAGCAATTCGGTACTTATATCGCCAGAGCGTGGAGCCGGACGGCTTCACCAACAGATACAGTCCATTGCCGTCGGTAAGTTTGGTAGGCTTGTTGCCTGCCTTCGCTTGCCGGATCTTGACGTCGGTAACTGGGACGGTGAAAAAGCGGGTATCGTCATTGGAAGTTTGAAATGATACCCGCTTTGATACCCGCTTTGATACCCGCTTTTCCCCCCAGGCTGGGCGCGATTTTCGGCGAACGGGAGCGAACGGTAAAAGGGCTGAGGGTGCCCGATTGGTATGGGTTCAAGGCCATTCGCCGAACCAACACGAACTGGAGCGAACGAAGTGATCAGACATATTGTCATGTGGAAGTTGAAGGAAACCGCGGAAGGCGCGACGCGCGCGCAGAACGCGCTGAAGCTGAAGGAAAAGCTCGAAGGCTGCCGCGATCTCGTGCCGGGTATCCTGCAGATCGACGTCGGCCTGGCGACGCCCGGCCTCGACGCGACCTCCGACATCGTGCTCGTGTCCGATTTCGCGGACAAGGCCGCGCTCGACGCATACCAGGTGCACCCGGTTCACCAGGAAGTGAAGAAATTCGTCGTCGCGGTGGCCGAATCGCGCGAGTGCGTCGACTACGTCGTCGACAGCGCACGATGAGCGACGTGGCATCCCCGACGGACGGCCCGTCGATCGAAAGCCCGTTCGTCGACCTGCTCGGCGTGCAGCTCGTGTCCGCGAAGGACGGCGCGAGCGAGATCGTGCTGCCGCTCGAAGAGCGGCACATGAACACGTGGGGCATCGCGCACGGCGGCGTGACGATGACGCTCGCGGACATCGCGCTCGCGATGGCGGCGCGCAGCCTGACCGACGACGGCGTCGGCGTCGTCACGGTCGAGATGAAGGTGAACTTCATGCAGCCGGGGCGCGGCGAATTGCGCGCGTACGGGCGCGTGATGCATCGTTCGACGACGATGGCTTACTGCGAAGGCGAAGTGCGCGACAGCGACGGCAACTTCGTCGCGAAGGCGCTCGGTACGTTCAAGTACATGCGGCGGCTCGCGGTGGGCCGCGACATCAAGCGGCAACGCTCGCGCACGGCGCCGGACGCGCAGCCCGGCCCGAGCGACGCGTAAGCGCCTCGACGCACGGCCCTGCCTCTTCACAGGCAGGGCCTTTTTGTTTTGCGGTGCGAGATTGCGTGAAGGACGCGCTTCACAGGACACCGAAGGGCCGGTATTTCGACACGCGGCGCGCATGGCGCCGGCCTGACGCGGGCGTGGCATCATGTGACGCTTGTCCGTTCACGGCGCCGCGCAGGCGCCGTCCTCACCGATGCCGCTGAATCCGAAGATCGCCCAGGTGCTCGACATGATCGAGCGCGCGAAACGTCCGTCCTATCACCACCAGACGGCGCAGCAGGCGCGCGCCGCGTACGAGAAGAGCGCGCCGATCCTCGACGTGGCGCCGGCGCCGATGCATTCGGTCGAGGAATGCGTCGTGCCGACGCGCGACGGCCGCACGATCGGCGCGCGGCTGTACCTGCCGGTCGAGCCGAGCCTCGCGGAGCCGCTGCCCGCGCTCGTCTACTACCACGGCGGCGGCTTCACGGTCGGCAGCGTCGACACGCACGATGCGCTGTGCCGGATGTTCGCGCACGACGCGCAATGCGCGGTGCTGTCGGTCGGCTACCGGCTCGCGCCCGAGCACCGGTTTCCGACCGCGGTGAACGATGCCGACGACACATTGCGCTGGCTGCATCGCGAGGCTGCCGCGTTCGGCATCGACGCCGCGCGGCTGGCGGTCGGCGGCGACAGCGCGGGCGGCACGCTCGCGACCGTCTGCGCGGTGCTCGCGCGCGACGCGGGCATTCGCCTGGCGCTTCAAATGCTGATCTATCCGGGCGTGACGGGCTACCAGGACACCGACTCGCACGCACGGCTCGCGAACGGCTATCTGCTGTCGCAGGACACGATCCAGTGGTTCTTCACGCAGTACGTGCGCGATCCGGCCGACCGCGACGACTGGCGCTTCGCGCCGCTCGACGGCACGCGCGACGCGCCGTCGTTCGCGGGCGTTGCGCCGGCCTGGATCGCGACGGCCGAATACGATCCGCTGAGCGACGAGGGCGCCGCGTACGCGGACAAGCTGCGCGCGGCCGGCAACGCGGTTACGCTGGTCTGCTATCCGGGGATGATCCACGAATTCTTCAAGATGGGCGGCTACGTGCCCGAGGTGCGGGCCGCGCATGCCGATGCGGTCGCGGCGCTGAAGGCCGCATTCGACGACGTTTGACGGGCGGGTGTTCGACGGCGCGTGCGCCGCATGGAGGGCTGCGATGACGGACGGCGTAGTGGAAACGGGCGACTGGACGGTACTGGGCGGCGACGCGGCGCGGATTCGCGACGCGGTATTCGTGCGCGAGCAGCAGATTCCGCCGGAATGGGAGCTCGACGACGACGATCCGCTATCGCTCCATGCGGTCGCGTACCGGATCGACGCGGCGACGGGAATACGCCGCGCGGTCGCGACGGGGAGGCTGCTGCCGTCCGGCACGATCGGCCGCGTCGCCGTGCTGGCCGACGCGCGCGGGCAGGGCGTCGGGTCGGCTGTGCTGAACGCGCTGCTCGATGGCGCACGGCGCCGCGGCGAAGCCGTCGTGCGGCTCTACGCGCAGGATTCGGCAGTGTCGTTCTATGTGCGGCACGGCTTCGCGGCGGTCGGCGAACCGTTCGTCGAAGCCGGCGTGCCGCACGTCGAGATGGCGCGCGCGCCGTAGCGCGGGGAATGCGCGTTCAGCGCGACCGCGTTGCGCCGACGTCGACGTCGAACGTGAATGCGCGCTCGAACGCACCCGGGCGGACGGTGCGGTGCGAACCGTCGTCGTCGCAGCGCTCCTTGATCTCGACCGTCAGCCGCACGCCTTCCTTCATCGTGACGCGCAGCGCGGTCGTGCCGCGCGTGCCGTACTCGGGCGTTTCGATGAACGCGGCCGACAGCGCGCGCTCGCGCTCGATCGGAATGCCCGTGTGCGGTAGCGCGTCGTCGTCCGCGACATGCGGGTCGCGCATCAGATCGATCAGTTCGTCGAGCGACGGGGTCGGATTGTCGGTGAGCAGCGTGCCGAGCTCCGCGCGCTTGCGCACCACTTTCGGCCAGGGCGTATCGAGCCGCGCATTCGACAGCGCATGCACGCCCGGCGCGATCGCGACGGGCGCGGCGACACTGCTTTCGCCGTCGGGCGCACGGTTGCAGAACCACGCGAGTTCGCGCCGCTTCCAGTCGCCGACGAGCAGGTTGAAGCCGTTGTATACGGCCGCATGCTCGGCAAGCTGCCCGAGATAGTCGAGCGGCGCGACGGACGGGCCGCGGAGGAAATCGGACACGAGCTTGCCGCGGGTGGGCGCGCCCGCGCGGATGTCGAACGGCGCGCGGTAGTTCGTCAGCGCCGCGAAGCGGCCGTCGCGCGTTATGCCGAGCCACGTGCCGCCGGCTTCGAGGTCGCGGCCGGCCAGCACGCCCGGTACATCCTCCCACCAGGTGAGCGGCGCGCTCGTGCGGCGAAAGAACTCGTCGCGGTTGGCGGTGAGGGTAAAGACGGGACCGGCGGCGGCATCAGGCTGCCAGTCGAAGGCAATCAGACACATCGGGCGAATCTCTCGCAGGAAACATCGGGCGCCGGCTGCGACTCGCGAGCCGGCGCGCGAACGGGTTGTCAGTGCGTCACGCTTCCGTCGGCCACGCGTACGGAAGCGCGTCGAACGCGAGCGCCGGGCCGTCGGCCGAACCGACGTGCACGGTGCCGTTGTCGAGCGCGGCGAGCTTGATCTCGACGAGCGCGTCGACGCCGCCCGCGGGCGCGGCCGCCGCGTTGACGATCATCCCGCACGGCTGGCCGGGATCGTCGCTGTGGAACAGCTCGACGCCGGCATGCACGGTATCGGTCTCGCCGGCGACATGCGCGAGCGCGGTGCGGCGCTTGATGGTGCCGCGGTACTGGCTGCGCGCGACGACTTCCTGGCCCGGGTAGCACCCCTTGCGGAAGTTGACGGCGCCGATCACGTCGAAGTTGACCATCTGCGGCACGAACTGTTCGACGGCCGGCTGCGTGATGCGCGGCTCGCCCGCGCGAATGTCGAGCCAGTCCCACACGGCCGGCGACACGACCGGCAGCGTGCCGGCGAGCGCGGCGATGCGTGCATCGACTTCCGCGCGCGGGCCGATCCACAGATAGCGTTTGCGGCCGGCCGCATCGGGCACGCGAATCAGCGTGCCGGCCGGCCCGTCGACCTTCACGTGCACGCCGTCCGGCAGCGCATCGAAGATGCCCGCCAGCGCGTCGCGCACGTCGCCGGCGAAACCGACCACCGCGAGCGCGTCGCTCGCATCGGTGAGCTTCGCCTTCGCGCGCAGCACGAACATCGACAGCCGCTTCTGCACGGCGGGCTGCACGTCCTTCGACACCAGCAGGCGCACGTCGTGGCCGGCACGCCACGCGAGGAACGACCCGAGAAGGCGCCCCTTCGGCGAGCAATAGCCGGACAGCCGCGCGCTCGCGGCATCGAGATGCTCGATGTCGTTGGTCAGCTGGCTGTGCAGGAACGTCGCGGCGTCGTCGCCGGCCACGTCGATCACGCCGAACTGCGGCAGCGGCATGCAGGCGCCCGGCGCATCGAAATCGGCGGCGGACGGGCGGGGGAATACGGGGAGCGAGGCGGATGCGGCCTGGGCAGCCGGTGAAGCGAACGGTGAGCTCATGGAATGAGGGAACAGTCAACCCTGACTTTGACGGAGGCGAGCAAGTATTATATGGGTCTTACCTGAGTCACGTTTCCATGTCCCTACTGAAGAAATGCGCCGCGACGATCGCGGCGCTGGCCGTCGTTGTGGCCGCTGCCGGCGCGGGCGGCGGATATTACTGGGCGACCCGGCCGCTGCTGCTGGGTTCGGCATCGCTCGACGTCACGATCAAGCCGCGCAGCAGCGTGAAGAGCGTCGCGCTGCAGCTCAAGCGCGGCGGCGTGCCGGTCGAGCCGTTCGGTTTCGTCGCGATGACGCGCGTGCTCGGACTGTCGAGCCGGCTCAAGTCCGGCAACTACGAATTCAAGACGGGCATCACGCCTTACGAAGTCCTGCAGAAGATCGCGCGCGGCGACGTGAACGAATACGTCGCGACGGTGATCGAAGGCTGGACCTTCAAGCGGATGCGCGCGGAACTCGACGGCAACCCCGATCTTGCGCACACCACGGCCGGCATGAGCGACGCCGAGCTGCTGCGCGCGATCGGCGCGTCGGACAGCGCCGTGCAGCGCGGCAGCGGCGAAGGGCTGTTCTTCCCGGATACCTACCTGTTCGACAAGGGCACGAGCGACCTGAACATCTACCGGCGCGCGTACCACCTGATGCAGACGCGTCTCGACGAGGCCTGGGCCGCGCGCACGCCGGGGCTGCCGTACAAGTCGCCTTACGAAATGCTGACGATCGCATCGATCGTCGAGAAGGAAACGGGCCACGCGGCCGACCGCGCGTTCGTCGCGGCCGTGTTCGCGAACCGGCTGCGCATCGGCATGCCGCTGCAGACCGATCCGTCGGTGATCTACGGGCTCGGCGACGCGTACGACGGCCGCTTGCGCAAGCGCGACCTGCAGGCCGACACTCCTTACAATACCTACACGCGACGCGGCCTGCCGCCGACGCCGATCGCGCTGCCGGGCGTCGCCGCACTGCAGGCGGCGATCAATCCGGCGCAGACGAGCGCGCTCTATTTCGTCGCGAAGGGCGACGGCACGAGCGTGTTCTCGGATACGCTCGGCGACCACAACAAGGCCGTGGACAAGTACATACGAGGTCAATAATGGCGAGCGGTAAATTCATCACGTTCGAAGGCATCGACGGGGCGGGGAAGACCACCCACCTGCAATGGTTCTGCGAACGCCTCCAGGGCAAGCTGGCCGCGGCCGGCCGGCAGGTCGTCGTTACCCGCGAGCCGGGCGGCACGCAGCTCGGCGAGAAACTGCGCGAGATCCTGCTGAACCAGCCGATGGATCTCGAGACGGAAGCGCTGCTGATGTTCGCCGCGCGCCGCGAGCATCTTGCGCTCGTGATCGAGCCGGCGCTCGCGCGCGGCGACTGGGTCGTGTCCGATCGCTTCACCGATGCGACGTTTGCGTATCAGGGCGGCGGCCGCGGGCTGCCGCGCGACAAGCTCGAGACGCTCGAGCGCTGGGTGCAGGGTGGTTTTCAGCCCGACCTCACGGTGCTGTTCGACGTCGCGCCGCAGGTCGCGAGCGAGCGCCGCGGCGCGGCGCGCATGCCCGACAAGTTCGAAAGCGAGTCCGATGCGTTCTTCACGCGCACGCGCGGCGAATACCTGCGGCGCGCGGAAGAGGCGCCGCACCGCTTCGCGATCGTCGACGCGACGCAGTCGATTCCCGAGATCCGCCGGCAGCTCGAACGCGTGCTCGCCGCGCTGTAACCCGCAAGGAACGCACCACATGATCTATCCGTGGCAAACCGACGACTGGAACCGCCTGCAGCAACTGCGCGCGCAATGGCCGCATGCGCTGCTGCTGCACGGCCAGGCCGGGATCGGCAAGCTGCAGTTCGCGCAGCATCTCGCGCAGGGCTTCCTGTGCGAATCGCCGCTGCCGAACGGCGAGCCGTGCGGCACGTGTGCGGCCTGCACCTGGTTCTCGCAGGGCAACCACCCGGACTACCGGATCGTGCTGCCCGAAGTGCTGGCCGGCGAAGCGCCGGGCGCCGCGGACGACGCGAAGCCGGCCGACGCGGACGAAGGCGGCAAGAAGACGCGCGCGCCGAGCAAGGAAATCAAGATCGAGCAGGTGCGGGCGCTGCTCGACTTCTGCGGGGTCGGTTCGCACCGCGGCGGCGCGCGCGTCGTCGTGCTGTATCCGGCCGAGGCGCTCAACGTCGCCGCATCGAACGCACTGCTGAAAACGCTGGAGGAGCCGCCGTCCGGCGTCGTGTTCCTGCTCGTGTCGGCGCGCATCGACCGCCTGTTGCCGACGATCATCAGCCGCTGCCGGCAGTGGCCGATGACCGTGCCGGCGCCCGACGCGGCCGCGGCCTGGCTCGCGGCGCAGGGCGTCGACCATGCGAGCGCGCTGCTTGCCGAAGCCGGCGGCGCGCCGCTCGCCGCGCTGGCGCTCGCGAGCGACGAGAACCGCCCGCTGCGCGACTACACGCTCGGGCAGCTCGCGGCCGGTGCGGCGTGCGACCCGTTCGCGTGCGGCGAGACGCTGCAGAAGCTGCCGGTGCCGCTGGTGCTCGGCTGGCTGCAGCGCTGGCTGTACGATCTGCTCGCGCAGCGGATGGCGGGCGCGCCGCGCTACTTCCCGATGCACGCGGCGGCGCTCGCGCGCTGCGCGGAATCGGTCGACGCGAACGCGTTCGCGCGCTTCATGAAGGCCGTGACGCGGCAGCGGACGGTCGAGAACCATCCGCTGAACGCACGGCTCGTATTCGAGGAATTGTTTCTCGGGTATCGGGAAATGTTCGCGTGACCCGGCATTGTTTCTGATGGGTTGCGAAACGATGTTCGGCTTACTCAGCGACGCGACCGCGGCCGGCCGGCCCGCGAACGCCGCCGGTTGCCGCACGCCGGCGAGCGCATGAGCGCCCGCCTTACGTATTCAGGAAACACGATGTTCGTCGACTCTCACTGCCACATCAATTTCAAGGGCCTGGCCGACCGCCTGCCGGCCGTTCTCGAGAACATGCGCGAGCACGACGTCACGCACGCGCTGTGCGTGTCCGTCGATTTCGAGACGCTGCCCGAGGTCCTCGCGATCGCGGACGCGTACGACAACGTCTACGCGTCGGTCGGCGTGCATCCCGATCATGAGGACGCGCGCGAGCCGACGCTCGCGGAACTCGTCGAGCTGGCCGCGCACCCGAAGGTCGTCGCGATCGGCGAAACGGGCCTCGACTACTACCGTCTCGAGGGCCGCTCGATCGCCGACATGGAATGGCAGCGCGAACGCTTTCGCACGCACATCCGCGCGGCGACCGCGACGATGAAGCCGCTGATCGTCCATACGCGGTCGTCGTCGGAGGACACGCTGCGGATCATGGCCGAGGAGCGCGCGGACGTGCCGGGCGGCGTGATGCACTGCTTCACCGAGCCGTGGCCCGTCGCCGAGCAGGCGCTCGCGCAGAACTTCCATATCTCGCTGTCGGGCATCGTCACGTTCAAGAACGCGACCGACGTGCAGGACGTCGCGCGGCGCGTGCCGCTCGACCGGCTGCTGATCGAGACCGACTCGCCGTACCTCGCGCCGGTGCCGTATCGCGGCAAGCCGAATGAACCTGCGTACGTCAGCCATGTCGGACGCTTTATCGCATCCGAGCGCGGGATCGCCGTCGAGGCGCTGGCCGATGCGACGACTGAGAACTTTTTCCGGCTGTTCAAGATCGCCCGCTAACGACGCGCGCGCAGCCGACAACCCAGGGAAGGAGCCCACAACACAATGACGAAGCCGACCAACCATCTGACCAAACGTGCACTCGTCACCGCCGCGCTGGTCGCGAGCGGCCTGTTCGCTGCAGCCGGCGCGCATGCCGAGTCGCTCGACGCGATCGTCAAGGCCGTCAAGTTCGACGACATCGCCGACATCGGCAAGCAGCTCAAGAACGGCCTCGATCCGAACACGCTCGCACCGAACGGCGACCCGCTGCTGGTGATCGCCGCGCGCGAGAAATCCGACAAGGTCGCGGCGGCGATCGCCACGACGCCGAACGTCGACCTCGAGAAGGAAGACAAGGCCGGCGAGAACGCGCTGATGCTCGCGTCGCTGAACGGCGACGTCGGCCTCGTCAAGCTGCTGATCGACAAGGGCGCGGAAGTCAGCAAGAAGGGCTGGGCGCCGCTGCACTACGCGGCGACCAACGGCCAGGACGCGGTCGTCAAGGTGCTGCTCGACCACGACGCGTATATCGACACGGCTTCGCCGAACGGCACCACGCCGCTGATGATGGCCGCGCGCGGCAACCATGCGTCGACGGTCACGCTGCTGCTCGACCAGGGTGCCGATCCGCAGGTGAAGAACCAGCTCGGCATCACCGCGCTCGAGTTCGCGAAGCATTACAAGGCGCCGGACGCGATCGATATCCTGAGCAAGCGTACGGTGCGTATCGGCGCGTCGGCGCCGGCAGATGCGCAAAAGAGTGCAAAATGACGGTTTTCGGTGCACCGGCCAGCGCGGCGGTGCGCACCCGGCCGGGCGGATTCCGGCCGGAGAAGGGTGTCCGGCGCCGCGCCGGCCAACGCAGCAGGCGGTCTCGGGCCGCATTGACATAAGGAACACCATGTTGCGCGCAATGTTTTGTGCCGCGGCGTTTGCCGTGCCGTTGTCGGCGGCGGCTTTCACGGGCGCGGATCTCGACCGGCTGTGCGCGAAGACGGACGTCAAGTCGCGGGCGTCGTGCGCGGCCTACATCGAAGGCGCTGCCGACGGCGTCTACAACACCATCGACGCGATCGGCGGCACCACGGGGCCGCGTGTCGGCCAGTATTTCTGCCTGCCGCCCGACATCCGGGCGCAGCAGATGACCGATGCGGTGCGCAAGTACATCGCGGAAAATCCGAAGCTGGCCGACTACAACGCGAGCACCGCGGTGTCGCTCGGTCTCGGCAAGGCGTTTCCCTGCAGGGGCGGCAACTGATCTGACGCCGTGTCCGGGCGCTACCCGGACGTCGCCGACGCATCCAGGACGAGGCGTGCGCGCCTCATAACCGAAGCATCCCGGGCGCCGATGATTTCAATCGAGGAACTGCAGCGCATCGCCGATGCGCCGCTGCATTCGTGGCTCGGCACGCTGGCCGTGTCGGTCATCGTCGTGCTGGTCGTCACGATCGTGCACCGTCTCGGCGCACGCATCGTCAAGCGCATCGCGCAGCCGTATCCGCTGATGAGCGCGATCCTGCGCTACATCGACAAGCCGTCGCTCGTCGTGCTCGCGCTGCTGGCGCTCGAATTCCTGTGGGTCCAGGCCGACGACGGCATGTCGTTCGTGGGCGGCATGCGCACCGCGGCGGCGGTCGGCTCCATCGTGTCGCTCACGTGGCTGCTGGTGCGGCTCGCGGCCGGCGTCGGCGACGCGATCATCCGGGCGCATCCGCTCGATACGGCCGACAACCTCCAGGCGCGGCGCATCCATACGCAGGCCAAGGTGCTCGTGCGGACGGTGATGGTGCTGATCGTGATCATCGGCACCGGCGCCGCGCTGATGACGTTCCCGAACGTGCGCCAGGTGGGCGCGAGCCTGCTGGCGTCGGCCGGCGTCGCGGGCCTGGTCGCCGGTATCGCCGCGCGGCCGGTGCTCGGCAATCTGATTGCCGGGCTGCAGATCGCGCTCACGCAGCCGATCCGGCTCGACGACGTGGTCGTGATCCAGGGCGAATGGGGGCGCATCGAGGAAATCACCGGCTCGTTCGTGTCGGTGCGGTTGTGGGACCAGCGGCGCCTCGTCGTGCCGCTGCAGTGGATCATCGAGAACCCGTTCACGAACTGGACGCGCAACAGCGCGGAAATCATCGGCACGGTCTACCTGTCGGTCGATTACCGCACGCCGCTCGCGCCGCTGCGCGAGGAGCTCGCGCGGCTCGTCCATGCGGCGCCCGAGTGGGACGGCCGCGTGCAGGTGCTGCAGGTGACCGATGCGACGGAGCGCACGATGCAGTTGCGCGCGCTCGTCAGCGCGGCCGATTCGTCGTCGTGCTGGGATCTGCGCTGCCGCGTGCGCGAAGGGTTGATCGCATACCTGCAGGGCCGCTATCCGCAATGCCTGCCGCGCAGTCGGATGGAACTGTATCCGCATGATTCCGCGCCGGACGCGCCGAATCCCGAACGGCCGCACGCGCGGGCGCCCGCCGCCAGCACGGCGGCCAACACCGCAGCCGATCCGCAGGCCGTCGAAGGCCGCTGAACGCGGCCCGGCGCCTGCCCGCCATCCATCGTCATGACCGCGCTGAACACGCTCGCCATCGCCAATTACCGCTCGCTGCGCGAGCTGATCGTGCCGCTCGCGGCGCTCAACGTCGTCACGGGGCCGAACGGCAGCGGCAAGTCGAGCGTATACCGCGCGCTGCGGCTGCTCGCCGACACCGCGCAGGGCCGCGTGATCCCGTCGCTCGCCCGCGAGGGCGGCTTGCCGTCGACGCTGTGGGCCGGCCCCGAGCGCTTCTCGCGCGCGATGCTGAACGGCGACGAGCCGGTGACCGGCACGGTGCGCAAGGGGCCCGTGAGCTTGAAGCTCGGCTTCGCGTGCGACGATTTCGGCTATTCGATCGATCTCGGCCTGCCGCTCCCGAGCAGATCGCAGTTCGCGCTCGATCCGGTGGTCAAGCGCGAATGCATCTGGGGCGGCGCGCTGCCGCGCCCGTCGACGCTGCTGGTCGACCGGCAGGGTGCACAGATCCGCACACGCACCGCGTCGGGCGACTGGCAGACGATTCCGCAGCCGGTCGCGAGCTTCGACAGCATGATGACCGAGTTCGCCGATCCGACCGGCGCGCCCGAGATGATCGCGGTGCGCGAGCGGATTCGCTCGTGGCGCTTCTACGACCATTTCCGGACCGATGCGCAGGCGCCGGCACGGCAGTCGCACATCGGCACCCATACGCCGGTGCTGGCGGATGACGGCGCCGACCTCGCCGCCGCGCTGCAGACGATCCGCGAAATCGGCGACGGCGCGGCACTCGATGCGGCGATCGCCGACGCGTTTCCCGGCGCATCGGTCGAGATCGACAACCCGGGCGGCCGCGGCCGCTTCGACGTGCTGATGCGCCAGCCGGGGCTGCTGCGGCCGCTTGCGGCGGCCGAGCTGTCCGACGGCACGCTGCGCTACCTGCTGCTCGCGGCCGCGCTGCTGACGCCGCGGCCGCCGGCGCTGATGGTGCTGAACGAACCGGAGACCAGCCTGCATCCCGATCTGCTGCCGGCGCTCGGCCGCCTGATCGCGCAGGCCGCGCAGCGCTCGCAGGTGCTGGTCGTGTCGCATGCGGCGCGGCTCATCGCGACGCTCGAGCGCGAGGCCGGCTGCGAATCGCTGGTGCTCGACAAGCAGCTCGGCGCGACCGCGCTCGTCGATGCCGACGCGCGCGACCTGCCGCCGTGGAAGTGGCCGTCGCGCTGACGCGGGCGGCGTGCATTCGGCCGCGTCCGGCGCCCGGGCGGGGGCATGCCCCGACGGTGCCCGATGCGGTGCGATCGGGCGAGGCGGAACGAATGTATCCTGTCTGTAACAACGCCCATAAAATGCAAGACAGGCGGTTCCGGGCATCGGGATCGCCAATAATGGCGGGATATCCGGCCGGCGCCGCGCCGGCCGGCGCTGCACGGGGCGGGGGCGCGCGAAAAGCGCACACTCCCGCGTGCCGTACGGGACAGGACACAGGAGACGTGGACCATGAGAATTGCCCAGATCGCCCCGCTGACCGAATCGGTGCCGCCGAAGCTGTACGGCGGCACGGAGCGCGTCGTGTCCTACATCACCGAGGCGCTCGTCGATCTCGGCCATGATGTGACGCTGTTCGCGAGCGGCGACTCGACGACACGCGCGAAGCTCGAGCCGGTCTGGCCGCGCGCGCTGCGGCTCGACACGTCGATTCGCGACCGCGTCGCGCCGCACATGCTGCTGATGGAGACGGTCGCGCGCCGCGCGAAGGACTTCGACGTGCTCCATTTCCACATGGACTACTACTCGTTCTCGGTCTTCAACCGGCAGGAAACGCCTTACGTGACGACGCTGCACGGTCGGCTCGACCTGCCCGAGCAGCAGCCGGTGTTCGACACGTTCAACACGGCGCCCGTGATTTCGATCTCGAACTCGCAGCGCCAGCCGCTGCCGCAGGCGAAATGGCTGACGACCGTCTACCACGGGTTGCCCGATACGCTGTACATGCCGCAGCCCGTCGAGCCGCGCTATCTCGCGTTCCTCGGCCGCATCTCGCCGGAGAAGCGCGTCGACACGGCGATCAGCATCGCACGCCAGTGCGGGCTGCCGATCCGGATCGCCGCGAAGATCGATGCGGCCGACCAGGAATACTTCGACCGCGAGATCAAGCCGCTCTTCGCGTTGCCGCACGTCGAATACATCGGCGAGATCGCCGATCACCAGAAGGCCGAATTCCTGTCGGGCGCGCATGCGCTGCTGTTCCCGATCGACTGGCCGGAGCCGTTCGGTTTGGTGATGATCGAGGCGATGTCGTGCGGCACGCCGGTGATCGCGTTCAATCGCGGCGCGGTGCCCGAGGTGCTGGACGAGGGCGTGTCGGGTTTCATCGTCGAGGATGAAATCAGCGCGGTGGCCGCCGTGAACCGGCTGCACCTGCTGCCGCGTGCGCGCGTGCGGCAGCGCTTCGAGGAACGCTTCACGTCGCGCCGGATGGCGCAGCAGTACGTCGACGTCTACCAGTCGGTGATCCGCGCGCAGAAGCGTTCGCGCTTCAAGGTGATCGACTCGACGACCTGACGCGGAGCGCGGGCGGATAAAAAAACGGCGATGCCCGCAAGGACATCGCCGTTTGCGCATGGCCCGCGCGCGGTGCGCACGGGCGGTGCGTGAGCGTCAGATCTTGAGCTTCGTGACCTTCGTGCCGTTGATCGACACATCGCCCATCAGGCCCGCGTTCGTCAGCACGACGACCTGGACCGGTGCGGTGGCCGTGGTCGTGTCGATCGCGCCGTTCGCGCCCATCTTCACGAGCGCGACCGATGCACCGGCGCCGGCTGCCCAGCCGTCCGAGCCGCGGAATTCGTCGAGCGCTTGCTGCGTCATGAACAGGAACACGATCGCCTTCGACTGCGCACCGGCCTGCAGGCCGACCGACAGCGACGACGTGTTGTAGTAGCCGACCGTGCTGCCGCCGACGCGCAGCGCGCCGTTGCCGGACTGGCCGCCGACGATGAAGCCGGCCTGGAGCACGTCAGGGAAGACCAGCACGCCGCGCGATTTCGCGACGAGTTCACGCGAACCCTTGACCGTGGAATACAGGCGCGACAGCGTTGCGTCGACGCTCGAGTCGATTGCCTGACGCTTCGACGCGCTGGTCGCGGCGTTGTCCGGCTTGTCCGGGGTGGTGGTGCAACCGGTGAGCGCGAGGCTACCGACGATGAGCGCAGCGGCGGCTTTCAGCACAAGATTCCGTTTTTGCATCGTTATTCTCCATCGGATGACGTTCGGAGTGAGTCTCGCTCAAGGAGCGGATCACGTCGGCAGTTATATCACAGCGGATTACAACCCCTTTTCGTTCGTGCGTGAAAGAGCGTCAAATCGGGGTGGCGGTGTCGCTGCGCACCAACGGACCGACCGGATCGGCGGCCGCGCGCCGACGCGCCCCGCGCGGGTCGGCATGCGGGGAACAAGGGCGGCAAATCGGGCGGCGACGGCGCTTGCGGGCGGGTCAGTGCGTGACCGGCGGGACGGGGGGCTTGATCGGCGGGCGGCGCAGCGCGCGGCGGATCAGTGCGATCACGACGCCGCAGGCGAACAGGAACGCGGCCGGTACGACCCAGTAGCCGACGAACGCATGCCACAGATAGCCCGCGAGCGTAGCGCGGCGCACCACGTATTCGTCGCGGGCCGCCTGCTGGCGCGGCGCGTTGGCGGCGAGCACGTCGGCCGGGCAGCCGGCCGCGCGCGCGTCGTCAGGATCCCCGTGGCACTTCGCGGCGGCGCCGGCTGCCTGCTGCGCGTCGGTGAGCTGCCAGGTGGTCAGCGCGAGCTGCAGGTCCGCCTTGTTGTAAGCCATTTCCTCGCGGATCTCGCGCACGGCGACGATCGCGACGGGCACGGCCCAGAACACGATCACGATCAGCCAGCGGCGGAACCAGCGGTGTTGTCTCCATGCCATCCATGCCTCCAATTGACGCGCGTGCGCGTCCGTCTCGAGGGCGGCCCGATGGCGCTTCTTGTACTTGGGTGGGCCGCGTTGCAGCCATCATAGAAGAAAACGCGGCGAATTGCCGCACCATGTGGCGGCGCCGGTACGGCGGGCCCGGAAAGCGGGACGGGTGGAGGCGGGCGGTCGAACGGCGGCGGCGGAACGCGTGCGGCAGGCGTTTCACGCGCGTATGCGTCGATGCGCATGCAACGAAAACAAAAATGCCGCGCCCGCCGAAGCGGTGCGCGGCATTCGATACGGGAGCGCCGGAACTCAGGCGGCCGGCTGGCTGCTCAGGCAGCTCTTCATGAACGCCTTGCGGTCGTCGCCCTTCTTGCCGGTGGCCTGCGTGTTGCAGGCCTTCATCTTTTCCTGCTGCGTCATCGCCTTCGCGGGCTTCGCCGACAGGCAGTCCTTCATGAACGCCTTGCGTTCGTCGCCCGTCTTGCCTGCTGCCTGGGTGTTACAGGCCTTCATCTTGTCCTGCTGGCTGTTCGCCGCGAACGCGGGGGAAGCCAGCATGCCGCCGAGGAGCACTGCGGCTACGAGCGATTGGATTTTCATTTCGACACTCCCATGGGGTGAATTGCGTGTTATCGATGCCGTCACGAAGCACGTTGCGATGAGGATAGGGCCACATCGCACCGCGCGCTCCGATTATGGCGAATCAATGTGAAAAACACCGAAACGGCACTTCCTATAACGTTGCGGGCGCCGCGGCCGTTGACGGCGCGCGCGACCGGACGATCGGGACAAACCATGATGCGCGGCGGCCGGCATCGGCCGTGGCGCCGGAACCTGCCGGATCCCGGCCGCGAGCCATTACAATCGCGGCCATGAATACTCCGAATCCCGCATCCCCCCCGTCCGCGGCGGCCCTGCCGCGCATCGCCGTGCTGGCCACCGGCGGCACGATCGCCGGTGCCGCGCCCGACGCGGCCAGCACGGCCGGTTACCAGGCCGGCGCGCTCGGCGTCGGTTTCCTGGTCGACGCGGTGCCGGCGCTCGCGTCGGTCGCACGCATCGACGCCGAGCAGATCGCCAGCATCGACAGCAAGGATCTCGCACTGCCGCTGTGGAACACGCTCGCCGCGCGGATCGACGCGCTGATGGCCGATCCGGCGGTCGACGGCATCGTGATCACGCACGGCACCGACACGCTCGAGGAAACCGCGTATGCCCTTCACCTGGTCGTGAAAGGCGACAAACCGGTGGTGATGACGGCCGCGATGCGGCCGGCGACCGCGCTGTCGTCCGACGGCCCGCTGAACCTGCTGAACGCGGTGACGGTGGCCGCGCATCCGGCCGCGCGCGGGCAGGGCGTGCTGATCGCGTTCAACAACCGGATCCACGGCGCGCGCGACGTCGTGAAGACGAGCACCTATGCGGTCGACGCATTCCAGTCGCCGGAACTCGGTGCGCTCGGCTGGGTGCAGGACGGCCGCGTCGAATTCGCGCGCCGCGTCACGCGCTCGCGCGATGCGCAACTGGCGATCGCCGCAACGTGGCCGCCCGTCGAAGTCGTCGCGAGCTACGCGGGCGTGACGCGCACGGCCGTCGATGCGCTGGTGGCGACCGGCGTGCGCGGGCTCGTCGTGGCCGGCACCGGCAACGGGTCGATCCATGCAACGCTGCAGGCGGCGCTCGCCGATGCGGTGAACGCGGGCGTTGCCGTGATCCGTGCGTCGCGCGTCGGCTCGGGGCACGTGATGCGCAACGGCGCGGCCAACGACGACGCGCTCGGCTTCGTCAGTGCGGGCTCGCTGAATCCGTTCAAGGCGCGCGTGCTGCTGATGCTCGCGCTGGCGAACGGCATCCGGGCGCGTGACGAACTGCAGCGCGTATTCGATACGTTCTGACCGATGTCCGTCCGCCGCTCGGGCGGTGCGGCATTGCCAAAGAAAAAGGCAGGCCGGATGGCCTGCCTTTTTTGTTTTTCAATCCTGCGCGGATGCTCAGGACTGCGGCGGAATCACGAGCTTCTGGCCCGGGTAGATCCGGTCCGGGCTCGACAGCATCGGCTTGTTCGCCTCGAAGATCGCCGGATACTTGTTCGCGTCGCCATACACTTCCTTGGCGATCGCCGACAGCGTGTCGCCCGGCTTCACGTCGTGGTATTGCACTTCCGGATCGTCCGGCTGCAGATCGTCGTCGTTGACGCCCGCGACGCCCTGCACGTTGCCGGCCGCGACCTTGACCTTGGCCTTCGTGTCGAGATCGGCGACGCTGCCCGACAGCGTGACGGTGCGCGATGCGCCGTCGAACGCGACCGTCAGGTTCGACGTGTCGAGACCCTGCGTGCTGATGTAGTTCTTGATCGCATCGGCCGCGGTCTGGTTCGCGGCATTCGGATCTTCCGCCGCTTGCGCGTCGGCATGACCCAGCAGTTTTTCACCCGCCTCTTTGATAAACGAAAGAAGACCCATCGCTGCACTCCTTAGGTGGTTGAAAAGAAAACGCGCCATGAAGTGGCGAAAAAAACACCGCGCTGGGCGCATTCACCGGAGTGAACGCAAGCGCGGCGGTTTTCTCGAAAGGCGTGGCGAAAGTGTAGGCGTTCAGCGCGACGATTGCATGAAAAATCGCAAGCTTGAACGTAAAGAAATGTAATACGCGAAATCCGACAGGCGGACACCCGACGACGACGTCTGACCGACCAAGGCTTCCCCGGCGCCGCCGGGTGCCGCTGCGGACCCCACCACGCCGCTCTCAGCCCAGAGCGGCGTTTTTCGCCCCGTCGCGCATGCGGTTAGCGATGCGCGGCGGGGCGCCCCACCGTGATGCGCGCGTGCGTCGCGCATCGATGCGATCGGCCGCGGCCGGATCGCGCGTGTTCTGCGCGCGCGTCCGCCATTGCAGCGGAACCGCGCGTCTTTGCGTCCGCGTTACGCGGCCGGTGTCTGGCCGATCTCGAAGTTCGACATGATCTCGAGCGCGCGCACGAGTGCCGAGTGATCCCATGCCTTGCCGCCGTGCGATGCGCACACGCTGAACAGCTGCTGCGCGCTCGCGGTATGCGGCAGCGCGAGGCCGAGCTTGCGTGCGCCGTCGAGCGCGAGGTTCAGGTCCTTCTGGTGCAGCTCGATGCGAAAGCCCGGATCGAACGTGCGCTTCGTCATCCGCGCGCCATGCACTTCGAGGATGCGCGAGGCGGCGAAGCCGCCCATCAGTGCCTGGCGAACGCGCTCCGGATCGGCGCCCGAGCGTGCGGCGAACAGCAATGCTTCGCCGACGGCCTCGATGTTCAGCGCGACGATGATCTGGTTCGCGACCTTGCAGGTCTGGCCCGCGCCGTTGTCGCCGACGAGCGTGATGTTCTTGCCCATCTTCTCGAACAGCGGCTTCGCGCGCTCGAAGGCCTGTTCCGGGCCGCCGACCATGATCGTCAGCGTCGCTTCGCGTGCGCCGACTTCGCCGCCGGACACCGGCGCGTCGAGGTAGTCGCAGCCGAGCGCGTTGATCTGCTTTGCGAATGCCTGCGTGTCGAGCGGCGAGATCGAGCTCATGTCGATCACGAGCTTGCCGGCCGTCAGGCCCTTCGCGACGCCGTCGTCGGCGAACAGCACGTTACGCACGTCGGGCGTGTCCGGCACCATCGAGATGATGATGTCCGCGTTCTGCGCGACTTCGGTCGAGTTCGCGACGACCTTGGCGCTCGCGCGCAGGTCGTCCGGGATCGGGAACGCACCGTTCACGACGAGCTGATGATCGCCCTTGAGCAGGTTGCGCGCCATGTGCGCGCCCATGATGCCGAGGCCGATGAAACCGATGGTTGCCATGTGAAAGTCTCCTATAGGGGCGAAAGCGGGAAGGGCGGATCTCAGGCGGCGCGGCGCGCCGAGCCCGGCGCGCAGCCGGCGATGCTGTGCAGCCAGCCGAGGCCTTCCGTCGTGGTGGTGCGAGGCTTGTATTCGCAGCCGACGTAGCCGTCGTAGCCGAGCCGGTCGAGCAGCGCGAACAGGAACGCGTAGTTGATCTCGCCCGTGCCCGGCTCGTTGCGGCCCGGGTTGTCCGCGAGCTGGACGTGGCCGATCGATGCGAGGTTGCGTTCGATCGTCGCGGCCAGTTCGCCTTCCATGCGCTGCATGTGATAGATGTCGTACTGCAGGAACAGGTTGTCCGAGCCGACCGCGCGGATCACGTCGAGCCCTTCGGACGAGCGGTTCAGCGCGAAGCCCGGGATGTCGAAGCTGTTGCACGGCTCGACGAGCAGGCGGATGCCTTCGCGCTTCAGCGCATCGGCCGCAAAGCGCAGGTTGTCGACGATCGTGACGAAGGTCTTGTCGCGCGCGGTGCTGGCCGACGGGATACCGACGAGGCAGTTCAGTTGCGGCACCTTCAGTGCCTTCGCGTATTCGATCGCACGGCCGACGCCTTCCTGGAACTCGCCGACGCGATCGGGCAGGCACGCGATGCCGCGCTCGCCCTGGTCCCAGTTGCCGGCGGGCAGGTTGTGCAGCACGAGGCGCAGGCGGTGCGTCTCGAGCCGCTCGGCGAGTTCCTCGTTCGCGTACGGATACGGGAACAGGAACTCGACGGCGTCGAAGCCCGCGTCCGCGGCCGCCTTGAAGCGGTCGAGGAACGGCACTTCGTTGAACAGCATGGTCAGGTTTGCAGCAAACTTCGGCATGAGCTAAGCCTCTTCGGTCGGTCAGTCAAAAATGTCCTGCGGATCAGTCGAGCATCGAGATGGCGGTCGGTGCGTGCTCGGCCTTTTCGGCGAGATCCTCGAATTCGTTGATCGCGTCGATTTCGGTGCCCATCGAGATGTTCGTCACGCGCTCGAGGATCACTTCGACGACCACCGGCACGCTGAACTCTTCCGCGAGCGATTGCGCCTGCCGCAGCGCCGGCTCGATTTCTTCCGGCTTGAACACGCGCAGCGCCTTGCAGCCGAGGCCTTCGGCGACGGCCACGTGGTCGACGCCATAGCCGTTCAGTTCCGGTGCGTTCACGTTGTCGAACGCGAGCTGCACGCAGTAGTCCATGTCGAACGCACGCTGCGCCTGGCGGATCAGCCCGAGGTACGAGTTGTTCACGACGACGTGCACGTACGGCAGCTTGAATTGCGCGCCGGCTGCCAGCTCCTCGATCATGAACTGGAAGTCGTAGTCGCCGGACAGCGCGACGATCGGGCGGCTCGGGTCGGCTGCACGCACGCCGAGCGCGGCGGGGATCGTCCAGCCGAGCGGGCCGGCCTGGCCGCAGTTGATCCAGTTGCGTGCCTTGAACACGTGCAGGAACTGCGCGGCGGCGATCTGCGACAGGCCGATCGTGCTGACGTAGCACGTATCGCGGCCGAACACCTTGTTCATCTCTTCGTACACGCGCTGCGGCTTGACCGGCACGTTGTCGAAGTGCGTCTTGCGTTGCAGCGTGCGCTTGCGTTGCTGGCATTCCGCGACCCATGCGCTGCGGTCCTTCAGCTTGCCGGCGGCCTTCCATTCCTGCGCGACGGCGACGAACAGTTCCAGCGCGGCCTTCGCGTCGGACACGATGCCGAGATCCGGGCCGAACACGCGGCCGATCTGCGTCGGCTCGATGTCGACGTGCACGAACTTGCGGCCCTTCGTGTAGACCTCGACGCTGCCCGTATGGCGGTTCGCCCAGCGGTTGCCGATGCCGAGCACGAAGTCGGACGCGAGCATCGTCGCGTTGCCGTAGCGGTGCGACGTCTGCAGGCCGACCATGCCGGCCATCAGCGGGTGGTCGTCCGGAATCGCGCCCCACGACATCAGCGTCGGGATCACCGGCACGCCGATCGTTTCGGCGAACCGGACGAGCAGGTCTTCGGCCGCTGCGTTGAGCACGCCGCCGCCCGATACGATCAGCGGCTTGTCCGCGTCGTTGAGCATCGCGAGCGCCTTCTCGATCTGCGCGCGGGTGGCCGCGGGCTTGTAGGCCGGCAGCGGTTCATACGTGTCGATGTCGAACTCGATTTCGGCGAGCTGCACGTCGATCGGCAGGTCGACCAGCACCGGGCCCGGACGGCCCGAGCGCATCAGGTGGAATGCCTGCTGGAACACGCGCGGCACCAGCGCCGGCTCGCGCACGGTGACGGCCCACTTGGTGACCGGCTTCGCGATCGACTCGATGTCGACGGCCTGGAAGTCTTCCTTGTACAGGCGCGCACGCGGTGCCTGGCCCGTGATCGCGAGGATCGGAATCGAGTCGGCCGATGCGGAGTAGAGGCCGGTGATCATGTCGGTGCCGGCGGGGCCCGACGTGCCGATGCACACGCCGATGTTGCCCGGGGCGGCACGGGTGAAGCCTTCGGCCATGTGCGAGGCGCCCTCGACGTGGCGGGCCAGCACGTGGCTGATGCCCCCCGACTTGCGCATGGCGGAGTAGAACGGGTTGATGGCTGCGCCCGGCACGCCGAACGCGGTCTGGATGCCTTCCTTCTCGAGCACGAGCACTGCTGCGTCGACGGCTCTCATCTTGGCCATGAATGTCTCCTTGAATGTGGCGGATCGTGCGAATCGGTCTGTTGGGGACACTTTAGGGATGCAGGAAAGGTTTGATAAGATCAGCCGGAGTCGCTTATTTCGAAACTAAAAGTATGGAATGACGGCCGGGCGGGGTTTCCCGCCGGTGTCGGAACGAAGACGGAGACGGCAGATGGATCGCTTCAAGCAGATCGAGACGTTCGTGCGGGTTGCCGATGCCGGCAGCCTCGCGGCGGCGGCACTCGAGGAGGGCGTGTCGCCGGTGGTGCTCGGGCGGCGCATCGACGCGCTCGAGAAGCGCCTCGGCGTGAAGCTGATGTATCGCTCGACGCGGCGGCTGGTGGTCAGCGAGGAGGGCGCGGCGTTCCTCGAGCGCTGCCGCGGGCTGCTGTCCGAATGGGACCAGGCCGAGAACGAGCTGGCCGCCGGGCGGCGCGCGGTCAGCGGGCACCTGATCGTGTCCGCGCCGGCCGCGTTCGGGCGCAAGCACGTCGCGCCGCACGCGCCCGGCTTTCTGGCCGACAAACCCGAGATGCAGCTGTCGTTCAACCTGACCGACCGTGTCGTCGATCTCGTGCGCGAAGGCTATGACCTGTCGATCCGGATCGGGGGTGCCGTCGATCCGAACTTCGTCGCGGTGAAGCTCGCGTCGAACCGGCGTGTCGTGTGCGGCACGCCCGACTATTTCCGCCGGCACGGCCGGCCGAAGTCGCTCGACGACCTGCTGAAGCACAACTGCCTCGCGTTCAACCTGCAGGGCGGGCAGAACCGCGGCTGGTATTTCCAGCGCCACGGCAAGATCGCGACGATGCGCGTCGCGGGCAATCTCGACTGCAACGACGGCGAGCTGCTGCACCGCTGGGTGGCCGAAGGCCTCGGGCTCGGCTGGCGCTCGACGTGGGAAATCGCCGCGCAGCTCGAGACGGGCGAGCTCGAGACCGTGCTCGACGAGTATGCGCTGCCCGACTACGACATCCTCGCCGTCTACCCGCAACAGCGCTACGTGCCGGCACGCGTGCGCTATTTCATCGACTACCTGCGCGACGCGTACGCGCGCCCCGGCTACTGGAGCACCACGCCGTAACGGCGGCGGGCGGCACGGCCACACGGCTGACCATGGATTTTTTGCGCTTCACGTGCGTTGCGCGGGAATAAACTCGACGCAACGACGGTAAGGTCATCGAGCGCGCACGTTGCCGGTCTGTCCGGGCGCCATGCGCGGAACGGGCGCGGTTTCGGCCGCCGGGACCAGGGAGGCCATGTGGGGCAAGCCGGACAGGCGGTCGATGAGCGGGCGGAGGGCGATGCGATAGCGCGCGGCGAGCGGTTTCGTACACTCGTGCTGCCGCATCTCGACGCCGCGTACAACCTCGCGCGCTGGCTGAGCGGCAACGCCGGCGATGCGGACGACGTCGTCCAGGACGCGTGCATGCGCGCGCTGCGCTTCATCGATTCGTGTCGCGGCGACAACGCGCGGCCGTGGCTGCTGACGATCGTGCGCCACACCTGGTACACCGAGTGGCGGCGCCGTACGCACGCGCACGAGGTCGCGCTGCCCGACACGCTCGACGACACCGACGTTCCCGACGACTGGCAACCGGCGACCGAGGATCCGCTCGCGCAGTTGCTGCGCGGCGAGAACGTGCGGCTCGTGAATGCGGCGCTCGCGAAGCTGCCGCCCGAATACCGCGAGGTGCTCGTGCTGCGCGAGATGGAGGACCTGAGCTACCGCGAGATCGCGGCGATCGCGGACGTGCCGGTCGGCACGGTGATGTCGCGGCTCGCGCGCGGCCGTCGCAGGCTCGCCGTGCTGCTGGGCGGCGAGTCCGCGCCGGCGGCCAAAGGCAGGCCGGGCCATACGCCGGCAGGCGGAACCGCATCGGAGGCTATCGATGGACTGTAACGAAGCGCGAGCATTGCTGGACGCGGACGTCGACCGCGAACTGTCGGCGCCCGATGCGTTGCGCGTCCAGCAGCATGTCGACGGGTGCGACGCGTGCCGCCGCGATCGCGCGCGGATCGTCACGCTGGTGCAGGCCGTGCGGCAGGCCGACTATCACCGCGCGCCGGAGGTGCTGCGGGCGAGCATCCTTGCGAGCCTGCCGGCAGCCGGGGACGGGCGGACCCGTGGGCAATCCCGGGCGGAACCCGAGCCTGAACCCGCGCCGCGATCGCAGCCGCGCCCGCGCGGCCGTCGCTGGTTCAGCTGGCTGGGCGGCGGCGTATCGGCACGCCCGGCGCCGACGGGCCCGGGGCCGCGTGTCGCCGCGCTACCCGGGCTCGGCTGGGGCGTGGCGCTGATGGTCGCGCTTGCCGCGGCGGCCGGGATGGCGCTGTCCGCGCGCCACGCCGACACCGACCGCACGGTCGACGAACTCGTCGCGAGCCACGTGCGGGCCGACCTGTCGGCGCGCGCCATCGACGTGATCTCGACCGACCGGCATACGGTCAAGCCATGGTTCAACGGCCGGCTCGACTATGCGCCGCCGGTCGAGGATCTCGCGGCGAGCGGCTTCGCGCTGGTCGGCGGCCGGCTCGACTACGTCGGGCGGCGCCGCGTCGCGGTGCTCGTCTACCGTTACCGGCAGCACGTGATCGACGTCTACGTGCGGCCGGCAGGCGTTGGGCCGGCGGCCCCGTACGCGACCGTGTCGCAGGGCTATGCGCTCGACCGCTGGGACGCGGCCGGGATGACGTGGTGGGCCGTGACCGACGCGGAGCCGTCGGCCCTCGCGGCGTTCAGGACGGCGCTCGACGCGCGACTCGCCGGCACGCATAGCGAGTGACGGTGCGCCGGGCCGCGGCCCGGTGCGCTTGTGTCCCGACCCCGATCGCAAAAGGGCGACGGGTGGCCGATTACGCAGGCCCGGCCCTTCAAGTCTTTGAAAACACGGCCGAATCCGGCCGCGAATCGTTGATTGGCCTTGCATGCGCCCCGTATCCGGGTTAGAATCTTCGGCTTCTCACTTGCCACACCGGTTCAGACGCCCGGGTGGCTTTAATCCACAAGGAGTGTGTAATGCGTCATTACGAAATCGTATTCATCGTGCACCCCGATCAAAGCGAGCAAGTGCCCGCGATGATCGAGCGTTACAAGTCCACGATCACGTCGCACGGCGGTCAGATCCACCGCGTCGAAGACTGGGGCCGTCGCCAACTGGCCTACATGATCGAGAAACTCGCGAAGGCTCACTACGTCTGCATGAACATCGAGTGCGACCAGACGACGCTCGACGAACTCGAACACGCGTTCAAGTTCAACGACGCCGTGCTGCGCCACCTCATCGTCAAGATGAAGAAGGCCGAAACCGGCCCGTCGCCGATGATGAAGGAAGTTCAGCGCGAAGAAGCCAAGAAGGCGGCTGCAGCTCAGCCGACCGAAGCGCAGGCTTAAGTTCGTCATTCATTAAGCCATCAAGGAGCGCGCCACTCACGTGAACAGGTTGCAATTGACGGCGAGCGTCGTCGAACGCGCACCGGTGCGATATACGCCGGCAGGTGTTCCGATCGCAAGCGCCACATTGCATCACCGCACGGAAGTCGTCGAAGCAGGCATTCCCCGTCAGGTCGAAATGACGATCGAGGCGGTGGCGGCCGGTGAGGCGAGCGGCAGGCTGGAAAGCCGTGAAATGGGCGTCGAGACGCTGTTCACGGGCTTCCTGGCAAAGAAAAGCCGCAACGCGAGAACCTTGGTGTTTCACATCACTGCATTGCAGGACATTGGAAAGGACTGAAATCATGGCCCGCCCGACTGGTAAAAAATTCGACAAGCGTCGTCAGCAACAAAACCCGCTCTTCAAGCGCAAGAAGTTCTGCCGTTTCACGGCCGCCGGCGTCGATCAGATCGACTACAAGGACACGGAAACGCTGAAGGACTTCATCGGTGAAAACGGCAAGATCACGCCGGCTCGCCTGACGGGTACGAAGTCGCACTATCAGCGTCAGCTCGACACGGCAATCAAGCGTGCGCGTTTCCTCGCGCTGCTGCCGTACACCGATCAGCACAAGGCGTAACTCGGCGACGCCATAAGGAGAATTCGAATGCAAATCATTCTGTTGGAAAAAGTCGCCAATCTGGGTAACCTCGGCGACATCGTCAAGGTCAAGGACGGTTACGCTCGCAACTTCCTGATCCCGAACCGCAAGGCTCGCCGCGCAACGAAGGAAGCGATCGCCGAATTCGAAGTGCGCCGCGCTGAACTCGAAAAGATCGCCGCTGAAAAGCTGGCAGCGTCGCAGGCAGTCGGCGAGAAGCTGAACGGCCAGGCGTTCGAAATCACGCAGAAGTCGGGCGTTGACGGCCGTCTGTTCGGCTCGGTCACGAACGGCGACGTCGCGGAACTGCTGAAGAAGGCAGGTTTCGAAGTCGAGAAGCTGCAAGTTCGCATGCCGGAAGGCCCGCTGAAGATGATCGGCGAGCACAACGTCCAGGTCGCACTGCACACGGACGTCGTCGTCGACGTCACGGTCAACGTGATCGGCGACCACGCGTAAGCGTACGCAAGCTTTCCGGGCGGCCTCCGCTGTCCGGACAAGGGCAGGCGCCCGGGCAACCGGGGCCTGCCTTTTTTATTGCCGCATCACTGGCGGCCGGTATGGCGTCGTCCTGTGTAATTCGCGATAATCCCAACCCATGAACGCGCCGCAAGATCCTCAAATCGAATCGCTGAAAGTCCCGCCGCATTCGGTCGAAGCCGAGCAGTCGGTGCTCGGCGGCCTGTTGCTCGACAACGCGGCCTGGGACCGGATTGCCGATTTCCTGTCGCAGGGCGATTTCTATCGCTACGACCACCGGATCATCTACGAGCACATCGGCCGGCTGATCGCGTCGACGCGCCCGGCCGACGTCGTGACCGTGTACGAAGCGCTGACCACGTCCGGCAAGGCCGACGACGTCGGCGGGCTCGCGTACCTGAACGCCCTCGCGCAGAACACGCCGAGCGCGGCGAACATCCGCCGCTATGCGGAAATCGTGCGCGACCGTGCGGTGCTGCGCCGGCTCGTGTCGGTCGCCGACGAAATCTCGGCCGACGCGTTCAATCCGCAGGGCAAGGAAGTCCGCCAGCTGCTCGACGAAGCCGAGTCGAAGGTGTTCTCGATCGCAGAAGAGGGCGCGCGCGGCAATCAGGGCTTCCTCGAGATCGGCCCGCTGCTCACGCAGGTCGTCGAGCGCATCGACACGCTGTACCACACTGCGAACCCGAGCGACGTCACCGGCACGCCGACGGGCTTCGTCGACCTCGACCGGATGACGTCCGGGATGCACGGCGGCGAACTGATCATCGTGGCGGGGCGCCCGTCGATGGGTAAGACCGCATTTTCGATGAACATCGGCGAATATGTCGCGGTCGAGTACGGGCTGCCGGTCGCGGTGTTCTCGATGGAAATGCCGGGTACCCAGCTCGTGATGCGTATGCTCGGCTCGATCGGCCGGCTCGACCAGCACCGGATGCGTACGGGCCGCCTGACGGACGAGGATTGGCCGAAACTGACGCACGCGGTGCAGAAGATGAGCGAGGCGCAAATCTTCATCGACGAGACGGGCGGCCTGAACCCGATGGAATTGCGCTCGCGCGCGCGGCGTCTCTCGCGGCAATGCGGCAAGCTCGGCCTGATCATCGTCGACTACCTGCAGCTGATGTCGGGTTCGTCGCAGGGCGAGAACCGCGCGACCGAAATCTCGGAAATCTCGCGGTCGCTGAAGAGCCTCGCGAAGGAACTCGACGTGCCGGTGATCGCGCTGTCGCAGCTGAACCGCGGCCTCGAGCAGCGCCCGAACAAGCGTCCGGTGATGTCCGATTTGCGCGAATCGGGCGCAATCGAACAGGACGCGGACGTGATCCTGTTCATTTATCGCGACGAAGTCTACAACCCGGACAGCCCGGACAAGGGCACGGCCGAAATCATCATCGGCAAGCAGCGTAACGGCCCGATCGGCCCTGTTCGGCTCACGTTCCTGGGTCAATACACGAAGTTCGACAACTTTGCCGGGGCGCAGACCTTCTACGGCGAGTAGCGCCGGATGTAAACTCTTATTTCGCCAAGCGTTGTATCCAATCCCGGCGTGCGCATATGCGCGCGTCGCGGCGCGACCGAAAACGGTACAATGTCGCCCGTTTTCGTGACAGTAGTTTGACAATCTCTCAGGAATCCCATGTTCGGTCGATTCATGCCCACCGAGGGCAAGTTCTTTGAACTCTTCAACGCGCACGCGAAGCACATCGTTGCCGGCGGACGCGAACTCGAACTGCTGATCGACAATCTCGCCGACGCCGAGATTCACAAGCAAAACGTGCAGACGGCCGAGAAGGCCGCCGACAAGCTCACGCACGAAGCGATCGATCTGCTGCACAAGACTTTCATCACGCCGCTCGATCGCGACGAGATCCACAAGCTGATCACGACGATGGACGACATCCTCGACCTGATGGAAGACGTCGCGACGGCCGTGTCGCTGTACGACGTGCAGGCCGTCACGTCCGAGGCGAGCCAGCTCGCGCACATCGTCACGCAGTCGGCGCAGCACGTGCAGCAGGCGGTCGGGATGCTGTCGGACATGAAGCAGTCGGCGCAGATCCTCAAGCAGTGCGAGGAGATCGACCGCTGGGAGTCGGAGGCCGATCGCGTGCTGCGCGCCGCGATGTCGAAGCTGTTCCGCGAAGAAGACGACGTGAAGACGCTCATCAAGCTGAAGGCGATCTACGAGCTGCTCGAAGAGATCACCGACAAGTGCGAGGACGTCGCGAACATCATCGAAGGCATCGTGCTGGAAAACGCCTGAGCGGACCACGATGCATTCGATACAACTCGCCCTATGGATGGTCGCGACGCTGGTGCTCGTCGCGCTCGTATTCGACTTCATGAACGGCTTCCACGACGCGGCGAACTCGATCGCCACCGTCGTGTCCACCGGGGTGCTGAAACCCCAGCAGGCCGTGGTGTTCGCGGCGGCGTTCAACGTCATCGCGTATTTCATCTTCCACCTGAAAGTCGCGCAGACCGTCGGTAAAGGCACGATCGATCCCGATATCGTCGACCACTACGTCGTGTTCGGCGCGCTGGTCGGTGCGATCGGCTGGAACGTGATCACCTGGTACTACGGGATTCCGTCGAGCTCGTCGCACGCGCTGATCGGCGGCCTCGTCGGCTCGGCACTCGCGAAGTCGGGCTGGAGCTCGCTGAACATCGACGGGCTGATGAAGACCGTCGCGTTCATCTTCATTTCGCCGCTGCTCGGCTTCATCCTCGGTTCGCTGTTCATGCTCGGCGTGTCGTGGCTGTATTTCCGTACCGCACCCAGTAAGGTCGACCGGCGGTTCCGCCGGCTCCAGCTGCTGTCGGCCGGCCTGTACAGCCTCGGCCACGGCGGCAATGACGCGCAGAAGACGATCGGCATCATCTGGATGCTGCTGATCGCGTCGGGCTATGCGTCGGCGACGGGCGATGCGCCGCCCGCATGGGTGATCGGCGCGTGCTACCTGTCGATGGGCCTCGGCACGCTGTTCGGCGGCTGGCGCATCGTGCGCACGATGGGCCAGAAGATCACGAAGCTCAAGCCGGTCGGCGGTTTCTGTGCCGAAAGCGGCGGGGCGATCACGCTGTTCATCGCGTCGTTCCTCGGCATCCCCGTATCGACCACGCATACGATCACCGGCGCGATCGTCGGCGTCGGCGCGACGCAGAAGCTGTCGGCCGTGCGCTGGGGCGTCGCCGGCAACATCGTGTGGGCGTGGGTGCTGACGATTCCGGCGTCCGCGCTGATCGCGGCCGGCGGATGGTGGCTCGGGCACCAGATCTTCTGATCGCCAACGCTGTCGGTTCGACATGAAATGCGCCGCAAGCCGAAAGGCTGCGGCGCATTTTCTTTGGGGGCGAGGAAATTTGCGACGAACGGCGGGGCTGCGGCGGATACTGCCGAGGTTGCCGTTGGAATTTGAGCGCCGGGTTAGTAACTTCCGTTCGCGAACCGGGCAATCGGATCGTCCACGGTGCCGGTGCGCGGGCTGACGGGCGCGGATTGCGTCGACGCACGCAGCACCTGCACGGGCCCGGTGCTGCGCGGCCACGTCGCGGCTGCCGCGGGCGGCGGTTCCGCATCGAATGCGGCGGCCTGGGCGGCCGTCAGTGCCGTCGTCGGAATCTGCGTGCCGGCTTCTACCGGGCCGGCCGGCGCTGCATTCGCCGTCATCGCGGTCAGGCCGCCATCGCCATTCGCCGACGTTGCCTGTTGCCGGGCTGCCTGCACGCGCGGCGGCGGCGCTTCGTACGGATCGGCGGGCGCGACCGCAGGCGCGACTGCGGCGGTCGTCACGGCCTGCGCGGCCGGCATGACCGGAGCTGGAGACTGCGTCGCTCCGGCTTGCGACGAAGCATAGGCAGGCGGCCGCGGCGCGGCGGCAGTCATGACGGGGGCGGGCGCAACCACCGGCGGGTTGCGCGGCTCGTCGCGCTTCGCCTCGTAGGTCGGCGCATCGAACGGCGTGGGCGTCGCGCGCGGCGGCGCGACGCGGCGAATGCCGTCGAAACGCTTGGCCCAGTACGGGTTCGTCAGGTAGTCGAGCCGCACGGTGCCGCCCGTCGACGGTGCGTTGACGAAGCGCAGCTTGCCGACATAGATGCCGACGTGCGAATGCGGCCGCCCGGTCGTGTTGAAGAAGATCAGGTCGCCCGGCGCGATCTGCTCGGGCTCGATCGACACGCCGCGGCCGCTCATGTCGGCGGTCGTGCGCGGCAGGTTCACGTCGGCCGCGCGGCCGATCACGTAGCGCACGAGTCCGCTGCAGTCGAAGCCGCTCGTCGGCGTATTGCCGCCCCAGCGATACGGGACGCCGACCAGGCTCATCGCCTGGATCGAGATTTCTTCCTGGCCGACGCTGTGATCGACGAATTTCGGGAAATTGGCGGGAGCGGGGAACGCGCGCGGCGTCGTGATCTTCATTCCCGGCTCGCGCGATGCCGACTGCGGCGGCATGCTGGAGCAGGCCGCAAGCAGCGAAACGACGGCGACGGGAACGCAGATTCGAAGCATGGCAAGGCGGGCGAGCGCGGCGCGCTCGCGAATCGTATGACAACAGACAGACCCGATGGTAGACGCTCCGGCGGGGCTTAAGCAACCATTCCTGAGAATTTACTTGAAGTTTCGCGCGTAAGTGAGGCTGTTGCGTGACGATGCGTTACCTGAGTTTTCGACCCCAAATAAAAACGGCGCTCCGGAAAACGGAGCGCCGCGATGCGTCGAAAGCCGGCGGGTGGGCCGGCCTGCCGCGTTACAGGATGTCCGACGCGTAGTCGGCGAGCCGCGAGCGTTCGCCGCGCGCGAGCGTCACGTGGCCGCTGTGGCCCCAGCCCTTGAAGCGGTCGACGACGTAGGTCAGGCCCGAACTGCCTTCGGTCAGGTAAGGCGTGTCGATCTGCGCGATGTTGCCGAGGCACACGATCTTCGTGCCGGGGCCCGCGCGCGTGACGAGCGTCTTCATCTGCTTCGGCGTCAGGTTCTGCGCCTCGTCGATGATCAGGTACTTGTCGACGAACGTGCGGCCGCGCATGAAGTTCATGCTCTTCACCTTCAGGCGCGAACGGATCAGTTCCTGCGTCGCGGCACGGCCCCATTCGCCGGCAGCGTCGTCGGTCTTCTGCAGCACTTCGAGGTTGTCGTCGAATGCGCCCATCCACGGCTGCATCTTCTCTTCTTCGGTACCGGGCAGGAAACCGATGTCCTCGCCGACGGGCACGGTCGCGCGCGTCACGATGATCTCGTTGTAGCGCTTGTCGTCGAGCACCTGCGCGAGGCCGGCCGCGAGCGCGACGAGCGTCTTGCCGGTGCCGGCCTGGCCGAGCAGCGTGACGAAGTCGATCTCGGGGTTCATAAGCAGGTTCAGCGCGAAGTTCTGCTCGCGGTTGCGCGCGGTGATGCCCCACACGTTGTTCTTGTGGTGGCTGTAGTCGCGCAGCGTCTGCAGCAGCGCCGTCTTGCCGTTCAGCTCGCGGACGATCGCGTGGAACGTCGGTTCGCCGTTCTGCGGCTCGAGATAGACGAACTCGTTGACGAGCATCGACGCGACGAGCGGGCCCGTCACGCGGTAGTACGTGGTGCCCGTCTTCGTGTCCTGCCAGCTCTCCATGCCCTTCGCGTGCTTGGTCCAGAAGTCCTGCGGCAGTTCGCGCACGCCGTTGTAGAGGAGATCCGAGTCCTCCAGCACCTGGTCGTTGAAGTAGTCTTCCGCGGGCAGGCCGAGCGCGTGCGCCTTGATCCGCATGTTGATGTCTTTCGACACCAGCACGACCTGACGGTCGGGCCGGTCGCGCTGCAGCGCGCGCACGACGCCGAGGATCTGGTTGTCCGCCTTGCCGGTGGGCAAGCCTTCGACGGGTGCGATGTCGGCGAGCTTCGTCTGGAAGTACAGGCGGCCGAGCGCCTCGCGGCTGCCGAGGCGCGACAGCGGGATGCCGGCCGTGATCGCGCCCGCATCGGCGACGAGTGCGTCGAGCGTGCGGCTGACCTGGCGTGCGTTGCGCGCGACTTCGGACATCCCCTTCTTGTGGTTGTCGAGTTCCTCGAGCGTCATCATCGGCAGATAGACGTCGTGTTCCTCGAAGCGGAAGAGGCTGCTCGGGTCGTGCATCAGCACGTTGGTGTCGAGCACGAACAGTTTCTGCAGTTCGGCGTCGGCGGGCTTGCGGCCGCGCGATTTCGTCGCCGCACCGGCATCGCGCGCGGGAGCCGCGGCCGGTTTGTCGGCGGCCGGCTTGTCGTTGCGCGCGACGACCGGCGCCGCGGGTGCGGCGGGCGCCGGCATCGGCTGCAACAGTGCGGCCGTCTGTCTGGTCTTGCGGCCGCGTGCGGGTGCGCTCGCGGCATCTTGCGCCGAAGACGCGACGGCGCGCAGCGGCGCGGCCGTGTTCGCGGCTTCGATCATCGGTTGGGCCACGCTGGCCGGACCATAGTCACCGGCTGTGGATGCGTCCCCTTCGGCGGATTTCTTCGCGGCTTTCGCGGGCCGCGCTTTCGCCTTGTATTCGTCGGGCGGCAGAAGGCTGCCGAGCTTGCTGGGGGGAGTAGGCAAAGGCATGGTGTCCCTCGGGAGGAATCGTGTCGCAAGGCGTGCGCCGCTGATCGCATCCTGCGTGACGTAGACGCATGCAGTTTGCGCGCGGTGGCGCACAGGAATTTCGTCTAGCCGGTTCGCCTAAGTGTCGATCAGCTCCTTGACGGGGTGAGGGCCGGACCGAGGGCCGGCGCGCAATCCATAAAAAAAGCCGCTGCCCCGTCGACAGGGGCATGCGGCTCGGCTGATACCGTCGTGATGCGCGTCAGGTGCCGGGAAGCATCGCATCGAGCACCGGCGCAGCTACGAGAAATATGGGGCGAACTGGCATTCATTGCGGCCCAATATAACGCGCCTCAAAGCGCTTGTACAGCACTTAGCACGTCGTCCACATGCCCCGGCACCTTGATGCCGCGCCATGCCTGACGCAGTACGCCGTCGGCGTCGATCAGGAACGTCGAGCGCTCGATTCCGCGCACTTCCTTGCCATACATTTTCTTCATCTTGATGACATCGAACAGCGCGCACAGCGCTTCGTCGGCATCGGAGATCAGCGGGAACGGCAGTTCGAGCTTTGCCTTGAAATTGTCATGCGAGCGCAGGCTGTCGCGCGACACGCCGATGACTTCCGCACCGGCTTTCTTGAACTTCGGATAGAGATCGCGGAACTGCAGCCCTTCGGTCGTGCAGCCCGGCGTGTTGTCCTTCGGATAGAAGTACAGCACGAGCTTCTTGCCCTTCAGGTCGGACAGCGAAATGTCGCCGCCCGTGGCCGGTGCGGTGAAATCGGGAACTTGACGGTCAACTTCGACAGACACGTGTTTCTCCTGTTGTTATGGAAAGGCGCCGCTGCGACGCGGTTCGGCGGGGCGTCGCGGCAGCGCGCCGCAAGGGCGCGGCGGGCGACGCCGGCTCGCGTGCGAACTCAGTCGGGCTGGACGATCAGTTCGCCGGAGCGGCCGGGGATTTCGCCCCACGTGACAGGGTACGATGGCAGCGAGTCGCGGTCCAGCGTCGCGTGGTAGTCGCCCATCGTCGCAAACGTGTGGCCTTGCGCGCGCCAGCCGGCGAGCAGTTGCTCGAACACGGGCGCGAGCTTCTGGCCTTCCAGTTCCGCGTGCAGCGTGAACACCTGGTCGTGCGGATTGGTTTCGGTGAACCTGAGGATGTGCGCGGCGACGTTGTGCGTGTCGACGCCGTCGATGCCGAGCACTTCGTCGAGCGTGGGCAGCGTCGTCGGCATCTGCACGTGCGACAGCGTGCGGCCGCCGACGACGGGCAGGTACGGCGAATGGCCGCGGCCGTCGGATGCGTAGCGCATCCCCCATGCGTCGATCTGCTCGAACGCGGAGTCGTTCATCTGCCAGCCGGCCGCGCCGTGCGTGACGGGCGGCGTGCCGAAGATCTCGATGAAGCGCGCGTGGCTCTTCTGCATTTCACGCGCGGTCCAGTCGCGATCGCGCACGCGGACGTTGTCCTGCCAGTACACGTGATCCCATGTGTGGATCCCGCATTCGAAGCCGGCCTCGTGGATCGCGCGCATGTCGGAGATCGCACGGCGGCCGATGTCGGGGCCCGGCAGCAGCACGCCGTACATCAGCTGCTTCACGCCGTAGTGCTCGACCACCGACGTGCGCGACACTTTCTTCAGGAAGCCGGGGCGGAACACGCGCCGCAGCGCCCAGCCCGTGTGATCGGGCCCGAGGCTGAAGAGGAAGGTCGCGCGCGCACTGAAGCGGTCGAAGATGCGCGCGAGGTTCGGCACGCCTTCGCGCGTGCCGCGCAGCGTGTCGACGTCGATCTTGAGGACGATGCGAGCCAAGCGAGCGTCCCGATCAGCCTTGCTGTTCGACGAGCGCGCGCGCGTCGGCGACGTGGCCGCGATACGCCTCGAAGATGTTGCGCAGCGCGTCGTCGAACGTCGCTTGCGGCGCCCAGCCGAGTTCCTGCATCGTGTTGTCGATCTTCGGCACGCGGTTCTGCACGTCCTGGTAGCCGTTGCCGTAGTAGGCGCCGGACGTCGTCTCGACGAGCTTCACCTGCTTGGCCGAATCGGCGTACTCGGGGAATTCCGCCGCCAGTTCGAGCATCTTGTGCGCGAGCTCGCGAACCGAGAAGTTGTTCTTCGGATTCCCGATGTTGTAGATCTTGCCCGATGCGACGCCGTTCTTGTTCTCGATGATCTTCATCAGCGCGCTGATGCCGTCGCCGATGTCGGTGAACGCGCGCTTCTGCGAGCCGCCGTCGACGAGGCTGATGTTCTCGCCGCGCACGATGTGGCCGAGGAACTGCGTGACGACGCGCGAGCTGCCTTCCTTCGGCGTGTAGATCGAGTCGAGGCCCGGGCCGATCCAGTTGAACGGACGGAACAGCGTAAAGTTCAGGCCTTCCATCCCGTAACCCCAGATCACGCGGTCCATCAACTGCTTCGAGCACGCGTAGATCCAGCGCGGCTTGTTGATCGGGCCGTAGGTAAGGGCGGACGCGTCCGGGTCGAACTGCTCGTCCGAGCACATGCCGTAGACCTCGGAGGTCGACGGGAACACGAGGTGCTTGCCGTACTTGACGGCCGAACGCACGATCGGCAGGTTCGCCTCGAAGTCGAGCTCGAACACGCGCAGCGGCTGCTGGACGTAGGTGGCGGGCGTCGCGATCGCGACGAGCGGCAGGATCACGTCGCACTTCTTCACGTGATACTCGACCCACTCCTTGTTGATCGTGATGTCGCCTTCGAAGAAATGCATCCGCTCGTGGTTGACGAGGTCGCCGAGCCGATCGGTCTGCATGTCCATGCCGAACACTTCCCAATCGGTGGTTTCAAGAATGCGCTTCGACAGGTGATGGCCGATGAAGCCGTTCACACCCAGGATCAGGACTTTTTTTGCTTTCATGAATGACGGGAAGAATGAATGAACTGCGCGAATTCCGCGGGCGTCACGACGGTTTCGCTGCCGTCGCGCTGCTGCCACAGCTCGAGAATGGATAGGGCGCGGCTGTCGCCGCAGACGCCGAATAGCGCATTATCGCTTACGTGCAGGCCGGGCGGCAAATCCGCCGCGGCGGCCGCTGCCGCGCTGCCGGGCGCCGCGAGACGCGCGCGCGCGATCACGAAACGCGTGCCGCCGACGTCCGTGAACGCGCCCGGATACGGCGGCGCCACCGCGCGCACCAGGTTGTAGACCTGCGCTGCCGGCTTCGACCAGTCGACGCGGCCGTCCTCGGGCTTGCGCCCGCCGAAATAGCTGCCGGTCGCGAGATCGTTCGGCAGGTGCGCCGCCTCGCCCGCGAGCAGCGCGGGCAGCACGCGCCAGAGCGTCTGCTCGGCGGCCACCGTGACCTTGTCGAACACCTGCGTGGCCGTGTCGTCCGGCAGGATCGGCACCGCGGTCTGGCCGATGATCGCGCCCGCGTCGGGCTTCGCGGCCATTTCGTGCAGCGTCGCGCCGGTTTCGGTCTCTCCGTTCAGCACGGCCCAGTTGGTCGGTACCCGACCCCGGTATTTCGGCAGCAGCGAACCGTGCATGTTGTACGCGCCGCGCGGCGCGATCGCGAGCAGGTCCACCGGCAGCATGTGCCGGTAGTAGAACGAGAAGATGAACTCCGGCTGCGCGTCCGATACCGCGCGGCGCAGCGCCGGATCGGCAGGATCGGCCGGCGTGACGACCGGAATGCCGTGCTCGGCCGCGACGGACGCGACGCTGCCGAACCAGATGTTCTCGTTCGGGTTGTCCTCGTGCGTGACGACGAGCGCGACGTCGACGCCGCGCGCGAGCAGCACCTGCAGGCACCGCACGCCGACGTTGTGATACGCGAAGACGACCGCGCGCGGCTTCATTGCGCGGCTCCCGTGCGGTTCGCGCCGGCCGGCACCGCCGGCATGCCGTCGTGCTGCTCGAGCACGGCCTGGATCAGGTAGCGCGGCCGTGCGCGCACCTGCTGGTAGATGCGGCCGACGTATTCGCCGAGCAGGCCGAGCGCGAAGATGATCACGCCGAGCAGGAAGAACGTGATCGCGAACAGCGTGAACACGCCTTGCACTTCCGCGCCGACGATGAAGCGCCGCACGAGCAGCAGCACGAACAGCGCGGCGGAGCCGAGCGACAGGATCACGCCGATGAACGACAGCCACTGCAGCGGTACGACCGAGAAGCCCGTCACGAGGTCGAAGTTCAGCCGGATCAGGCTGTACAGCGAGTACTTCGACTCGCCTGCGAAGCGCTCCTCGTGCGCGACCTCGATTTCGGTCGGCTTCTGCGCGAACGTATAGGCGAGCGCGGGGATGAACGTGTTGACTTCGCCGCACACGTTGATCGTGTCGATGATGCGGCGGCTGTACGCGCGCAGCATGCAGCCCTGGTCGGTCATCTTGATGCGCGTGATGCGCTCGCGCAGCCGGTTCATCATCTGCGACGCCTTGCGCCGCCACAGGCTGTCCTGGCGCTGCTTGCGGATCGAGCCGACGTAGTCGTAGCCCTCGCGCATCTTCGCGATCAGCTTGCCGATTTCCTCGGGCGGATTCTGCAGGTCGGCGTCGAGCGTGATGACGATCTCGCCGCGCGATTGCGCGAAGCCCGCGAGGATCGCCATGTGCTGGCCGTAGTTGCCGTTGAGCAGCACGACGCGCGTCGTGTCGGGGCGCACGTGGAACTGGTCGGCGAGCATCGCGGCCGAGCGGTCGCGGCTGCCGTCGTTGATCAGGATCACTTCGTATGACGTGTCGAGTGCGTCGAGCGCCGGATACAGCCGCGCGAACAGCGCGGCGAGGCCGTCTTCCTCGTTGTACACGGGGATGATGACCGATACTTCGGGCCGGCCGGCGTCCAGGTGCCCGGCGCCCGGATGCCCGGCGCGTGCTTCAAGGTGACTCATGTACGCTTATTTTCCGTATTGTTCACAAATCTGGTTGATGGCGTCGACCACGCGACGCACGTCGCCCTCCGTCATCTGCGTGAACAGCGGCAGCGTGACGGTCGACGCGCCGTACCGTTCGGCGTGGGGGAACATGCCCTCCTTGAAGCCGCGCGCACGATACAGCGTGAAAAGATGGATCGCCGGGTAGTGGATGCCCGTGCCGATGCCGCGTTCCTTCATTTGCGCCATGAACTCGGCGCGCGGGATCGACAGCCGCTCGAGCGGCAGCGTGATCTGGAACATGTGCCAGTTGCCGTTCTCGAATTCGGCGACCGGCAGGCCGACGCCGAGCTTCGCGGCCGGGCCGCCGTCGAACGCGGCGAAATACGCGCGCGCGAGCGCACGGCGCTGCGCGGTGAAGCGCTCGAGGTGCGGCAGTTGGCCGAGGCCGACGCGCGCGGCGACGTCGGTCAGGTTGTACTTGCCGCCGAGCACGTCGCAGTCCATCCCGTCGAAGCCCGTGCGCGTGATGCCCTGCAGCCGGTACTTCTGCGCGAGCGTCGCTTCGTCCTCGTTGTTCAGCACGAGTGCGCCGCCTTCGATCGTCGTCAGGTTCTTGTTCGCGTGGAAGCTGAACGACACGATGTCGCCGAACGCGCCGATGCGCTTGCCGTTCCACGTCGAGCCGAGCGCCTGCGCCGCATCTTCGATCACGCGCAGGTTGTGCGCGCGCGCGATCGCGTACAGGCGGTCCATGTCGACCGGCAGGCCGGCCAGGTAGACGGGGATGATCGCCTTCGTGCGCGGCGTGATCGCCTGCTCGAGCTTGTCGAGGTCGATGTTGCGCGTGACGGGATCGATGTCCGCGAACACGGGTGTCGCGCCCGTCTCGAGGATCACGTTGCTGGTCGAGACCCACGACGCCGGCGTCGTGATCACCTCGTCGCCGGCGCCGACGCCCGCGATGCGCAGGCCGATCTCGAGCGTGCAGGTGCCCGAGTTGAACGCGCGGACCGGACGGCCGCCGCAGTATTCGGACAGTGCCGCTTCGAATTTCTGGCACTGCGGGCCGGTGGTGATCCAGCCCGAGCGCAGCACTTCGACGACGCCCTGGATGGTTTCCTCATCGATCTCGGGGCGGGTGAACGGCAGAAACGGAGCGGTAGTCTGGCTCATGAACGCTTTTGGCCTGTAATGGCGTGTAATAAAAGGGTCGGGCAATCCCGTCCGAAACCGGCATTAAACACCGGTTGGCGGATTCGTACCGTGATTTTTTGTAGGCAGACGCTTAACGCCGCGAGGCATGCTCAGCTTCGTGCAAGCACGAGCACCCCGATCAAAATGATGCCGATGCCGACGAGCCGCTGGACCGACAACACCTCGCCGAACAGGTACCAGGCCGCGAATGCGTTGACGACGTAGCCGAGCGACAGCATCGGGTACGCGATCGACACGTCGACCCGCGACAACCCGAGGATCCAGACGACGACGCTCAGCACGTAGCAGCTCAGGCCGCCGATGATCGGCAGCTGGGTCGCGATCTTCAGGCCGACCGGGATGATGTTCGCACGGCTGAATTCGAAGTGTCCAACGGCGTTGACGCCGGCTTTCAGCAGAAGTTGCGCACAGGCGTTGAGCATCACGCCGGTGATGATGCAGACGAACGAAACGGGATTCATGCGGCGGGCGTCCTTACGATTGCGGTTTCTCGACGATCACGCGGCGGTTGTCGCGCGCGATCACGCGCATCGGCACGCCTTGCTTGACCAGCGCGTCGTACTGGCCGGGCGGCATGATCGCGAGCGCATGGGTTTCCTGTTTCCAGCGCGTGATCCATTCGTTGACGGTCGGAATCCATTTGTTCGGCTCCACCGAGATCCCGAACGCGAGTTCGTCCTGACGCTGGACCATGATCGTCGTGTGGCCCATATAGAACGGGAACGTGTGATCGAGCATCTCGATCGAGTAGAACGGCGTGTCGGGCGGCAGCTTCGCCAGTTCGGCGCGCACGGCGGGCGCGAGTTGCGCGCCCGAGCTGTAGCGGCCGAACTCGTCGTGCCCGGTGCCGCCGATCGTGCCGAACGCGAGCCAGGCGGCGCCGAACGCGGCGATCGCGGCGGCCACGCCCGCGCGGCGGTTCAGCCACGCGGCCGCGAGCGTCAGCGCGGCCGCGATCGCGAGGCCCGCGTACAGCCACATCTGGAACGCGCGGTACAGCGCGTTCGGCGTGCGGGCATCGCCCTGGTACGCGAGGAAGATGATCCCGAATGCCGCGGCGACGAAGAACACGAGGTAGCCGAGCAGGTGGCGGCGGAACCGGTCGGCCGACACCAGCGGCAGGTACGCGCCGATGATCAGCGCGAGCGCCGGCGCGATCGGCAGCACATACGAGATCAGCTTCGAATGCGACGCGCTGAAGAACAGGAAGATGAACGCGCTCCAGATCAGCAGCACGAGCATCGGCGAGAAGCCGTTCGGCTGGCGCGGCATCCGCAGCGCATGGCGGATGCTCTGCCACGCGACCGACAGCCACGGCAGGAAGCCGACCAGCAGCACCGGCACGAAGTAGTACAGCGGTCCCGGGCGGTTCTGTTCCGGGGTCAGGTAGCGGCGGAACTGCTGGACGATGAAGAAGAAGTTGAAGAACTCGGGGTTGCGCTGCTGGACGAGCACGAACCACGGCGTGACGATCGCGAAGAAGATCACGAGGCCGCTGACGAGATACAGGCGCTTCCACAGCGCCCAGTCGCGCGCGATCAGCGTGTAGAGCACGAGCACGGCGCCGGGCAGGATCAGGCCGACGAGGCCCTTGGACAGCACCGCGAACGCCATCGCGGCCCAGCACGCCCACATCCAGCCGCGCGCCGCGGCCGGGCGCAGCCCGGGCCGCTGCGCGAGCAGCAGCGAGCACAGCGACAGCGCCATCCAGAACGCGAGCCCCATGTCGAGCGCGTTGAAGTGGCCCATCAGGTTCCAGTACGGCGAGCTCGCGAGCACGACGGCCGCGAGGAAGCCCGACAGCGGGTTGAACAGGCGCGCGCCGGTGAAGCCGACGAGCAGCACGCCGGCGAAGCTCACGACGGCCGTGTAGAGGCGCGCCTGCCATTCGCCGATGCCGAACCATGCGAACGTCAGCGCGTTCAGCCAGGTCTGCAGCGGCGGCTTCTCGAAATACTTGTAGCCGTTGTAGCGCGGCGTGATCCAGTCGCCGGTGACGAACATCTCGCGCGCCATCTCCGCGTAGCGGCCTTCGTCGCTCGGGATCAGGTGGCGCAGCCCGAGTGGCGCGAACCAGACGATCGCGAGCGCGACGAGCAGGAGGACGAGCGTGATGCGATTGAGCGGTAGCCTCGACGGCGTATCGTTCATGGGTTTTCAGCCTGTTGGTTGTTGTGACGGGCCGCCGGCGAGTTGCGCCGGGGGCGGGCGGCCTGGCCGGGCCGATCCGGGGATCGACCCGCTGCGCCGGCCCGAGTTTTACCGCATCGGGGATTAACGTTCAATTAAGAGCGCAGCGGCGACCTTGCGGCCCTCGGCCATCAGGATGTTGTAGGTGCGGCACGCGGCCTGGAAATCCATCGTCTCGACGCCGATCCGCCTGGCCGTGAGCGCGGCGACCAGCCGCGGGTGCGGGAAGCGCAGCCGCGCGCCGCTGCCGAAGATCACGAGTTCGGGCGTCGGGTCGAGCAGCATCGCGAAATGCTCGGGCGCGAGCGCGTCGAACGACGACACGGGCCATGCCTGGACCGGCGCGCCGGGCAGCACGATGACGCTCGTTTCATGGCGTTCGAGATTGACGTCGACATAATCGGGGCCGTAGCCGGTGACGGTGTTGAGCGCGCCGCTCGCGTCCTGGTGCAGTTTCAAATCGGTATTCCGCGGTTCCGTAGGGGAATGTGTTGCAGGGCCGCACGGGCCCGGGGCGGCTGGTTTCGCGCGCCTGTGCACGCGGGACGCCTGACGGCGCGGGCCCGGCGCGGCTATGGTGCATTGCGAAAGTCGGCCAAAATCCGCTAAATTATAACTTTTTGGTCGCCCCCGGGCGCCACTTGCATCGCGCGCTGCCACAAGCCGCGCCCGATCGCCCGCTTTTTCCCAGTCTAGACAGCGCGCACAGACCGGCCGCTTTCCAGTTTTGATCCCGTCCCCCCGGCCGCAAGGCCAACCCAGGAACCGTGTCGTCGTGAAACCGATTCAGAAGTCGAACAAGCTGCTCAACGTCTGCTACGACATCCGTGGCCCGGTGCTCGAGCACGCGAAGCGCCTCGAGGAAGAAGGCCACCGCATCATCAAGCTGAACATCGGCAACCTCGCGCCGTTCGGCTTCGACGCACCGGACGAGATCATCCAGGACATGATCCGCAACCTGCCGGCGTCGTCGGGCTATTCGGATTCGAAGGGCGTGTTCTCGGCCCGCAAGGCCGTGATGCACTACACGCAGGAAAAGGGCGTCGTGGGCGTCGGCCTCGACGACATCTACATCGGCAACGGCGCGTCCGAGCTGATCGTGATGGCGACCCAGGCGCTGCTGAACGACGGCGACGAAGTACTGCTGCCCGCGCCCGACTACCCGCTGTGGACGGCCGCGGTGAGCCTGTCGGGCGGCACGCCCGTGCACTACGTGTGCGACGAGCAGAACGCGTGGATGCCCGATCTCGACGACATCCGCCGCAAGATCACGCCGAACACGAAGGCGATCGTCGTGATCAACCCGAACAACCCGACGGGCGCGCTTTATTCCGACGAATTGCTGCTGGACCTGCTCGAGATCGCGCGCCAGCACGGGCTGATCGTGTTTGCCGACGAGGTCTACGACAAGATTGTCTACGACGGCCTCGAGCACACGGCGATGGGCTCGCTGTCGGAGGACGTGATCACCGTCACGTTCAACAGCCTGTCGAAGAGCTATCGCTCGTGCGGCTACCGCGCGGGCTGGATGGCCGTGTCGGGCCTCGGCGGCGACAACCGCCGGCGCGCGAAGGACTACCTCGAGGGGCTCGGCATCCTGTCGTCGATGCGCCTGTGCGCGAACGTGCCGGGGCAGTTCGCGATCCAGACGGCGCTCGGCGGCTACCAGAGCATCAACGAGCTGATCGTGCCGAGCGGGCGCCTGTACAAGCAGCGCGAGCTCGCGTACGACATGCTCACGTCGATTCCGGGCGTGACCTGCGTGAAGCCGCAGGCCGCGCTGTACATGTTCCCGCGCCTCGATCCGAAAATCTATCCGATCCAGAACGACCAGCAGTTCATACTCGACCTGCTGCTCGAAGAGCGCGTGCTGCTCGTGCAGGGCACGGGTTTCAACTGGGCGACGCCGGACCACTTCCGCGTGGTCTTCCTGCCGAACCTCGACGACCTGACCGATTCGATCAACCGGATCGCACGCTTCCTCGACGGCTACCGCAAGCGCCATTCGGCCTGAGCGGGCAGGACCACACGGAACCCATTACTTCTTACTCATCGATCACACGCAGCATGGAACCGATCAAAGTTGGCCTGTTGGGCTTCGGCACGGTGGGCAGCGGCACCTTCACGGTGCTGCGCCGCAACCAGGAAGAAATCAAGCGACGCGCGGGGCGCGGCATCGAGGTGACGCGCATTGCCGTGCGCAACCCGGCCAAGGCGCAGGCTGCGCTCGGCGGCGACGCCGGCGCCGCGCAGATCACCGACGATTTCAATTCGGTGGTCGACGATCCGTCGATCGCGATCATCGCCGAGATGATCGGCGGCACCGGCATCGCGCGCGAGCTCGTGCTGCGCGCGATCGCGAACGGCAAGCATGTCGTGACGGCGAACAAGGCGCTGCTCGCGGTGCACGGCACCGAGATCTTCGAGGCCGCGCGCGCGAAGGGCGTGATGGTCGCGTTCGAGGCGGCCGTCGCTGGCGGCATCCCGATCATCAAGGCGCTGCGCGAAGGCCTGACCGCGAACCGCATCCAGTACATCGCGGGCATCATCAACGGCACGACGAACTACATCCTGTCGGAAATGCGCGACCGCGGGCTCGACTTCGCGACCGCGCTGAAGGCCGCGCAGGAGCTCGGCTACGCGGAAGCCGATCCGACCTTCGACATCGAAGGCATCGACGCCGCGCACAAGGCGACGATCATGAGCGCGATCGCGTTCGGCGTGCCGGTGCAGTTCGACCGCGCGTACGTCGAGGGCATCAGCAAGCTCGACGCAACCGACATCCGCTACGCGGAAGAACTCGGCTACCGGATCAAGCTGCTCGGCATCGCGCGCCGCGCCGAAAACGGCATCGAGCTGCGCGTGCACCCGACGCTGATCCCGGAAAAGCGCCTGCTCGCGAACGTCGAAGGCGCGATGAACGCGGTCGTCGTGCACGGCGACGCGGTCGGCACGACGCTGTACTACGGCAAGGGCGCGGGCGCGGAGCCGACCGCGTCGGCGGTGGTCGCCGATCTCGTCGACGTCACGCGCCTGCATACGGCCGACCCCGAGCATCGCGTGCCGCACCTCGCGTTCCAGCCCGACAGCCTGTCGAACACGCCGATCCTGCCGATCGAGGAAGTCACGAGCGGCTACTACCTGCGCCTGCGGGTGGCCGACCAGACCGGCGTGCTCGCCAACATCACGCGCATCCTCGCCGAATCGGGCATTTCGATCGACGCGCTGCTGCAGAAGGAATCGGAGCAGGTCGACGGTGCGAACGGCGAGACCGACATCATCCTGATCACGCACGAGACGCTCGAGAAGAACGTCAACGCGGCGATTGCGCAAATCGAAAGCCTCGCGACGGTCGTGTCGAAGGTGACGAAGCTGCGCATGGAAGCGCTGAACTGAGGCGGAAGACATGAACTACATCTCCACGCGCGGCGCCGGCTTCGGCGAGCGCCATACGTTCTCCGACATCCTGCTCGGCGGCCTCGCGAAGGACGGCGGACTGTACCTGCCGGCCGAGTATCCGAAGGTGTCCGCCGACGAGCTCGCGCGCTGGCGCGCGCTGCCGTACGCGGATCTCGCATTCGAGATCCTGTCGAAGTTCTGCGACGACGTGCCGGCCGACGACCTGCGTGCGATCACGCGCCGCACGTACACGGCCGACGTGTACAGCAACACGCGCCACGGCGAGAACGCAGCCGACATCACGCCGCTGAAGACGCTCGGCACCGAGAACGGCGCGCCGATCTCGCTGCTCGAACTGTCGAACGGCCCGACGCTCGCGTTCAAGGACATGGCGATGCAGCTGCTCGGCAACCTGTTCGAGTACACGCTCGCGAAGCACGGCGAAGCGCTGAACATTCTCGGCGCGACGTCGGGCGACACGGGCAGCGCGGCCGAATATGCGATGCGCGGCAAGGCCGGCGTGCGCGTGTTCATGCTGTCGCCGCACAAGAAGATGAGCGCGTTCCAGACGGCCCAGATGTTCAGCCTGCAGGATCCGAACATCTTCAACCTCGCGGTCGAAGGCGTGTTCGACGACTGCCAGGACATCGTGAAGGCCGTGTCGAACGATCACGCGTTCAAGGCGCAGCGGAAGATCGGCACGGTCAACTCGATCAACTGGGCGCGCGTCGTCGCGCAGGTCGTGTACTACTTCAAGGGCTATTTCGCGGCGACGCAGTCCAACGACGAGCGCGTGTCGTTCACGGTGCCGTCGGGCAACTTCGGCAACGTGTGTGCGGGCCACATCGCGCGGATGATGGGGTTGCCGATCGCGAAGCTCGTGGTCGCGACCAACGAGAACGACGTGCTCGACGAGTTCTTCCGCACGGGCGCGTATCGCGTGCGCAGCGCCGAGAATACGTATCACACGAGCAGCCCGAGCATGGACATCTCGAAGGCGTCGAACTTCGAGCGCTTCGTGTTCGACCTGCTAGGCCGCGATCCGGCGCGCGTGATGCAGCTGTTCCGCGACGTCGAGGAGAAGGGCGGCTTCGATCTCGCGGCGAGCGGCGATTTCGCGCGCGTCGCGGAGTTCGGCTTCGTGTCGGGCCGCAGCAGCCATACGGACCGCATCGCGACGATCCGCGACGTGTTCTCGCGCTACGACACGATGATCGATACGCACACGGCCGACGGCGTGAAGGTTGCGCGCGAGCATCTCGACGCAGGCGTGCCGATGGTCGTGCTCGAGACGGCGCAGCCGATCAAGTTCGGCGAGACGATCCGTGAAGCGCTCGATCGCGAAGCCGAGCGGCCGGCCGCATTCGACGGGCTCGAGGCGCTGCCGCAGCGCTTCGAGGTCGTGAAGGCCGACGCGCAGCAGGTGAAGGATTTCATCGCCGCGCATACGGGCGCGTGACGCGCGGCCGGGCCCGCGGGCCCGGCCGCGCAGGACGGCCGGAATGCCGATTCGTCGAACGGATCGGGGTTCCGGCCGTTTCGTTTGGCGGTGCGGTGCAGCGGTACTGCGATATGCAGGCGTTCGGCAGCCCGCCGCGCGTCTGCAGTCGAACGTCGCACGAAACAGGTGCCAGACCCGCAGGTGCCAGACCCGCGCGTCCACGACGATCACAGTTCTCGCATGTCGGCCATATCGCGCGCCCGCGCGACGGCGTCGCTACAATGACGTATTGACTCCAACGTTCCCCGATTCCATCGATGTCGAACCCGAATCCCGCGGCGCCGCGCGCGCCGATGCTGTCGACCGCCGAGGCGCTCGCCGCGCTGCTCGATGCCGCGAAGCCGCTGCCCGGCACCGAAACCGTCGCCACGCTCGACGCGCTCGGCCGCGTGCTGGCGGCCGACGTGAGCTCGCCGCTCGACGTGCCGCCGATGCATACGAGCGCGATGGACGGCTATGCGGTGCGCGTCGCCGACCTGCTGCACGGCGAGCGGCGTCTGCCGGTGTCGCAGCGGATTCCGGCCGGTCATCCGGCCGTGCCGCTCGCGGCCGGCACGGCCGCGCGGATCTTCACCGGCGCGACGGTGCCGCCCGGCGCCGACGCCGTCGTGATGCAGGAGCAGACGTCGGCCGACGGCGATGCGGTCGAGATCCTGCATACGCCGAAGGCCGGTGAATGGATCACCGCGCAGGGCGCGGACATCCGGCAGGGGGCGGTGATCCTGCCGGCCGGCACGCGGCTCACGCCGCAGGCGCTCGGCCTTGCCGCGTCGGTCGGCTGTGCGCAACTGTCGGTCGCACGGCGGATTCGTGTCGCGGTGTTCTTCACCGGCGACGAGCTGACGATGCCGGGCGAGCCGCTGAAGCCCGGCGCGATCTACAACTCGAACCGCTTCACGCTGCGCGGGCTGCTGGAGCGGCTCGGCTGCCACGTGACCGATTACGGGATCGTGCCCGACTCACTCGCCGCGACGCGCGACACGCTGCGCGAGGCTGCGCGCGATCACGACGTGATCCTGACGAGCGGCGGCGTATCGGTCGGCGACGAGGATCACGTGAAGCCGGCCGTCGAGTCCGAAGGGCGGCTCGCGCTGTGGCAGATCGCGATGAAGCCCGGCAAGCCGCTCGCGTACGGCGCGGTGCGGCGCGGCGACGATCGCCCCGATGCGCACTTCATCGGGCTGCCCGGCAACCCCGTATCGAGCTTCGTCACGTTCCTGCTGTTCGTGCGGCCGTTCCTGTTGCGCCTGTCCGGCGTGCGCGACGTCGCGCCGCGCGCGCTGTCGCTGCGCGCCGACTTTTCGCAAGGCAAGGGCGACCGGCGCAACGAATTCCTGCGCGCACGCGTCAATGCGGCCGGCGGCCTCGATCTGTTCCCGAACCAGAGCTCGGCGGTGCTGACGTCGACGGTCTGGGGCGACGGCCTGATCGACAATCCGCCGCAGCACGCGATCAGCGCAGGCGAGACCGTGCGTTTCATTCCGTTTTCCGAATTGCTGTCGTAACGCGGCGGCTTCCCGAACCATGAAGATTCAGCTGAAATTTTTTGCAAGCGTACGAGAAGCGCTGGGCGTCGCCGACGAGCAGGCCGACGTGCCGGACAGCGTAACGACCGTCGGCGACGTGCGCGCGTGGCTGCGCGTGCGCGGCGGTGCGTGGGCCGAGACGCTCGCCGAAGGGCGCGCATTGCGCATGGCGTGCAACCACGAGATGACCGATCCCGACACGCGGCTCACCGAAGGTTGCGAGGTCGCGTTCTTTCCGCCGGTGACGGGCGGTTGAGCTCGGCATGGGACCGGAGCGTGTGATGGCAACGATACGAATCCAGACCGACGACTTCGATCTGAACGCCGAAGTCGCGGCATTGCGCGCGCGCAATCCGAAGATCGGCGCGATCGCGTGCTTCGTCGGCACCGTGCGCGACCTGAACGAAGGCGATTCGGTCGCCGCGATGGAGCTCGAGCACTATCCGGGGATGACCGAGAAGGCGCTCGAGAAGATCGCCGCCGAGGCCTGCCGGCGCTGGCCGGGCATCGACGTCGCAATCGTGCATCGGGTCGGCAGGCTCCTGCCGCTCGACCAGATCGTGATGGTGGCGACGGTCGCCGCGCATCGCGGCGATGCGTTCGCGTCGTGCGAATTCGTGATGGACTACCTGAAGACCGAAGCGCCGTTCTGGAAGAAGGAAACGACGCCGGACGGCGAGCGCTGGGTCGATGCGCGCAGCACCGACGATGCGGCGCTCGCGCGCTGGGGCGTCGAATCGGGTAACACGCCGCGCTGAGCGCGGCGTCCGCGCGATGCGGCGATGTGCCGCATGTGCCGCATGTGTGTAATCGTCGCGCGCGATGTGTGCGCGTTACGCGTCCGGATCGGCGCTGCGCCCGACGATCTTCGTCGGAAACGGTTCGCCGCGGGCACGCGACGGCAATGCGTGCGGATCGTCGCCCGCGTCGCGGCGGCGCGGCGCGATCGCATCGAGCAGCGCCTGCTGCTCGGGCGGAATCCGGTAATCCCAGCCGAACCGGCTCAACTGCAGGCTCTGTGCGATCCGCAGCGCGGGTTCCATGAAGCGGATCGCCGCGGGCGGCGCGTAGCGCGCCTCGACGGTCTTCAGGAACAACGACAGCCAGCGGCTGAAATGGGCCGGCTCGATCCCGTCGAGCGGCTGGTGCGCCTGCTGCACGTTGCCGTGATAGCCCTTGGTGCCGAGCACGAGGCTCGACCAGAACGTGACCATCTTCGGCAGATGGTCGTCCCAGCGGCCGGCCAGCTTCGCGTCGAACACGGGCCCGAGCAGCGGATCGGCGCGCACGCGGTCGTAGAACGCGTAGACGAGATCGTGGATGTTGTCTTCGGTCGGCTCGGCATCGCGAGGGCGGGCCGGGGCGGTTTCGGGCGAGGCAGGCAGGGCGGTCATGGCAAAAAGGGCCGGGAGATCGAGGCAACGACGAAGCGGCGGCGCGGGCAACGCGCAGGACGCCGGCAGAATTTTGACGCAAAATAGCGTCCAACAACCCCTGAAAAACGTGCAGATGTAACGCATCTTATTGTGCGCGCGCCATCCGGGCAACCCGGGGCAGCGGAACGGGACCGTCAGCCGGCCCGGCGCGCTTCCCGACCGGCCCGGCCCGCGCAATCGGGGCACGATCGATCTTTTCCGAATTCGCCCATGAGACTCACCGACTACACCGACTACTCGCTGCGCGTGATGCTGTACCTTGCCGTGCGCGGCGAGGGGCTCGCGACGATCCAGGAGATCTCGGATGCCTACGGCATCTCGAAGAACCATCTGATGAAAGTCGTGCAGCAGCTCGGCGAGTTGGGATGGGTCGACACGGTCCGCGGCCGCAACGGCGGGCTGCGGCTGTTCCCCGAATCGCTGCTGCTGACGGTCGGCCAGGTCGTGCGCGCGACCGAGAACGACTTCGCGCTGGTCGGCTGCTTTTCGACCGACGGCAGCGAGTCGCGCGGCTGCGTGATCGAGCCGCAGTGTCGCCTGAAGGGGGTGCTGGCGGCCGCGCGCGATGCGTTCTTCGCCGAGCTCGATCGTCACACGCTCGGCGAACTGGTCGAACCCGCGTCGCCGCTTGCTGCGTTGCTCGGCATCCGTCCGGTCGCGCTCGTGCGCGCCGCGCCGTCACCGGACGAATCGCCCGCGCCCGTCGAGCCGCCGTCGACGGCCGGCTGACACGCGGGCGCCGCGTCCCGCGATCCGGCTGCGTCCCGCCTCTCGGCCGCGGCATTGCCATCCAGCGACTTTTTGCGCTGAATCAACCCGAATTTCGCTTGAAAGGCGCATAACCATCCTCATCTTGGTGTTAATCGAAAATTGGAGGTCTCGACAAAATGAGAATCGACAAGCTCACCACCAAGTTCCAGGAAGCACTCGCGGACGCGCAAAGCCTTGCGGCAGGCCGCGACAATCAATACATCGAACCCGTTCACGTACTGGCGGCGCTGGTCGCGCAGCACGACGGTTCCGCCCGTTCGCTGATGTCGCGTGCGGGTGTTCACGTGCAGGCGCTGCAAGGCGCGCTGAACGAAGCGATCTCGCGCCTGCCGCAAGTCACGGGCACGGGCGGCGACATCCAGATCGGCCGCGAGTTGGCCGGGCTGCTGAACCAGGCCGACAAGGAAGCGCAGAAGCTCAACGACACGTTCATCGCGAGCGAGATGTTCCTGCTCGCCGTGTCCGACGACAAGGGCGACGCCGGCAAGCTCGCGCGTCAGCACGGCCTCACGCGCAAGGCGCTCGAAGCCGCGATCGCCGCGGTGCGCGGCGGCTCGCAGGTGCACAGCCAGGATGCCGAAAGCCAGCGCGAGGCGCTGAAGAAGTACACGGTCGACCTGACCGAGCGCGCCCGTTCGGGCAAGCTCGATCCGGTGATCGGGCGCGACGACGAAATCCGCCGCTCGATCCAGATCCTGCAGCGCCGCACGAAGAACAACCCGGTGCTGATCGGCGAGCCGGGCGTCGGCAAGACCGCGATCGTCGAAGGGCTCGCGCAGCGGATCGTCAACGGCGAAGTGCCCGAGACGCTGAAGGGCAAGCGCGTGCTGTCGCTCGACATGGCCGCGCTGCTCGCCGGCGCGAAGTACCGCGGCGAGTTCGAGGAGCGGCTGAAGGCCGTGCTCAACGACATCGCGAAGGACGAAGGCCAGACGATCGTCTTCATCGACGAGATCCACACGATGGTCGGCGCGGGCAAGGCCGAAGGCGCGATGGATGCGGGCAACATGCTGAAGCCGGCGCTGTCGCGCGGCGAGCTGCACTGCATCGGCGCGACCACGCTCGACGAATACCGCAAGTACATCGAGAAGGATGCCGCGCTCGAACGCCGCTTCCAGAAGGTGCTCGTCGACGAGCCGAGCGTCGAGGCGACGATCGCGATCCTGCGCGGGCTGCAGGAGAAGTACGAACTGCACCACGGCGTCGACATCACCGACCCGGCGATCGTTGCCGCGGCCGAGCTGTCGCATCGCTACATCACCGACCGCTTCCTGCCCGACAAGGCGATCGACCTGATCGACGAAGCCGCTTCGAAGATCAAGATGGAAATCGATTCGAAGCCCGAAGAGATGGACAAGCTCGATCGCCGGCTGATCCAGCTGAAGATCGAGCGCGAAGCCGTGAAGAAGGAGCAGGACGAAGCGTCGCAGAAGCGCCTGCAGCTGATCGAGGAAGAGATCGACCGCCTCGGCCGCGAATACGCGGACCTCGAGGAGATCTGGACCGTCGAGAAGGCCGCGGTGCAGGGCAGCGCGCAGCTCAAGGAAGAGATCGAGAAGGCGCGGGCTGACATCGCGCGGCTGCAGCGTGAAGGCAAGCTGGAGAAAGTCGCGGAGCTGCAGTACGGCAAGCTGCCGCAGCTCGAGGCGCAGCTGAAGCAGGTCACGCAGGCCGAAGAGCGGGAGCAGCACAACCCGACGCGTCCGCGCCTGCTGCGCACGCAGGTCGGCGCCGAGGAAATCGCGGAAGTCGTGTCGCGTTCGACGGGGATTCCCGTGTCGCGGATGATGCAGGGCGAGCGCGAGAAGCTGCTGCACATCGAGGAAAAGCTGCATGAGCGCGTGGTCGGCCAGCATGAGGCGATCGGCGCGGTGGCCGACGCGATCCGCCGCTCGCGCGCGGGTCTCGCCGATCCGAACCGTCCGTACGGCTCGTTCCTGTTCCTCGGCCCGACGGGTGTCGGCAAGACCGAGCTGTGCAAGGCGCTGGCGTCGTTCCTGTTCGATTCGGAAGAGCACCTGATCCGCATCGACATGAGCGAGTTCATGGAGAAGCACAGCGTCGCGCGGCTGATCGGCGCGCCGCCGGGTTATGTCGGCTACGAGGAAGGCGGCTACCTGACGGAAGCCGTGCGCCGCAAGCCGTACAGCGTGATCCTGCTCGACGAGATCGAGAAGGCGCATCCGGACGTGTTCAACGTGCTGCTGCAGGTGCTCGACGACGGCCGCATGACGGACGGGCAGGGGCGCACGGTCGACTTCAAGAACACGGTGATCGTGATGACGTCGAACCTCGGCTCGCAGGTGATCCAGGCGATGACCGGTGCGCCGCAGGACGAGATCAAGGACGCGGTGTGGCTCGAGGTGAAGCAGCATTTCCGCCCCGAGTTCCTGAACCGGATCGACGACGTCGTCGTGTTCCATGCGCTCGACCGCAGCAACATCGAGTCGATCGCGAAGATCCAGCTGGCGCGCCTGCACGACCGGCTCGCGAAGCTCGACATGGCGCTCGACGTGTCGGAAGCGGCGCTCGAGCAGATCGCGAAGGTCGGCTACGATCCGGTGTTCGGCGCGCGGCCGCTGAAGCGCGCGATCCAGCAGGAGATCGAGAACCCGGTCGCGAAGCTCATCCTCGCGGGCCGCTTCGGTCCGAAGGACGTGATTCCGGTCGACGTCAACGACGGCAAGTTCGTGTTCGACCGCGTCGTTCACTGAACGCCGGCCACCGGCCGCACGCCCGGCGCGCAAAAACAAACACCCCGCCTCGGCGGGGTGTTTGCATATGGAGCGGCCCGATTGGGCCATGAAGCGGGGGCCGCGAAGCGGCGCGGACTCAGGCCTGCTTGTTGCCGCCGAACATGCCGGCGAGCTGCGTCAGCGTGCCGAGCACGTTCGACGTATCGATCTGGCCGCCGGCCGGCACTTCGCCGTTCGGCGTCGCGCTGTTGACGACGTGCGGCAGCACCTGCGCGAGGATCGACGAGGCCTGACCCGGATCGATGCCGACCTTGCTCGCGAGCGAGCCGACGACGTCCGAGCCGAGCACGTTCTGCAGCGTGTCGGCCGAGATCGGCTGGTTCTCGCCGGTGCCGACCCATGAGCCGATGACCTCGCCGGCGTCGCCTTTCTGGAACTTCTCGATCAGCCCGTTCAGGCCGCCCGGCTGGTTGTTGATGAATTCGAGCGCGGTCGTGATCAGTGCGCTTTGCGAGTTGCCGCCGGCCTGGCCGCCGATCAGACCGCCGACGATGTCGAGGAGACCCATGATTCTTCACCTTTACCGATAAGGGCGCCGCAATAAGGGCGCCCGTTGAACGAATGCCGCGCGCACGCCGTCGCGCGCGCGGCGCACATCAGGCGCCCGACGCCGCGGCGGCGGAGGCTGCCTTGTCCTTCTTGCTCTTTTTCTTCGAACCCTTCGCCGCCTTCGCGGACGACGCTGCGGCCGGTGCGCTCGCACCCGCGTCGGCGGATGCCGCTGCGGCCGCTGCCGCCTTTTCCTTCTTAGACGCGCGCTTGGTCTTGGCCGGCTTCGCGGCCGCATCCGGCGCGCTTGCCGCCGGGGCCGGCGCCGTGGCCGTCGTGCCGGCCGTCGCGGTCGTGGACGTCGATGCGGTGCCTGTCGACGTCGTTGCCGACGTCGTCGCGGCCGGCTTCGACAGCTTCACGCCTTTCGGCGGCGTCGACGAGCCGCCGATCGTCAGGCCGTTTTCCTCGAGATGCCCGACCGATTTCGTGCCGAGACCCTTCACCCGATTTGCGAGATCGTCGGCGTCCTTGAATGGGCCGTTCTTGGTGCGTTCGTCGATGATCGCCTTCGACTTGACGGGCCCGAGACCCTTCACGGCTTCGAGCGCGGCCTGGTCGGCCGTGTTGACTTCGACGGCCGCGGCAAAGCCTGCGGCGAGCGACAGCGATAGCGCGACGAACAGCATCAGCAGCTTTTTCAGCATGGCAAAGGCTCCCTGGTTCTGACGGATGAATGGCTGTTGCAACGGACGGCGGGGCGAGACCTGGCCGGGCGTCGCCGTTAAGCATAGGACAAATGCGTGCCCTTTTTAAGACAGGCTGACCGAATCTTGCTGAAGGCTTGCGTCGCTGTAAAGGCCGAAAGCCGCGCCGGGCGGCGGTTTTGACCATTCTTTACGGTGTCGAGGGGCGTTGCGGGTTGTCGTCGCGCTGGCCGTTCGATAGTGCTTGACTTAGAGTTAGCTCTAACTCCTAACCTTGTTCCTGCCATGTCGAAACCCGTATCCAAACCTTCCGCCGCCGGTCCACTGACGATCGGGCAAGTCGCCGAGCTGACCGGCGTGTCGACGCATACGTTGCGGTATTACGAGCAGGCCGGCCTGCTGCGCGCGATTTCGCGCACGGCGGCCGGGCACCGGCTCTATGCGCCGGCCGACCTTGACTGGCTGGCGTTCGTGATGCGCCTGAAGGCGACCGGCATGCCGATCGCGCAGATGCAGCAGTTCGCGGCGCTGCGCGCGCAAGGCGAGCCGACGTTCGGCGCGCGGCGGCGGTTGCTGGTTGCGCATCGCGACGCGGTGCGCGCGCATATCGCGGAGCTGCAGGCGAGCCTCGACGCGATCGGCGACAAGATCGCGTACTACGAGGCGCGGGAACGCGATACGGAACGACGGGCGACACCTTCTCACTCTCAATCGGAACAGGACGGACACGATGGAACAACTCGTTGAAGATCGTTATACGCGCGGCTGGAACAAACTGAAGGAAATCGACGGCGAAGTGGGCGAACGCGTGATCGCGGCGCTTGCACCGATCGCGCCGGATTTCGGGCGGCTCCTGGTCGAGTTCAGTTTCGGCGACATCTACAGCCGGCCGCAGCTCGACCTGAAAGCACGCGAGATCGCGACGATCGCGGCGCTGGCCGCGCTCGGCAACGCACAGCCGCAACTGAAGGTGCATATCGAGGCCGCGCTGAACGTCGGCTGCACGCGCGACGAGATCGTCGAGGTGTTCATGCAGGTGGCCATCTACGCGGGTTTCCCGGCCGCGCTGAACGCGCTGTTCGCCACGCACGAGGTGTTCGTGCGGCGCGACGAAGCGGCCGGTGAGGCCGGGAAAGCAAGCGAAGCGGCCGCGCAGGCCGCGTGATGGCGGTCGCGCCGGCTCGTCACGCGCGGTGCGGCGCGACGATCCGGTGTTTCGCGATCCGCCGGTACAGCGTCGCGCGCGAGATGCCGAGCGCCTGCGCGGCCGCGTCGGGCCGCCAGCGGTGCGCGGTGAGCGCCGCGACGATGCGGCCGCGCTCGTCGTCGGGCAGTGCGCCGGCCGGGGCGCCGCCGAGCTGCGCGGCGAGGTCGGCCGGCAGGTCGCGCCGCGTCACGCGCGCGGCGTCGCACACCGCGCACGCATAGCGCAGCACGTTGCGCAGCTGCCGTACGTTGCCGGGCCACGGATAGGCGGCGAGCTGTTCGGCGAGCGTCGCGTCGAGCGTGAGGACGTGGCCGGTCGCCTGCGCTTCCTCGGCGAACACGGCGGCAATCACGTCGCGCACGTCTGCGCGCTTGCGCAGCGGCGGCAGTTCGAACGTCGCGCCGCTCAGCCGGTAATACAGATCTTCGCGGAACGTGCCGTCAGCCACCATGCGCGCGAGATCGCGGTGCGTCGCGCAGATCACGTCGAGGTCGACGCGCACCGGCGTATCGCTGCCGAGCGGCACGACCTCGCCGTCGGCGAGCACGCGCAACAGCCGTGTCTGCAGCGCGAGCGGCATGTCGCCGATTTCGTCGAGAAACAGCGTGCCGCCGTCGGCGAGTGCGATCTTGCCGCGTGCGCCGTGCTTGCGCGCGCCGGTAAACGCGCCGGCTGCATAGCCGAACAGTTCGCTCTCGATCAACGCTTCCGGCAGCGCGCCGCAGTTGACGGCAACGAACGGCCGCGCGCGCCGCGCACCGGCATCGTGGATCGCGCGCGCGAACACTTCCTTGCCCGCACCGGTTTCGCCGAGCACGAGAATCGGCAGCCGCTTGCTCGCGACCCGCAGCGCGAGCTCCGCCTGTTGCGCGATGTGCGTGTCGCTGCTGTGCAGGAACGGCGTCAGCGCGCCGACGTGGCGCGTCGCGGTGCCCGCGCGCCGCGATACCGTGCCGGGTTCGCGGCCGGCGCGTCGTAGCGGCGCACGCAGCCGCGCATAGAGCGGTGCGCCGGTCGCGCGCAGCCGCAGCGCGACGATCGTATCGAGCCGCGCGGCATCGCGCAGCGGCATCTCGGTTGCGTCGAAGATCTCGTCGATATGGCGCGGTTCGCGCAGCGCCGGCAGCGCATCGCGCGCCTGCCGGTTCGCGGCGACGATATTGCCGCATTCGTCGAACGCGATCAGCCATTCGGGTTGCGCTTCGACGTAATGACGGTTCGGATGCCCGAACAATATCCAGTGCTGCGCGGTGCTGTGCACGAAGTAGCCGTCCTCGATCAGCGCCGCACTCTGCCGCACGAGCTGGTAGACGAGGCGCTGGCTGTCGCGGCCGTCGGGCGAATGGACGGCCGACGCGTCGAGCACGCCGATCAGTTCGCCGCCCGGCGAGAAGATCGGCGCCGCGCTGCAGGTGAGCGTCGTGAACGCCGCGCGAAAGTGATCGGTCTTGTGCACGGTGATCGGCGCGAGATCGGTCAGCACGCTCGCGACGCCGCACGTTCCTTCCTCGCTTTCCGACCAGCACGAGCCGATGTGCAGCCCCGCATGGCGGAAGTCGTTGCGGCGCTCGCGGTCGATCCGATAGTCGATCGTCACGCCGTGCGCGTCGGTCAGCATCACGCAGTAGTCGGCGACGCGGATCATGTCGTGCAGCCGTGTCAGGCACTGGCCCGACGCACGCAGGAAGGCTTCCTCCTTGTCGCGCACTTCGCGCAGCTCGGACGCGGTCAGCACGCGCGGGCCGATCGACGAAGCGGGGTCGAGACGGTAGCGCTCCAGCGAACGTTGCCACGACGACACGAGGCGCGCGGAATCGGCCGGCGCGGGCAGGCGTCCGGCGAGCGCGCCGAGCACACGGTCGGCGTGCTGGGCCTGGGGGACGGCGTAGGGCATGGTCGGCTCCGGTTCCGTACGGCGGGGAATTCGATGTTCTTGTAGCACATCCGGTCCGGCGGATCACATTGCATCGCAGCACGCGGCGGGCGTGAGACGTTCGTCTCATGCGTCTCTTGCCCGGTCTCGCGCGGTTGAGACACCCGCATGCGTGGCACACGGCGGTCGTCCGGCTTGTCGCGGCATGCGCCACGCCGCGTCAACGCAGGGTTTGCGGGCAGGGCGGCGCGCTTGCGCAGGCGCCGCGACGAGCGCGTCGTCGCAACGACGGCGTGAGACGCACGCGCGGATTCGCCGCGCGCTGCGTCGTCACGGTCGCGAACCCGGAACATGTGCATGCCCGCCGCGCCAGCGTGGGCGCGGGTTTCGCGGTCATTGCACACACGATGGCACGCCGCTTGCAGAGATCACGTGCAAGCCCGGCGCAGTCGCGTCGGCGACGACGATCCGCAGCCCGTCGATGGCAGCGGACGAAACAGGCAGGGCCGGAGCGGGCGCCAATGCGCCGGTGCCGGTCAACTGGATGGAGACAAACCCGTGACGACGCCCGTTACCGTCGGTGTGATCGCGAACCCCGCATCGGGGCGCGACATCCGCCGCCTCACGACGCATGCATCCGTGTTTCCGACGGCGGAGAAGGCGAACATGATCGTGCGCCTGCTGGCCGGCCTCGGCGCGATGGGCGTCGAGCGCGTGCTGACGCTGCGCGACCGGACGGGCATCGCGACGCTGCTGCTGCGCGCGCTCGACACACATCGCGCGGTCGCGCCGCACGAGCGCTGGCCCGAGGTCGAGTTCGTCGACCTGCCGATCACCGATACCGTCGCCGATACGCAAGCCGGCGCCGCGTACCTGCACCGGATGGAAGTCGCGCTGATCGTCGTGCTCGGCGGCGACGGCACCCATCGTGCGGTGGCCGCGCATTGCGGCGCGACGCCGCTCGTCGCGCTGTCCACCGGCACCAACAACGCGTTTCCCGAACATCGCGAGGCGACCGTCGCAGGCGTCGCGGCCGGACTCGCCGCGACCGGCGCCGTGCCGGCCGAGGTTGCCTTCACGCGCAACAAGCGGCTCGTCGTGCGCTGCGTGGCAGGCACACAGTCGGGGCGCGAAGAGATTGCGCTCGTCGACGTGTGCGCGGCGCGACAGCGCTTCATCGGCGCCCGTGCGATTTCGGGGCCCGACGACATCGATTCGCTCTACCTGACGTTCGCGGAACCGGACGGCATCGGCCTGTCCGCGCTCGGCGGAGCATGGGCGCCGCTCGAGCGCAGCGCGCCGCACGGGCTCGCGATGCGCTTCGCAGACGAAGGCAAGACGGCCGGCACGCCGCTCGTCGCGCCGATTGCACCGGGCCGCGTCGACCGCGTCGTGATGCGCAGTTGCGAGCGGCTCGAACCGGGCGCGTGGCAGACGATCCCGTTCGAGCGCGGCACGCTCGCGTTCGACGGCGAGCGCGAGATCGAGGTTGCGCGCGGCGATCGCTACGAGATTTCGCTCGACTGGCGCGGGCCGCTGACGGTCGATGTCGGCCGCACGCTGCGCTACGCGTCTTCGCGGCAATTGCTGCGCGATGCCGGCGCATGGCGCAACTGAACCTCCGTTGTTCCGAACGACATTTCGACATCCATAACGAACATCAAGGAGACATTGCCATGACAGCCCCACTCGAAGGACAGGTCGCCATCGTCACGGGTGGCGCGCGCGGCATCGGCCGCGGCATTGCGCTGACACTCGCCGGCGCGGGCGCCGACATCCTGCTGGCCGACCTGCTCGACGACGCGCTCGATGCCGCCGCGAGCGCGGTGCGCGCGCTCGGCCGCCGGGCGGCGGTCGCGAAGGTCGACGTCACGCAGGCCGTGCAGGTCGACGCGATGGTCGCGCAGGCGCTCGCCGAACTCGGCCGGCTCGACATCCTCGTGAACTGCGCGGGCGTGATCAGCATTCATCCGGTCGAAGCGCTGACCGAACGCGACTGGGATTTCGTGATGGACGTGAACGCGAAGGGCACGTTCCTCGGCTGCCGCGCGGCGCTCGCGCATCTGAAGGCGCAGGGCCGCGGCCGGATCATCAACGTCGCGTCGATTGCCGGCAAGGAAGGCTTTCCGAATCTCGCCCATTACAGCGCATCGAAGTTCGCGGTCGTCGGCTTCACGAACGCGCTTGCGAAGGAGCTCGCGCGCGACGGCGTGACCGTCAACGCGATCTGCCCGGGCATCGTGCGTACCTATATGTGGGACCGGCTGTCCGACGAATGGAAGACCGACGGCGAATCGGTCGAGGAGTCGTGGCAGCGGCACCAGTTGACGCTGATCCCGCAGGGCCGCGCGCAGACGCCCGAAGACATGGGCCGGCTCGCGCTGTTCTTCGCGACGATGGACAACGTGACGGGCCAGGCCGTGAACGTCGACGGCGGCTTCACGTTCCACTGACGGCCGCAGGCCGTGCAATCCGTCGCCGCGGCACGGCCGCGGCGGCATTCGCAGTCAGACCTACCCAGGAGACACACATGACCGTTTCGACCCAGCTCAGCAGGGACAAGCTGCTGGACGCATACCGGCTGATGCGCACGATCCGCGAATTCGAGGAGCGCCTGCACGTCGAATTCGCGACCGGAGAGATCCCCGGCTTCGTTCACCTGTACGCGGGCGAGGAGGCGTCCGCGGTCGGCACGATGCTGCACCTCGGCCTCGCCGACTACGTTGCCACCACGCACCGCGGCCACGGCCATTGCATCGCGAAGGGCGTCGACGTGCGCGGGATGATGGCCGAGATCTACGGCAAGAAGACCGGCGTCTGCCACGGCAAGGGCGGCTCGATGCACATCGCCGACCTGTCGATGGGGATGCTCGGCGCGAACGGGATCGTCGGCGCGGGCGGCCCGCTCGTGTGCGGCGCGGCGCTCGCGGCGAAGCACAAGAAGTCCGGCGGCGTCGGCGTGTGCTTCTTCGGCGACGGCGCATCGAACCAGGGCGTGATCTTCGAATCGATGAACCTCGCGTCGGTGTGGCGGCTGCCCGCGATCTTCGTCGCCGAAAACAACGGTTATGCGGAAGCGACGTCGTCGAGCTGGTCGGTCGCGACCGACAACATCGCGGATCGCGCGAACGGGTTCGGGATGCCGGGCGTGATTGTCGACGGCTTCGACTTCTTCGCGGTGCACGAAGCGCTCGGCGAGGCCGTCGAGCGTGCGCGCAACGGCGGCGGCCCGACGCTCGTCGAGGTGAAGTTCACGCGCTATTTCGGCCATTTCGAAGGCGATGCGCAGACCTACCGCGCACCCGGCGAGGTGCAGAAGCTGCGCGACGAGAAGGACTGCCTGAAGCACTTCGAGACGCGCGTCGTGCGTGCCGAGGCGCTGACGACCGACGACCTGCGCGCGGTCGACGCCCAGGTGAAGGCGCTGATCGACGACGCAGTCGCGCAGGCGAAGGCCGCGCCGCTGCCCGACGCGGCCGACCTGCTGACCGACGTCTACGTGTCGTACCCGTGAGCGCGGCCTGACACTGCAGCCGGCACGGCGAACCGAACATTCCAGGAGACAGACATGGCAAGGAAGATCACTTATTCGCAGGCGATCAACGAGGCGCTCGCGCAGGAGATGGCGCGCGACGACAGCGTGATCGTGATGGGCGAGGACAATGCGGGCGGCGCGGGCGCGCCGGGCGAGGACGACGCGTGGGGCGGCGTGCTCGGCGTGACGAAGGGGCTGTTCCACAAGTTTCCGGGCCGCGTGCTCGATACGCCGCTGTCCGAAGGCGGCTACATCGGCGCGGCGGTCGGCGCGGCCGCGTGCGGGATGCGGCCGGTCGCGGAACTGATGTTCATCGATTTCATGGGCGTGTGCTTCGACCAGATCTTCAACCAGGCCGCGAAATTCCGCTACATGTTCGGCGGCAAGGCCGTGACGCCGGTCGTGATCCGCGCGATGTACGGCGCCGGGCTGCGCGCGGCCGCGCAGCACTCGCAGATGCTCACGTCGCTGTTCACGCACATCCCGGGGCTGAAGGTCGTGTGCCCGTCGACGCCGTACGACGCGAAGGGGCTGCTGATCCAGGCGATCCGCGACGACGATCCCGTGATCTTCCTCGAGCACAAGCTGCTTTACACACGCGAGGGCGACGTGCCGGAGGAGTCCTATGCGATTCCGTTCGGCGAGGCGAACGTGATGCGCGACGGCGACGACGCAACCATCGTCACGTACGGCCGGATGGTGCATCTCGCGATGGATGCAGCCGCGAAGCTCGCGAAGGACGGCATCCAGGTCGACGTGATCGACCTGCGCACGACGTCGCCGCTCGACGAGGAAACCATCCTCGAAAGCGCGGCGCGCACCGGGCGCGTGGTGGTGGTCGACGAAGCGAACCCGCGCTGCTCGATCGCGACCGACATCGCCGCGCTCGTCGCGCAGCGCGCGTTCCGAACGCTGAAGGCGCCGATCGAGCTCGTGACCGCGCCGCATACGCCCGCGCCGTTCGCGAGCGTGCTGGAAGACCTGTATATCCCGTCCGCCGATGCGATTGCGCAGGCGGTCCTGAAGACGAGGAGCTGACACGATGTCGATTCACATGATCACGATGCCCAAGTGGGGGCTGTCGATGGAGCAGGGGCAGGTCAACGGCTGGCTGAAGGCGCTCGGCGAACGCGTGACGAAGGGCGACGAAGTGCTCGACGTCGAGACCGACAAGATCTCGTCGGGCGTCGAATGCGCGTTCGACGGCACGCTGCGCCGGCAGGTCGCGCAGGAGGGCGAGACGCTGCCGGTCGGCGCGCTGCTCGGCGTCGTCGCGGCGGCCGACGCGAGCGATGCCGACATCGATGCGGCGATCGCCGAGTTCCAGCGCGATTTCGTGCCGAGCGCGGCGTCCGACGAAGCGACGGGCCCGCAGCCCGAGAAGGCGCAGATCGGCGGCCGCACGGTGCGCTTCCTGAAGCTCGGCGACGGCACGGGCACGCCCGCCGTGCTGATCCACGGCTTCGGCGGCGACCTGAACAACTGGCTGTTCAATCACGCGGACCTCGCCGCGCACCGGTCCGTGTGGGCGCTCGACTTGCCCGGTCATGGCGAGTCGGGCAAGGCGGTAGACAAGGGCAGCCTCGACGAGCTGGCCGACGCGGTGCTCGCGCTGCTCGATGCGCAGCACATCGAGCGCGCGCACCTGATCGGCCATTCGATGGGCGGCGCGGTCGCGATGGCCGCGGCCGAACGCGCGCCGCAGCGCGTTGCGTCGCTGACGCTGATCGCGAGCGCGGGGCTCGGCGCCGACATCAACCGTGCCTATATCGACGGCTTCGTCGCCGGTAACAGCCGCAATACGCTGAAGCCGCATCTCGGTGCGCTGTTCGCGGATAACGCGCTCGTGACGCGGCAGCTCGTCGAGGATCTCGTCAAGTACAAGCGGCTCGAAGGCGTGCAGGCGGCGCTGGAAAAGATCGCGAACGCCGCGTTCGACGGCGCGGCGCAGCGGCGCGTGTTCCGCGACCGGCTCGCGTCGCTTGCGCCGCGCACGCTCGTGATCTGGGGCGAGCGCGACCAGGTAATCCCCGCGCAGCACGCGCAGGGCTTGCCGGACGGCGTGCGCGCCGAGGTGATCGCCGGCAGCGGGCACATGGTGCAGATGGAGGCGGCCGCCGACGTGAACCGCCTGATCGTCGCGTTTCTCGGAGACTGACGATGGCCGCCGCGCTCGAACGACCCAGCCTCACGGCGCTCGGCCAGCCGGGCGCGAGAAGCCGCGACAAGCTCGCGCGCATTCCGGTGCGCGTCGAGCCCGCGGCCGGCGCGGCGCTGCCGAAGCCGCCGTGGCTGCGCGCGCGGCCGATGATGAGCGCGGCGGTGGCCGACATGGCGGCCGTGCTGCGCGACCATCGGCTGCATTCCGTCTGCGAGGAGGCGATGTGCCCGAACATCGGCGAATGCTTCGCGCAGCGCACCGCGACCTTCATGATCATGGGCGGGCTGTGCACGCGGCGCTGCCCGTTCTGCGACGTCGCGCACGGCCGTCCCGAGCCGCTCGATCCCGACGAGCCCGCGCGGCTGGCCGATGCGGTCGCGGCGCTCGGGCTGCGCTACGTCGTGATCACGTCGGTCGACCGCGACGACCTGCGCGACGGCGGCGCCGCGCATTTCGCCGCGTGCATCGCGGCGGTGCGCGCGAGCGTGCCGGGTATCGGCGTCGAGGTGCTGACGCCGGACTTCCGCGGCCGCGTCGCGCGCGCGCTCGACGCGCTGTCGTCGGCCTGGCCGGACGTGTTCAACCACAACATCGAGACGGTGCCGTCGCTGTATCGCGCGGCGCGGCCGGGCGCCGACTATCGTGGCTCGCTCGAACTGCTCGCGCAGGCGAAGGCCGCGCGGCCGACGCTCGTGACGAAGTCGGGGCTGATGCTCGGGCTCGGCGAGCGCGACGACGAGGTGCGCGACACGCTGCGCGACCTGCGCGCGCACGAAGTCGACGTGCTGACGCTCGGCCAGTATCTGGCGCCGTCCGAGCACCATCTGCCGGTGCGGCGCTACGTGAGTCCGGACGCATTCGCCGCGTGGCGCGAAGAGGCGCTGGCGCTCGGTTTCAGGGAAGTCGTAGCCGGTCCGCTCGTGCGGTCGTCCTATCACGCGGCCGACGTGCTGGCGGATGCGTAGCGGGCGGATGCGTAGCGGGCGGATGCGTAGCGGGCGGCGCGTCAGGCCGGCTGAGTCGATACGTGCGCGCGGCTTACGTGGCGCAGGTAGAACACGAGCCCGGCGCCCGCGAGCATCAGGCTGACGGTGTTCGCGAACCAGAAGCCGCGCGCGCCCGTCAGCCATGCGGGCGCGATGCCGCCGACGTCGAAGCCGAGCACGTAGCCGCCGCTGAGTCCGACGCCCCACAGCGCGACCGCATAGATCACGGTCGGCACGATCGCGACCTTGTACGCGCGCAGCACGAACGCCGACGTGACCTGCAGCGCATCGAACACGTGGTAGCACGCGACGATCGCGACGAGCGGCAGCGCGGCCGCGGCGACGGCCGGGTTCGGCGTATAGCCGCCGACGATCAGCGGGCGCAGCGTGAATACGAGCACGCCGTATGTCGCGGCAACGCCGCACGCGAACATCACGCTGTGCCGGCCGAGCAGCCGTGCTTCTTCGGGGCGTCCGGCGCCGAGCGCGCGCGCGACCAGCGTCGAGGCTGCCACGCCGATCGACAGCGGTGTCATGTACAGCACCGCGCCGATGTTGCCGGCGATCTGGTGGCCGGCGAGCGTCGTCGTGCCGAATTGCGCGATGAACAGCGCCATGCAGGTGTACGACGTGACCTCGATCAGGTATGACAGGCCCATCGGCACGCCGAGTTTCAGGATTGCCTTCTGGCGCTCCCAGACGGGCCAGCAGAAGCGCGAGAAGATCGCGAGCGGCGCGAACACGTCGAGCTTCGCGAGCAGCGTGTAGCCGATCAGCGCGAGCGCCCAGTTGATCAGCGTGCTGGCCAGCCCGCAGCCGGGGCCGCCGAGCGCCGGCACGCCGAACCCGCCGAAGATGAACCACACGTTGAGCGGAAACTTGAGCAGCAGCGCGCCGATCTGCAGGATCATCGCGAGCCGCGGCTTGCCGGCCGCGTTGGTCAGCGCGTTGTAGATGCGGAAGACGAGGCTGGCGGGCAGCCCGTACGACAGGATGCGCAGGTAGTCGACGGTGCGGTCGTGCAGCGCGGCGGGCGTGTGCGCGATGTGCAGCAGCGGCTCGGGAAAATGCAGCAGCAGGAAGCCGGGTATCGCGAGCAGCAGCGCGAGCCACAGCGCCTGGCGGACTTCCTCGCCGATCTCGGCATAGCGTCGCGCGCCGTACAGTTGCCCGGTGATCGGCTGCAGCGCGGACAGGATGCCCGTCAGCCCGATGTAGATCGACACGTAGATCGACGAGCCGAGCCCGAGCGCGGCGAGATCGGTGGCCGAGTAGCGGCCGACCATTGCGGTGTCGATCACGCCGAATGCGATGATCGCGAGCTGGCCGACCAGCACCGGCCACGCGAGACCGACGATCCGGCGGATGTCGCCGAACATCGTCAATCGGCCGCCTGGCGGCGCGGCGGGCGCCGCTTGACGGGCGTCTTCGGCCGTTCGATGCGCTCGTACAGGCGGAAGCGTTCGTCGCGGTCGGCGACGCGGCGGCCTTCCCACACGAGACGCCACACATATTGCGACATCGCACTCGGCTCGCCGAAGTCGGAACGGTCCTGGCGCAGGATCACGTCGCAGTCGCCGGAGAAATCGAAGTGCATGTTGCCGAAGTACGCGAAGGTCGCGATCTGCGCATCGCCGAGCCGCACCGGCGAGATGCACTCGTAGTCGGACGGCAGGTGCAGCGCGATCTGTTGCGCGACATCGCGATAGGTTCGGCCGTAGTTGACGATCGGCAGCCACAGCGTCATCAGCAGCACCCACATCAGCGTGGTGCCGGCGCCCGACAGCACGACGCTGCGCCACAGCACCTTCGGCTGCCGCGAGACGCGCCAGCGCACGAGCACGCACCAGCACACGGTGACGATCACCGCGCAGATGAACGACAGGATCTTGAAATGCGGTTCGTAGCCCGGCACGAGGCGTGCGAGGTTGCGCGCGAGCGGATGCGGGAAGCCCGTGAGCGACGCGAGCCACACGAGCCATACGAAGGTGCCGAGGATCGTGAAGCTCAGTACCGCGAACCAGTCGAACGCGTTGATCGCGCCACGCTTGAGGGTCGGCAGCGCGAACGTCGCGAGCACCGCGAGCGGCGGCAGCAGCAGCATGTACATGCGGTTCGACTGCTGGCTCTGCAGGATCACGAGCGCGACGAGCGGCACGGCGACCGACAGCGGAATCGCGATGTGCGCCCGGCGGCGCATGCCGGCCCAGCTCCACCACGCCCAGATCGCGAGCGGCCACGCGGGCCACGTGAACAGCGGCAGATTCTTCGCCGCATACGCGAGCACGGCGGTCGGCGGGCCCGAAAAGCGCATCAGGCTGCCGTGGATCCACTGGTTGAAGAACCACGCGGCGTCGTCGGGCGCCGCGACGAACGCGGCAAGCGGCCACAGCGCGAAGATCGCGGCCGCGAGCGGCACGCCGACCAGCGGCAGCCGCAGGTTGCGCATCTCGGGCGTGACGAGCCACAGCGCGGCGGTGCCGGCGAGCAGCGCGACGACCAGCACCGGGTTGCCGGACAGCGCGACGAGGCCGATCGCGAGGCCCCACCACAGCGCGCCCTGCATCGGCTTGTCGATGCCGCGCACGATCCCGTAGACGAGCATCGCGATCCACGCGAACTGGGCGACCTGCGGCGTCGTCTCGTGCCCGCGTTCCGCGAGGCCGAAGCATGCGACGAGGACCAGCAGCGCGCCGTCGGCGAGCGTTCGGCCGTAGTCGCGCGGTTCCGGCTCGCCGCCGAATGCGTACTTGAACGGTTGGACCTCGGCGCGCCGGCCGAGCAGGTAGGCCGCATACCAGACGAATGCGCACGCGACGCAGAACAGCACGCCCGTATCGATGCGCGACGCATTGCTCGCATCGACCCACGGGCCGAGGCCGCGGATCGACAGCGCACCGAGCCAGTAGCCGAGCGGCCCGTCGGTCGTGATGAACTTGCCGACGAGGTTCGGCAGCAGCCAGTCGTGCCAGCCGCCCTTGGCCATCGTCCACATCACGCCGAAGCCCGCCGCGTCCTCGTTCTTCCACGGGTCGCGGCCGAACAGGCCGAACGCGGCATAGACGAAGCAGAGCGTGAGCAGTAGCCAGCGCGGCAGCGCACGCGTGGCGGAGGCGGTGAGACGGACGACAGGCTTCATGCAGATGAGCGTTTTGTTATGGGCAGGCGGCCGGCGCGGGTGCGCGCGGTCGAGCCGGTTTCGAGCATCCGGCATTGTAGACGCGCCGGCTGCTGCGCGTCAGGTCGTTGCCCGGACGCCGGCCGGCGCTTTTCCGGCGAGCAGAGACAAAAAAGGGCAGCCTGGGCTGCCCTTTTTGTGCGATACCGGTGCGTTGCAACCACCGGATGCGGTGCGAAGCTTACTTCGCCTTGCCGCTGGCGCGTACGCCGAACTTGTTCTTGAACTTCTCGACACGGCCTGCCGTGTCCATGATCTTTTGCTGACCCGTGTAGAACGAGTGCGATTCCGACGACACTTCGATCTTGGCGAGCGGGTAGGTCTTGCCGTCGAGTTCGATGTTTTCGCGCGTCTGGATCGTCGAGCGCGTGATGAACTTGAAGCCGTTCGACATGTCTTGGAAGACGACTTCGCGGTAGTTCGGGTGGATGCCTTCTTTCATGGTCTTTCCTTGGTGAGAGCGGTAGCCAACCCGCCGCTTGCCGTGCCGGAGCGCGCACATTGCGCATACCAGACGACGCCAAGCCCGGCGCGAGCCACTTGCCTAAGATCGAAAAGCGGCGATTATGCCAGAAAATCAGATGGTTGACGAATAATTTTCACGGCGCGTCGAGCGCGCCGGTGCCGGCCGGATCCTGCCGGTAATAGCGGGCGAGCAGCCGGTACAACTCCGGAAATTCGGACTCGAACGCTTTCGGCCGCACGAACAGCGCCTCGCTGCACACTGCGAAGAATTCCGACGGGTGGTCGGCCGCATAGGGATCGATCAGCGATTCCCGCTCGAAGCGCGCCCACGCGCGCTCCGGCACCGCGTCGACGCGCGCGCAGAACTGGTCGTACGCATGTTCGAACACGTCGGCCCACGCCTGCGCGTCGAGGTGCGGCGCGTGCCAGCGGCGAAACAGGGGCGGATAGCCGTCGGCCGCGCCGTTGACCATGTCGATCTTGTGCGCGAACTCGTGGATCACGACGTTGTACGCGTCATGGCCGTCCGTCATCTGCGCGTCTTCCCACGACAGGATCACGGGGCCGCCTTCCCATGCCTCGCCGCTCGCATCCTGCTCGACCTCGTGGACGACACCGTCCTCGTCCTGCACGGTCTTGCGGATCACGAATTCGCCCGGATACACGACGACGCCGACCCAGCCGTCGTACAGCGACAGGTCGAGATTCAATACCGGCAGGCAGGCTTGCGCGGCGATCGCGACGATCATCGCGTCGGTCAGTTCGAGCCCGTGCGCGGTCGAAAACGATTTCTTCGCGATGAACAGGCTCGTCAGCTCGCGCAGCCGGCCGAGCGCATCGGGCGACAGCGTCGCGAGGAACGGCAGGCGCTCGACGGTGTCCTGCCACAGCGCGTCGGGGATCGGGTGGCTGCGCAGCGCGCGGTCGCGGCGGCGGTCGTCGAACCAGCGGGTCAGTTTCGATAGCATGGAGGCTGCGGACGGAAATCCAAAGCCTGTCTTTTAACTCAATCGATCTCTTTTTGCCATGCCGCGAAGAGGCCGCCGACGAGCGCGACGCCCGCCAGGAAGTAAAAACCGTCGAGCGACGCGAGGAACGACGCTTGTTGCGCGACCATGCGGGCGATGGCGGCGATCGCGAGACCGTGCGCTTCGTTCAGCGCATGCCCGGCGGCCGCATAGCTGCGCGTCAGGGCGTCGACGGTCTGCTGGAACATCGGGTCGAACACGTTCGCGCGCTCGACGAGCCGCGTCTGGTGCACGGCCACGCGATGCTGCTCGACGATGATCACCGACGACGTCGCGAACGAGATCGTCAGTTGCCGCACGATGTTCTTCAGCCGGTAGCCGTGCGTGTACTCGTCGATCGCGAAGATCCGGAACGTCAGGTTGGCCACCGGCAGCACGATGAAGAGCAGCAGCAGCCCGCGCAGCAGCAGCGGGACGATCAGCGCGGCTTCGCCGACCTGCGGCGTCATCCGTGTCATCCACAGCGCGGCCGTGACGGCGATCGCGAACCCCGGCACGACGAACCACTTCTTGTGCGTGACGAATTTCGCGTAGCGCAGGTACGCGAACAGCGCCGTGGCCGAAATCAGCGACATCGTGCCGACCAGGCGCCCGGCGTTCTCGACCGGATAGCCGAGCCCGCCTTCGAGAAACCGCGATGTCAGGTAACTGAAGCCCGTCGTCTCGTAGTAATAGAACATGTAGAGCAGCAGCCCGACCTGGAACGTCCGCTCGCGGAACGCATGCAGCCGCACGAGCGGCGTCGGGTGATGCCACTGGTGATACGCGAACCATGCGAGTGCGCCGATCCCCGCGATCGTCAGCAGGATCAGCATCGGCGAGCCGCTGTAGAGCTGGTAATGCACCTGCTGCAGCACGATCTGCAGTGCGCCTTGCGCGAGCGCGAACACGACATACGGCCAGAAGTGTCCGGAGCCGCGTTCGTCGTCGGGTGTCCGGCCCGAATCGGGCAGCGTGAGCAGCGCAAGGATCGCGAACGCGATGCCGGCGGGCGCCGTGCACGCGAACAGCGCGCGCCATGTCGAATACGCGACGAGCAGCCCGCCGACGATCGGCGCGAGCGCACTGCCGAGCAGGATCAGGATCAGGAACGCGCGCGTCGCGGGCGGCCGTTCCTGCGGCTTGAAGCTGATCTGGATCAGGATCCGGCACGCGCCCATCATCGGGCCGATGAAATAGCCCTGGAAACCACGCGCGAACGCGAGTTCCAGCGACGTGTCGGCAAGCGCGGCCGCGATCGCACCGAACGAGAACATCAGCATGCAGCCCGCAACGTAGCGGCGATGCCCGAGCCGGTCGACCCACCATTGCTGCTGCAGGATGCCGAGTACGGCCGTGACCGCGTACGCGCTCGACGACCACACGAGTTCGTCGGGCGATGCGTTGATGCCGCCCGCGATGTAGCTCGCGAAGAACGAGAAGACCGCGTTGTCGAAGTAGTCGATGCCGGTGACGAGTGCGAGCGCCCACGGGAGCAGGTCCGCGCGCAGGTTCGCACGGCTCCACAGCGGCGAGCGGCCGGGCACCGCGTTCATTCGCGATCCTTGCGCGTGCGCCGCGCGCCGGCTTCGGCCCGCCGCTGCGCGATCAGCGCATCGGGGTTTTCGCCGGCGAGACGCCGCTCGACGTAGTCGATGTCGTGCTGCAGTTCCTTGCGCAGCGCGACGGCTTCCTTCAGTTCGCGCTGGACGGCCGCGATTCGCCGGTCGAGCGTGTCGATCTGCTCGGCGAGGCCGGTGCGGATGTCGCGCAGCGACGCATCCGAATAGCGGCGCCGGCCGTCGCCCGTTTCTTCCAGCGGGCGCTTCAGCATTTCGGTGATGCCATGCAGCGAGAAGCCGAGCGCACGCAGCCGCAGGATGCGCGCGAAACGTTCGAGATCGGCTTCGTCGTAGAGGCGGTAGCGGCCTTCGCTGCGCGACGGCGTGACGAGCCCGCGCTCTTCGTAATACTTCAGCGTGCGCGGCGTGACGCCGAGCCGCGATGCGGCGTCGCTCACGGTCAGCAGCGGGGTGGAGGCGTTGTTCGGCATCGGGTGGCGGGGAGAGTCGGTCGGGGCGATGCCGCGATTATAGATCAACCTGTACGTTCACGTTCAGGTTGAGACCGAAAAACGGCCGCCGGGCAGGATGCGCGGGCGGCCGTTCGTTGCGGGGCGGGGCGATCAGCCGCCGCGGCGCATCAGATCGAAGAACTCGGAGTTGCTCTTCGTCTGGCGGATCTTGTCGAGCAGGAATTCCATTGCCTCGACTTCGTCCATGTCGTGGATGAACTTGCGCAACACCCAGATCTTTTGAAGGATCTCGGGCTTGATCAGCATTTCCTCGCGACGCGTGCCCGACTTGTTCAGGTTGATCGACGGATACACGCGCTTTTCCGCGAGGCGGCGCTCGAGGTGCACTTCCATGTTGCCGGTGCCCTTGAACTCTTCGTAGATCACGTCGTCCATGCGGCTGCCGGTTTCGATCAGCGCGGTGCCGATGATCGTCAGCGAGCCGCCTTCCTCGATGTTGCGCGCAGCACCGAAGAAGCGTTTCGGACGCTGCAGCGCGTTCGCGTCGACACCGCCCGTCAGCACCTTGCCCGATGCCGGGATCACGGTGTTGTATGCGCGTGCGAGGCGCGTGATCGAGTCGAGCAGGATCACGACGTCGTGCTTCATTTCGACGAGGCGCTTGGCCTTCTCGATCACCATTTCGGCGACCTGGACGTGGCGCGTGGCCGGTTCGTCGAACGTCGATGCGATCACTTCGCCGGCGACCGAGCGCTGCATTTCCGTCACTTCTTCGGGGCGCTCGTCGATCAGCAGCACGAACAGGATCACGTCCGGGTGGTTCTGCTTGATCGCGTGTGCGATGTGCTGGAGCATCACGGTCTTGCCCGACTTCGGCGACGCGACGAGCAGGCCGCGCTGGCCCTTGCCGATCGGCGCGATCATGTCGATGATGCGGCCCGTGACGTTTTCCTCGCCGCGCATTTCGCGCTCGAGCGACAGCGGCTTGTTCGGGTGCAGCGGCGTGAGGTTCTCGAACATGATCTTGTGTTTCGAGGCCTCGGGCGGCTGCCCGTTGACTTTGTCGACCTTCACCAGCGCGAAGTAGCGCTCGCCGTCCTTCGGCGTGCGGACTTCACCTTCGATGGTGTCGCCGGTGTGCAGGTTGAAGCGGCGGATCTGCGACGGGCTGATATAGATGTCGTCGGTGCTCGCGAGGTACGACATTTCCGGCGAGCGCAGGAAGCCGAAGCCGTCCGGCAGCACTTCGAGCGTACCGTCGCCGAAGATCGTCTCTCCCGTCTTGGCGCGCTTTTTAAGAATGGCGAACATCAACTCCTGCTTGCGCAGGCGGTTCGCGTTTTCGATCTCGAGGCCATTGGCCATTTCGATCAGTTCGGACACGTGCAGAGACTTGAGCTCGGATAAATGCATACGGAGAACCCGCCAGGGAGGAGAAGCGACGAAAGAAATAAGGGAGGAGGGCGAGCGGAAGCGCTCAGAGACTTAAATGCGTCTTGTAGACGTTTTTTAATTCTAGCATAGGCCGATTCGCGCTTGAGCGGCCGATCGGCGGCTTGACGACGGACGTGTTGCCGGTTGACAACACGTCCGCGGAACTGCCGGTATTACAGGTGGCTGTCCAGGAATGCGGTGAGCTGCGACTTCGACAGCGCGCCGACCTTCTGCGCGGCGGCCGCGCCGTTCTTGAACAGGATCAGCGTCGGGATGCCGCGCACGCCGAACTTCGCGGGCGTGGCCTGGTTGTCGTCGACGTTGATCTTTGCGATCTGCAGCTTGTCGCCGTAGTCCTTCGCGACTTCGTCGAGGATCGGGGCGATCATTTTGCACGGGCCGCACCATTCGGCCCAGAAATCGACGAGCACGGGCTTGTCGGACTTGACGACGTCCTGTTCGAACGATGCGTCGCTGATGTGTTTGATCTGTTCGCTCATTGGGTCAATACCTCTTACGGTTCGGGGACTGCCTGCTTGCGCGTTGCGGCGTACCGGCCGCCGTAGGCTGCCGGCCGCTGCGGCAGGTCACTCCGCTCCCGGAAAGGAGGGGCGTAAGCGCTGCATGCCGCGGCTCGCGGGTCGTTCGGGCGTCATATTAGCCTAAATTGCTATCTGCTGCGGGCAGCGATAGTAGCCGCTACGCGAGTAGGGGTACGACGCGACGTTCGACCGTTGTGCCCTGCAGGTGGAGGCCGGCTCGCGAATTACAAGGGGGTGGCATATATGTAGCGATTCCGGGCGCCGGACACGCGCCGGCTGGCAGGGTTGTTCGCATTGGTGCGAACAAACGGTCGCATTCATCCGCAAGCGGTGATAGAATATGCCGTGACGGGCCTCCTCGCATGGTGGGGCGGTGAACCTGGTCAGGTCGGGAACGAAGCAGCCACAATCGTTTTCCGCCAGTGCCGAGGGTCGGGCTCGTCACCTTCCTTCTCGCCCCATTCGCAGGGCGTTTTTTATTTCCGCGTCACACTCCGTTTTACCTGCACTTTGCCCGTCTTTCGCACCGTTTCGCGTGTCGGCGCAACGCAGCGTTACTGATACAATTTCCCGATGACCTATCAAGTTCTCGCACGCAAGTGGCGTCCGAAGGATTTCGCTTCGCTCGTCGGCCAGGAGCACGTCGTCAGGGCGCTTACGCACGCGCTCGACGGCGGGCGTCTCCATCACGCCTATCTGTTTACCGGAACCCGCGGTGTCGGCAAGACGACGCTGTCGCGGATCTTCGCGAAGGCACTCAACTGTGAAACCGGCGTCACGTCGCAGCCGTGCGGCGTGTGCCGTGCCTGTCGCGAGATCGACGAGGGGCGTTTCGTCGATTACGTCGAGATGGATGCCGCGAGCAACCGCGGCGTCGACGAGATGGCCGCGCTGCTCGAGCGCGCGGTGTACGCGCCCGTCGATGCGCGCTTCAAGGTCTACATGATCGACGAAGTGCACATGCTGACGAACCACGCGTTCAACGCGATGCTGAAGACGCTCGAAGAGCCGCCGCCGCACGTCAAGTTCATCCTCGCGACGACCGATCCGCAGAAAATTCCCGTCACCGTGCTGTCGCGCTGCCTGCAGTTCAACCTGAAGCAGATGCCGGCCGGGCACATCGTGTCGCATCTCGAACGGATCCTCGGCGAAGAGCAGATCACGTTCGAGCCGCAGGCGCTGCGCCTGCTCGCGCGTGCCGCGCAGGGCAGCATGCGCGACGCGCTGTCGCTCACCGACCAGGCGATCGCCTATTCGGCGAACGAGGTGACCGAGTCGGCCGTGTCGGGCATGCTCGGCGCGCTCGACCAGACTTACATGGTGCGCCTGCTCGACGCGCTCGCGGCCGGCGGCGGCCCGGAAATCCTCGCGATTGCCGACGAGATGTCGCTGCGCAGCCTGTCGTTCTCGACCGCATTGCAGGATCTCGCGAGCCTGCTGCACCGGATTGCGTGGGCGCAGTTCGCGCCGGGCTCGGTGCTCGACGAATGGCCGGAAGCGTCCGACCTGCGCCGCTTCGCGGAGACGCTGAGTCCCGAGCAGGTTCAGCTGTTCTATCAGATCGCGACGGTCGGCCGCGCGGAGCTCGGCCTCGCGCCGGACGAATACGCCGGTTTCACGATGACGCTGCTGCGGATGCTCGCGTTCGAGCCGGCCGTTGCCGCCGGCAGTGCGCCGGGCGGTCAGCCGTCCGTGCCGCGTGCAGTGCCGGGCCCGCGCGCTGCCGCGGCTTCGGCCGCTGCGGCGAAGCCGGTACTGGCTGCCGCCGCCGACGCAGTGCGTCCGCAGGCTGCCGCACCGGCTGCCCCCGTTGCGCCGGTCGTGCGTTCAGCGCCGGCGCAGTCCGGCGCCGAAGCGAGCCGGCCGGCCGTGAAGCCGGCTGCGGCTCAGGCATCCACGCCGGCTCCGGTTGATGCACAAGTTGTCGAGGCGCCGCAGTCGGAAGCGAATGCGGCGCCGGCCGGCGATATGCCGCCGCCGGCCAGCAAGGAACCCGAGCCACCTGCCGCCGCTGCCGTTGCGCAACGAAACGACGAACCGGCTGCGCCGGCCGAACCGGTGCCGCGCGCTGCGCCGCCCGAGCCCGCCGCGCGTCCGGCATCGCGCGCAGGCGGTGCCGCCGCCGCGCTCGACGTGCTGCGCAACGCAGGGATGCGCGTGTCGTCCGACCGTGCGCGGGTAGGCACTGCCCCGAAGCCGGCGGTCCAGCCGGCCGCCGAGAAGCCGGCCGCGCCGCGTCCAGCCGTGCAGGTGCCGACGCCGCGCGCTGCCGCCCGTGCGCCGCAGGCGGCCGATTCGCGCCAGGCTTCGCCGCCGTGGGAGGACATCCCGCCGGACGACTACGTGCCGCTCAGCGCCGACGAGATGTTCGGCGGGCCCGACGATGGCTTCGTTCCCGTGTTCGACAGCGGTCCCGACGATGTGCGCGTGGCGCGGCAGCTGGCGGAAGCGCGTCCGGCCGCACCGGTCGACACGCGGCCGTTGCCGCCCGCGATCGCGCTCGATCCGGTCGGTTTCGACGGCGAATGGCCGGCGCTGGCCGCGCGGCTGCCGCTCAAGGGCGTCGCATACCAGCTCGCGTTCAACAGCGAACTGACGGCCGTCGATGCGACGACATTGAAACTTTCCGTGCCGGTGCCGCAGTATGCGGACGCCGCGCAGGTCGCGAAGCTGAAGGCCGCGCTGGCCGATGCGCTCGGCAAGCCGGTCGAAGTGGCGGTCGAGGTCGGGCCTGCACGACGCACGGCGGCGGCGCTCGATGCGGCCGCGCGCGCGGCGCGCCAGCGCGAGGCCGAGCAGGAGATTCACGGCGACCCGTTCGTCCAGCAGCTCGTGCGCGACTTCGGTGCGCGCATCGTCGAGGGCTCGGTGCGTCCGCTCGCCGATTCGGCGCCGGACGGCCCGCCGCCGACGCTGCATTGAACTGACCGCACCGCGACAGGCACAATCACGCCCGCACACACTGGCCGGCACGCTCGGCGTGCCGGTTTTCACACGATCAAGAAAGAAGGAGTATTCCCATGTTGAAAGGCAACCTCGCCGGACTGATGAAGCAAGCGCAGCAAATGCAGGAAAACATGAAGAAGATGCAGGAGCAGCTTGCGCTGATCGAAGTCGAAGGGCAGTCGGGGGCGGGCCTCGTCAAGGTGACGATGACATGCCGCAACGAAGTGCGTCGCGTGTCGATCGACCCGAGCCTGCTCGCGGACGACAAGGACATGCTCGAGGATCTCGTCGCGGCTGCGTTCAACGACGCCGTGCGCAAGGCCGAAGCGACGTCGCAGGAAAAGATGAGCGGCATGACGTCGGGCCTGCCGCTGCCCCCGGGTTTCAAGCTGCCGTTCTGAGCGCGGCGTCCTTGCCACTGTTTGCCGCCGTATGAAACAGCCGTCCGCCCTGTCCGCTCTCGTCGAAGCACTGCGCGTGCTGCCCGGCGTCGGGCCGAAATCCGCGCAGCGCATGGCGGTCCACCTGATGCAGCACGACCGCGAGGGCGCGGAGCGGCTCGGCCGGTCGCTGCTGTTCGCGACCGAGCACCTGCAGCACTGCGAGAAGTGCAACACGTTCACCGAAGAGCAGATCTGCGAGGTCTGCAGCGACGAAGAGCGTGATCCGACGCTGCTGTGCGTCGTCGAGACGCCTGCCGACCAGATCATGCTCGAGCAGACGATGACTTACCGCGGGCTGTATTTCGTGCTGATGGGACGACTGAGCCCGCTCGACGGGATCGGTCCGAAGGAAATCCATTTCGACCGCCTCGTGCGGCGCGCATCCGACGGAATCGTGAAGGAAGTCGTGCTCGCGACCAACTTCACGAACGAGGGCGAAGCCACCGCGCACTACCTCGGCCAGACGCTGAAGGCGCGCGGCCTCGCGGTCACGCGCCTCGCGCGCGGCGTGCCGGTGGGTGGCGAGCTCGAATACGTCGACGCGGGCACCATCGCCCGCGCGATGCTCGACCGCCGCACGATGTAAGCCGGGCGCCGCCTGCCGGCGGCGCCGTTCCTCATGCCAGGGAGACACATGAGCACCAGCCAGGGCCCGCTCGCGGGCGTCAAAGTGCTCGAATTCGGAACGCTGATCGCGGGGCCGTTCGCGTCGCGGCTGTTCGCCGAATTCGGCGCGGAAGTGATCAAGATCGAGGATCCGAACGGTGGCGACCCGCTGCGCAAGTGGCGCAAGCTCCATCCGGAGCAGGGCGGCACGTCGCTGTGGTGGTCCGTCCAGGCGCGCAACAAGAAATCGGTCACGCTCAACCTGAAATCCGATGCCGGCAAGGCCATCGCGCGGCAGCTCGCGGGCGAGGCCGACATCGTGATCGAGAACTTCCGTCCGGGCCTGCTCGAAAAGCTCGGGCTCGGTTACGACGTGCTGTCGGCCGACAACCCGGGCCTCGTGATGGTGCGCCTGTCCGGCTACGGGCAGACGGGCCCGTACCGCGACCGGCCCGGCTTCGGCGCGATCGCCGAATCGATGGGCGGGCTGCGCCACATTACCGGTTATCCCGACCTGCCGCCGCCGCGCATCGGCATCTCGATCGGCGATTCGATCGCCGCGCTGCACGGCGTGATCGGCGCGCTGATGGCGCTCCATCACCGCAAGGTCAACGGCGGCGCGGGGCAGGTGGTCGACGTTGCACTGTATGAAGCCGTATTCAACATGATGGAAAGCGTGGTGCCCGAATACGGCGTGTACGGGATGGTGCGCGAGCGCACCGGCGCGTCGCTGCCGGGCATCGTTCCGTCTAATACCTATGCGTGCCGCGACGGCAGCATCGTGATCGGCGGCAACAGCGACCCGATCTTCAAGCGGCTGATGAAGGCGATCGAGCGCGACGACCTCGCCGACGATCCCGCGCTCGCGCGCAACGACGGGCGCGTGCCGCGTACGCAGGAAATCGACGACGCGATTGCCGAGTGGCTCGCGCCGCGCACGATCGACGATGCGCTTGTCGTGCTCAATGCGGCCGACGTGCCGGCCGGGCGCATCTACAGCGCAGCGGACATGTTCACCGATCCGCAGTTCGTCGCGCGGCAGATGATCCAGCGCTTCAAGCTCGCCGACGGCACCGACATTCCGCTGCCGAACATCACGCCGAAGCTGTCGGACACACCGGGCGAAACGCGCTGGCTCGGGCCCGAGCTCGGCGAGCATACGGACGAGGTGCTGCGCGGCCTCGGCTACGACGCGCAGGCGATTGCCGCACTGCGCGACGCGGGCGCGATCTGAACGCAGAACGCCGCCGCTCGATGCGGCGGCGCACCGTGCGCAATCGCCCGTCCGCGGCCGCCGGACTGTCGCTCTCGCGCCATCTTTCCTCGGTTACAATCGCCGGATGCGAATCCTACTCAGCAACGACGACGGCTATCTCGCCCCCGGTCTCGCCGCGCTCGGCGAAGCGCTGCAGCCGCTGGCCGAACTCACGGTGATCGCGCCCGAGCAGAACTGCAGCGGCGCATCGAATTCCCTCACGTTGTGGCGGCCGCTGTCGGTGCAGCGCGCGACGGGTACGGGTTTCTTCTACGTGAACGGCACGCCGACCGATTCGGTGCACGTCGCGTTGACGGGGATGGCCGACGCGAAGCCTGACCTCGTCGTGTCGGGGATCAACAACGGCCAGAACATGGGCGAAGACACGCTCTATTCGGGGACAGTTGCAGCGGCCACCGAAGGCATCATGTTCGGCGTTCCCGCCATCGCATTCTCGCTGGCCGACAAGGGCTGGACCCATCTGGCGGACGCCGCGCGCGTCGCCGCGGAAATCGTCGAGCACTTCCTCGCGAATCCGCTGCCGGGTCAGCCGCTGCTGAACGTCAATATTCCGAACCTGCCTTACGACGAACTGAAGGGCTGGAAGGTCACGCGCCTCGGCAAGCGTCATCCGTCGCAGCCGGTGATTCGCCAGACCGACCCGCGCGGCGAGCCGGTCTACTGGATCGGGGCGGCGGGCGCGGCGCTGGACGCGAGCGAGGGCACCGATTTCCACGCCGTCGCAAACGGTTTCGTGTCGATCACGCCGCTGCAGCTCGACCTCACGCATACGCAGATGCTGCCCGCGACGCGCGAATGGGCGCGCGCCGGAGGGCGGGCTTCATGAGCGGCGAGCGCGCGAAGCGGTTCCCGCTCGCGCTCGAAGATCTCAAGCGAGCGCCACGCAAATCGGAAGGTCGGGCCGGCGAACGCCATGCGGCGGTCGCGGTGCCGAAGGCCGCCGACAAGCCCGCAGCCGTGCTGAAACCGGTTGCGGTAAAGCCGGCTGCCGGGCGGGCGCCGCTGTCCGGTTCCGCCGCCGCGAAGCCTGCGACCGCGCCGAAGCCGACCGCGTCGAAGCCTGCGCTGCCGAAGCCGGCCGCGCCGAGCGTCGCGCCGGCCGGCGCGTTCGCGCTCACGTCGGAACGCGTGCGCGAGCGGATGGTCGAACGGCTGCGCGCGAACGGCGTGACCGACGCGCGCGTGCTGGATGCGATGGCCGCGGTGCCGCGCCACATGTTCGTGGATCCTGGGCTTGCGACGCAGGCCTATGAAGATTCGGCGTTGCCGATCGGCCATCAGCAAACAATTTCAAAGCCGTCGGTCGTCGCGCGCATGATCGAGCTCGCGATGGCCGGCCGCACGCTCGAGCGCGTCCTCGAGATCGGCACGGGCTGCGGCTACCAGGCCGCCGTGCTGAGCCACGTGGCACGCGACGTGTATTCGATTGAACGCATCAAGCCGCTCTACGAGCGCGCGAAGCTGAACCTGCGCCCGCTGCGCGTGCCGAACATCCGTCTGCACTACGGCGACGGGCGTGTCGGCCTGCCGTCCGCGGCCCCGTTCGACGCGATCGTGATCGCGGCGGCGGGGCTCGACGTGCCGCAGGCGCTGCTCGAGCAGCTTGCGATCGGCGGGCGGCTCGTCGCGCCGGTCGGCGCGCAGAGCGGGCAGCACCAGGTGCTCACGCTCGTCGAGCGCGTCGCGCACGCGCAATGGCGAGAGTCCCGGCTTGATCGCGTTTTCTTTGTCCCTTTAAAATCCGGAGTGATTTGAAACCGATGAGTATGTTGCGCGCGATGCAAAACAACCGATCCAGGGAACCGCTCACGTTCGCCCAGCGCGCGATCTGTGTGGCTGCGTTCTCCACGCTACTGGCCGCCTGTGCGACGCGGCTCGACAACGCGCCCGTCGTCGACCGCTCCGGGTCGCTCGGCACGACGGCCGCCGCGCAGCCCGCGGTGCCGCTCGGGCCGCCGCCGCCGGGTTACTACCGGGTGAAGCCGGGCGACACGCTGTACCGGATCGCGCTCGAGAACGGGCAGAACTATCGCGACATCGCGTCGTGGAACAACCTGACGAACCCGAACCAGATCGAAGTCGACCAGTTGCTGCGCGTTGCGCCGCCGGGCGGCGCTGCGGTTGCGGGCGTACCGGCTGCGGGCGTACCGGCCGCCGCTCCGATCGCGGGCGCCGCCGTCGCGACTGCGCCGCTCAGCAGCGGTCCCGCGACGCCGGCCGCCGGCACGTCGTCCACGCTCGCAACGCCGCCGGCTGCGGCCACCGGGTCGAGCGATACGGCGGCGGCCCCGAGCGGCCCCGTGACGTTCGCGTGGCCCGCGCGCGGCCCGGTGCTGAACGGGTTCGATGACGCGAAGAACAAGGGTGTCAACATCGGCGGCACGGCCGGCGAGGCCGTGAAGGCGGCGGCCGACGGCCGCGTCGTCTACTCGGGCAACGGCCTGCGTGGCTACGGCAACCTCATTATCATCAAACACGATGCAACTTACCTCACGGCGTATGCACACAATCGCGCTTTGATGGTAAAAGAGGGGGACGCGGTAACGAAGGGGCAGAAGATCGCCGAGATGGGTAATAGCGATGCCGACCGCGTGATGCTGCATTTCGAGGTTCGCCGGCAGGGTAAGCCTGTCGATCCGCTGAAGTATTTGCCGCCTCAATAACCGAGACGACCATGCCGAAATCGAAGCGCCACGAGCCGCAAGCCGAGTCTGAGAAGATCAGTCGTGCCACGCAAGCATCGGCGGGGCGAGCTGGCGCTTCGACGGACGATGACGACGACGTCGCGGAAAACGAACGAGATCTCGAGGCGCGCGACGCCGAGGCGGACGGTGGCGACGACGAGCGCGAAGGCCGCGCGGAAGCCGCGCCCGACGTCGACGATTTCCGCACGCTGCTGCAGGCCGAGCTCACGGCCGACACGATCCAGCATTACCTGAACCGCATCAGCGTGAAGCCGCTGCTGACCGTCGAGGAAGAGCAGCGCTATTCCCGGCTCGCCAAGGCCGGCGAATTCGAGGCGCGGCAGGTGATGATCGAGCGCAACCTGCGTCTCGTCGTCAGCATCGCCAAGGGGTATCTGAACCGCGGCGTGCCGCTGCTCGACCTGATCGAGGAGGGCAACCTCGGCCTGATGCACGCGATCGAGAAATTCGACCCGACGCGCGGTTTCCGTTTCTCGACCTATGCGACCTGGTGGATCCGGCAGAGCATCGAGCGGGCGATCATGAACCAGGCCCGCACGGTGCGCCTGCCCGTGCACGTGATCCGCGAACTGAACCAGGTGCTGCGCGCGAAGCGCCACCTCGAAAAGAATTCGATGTCGACGGGCGAGGCGGCCGAGCGCCGCGAAGCCAGCATCGACGACATCGCCTATCTCACCGGCAAGACCGCCGAGGAAGTCACCGACATCCTCGCGCTCAACGAGCACACGGCGTCGCTCGACGCGCCGCTCGACCTCGATCCCGCGAGCAGCCTGCTCGACCTGCTGCCCGACGACCAGAGCCAGTCGCCCGACGCCGAGGTGCAGCACCGCGAGCTCGAGACGCTGACGCGCGCGTGGCTGTCGCGGCTGTCCGACAAGCATCGGCACGTGATCGAGCGCCGCTTCGGCCTGAACCACATCGAACCGGCGACGCTCGAAGAGCTCGCCGACGAGATGGGGCTCACGCGCGAGCGCGTGCGGCAGATCCAGCAGGAAGCGCTGGTGCGCCTCAAGCGGTTTTTCGCCTCCAACGGCGTGCGCAAGGACGCCGTTCTGTAACCGATGACTCCGATTCTTGTTTTTGACATCGAGACGATTCCCGATGTCGACGGCATTCGCCGTCTGGAAGACCTGCCGGCGACGCTCGACGATGCCGCCGTGGCCGAACATGCGTTCGCCGCACGGCGCGAGAAGACCGGCGGCGATTTCCTGCCGCATCACCTGCAGCGCATTGCGGCGATCTCGTGCGTGTTCCGCGACAACAACGGCTTTCGCGTCCGCTCGCTCGGCACGCCGCAGGACAACGAAGCGACGCTGATCCAGTCGTTTTACCGCGTGATCGAGAAATACACGCCGCAGCTCGTGTCGTGGAATGGCGGCGGCTTCGATCTGCCGGTGCTCCATTACCGCGCGCTCGTACACGGCATCCCCGCGACCCGCTATTGGGATCTCGGCGAGGACGACCGCGAGTTCAAGTGGAACAACTACATCTCGCGCTATCACTCGCGGCATACCGACCTGATGGATGTGCTCGCGATGTATCAGGCGCGCGCGAACGCGCCGCTCGACGCGCTCGCGAAGATGTGCGGCTTTCCGGGCAAGCTCGGGATGGACGGCAGCCAGGTGTGGCCGGCGTTCCAGGACGGGCGGATCGAGGAAATTCGCAATTATTGCGAGACCGACGTCGTCAATACGTACCTGCTGTATTGCCGGTTCCAGCTGATGCGCGGCGGCCTGACGCAGAGCGAGTATGCGGACGAGATCCTGCTCGTGAAGAACGCGCTCGCGCAGGAACCGGCGTCGCACTGGGCCGAATACCTGGCCGGCTTCGCCGCGTAGCGCGGGCGGGCGGCGCCGCGCTACGCAGTCGGCACGATCAAGCGAGTTCGAGCAGCACCGGCTGGTGGTCCGACGCGCGCACGTCGCCGTCGATCTCGCAGCGCATGACGCGCGGCAGCAGCGTATCGGTCACGAACACGAAGTCGCACGCGAGCGGCCCCTCCGACCATTGCACCGTATCGTAGACGCCGGCCGTCGGCGGCGGCGTGCTGCCGGGATGCCGCGCGACCCATGCGTCGACGAAGTGCGGGGCGTCGGCGATCGGCTCCAGGAAGCGCCGGAACGCATCGCTGCCGAACGCGCTGTTGAAATCACCGCAGACGATCGCGTCGCACGGCTGGCCGGTCGCGCTGAACGGCCCCTCGGCAGTTTCGGCGGGCGCGGGCCGTTCCGCGTGCGCGCAGGCCTCGCGATGCCGGTCGCGCAGTGCGTCGACCTGCGCAAGCCGCTGGCGCGCCGAATAGTATTCGAGGTGCGTGGTGACCACGCGCAGCGGGCCGAACGGCGCGTGCAGCTCGACGTCGAGCGCGATGCGCGGCATCGACGGCGCGCCGGCGTCGGCCGGCCACGGCAGTAACTGGCGCAGCACGCGTCCGACCGGCAGCCGGGTCGCGATCGCATTGCCGAACTGGCGGCGCGGCGCGCCGGGTTCGAGGGCCGGCAGGTCCGCGCCGATGGCTTCGACGATCGTATAGCCGGGCAGCAGCGCCGCGAGTTCGACGAACTGGTCGGGGCCGGGCCGGCCGGGCAGTGCGCCGAAGCCGCGCGTGACTTCCTGCAGGCACAGCACGTCGAAATCGCCGAGCCGGCGGATCGTCGCGACGGTGCGCGAAAGGTCGACAACGCCGTCGGCGTCCCGACCCCATTGGATGTTCCAGTCGATCAGTTGCATGGTCGAATCTCCTGTCGGGCGGATTTCGGGTTTCCGGTCTCTCCTGACTGGTTCGCATCCTGCCGGCTGCGGGCGTTCCTGAGCTATTCGCGGGGCCGTCCCAGCGCAATGCGGGGCCGTCTATGCTTAAGTGTCGGCGCTTGCCCGATGCGGGCCTTCGTCGTCTACAATCTCGCCTTCTTCAACGTTTGTCAGGAAAAGCTGGTGTCCGAAGCCGTCCCCACTTCTGCGCGCAAATCGAAAAATGCGCCCGTCGCGCCCGGGATCGCCCCGGTTCTCGAGATCGAATCGCTCGACATGGAAGCGCGCGGTGTCGGCCGCACGATGACCGAGGACGGCGAGCCGGGCAAGGTCATTTTCGTCGAGGGCGCGCTGCCCGGCGAGCGTGTGACCTATTCGAGCTACCGCCGCAAGCCGAGCTACGAGCAGGCGACGGTTGTCGATATTCTGCGCCCGAGCGTGATGCGCACGCAGCCGAAATGCAAGTTCTTCGGCACCTGCGGCGGCTGCTCGATGCAGCATCTCGACATGCGCGCGCAGGTGGCGGTCAAGCAGCGCGTGCTTGAAGACAACCTGTGGCACCTGGCGAAGCTGCGGGCGGAAACGATGTTCGCGCCGATCCACGGCCCGTCATGGGGTTATCGCTACCGTGCGCGCCTGACCGTGCGCAACGTGGCGAAGAAGGGTGGCGTGCTGGTCGGGTTCCACGAGAAGAAGAGCAGCTACGTTGCCGACATGACGAGCTGCGAAGTGCTGCCGCCGCACGTGTCGGCAATGCTGGTGCCGCTGCGCCGGCTCGTCGAGGGGCTGTCGATCCGCGATCGGATGCCGCAGATCGAGCTCGCGGTCGGTTCGGAGGTCACGGCGCTCGTGCTGCGCGTGCTGGAGCCGATCAACGCGGACGACGAAGCGTTGCTGCGCGCGTTCGCGGACGAGCACAAGGTGCAGTTCTGGCTGCAGCCGAAGGGCCCCGACACGGTGACGCCGTTCTATCCGCTCGACGTGTCGCTCGACTACACGCTGCCGGAGTTCGGCATCCGCATGCCGTTCAAGCCGACCGACTTCACGCAGGTCAACCATCAGATCAACCGCGTGCTGGTGGGCCGCGCGCTGCGCCTGCTCGCGCCGTCGCGCGACGACCGCGTGCTCGACCTGTTCTGCGGGATCGGCAACTTCACGCTGCCGCTCGCGCGCCTGTCGCGCGAGGTGATGGGTATCGAGGGCAGCGAAACGCTGACGACGCGCGCGCTCGCGAATGCGCGCGAGAACGGTGTCGACGGCCATACGACGTTCGCATGCCGGAACCTGTTCGAAGTGACGGGCGACGACCTCCGCGCGCTCGGCGCATTCGACAAGTTCCTGATCGATCCGCCGCGCGAAGGCGCGCTCGCGGTGTCGAAGGCGCTGGCCGAGATCGCGCAAAGCGGCGAAGGCCCGCTTCCGAAGCGGATCGTCTACGTGTCGTGCAACCCGTCGACGCTTGCGCGCGACGCGGGCCTGCTCGTGCACGAGGCCGGCTACCGGCTGAAGGGCGCCGGTGTCGTGAACATGTTCCCGAATACGTCGCACGTCGAATCGATCGCGCTGTTCGAGCGCGACTGAGCCGGGCGGCGGACGTAAAAAAACCGGCCCTCGGGCCGGTTTTTTCATGGTGCGTGGCGGACGTCAGTTGCGGTTGCCGCCGAAGATGCCGAGCAGCGCGAGCAGGTTCGTGAACACGTTGTACAGGTCGAGGTAGATCGCGAGCGTCGCCGAGATGTAGTTCGTCTCGCCGCCGTTCACGACGCGCTGGACGTCGAACAGCATGTACGCGGAGAAGATCGCGATCGCGAGCACCGACACGGTGAGCATCAGCGCCGGCAGCTGCAGGAAGATGTTCGCGACCGACGCGAGCAGGATCACGATCACGCCCATGAACAGCCACTTGCCGAGGCCCGAGAAATCGCGCTTGCTGACGGTGGCGATCGTCGCCATCGCGGCGAAGATGATGCCGGTGCCGCCGAACGCGAGCATGATCAGCGACGGGCCGTTCGAGAAGCCGAGGATGAAGCTCAGCAGCCGCGACAGCATCAGGCCCATGAAGAACGTGAAGCCGAGCAGCACGAACACGCCGGCCGCGCTGTTCTTCGTCCGCTCGATCGCGAACATGAAGCCGAACGCGATCGCGAAGAACGCAAGCAGGCTCATCATCGGGCTCGTGGCCGCGAACAGCGAGAAGCCCGTCGTGACGCCGACCCAGGCGCCCAGCACGGTCGGCACCATCGATAGCGCGAGCAGCCAGTACGTGTTCCGCAGCACGCGGTTGCGAACCTCGGCGGTGCTGACGGAACCGCCGCGACCGAAATTGTACGGATAGTCGTTCATGGTTTCTCCTAACATGGAACGCGTGGGCGTCCGGGGCCGGTTCGGCGCACGCGGTGTGCGGCGCAGCAAACCGGAGCAGCTATGGCTAAGATACGTTCCGCGCCGCGAGGTTTCAATGGCTGCGCGGCGCAAAACATATGGATTCGGAACCTTTCACGCGTGTAAGGGTTCAATCGCAATGATACACGGGATCGTGCTACAATAGCGGATTCATTTGAACCTGTAACTTCTTAATTTCTTGGAGTTTTTATGGCAATCGAGCGCACCCTGTCGATCATCAAGCCGGATGCGGTGGCAAAGAACGTGATCGGCCAGATCTACAGCCGTTTCGAAGGCGCCGGCCTGAAGATCGTCGCATCGCGCATGGCACACCTGTCGCGTGCTGACGCAGAGAAGTTCTACGCGGTTCACGCAGCGCGTCCGTTCTTCAAGGATCTCGTCGATTTCATGATCTCGGGCCCGGTGATGATCCAGGTTCTGGAAGGTGAAGGCGCGATCCTGAAGAACCGCGACCTGATGGGCGCAACGGATCCGAAGAAGGCGGAAAAGGGCACGATCCGCGCCGACTTCGCCGACAGCATCGACGCGAACGCCGTGCACGGCTCGGACGCAGCAGAAACGGCTGCGGTCGAAGTCGCGTTCTTCTTCCCGGAAATGAACGTTTACTCGCGTTAAGCTCTGGCTGACAGCAGGTAGGCAGGATTCAGCGCACGCGGCAAGGCAGCACATCATGACGAGCGAAACTTCCGTCAATCTTCTCGACTTCGATGCCGAGGGTCTTGTCGCGTACTGCGGCAGCCTCGGCGAGAAGCCGTTCCGCGCCAAGCAGTTGCAGCGCTGGATCCACCAATACAACGCCGGCGATTTCGACGGCATGACCGATCTCGCGAAGTCCCTGAGGGAGAAACTCAAGGGCCGCGCGTCGATCGTGATGCCGGATATCGCCAGCGATCACGTTTCCACCGACGGCACGCGCAAGTGGCTGATCGACGTCGGAAACGGCAATGCGGTCGAAACCGTGTTCATCCCGGAAGAGACGCGCGGCACGCTGTGCGTGTCGTCGCAGGCCGGGTGCGCGGTCAACTGCCGCTTCTGTTCGACGGGCAAGCAGGGCTTTTCCCGCAACCTGTCGACAGCCGAAATCATTGGCCAGCTGCGGATGGCCGAATTTGCATTGCGAGCGTCGCTGGGTCGCGCGCCCGGCCCGAACGGCAAGGCCGAGCGGGTCGTCACCAATGTGGTGATGATGGGCATGGGCGAGCCGCTCCTGAATTACAGCGCGGTCGTGCCCGCGATGCGGCTGATGCTCGACGACAACGCGTACGGCCTGTCGCGCCGCCGCGTCACGCTGTCGACGTCCGGCGTGGTGCCGATGATGGACCGCCTCGGCGCCGAATTGCCGGTCGCGTTGGCCGTTTCGCTGCACGCGCCGAACGATGCGCTGCGCGACGAACTGGTGCCGCTCAACAAGAAGTATCCGCTTCGCGAGCTGATGGCTGCGTGCCAGCGCTATCTGAAAGTCGCGCCGCGCGACTTCATTACTTTCGAATACTGCATGCTCGACGGCGTCAACGACACCGAAGCGCATGCGCGCGAACTGCTGGCCGTCACGCGCGACGTGCCGTGCAAGTTCAATCTGATCCCGTTCAATCCGTTCCCGGAATCGGGCCTCATCCGCTCGAAGCCGGAGCAGATCAAGCGCTTTGCACAGGTCCTCATCGACGCGGGTGTCGTCACGACCGTGCGCAAGACGCGCGGCGACGATATCGATGCCGCGTGCGGCCAGCTGGCCGGCGCGGTGAAGGACCGCACGCGCCTCGCGGAACGAACGGGCGCAGCAGCAAAAATCATCGAAGTTCGGGCAGTTTGACGGGGGCGCCTAGCCGGGGATGCCCGAACCTCTTGGCGGTACAACACGCGAATAGCGATCGGTCGCGGCGCCACGGCGCCGCGCATGGTATGAACAGTTGCGGGTGCAGGCCGGCGGGAGCCGGCGGCGGCCGCCAGTGAAGAAGAATCGACGCGAGGACAAGGATGAGTGAGCCGCAGCCGACTAACGGCGCAGAGACGAATGCCGCAAGACCGGCACCGGCGGGACTGGAATCGCTGGCGGCGGTCGGCAGCCGGCTGGCGCAGCTTCGGGAGACAAAGGGCTGGACGGTCGACGACGTATCGGCGCGGCTCAAGGTCGCACCGCAGAAGCTCCGGGCGCTCGAGGCCGGCGACATCAGTCATTTGCCTGGCGTGACGTTCGCGCTCGGTGTCGTGCGCAGCTACGCGAAGATGCTCGGCGTCGATCCGGAGCCGTTCGCGCAGGCGCTGCGCCGCGAGCGCGGGGTGCCGGAAGTCGATCTGTCGATGCCCGCATCGTCGGGGACGGATCTGCCGCGCGGCCGCGTGTCGATTCCGCTGGGCGGCTCGTCGCACCACCACCCGTGGCTGTGGGGAACGGCGATCGTCGTCGTCGCAGTGGTTGCCGTACTGATGTGGCACACTGGCGGCGATTCGTCGAGCCTGCTCGCGCGCTTCAAGGGCGGCGACGCGGAACATGCGTCGGCTGCGAGCGCGTCGGCGGCATCGTCGTCTTCCGTCGAAGAGACGGCCGCGAGCGGCGCGTCGGTCGTAGCAGCCAATGAGGTTCCGGCCCCGGCCGCTGCATCCGCCGCCCCGGCGCAGGCGATTGCGTCTGCTGTCCCGGCGCCCGTGGCACCGGTCGCGGCGTCGGCTGCATCGCAACCCGTCGTGGCAGCGACGGCCGCGAGTGCCGCTGCGCCGGCCGAGCCGGCGAGCGTCGCGGTTGCGGCTGGCCAGTCGATGGTCGAACTGAAGGTCAAGCAGGATTGCTGGTTCAGCGTGCGCGACAAGAACGGCAAGGAGCTGTTCTCGGCACTGGTGCGGGCCGGCGAGACGAAGCAGGTCGCCGGCGACGGGCCGTTCAAGGTCACGATCGGCAACAAGGCAGGCCTCGACGCGGTCGCGTTCGACGGAAAACCTGTCGATCCGGCAAAATATTCGGCAGCGCGGGGTAATGTGGCGCGGTTCACGTTGCCCTGACGTCAAGCGCCGTGGCGAAGGCCTGTCGTCGATATCGGCAGGCCGTGAGGACACGGCGCTTTTTCAATTCATGCGCCGCGTTGCGGCGCATTCCGCGTAAATGGATCTATCGATGCAATCCGAAGCTCAATCCCCACGCAGCAGTCAGATTTGTTCAACCGAGCCGGTGTTCGGCGGGCATCAGCCCCGCCGCGTGTCGCATGCGGTGGATGTCCGCTGGGGCGGGCAGCTCGTGACGATCGGCGGCGACGCGCCGGTGCGCGTGCAGTCGATGACGAATACCGACACGGCCGACGCGATCGGCACCGCGATCCAGATCAAGGAGCTCGCGAACGCGGGCTCGGAACTGGTGCGCATCACGGTCAACACGCCCGAGGCCGCGGCTGCCGTGCCGGCGGTCCGCGAGCAGCTCGACCGGATGGGCGTGACCGTACCGCTCGTCGGCGATTTCCACTACAACGGCCACTTGCTGCTGCGCGACTACCCGGGCTGCGCGGAGTCGCTGTCGAAGTACCGGATCAACCCCGGCAACGTCGGTCAGGGCGCGAAGCGCGATACGCAGTTCGCGCAGATGATCGAGGCCGCGGCCAAGTACGACAAGCCGGTGCGGATCGGCGTGAACTGGGGCAGTCTCGACCAGGACCTGCTCGCGCGCATGATGGACGAGAACGGCGCGCGCTCGCAGCCGTGGGACGCGCAAAGCGTGATGTACGAGGCGCTGATCCAGTCGGCGATCGGCTCGGCCGAGCGTGCAGTCGAGCTGGGTCTCGGCCGCGACCGCATCGTGCTGTCGTGCAAGGTCAGCGGCGTGCAGGACCTGATTGCCGTGTACCGCGAACTCGGCCGCCGCTGCGGCTTCGCGTTGCACCTCGGGCTGACCGAGGCCGGCATGGGCTCGAAGGGCATCGTCGCATCGACGGCTGCGCTCGGCGTGCTGCTGCAGGAAGGGATCGGCGACACGATCCGCATCTCGCTGACGCCGGAACCGGGTGCGTCGCGTACGGGCGAGGTGATCGTCGGCCAGGAAATCCTGCAGACGATGGGCCTGCGCTCGTTCGCGCCGATGGTGATCGCGTGCCCGGGCTGCGGCCGCACGACGAGCACGCTGTTCCAGGAACTCGCGATGCAGATCCAGACCTACCTGCGCGAGCAGATGCCGGTCTGGCGCAAGGAGTACCCGGGCGTCGAGAAGATGAACGTCGCGGTGATGGGCTGCATCGTCAACGGCCCGGGCGAATCGAAGCACGCGAACATCGGCATCAGCCTGCCGGGTTCGGGCGAAAACCCGGCCGCGCCCGTCTTCGTCGACGGCGAGAAGGTCAAGACGCTGCGCGGCGAGCGGATCGCCGAGGAATTCCAGCAGATCGTCAGCGACTACGTCGCACGCAACTATGGCCGCGCCGACGCGGCAGTGAACTAATTCGTCAACACACACGATGACTGAACAGAAACGCAAGATCGAGAAGCTCACCGGCGTCAAGGGCATGAACGACATCCTTCCGCAGGATGCCGGCCTGTGGGAATTCTTCGAAGCCACCGTGAAATCGCTGCTGCGCGCATACGGCTACCAGAACATCCGCACGCCGATCGTCGAACACACGCAGCTCTTCACGCGCGGCATCGGCGAAGTCACCGACATCGTCGAGAAGGAGATGTACAGCTTCACCGACGCGCTGAACGGCGAGAACCTGACGATGCGCCCGGAAAACACCGCGGCCGTCGTGCGCGCGTCGATCGAGCACAACATGCTGTACGACGGCCCGAAGCGCCTGTGGTACATCGGCCCGATGTTCCGCCACGAGCGTCCGCAGCGCGGCCGCTACCGCCAGTTCCACCAGGTCGGCGTCGAGGCGCTCGGCTTCGCGGGGCCCGATGCGGATGCCGAGATCATCATGATGTGCCAGCGCCTGTGGGACGACCTCGGCCTGACCGGCATCAAGCTCGAGATCAACTCGCTCGGCCTCGCCGAAGAACGCGCCGCGCACCGCGTCGAGCTGATCAAGTATCTCGAGCAGCACGTCGACGCGCTCGACGCCGAAGCGCAGCGCCGCCTGTATACGAACCCGCTGCGCGTGCTCGACACGAAGAATCCCGCGCTGCAGGAGATCGCGCAGAATGCGCCGAAGCTGATCGACTTCCTCGGCGACGAATCGCGCGCGCACTTCGAGGGGCTGCAGCGCCTGCTGCTCGCGAACAACATTCCGTTCAAGATCAACCCGCGTCTCGTGCGCGGCCTCGACTACTACAACCTGACCGTGTTCGAGTGGGTGACGGACAAGCTCGGCGCGCAGGGCACGGTCGCGGCCGGCGGCCGCTACGATCCGCTGATCGAGCAGCTCGGCGGCAAGCCGACCGCCGCGTGCGGCTGGGCGATGGGCATCGAGCGCATCCTCGAACTGCTGAAGGAAGAGGATCTGGCGCCCGAGCAGGAAGGCGTCGACGTGTACGTCGTGCACCAGGGCGAGACCGCCCGCGAACAGGCGTTCATCGCGGCGGAGCGCCTGCGCGACACGGGCCTCGATGTGATCTTCCACTGCAGCGCCGACGGCGCGCCGGCGAGCTTCAAGTCGCAGATGAAGCGGGCCGATGCAAGCGGCGCGGCATTCGCGGTGATCTTCGGCGAAGAAGAGGTCGCGAACGGCACGGTGGGCGTGAAAGCACTGCGCGGTGCAGGCGAAGACGGGGAAAAGAACGTTCAGCAGACCGTACCGGTCGAAAGCTTGACCGAATTCCTAATCAATGCGATGGTTGCATCCGCCGAAGACGGCGACGACTGATCGCGCTGGCAATCGCTCGACAAGAAAGGCCTGAACAGGAAGGAATCGCTCGCCGATGAGTTATCACGACGAACAAGAATCGATTGAAAGTGTCAAGGCGTGGTGGGCCCGCTGGGGCAACCTGACCACGTGGATCGTGCTCGCGGCGCTCGTCGTCGCGGCCGGTTTCAACGGCTGGAACTACTGGCAGCGCCGTCAGGCTGCCGAGGCGTCCGGGCTGTACGAGCAAGTCCAGAAGGCCGCCGCCGCGAACGACAAGGCGACGATGGCTCGCGCGGCCGCCGACATGGAAGACAAGTTCGGCAGTACGCCGTATGCGCAGATGACGGCGCTCGCGGCCGCGAAGGTGCTGTACGCGGCCGGCGACTCCGCAGGCGCGAAGGCGCAGCTGCAATGGGCCGTCGATCACGCCAAGGACGACGAGTACAAGCAGATCGCGAAGCTGCGTCTCGCATCGCTGCTGCTCGACGAGAAGGCATACGACGCGGGCCTCGCGCTGCTGTCGGGTACGCCGCTCGATGCATTCAAGGGCCTCGTGGCCGATCGCCGCGGCGATCTGCTTGCCGCGCAAGGCAAGACCGACGATGCGCGCGCCGCTTACAAGCTGGCGCTCGACGGCCTGTCGAAGGACGACCAGTCCGCGCGCCAGCTCGTGCAGTTCAAGCTGGACGCGCTCGGCGGCTGAACCCCGGTCCCCTCAACCTCTTAACTCTGCTTCGCTAACCGATGAATTTGCTGAAACGTTACGCTGTGCCCGTTGCCTGCGCGGCGGCTGTCCTGGCATTGGCGGCCTGCTCGTCGTCGAAGGATGCGCGCCGCGTGCCGACGCCGCTCACCGAGTTCAAGCCCGTGATGGACGTGCAACAGGTCTGGAAGGCGAGCGTCGGCAAGGGCGGACGCTACCTGTTCTCGCCGGTGGCCGTTGGCGACGCCGTCTATGCGGCGGGCGAAAACGGTTCGGTCGAGAAGATCGACGCGAAGACGGGCCAGACGGTCTGGCGCTCGAAGGTCGATTCGGACCTGTCGGCCGGTGTCGGCAGCGACGGCAACCTGACCGCTGTCGGCGCACTGAAGGGCGGCGTGTTCGTGCTGGGCCCGGACGGCAAGCAACTGTGGAAGACCAGCGTGCAGGGCGAGATCTTCTCGCCGCCGCTCGTCGGCAACGGCCTCGTGGTCGTCCGCACGATCGACGGGCAGGTGATCGCCTTCAACGCGCAGACGGGCGAGCAGAAGTGGAACTACCGCAACCGCGCGGTGCCGCTGAACCTGCGCGTGTCGGCCGGCATGACGTTCGCGGGCGACGCGGCGGTGCTGGCGGGCTTCCCGGGCGGCGGTCTCGTCGCGATCAACCTGCAGACGGGCGAGCCGTTCTGGCAGACGCCCGTGTCGTTTCCGAAGGGCGTGACCGAAGTCGAGCGCATCAACGACGTCAGCGGTCCGCCGACGCTCGTGGGCGCCGAAGCCTGCGCGGTGACGTTCCAGGGTCAGCTCGGCTGCTTCGATGCAAACTCGGGCCGCCCGCTGTGGGAAAAGGCGTTCTCGAGCCGCAGCGGCCTCGCACAGGACGATTCGGTGGTCGCCGGCGGCGACGACTGGTCGGTCGTGACGGCGTACGACGCGGCGTCGGGCAACCAGCTCTGGCGCAACGACAAGCTGAAGAGCCGCGACGTCGGCGTGCCGTACCTGCTCGGGCATGCGCTCGTGATGGGCGACTACCAGGGCGTCGTGCACTTCCTGTCGCGCGAAGACGGCAGCTTCATCGCGCGGATGAAGACCGACGGCAGCGCGATTACGGCTGCACCGGTCCTCGCGGGCAATACGCTCGTCGTGCAGACGAAGGACGGCGGCCTGTACGGATTCCGTCCGCGCTGACGCGCACGAAACATGCGCGGTCGCGGTGCGGCGGGCTTGTCCCGCGCGCCCTGGCCGCGCGACATGAAGGCGGCCGGTGTTCCCGGCCGCTCGGTATTTGAAAGGCAGTTCGAGACGAAAGACGACGGCGCGCAACGCGCGCCCGGCGCGCGCATCCGGCGCGGCGCGAATTCGTGATATTTTCATTCAGCGCAGCCGCCCGCAGCAGCGGGCCTCCCGCTGCTGCGCTTCACCGTAGAAAACATAGATGAAACCGGTCATTGCCCTCGTTGGGCGCCCCAATGTGGGGAAATCCACGCTGTTCAACCGGCTCACGCGCTCGCGCGATGCGCTGGTTGCCGACCTGCCGGGCCTGACGCGCGATCGCCATTACGGCGAAGGGCGCGTCGGCGAGCGGCCGTACCTGGTCGTCGATACGGGCGGCTTCGAACCCGTCGCGAAGGACGGCATCCTGCACGAGATGGCGCGCCAGACGCGGCAGGCGGTTGAAGAGGCCGACGTCGTCGTGTTCATCGTCGACGGCCGCAACGGGCTCGCGCCGCAGGACAAGTCGATCGCCGACTACCTGCGCAAGACCGGCCGACCGATCTTCCTCGTCGTCAACAAGGCCGAGGGGATGAAGTACACGGCGGTCGCGACAGACTTCTACGAGCTCGGGCTCGGCGACCCGCGCGCGATCTCGGCCGCGCACGGCGACGGCGTGACCGACATGATCAACGAGGCGCTGGAAGTCGCATACAGGGACCAGCCCGAAGAGGAAGACGAGAACGACCCGTCGCGCGGCATCAAGATCGCGATCGTCGGCCGGCCGAACGTCGGCAAGTCGACGCTCGTGAACGCGCTGATCGGCGAGGACCGCGTGATCGCGTTCGACATGCCGGGCACCACGCGCGATTCGATCTACGTCGACTTCGAGCGCAACGGCAAGAAATACACGCTGATCGACACGGCCGGCCTGCGGCGGCGCGGCAAGGTGTTCGAAGCGATCGAGAAGTTCTCGGTCGTGAAGACGCTGCAGTCGATTTCCGACGCTAATGTCGTCATTCTTCTGCTGGATGCGCAGCAGGACATTTCCGACCAGGACGCGCACATCGCCGGCTTCGTCGTCGAGCAGGGCCGCGCGCTCGTGATCGGCGTCAACAAGTGGGACGGGCTCGACGAGCACGCACGCGATCGCGCGAAAGCGGATTTGACCCGTAAGCTGAAATTCCTCGACTTCGCGAAATCGCACTTCATTTCGGCCGCGAAGAAGACGGGCATCGGCACGCTGATGCGCTCGGTCGACGACGCGTACGCGGCGGCGATGGCGAAGCTGCCGACGCCGAAGCTCACGCGCGCGCTGATCGAGGCCGTCGAGTTCCAGCAGCCGCGCCGTCGCGGCCCGGTGCGTCCGAAGCTGCGCTACGCGCACCAGGGCGGCCAGAATCCGCCGATCATCGTGATCCACGGCAACGCGCTCGACGCCGTGACGGAAACGTACAAGCGCTACCTGGAAAACCGGTTCCGCGAAACTTTCTCGCTGACCGGGACTCCATTGCGCATAGAGTTCCGTTCGTCGAACAATCCGTACGCGGACAAGGGCTGAAGCACGCCTGTTACACGCGTCCCGCAAGGGATAGGCCGCAAGGCCTATGCCACGGGCGGGGCAGGCAAAATCGGCTATAGTGTAGCGATTGGCGCCGGATCTCTTTTTCTTCCCCGCCAATCCAGATCAACCTGCAAAAAAAGATGGAGTACGCCATGAGCAACAAAGGGCAATTGTTACAAGACCCGTTTTTGAACGCACTGCGCAAAGAGCACGTTCCCGTTTCGATCTACCTCGTCAACGGCATCAAGCTCCAAGGGAACATTGAATCGTTCGACCAGTACGTCGTGTTGCTCCGTAATACGGTGACCCAGATGGTCTACAAGCACGCCATCTCGACGGTCGTGCCGGCGCGCCCGGTGAATTTCCACCCGGACGCGGAAGCTTCGTCCTAACCTATCGCAGCGGCCGGCATCCGGTCGCCGCGAGCGACCGATGCCAGCCGCCTTATCTTGACACCCGATAATTTGATCAACGCAGCGCTCGTCGGCATCGATTTCGGCAAGACCGATTTCGAAGCCAGTCTCGAAGAACTCAGTCTTCTCGCCTCCAGCGCGGGGGCCCGTCCCGCCGTCACCCTCACAGGTCGTCGCGCCAGTCCCGATGCCGCGATGTTCATCGGCAGCGGCAAAGCCGAAGAACTGCGGCTCGCCTGCGACACGCACAACGTCGAAATCGTCATCTTCAACCACGCACTGGCGCCGGCCCAGCAACGTAATCTGGAGCGGGCACTTAACAGGCGGGTCGTCGATCGCACGAGCCTCATCCTCGATATCTTCGCGCAGCGCGCCCGCAGCCATGAAGGCAAGCTGCAGGTCGAGCTCGCGCAGCTTCAATACCTGTCGACGCGGCTGATTCGCGCATGGACCCACCTCGAACGGCAAAAGGGTGGTATAGGCCTGCGCGGCCCCGGCGAAACCCAGCTCGAAACCGACCGCCGGCTGATCGGCGAGCGCATCAAGATGCTGAAGTCGCGGCTCGATCGGCTGCGCCGGCAACACAGCACGCAACGCCGGCAGCGCGCGCGCAGCGGCACGATGTCGGTGTCGCTGGTCGGCTATACGAACGCGGGCAAGTCGACGCTGTTCAATGCGCTGACGAAAGCGCAGGCCTACGCGGCCGACCAGCTGTTCGCCACGCTCGATACGACGTCGCGGCGCGTGTACCTCGGCGACGAGGTCGGCCAGATCGTCGTGTCGGATACGGTCGGGTTCATCCGCGAGCTGCCTCACCAGCTCGTCGCGGCGTTTCGCGCGACCCTCGAGGAAACGATCCACGCGGATCTGCTGCTGCACGTGGTCGATGCATCGAGTGCGGTCAGGCTCGAGCAGATCGAGCAGGTTAACGGCGTGCTGCACGAGATCGGCGCAGACACGATCCGGCAGGTGCTGGTGTTCAACAAGATCGACGCCGTGCCCGAGCTGGCGGCCCGCGGCGACGCGGTCGAGCGGGACGAGTATGGTAATATTTCGCGCGTCTTTTTGAGCGCACGCACCGGTCAGGGTCTTGACGCGTTGCGTGCCGCCATCGCAGAGATTGCCTCCGCGGAACACCTTCCCAGCGCGATGTTACCCAACGGCGCACTCGACGGCGCGTCCGCTGAATCACACGAAGACCGCACGATTTCCGAACACGGGCGCTAACCGGTCCCGGCCGGTTCGCCGGCGTCTAATCTGGTGAACAAACTCTGGTGAACGAATACAACGAGCGGAGTACCTGGCGGCGGATGCGCGCCTTGCTGTCGATCAACGATCCCCGCTGGGGACGCGGCGAAGGCAATGGCAAAGACGGATCCCGTCCCCGTGCGAACGAATCGAAGCGTCCGCAAGGCGGCGACGGCGAAGGTCCGCCCGATCTCGACGAGATGTGGCGCAACTTCAACCGCCGCCTGAGTGGCCTCTTCGGAGGCAAAGGCGGCAATGGCTTCCGTCCCGACAACGGACGGGCTGCGCGGGTCGGCGTCGGCATCGTGATCGGCGTGCTGGTCGCGGTCTACGCGGGCAGCGGGCTGTTCGTCGTGCAGGACGGCCAGACGGGCGTCGTACTGCAGCTCGGCAAGCTGTCGGGCACGGTCGGCCAGGGCGTGCACTGGCGCGCGCCGTATCCGTTCGCGTCGCACGAGATCGTCGATACGTCGCAGGTCCGATCGATCGAGATCGGCCGCAACAACGTCGTGCGTCTCGCGAACGTGAAGGAAGCGGCAATGCTGACGCGCGATGCCGACATCGTCGACGTGCGCTTCATCGTCCAGTACCGGATTCGTTCGGCAACCGATTACCTGTTCCGCAGCGTCGATCCCGAGCGCAGCGTGTCGCAGGCCGCGCAGGCCGCGGTGCGTGCGATCGTCGGTACGCGCAGCGCGGCCGACGTGCTGAACCAGGATCGCGACGCGCTGCGCGGGCAGCTTTCCGCCGCGATTCAGCGCGATCTCGACCGCTACCAGTCGGGGCTCGAGGTGACGGCCGTCACGATGCAGAGCGTCGCGGCGCCGGAGCAGACGCAGGCCGCCTACGGTGAAGTCGCGAAGGCGCGCGACGAGCGCGAGGCCGCGAAGCGCGCCGCGCAGGCATACGCAAACGACCTGCTGCCGAAGGCGCAGGGCGATGCCGCGAAGCTCGTCGACGAAGCGAAGGCGTATTCCGATCGCGTGGTCACGGAAGCCGAAGGCGATGCCGATCGGTTCAAGCAGGTCTACGCGCAGTACTCGAAGGCGCCGGCGGTGATCCGCGAGCGGATGTACCTCGATACGATGCAGGAAATCTATTCGAACGCGACGAAGGTGTTCGTCGGCAACAAGGGCGGCAACAGCGTCGTGTATCTGCCGCTCGACAAGCTCGTCGAGCAGGGGCGGCAAAACGCCGCGACGTCCACCGGCGCAACCGCGCCCGATGCGGCGTCCGCACCGGCGGCTGTCGCGCCGTCGGCAGCCGTACCCGCGAGCGCGGCACCGGCCGCCTCGGCGTCGGGCACCGACGTGCTGCGATCATCGCGCGAAGCGTTCCGCAGCCGGTCGCGTGAAGACGATCTGAAGTAACGGGAGCGCAGAACATGAACCGAATCATTGCGCTCGTCGTCGCAATCGTGATCGTTGCCTTCGCGGCCTCCTCGACGGTCCTGACCGTCGATCCGCGCCATACGGCCGTGCTGTCGGGCCGCGACGGCGCGCAGCCCGAACTCGCCGGCCCCGGTATCCATTTCAAGCTGCCGCCGCCACTGCAGACGGCCACGCTGATCGACACGCGCCTGCAATCGCTCGAGTCGTCCGATCCGCTGCAACTGGCAACGGAAGACAAGCACGACCTGCTCGTCGCGTATGCGGTGAAGTACCGGATCAGCGATCCGCTGAAATATTTCACGGCGACGGGCGGCGATCCGGCGGCGGCTACCGAACGCCTGGCCGGTGTGCTGAAGAGCGCGCTCGGCGACGCGTTCGGCAAGCGTGCGCTCGACGATGCCCTCGGCGGCCAGCGCGCGATCGCCGACGCGGCCCGCGACGCGGCGAAGGCGAAAGCGTCCGGTTTCGGCGTCGACGTGGTCGACGTCCAGTTGACGCGCGTCGACTTGCCGGCTGCGCAGACGGATGCCGTCTATCAGCGGATGATCGGCGCGCTGCGCGATCAGGCGGCACAGGTGCGTGCGGAAGGCGCGTCCGACGTCGAGCAGATCAAGGCCGACGCCGAACGCGAACAGCAGGCCGTGCTCGCGAACGCGTACAAATCCGCGCAGACGATCAAGGGCGAGGGCGACGCGAAGGCCGCGACGATTGCCGCCGACGCGTTCGGCCGCGATCCGCAGTTCTATCAGTTCTACGCGAGCCTGCAGGCCTACCGGAAGACGTTCAAGCGCAACGACATCATCGTCGTCGATCCCGACAGCGAGTTCTTCCGCTTCATGCGCAGCCCGACGGGCGGTGCCGCACCGTCGGCGCCTGCTCCCCGCAAACACTGACCTTGGGGCGCCGCGTCGAGCGGCGCCGTCGCTCGCATGGACCTGGCTGGCTCGTTGTTGCTCGCAGTAGCGCTGATGCTGATCATCGAGGGAGCGTTTCCCTTCGTGTTTCCCGTCGCCTGGCGCGACACGTTTCGTAGAATAGCTGAGCGGCCGCCGCATCATATCCGGATCGGCGGGCTGATCGTGATGGTGCTCGGGCTCGTACTGCTGCTGCTCGCCACTTGATCCGGACGGCGCATCCGCCGTTCGTCCCGCCCGATTCCGAATTTTCGATTCATATTGCGGCGCGCGTGTCGCGCGCTGTTTCCCGTCGTAGGACCGTACCGATGTCGACCTGGTTACTTCCCGAGAATATCGCCGACGTACTGCCGTCGGAAGCGCGCAAGATCGAGGAGCTGCGCCGCAGGCTGCTCGACCGTTTCCGTTCGTACGGCTACGAAATGGTGATGCCGCCGCTGCTCGAGTATCTCGAGTCGCTGCTGACGAGCGGCGGCGCCGATCTGCGCCTGCGCACCTTCAAGCTGGTCGACCAGCTGTCGGGCCGCACGCTCGGCCTGCGCGCAGACATCACGCCGCAGGTCGCGCGGATCGACGCGCACCTGTTGAACCGTCAGGGCGTGACGCGCCTCTGCTATGCGGGCCACGTGATGCATACGCGTCCGCGCGGCCTGCACGCGACGCGCGAGCAGATCCAGATCGGTGCCGAAATCTACGGGCATGCCGGGCTGGAAGCCGATCTCGAGATCCAGCAACTGATGCTCGACGCACTGCATCTCGCGGGCCTGTCGCGCATCCGTCTCGACCTCGGCCATGCGGGCGTGCTCGCGGCGCTGCTGGCGCGCGATGCACAGGCCGCCGAGCGCGGCGAGTCGCTGTACGACGCGCTGTCGGGCAAGGACGTGCCGCTGCTGAACGAACTCACCGACGATCTCGGTGCCGATACGCGCGCAGCGCTGCGCGCGCTGCCGAGCCTTTACGGCGACGCGAGCGTGCTCGCCGAGGCGCGTGCACGGCTGCCGGTGCTGCCCGAAATCACGCGGGCGCTCGACGATCTGGCGCAGCTCGCCGCGCAGGCGAAGGGCGCCGAAGTGGCGATCGATCTCGCCGACCTGCGCGGCTACGCGTACCACAGCGGCGCGATGTTCAGCGCGTACATCGACGGCGTGCCGAACGCGATCGCACGCGGCGGCCGCTACGACCACGTGGGTCAGGCATATGGCCGTGCCCGTCCGGCCACGGGCTTCTCGCTCGACCTGCGCGAGCTCGCGCGGATTTCGCCGGTCGAGGCGCGCGGCACCGCGATTCTCGCGCCGTGGGCGCAGGACGACGCGCTGGGCGCGGCCGTCGCGGCGCTGCGCGATGCGGGCGAGGTCGTGATCCAGGCACTGCCGGGCCACGACCACGTGCTCGACGAGTTCGCATGCGACCGTTCGCTCGTCGAGCGCAACGGCGCATGGGTGGTCGAACCCCGATAAACAGGCGTTCGCGGGCCGTGCTTCGGCGTGCATATCGTTGAAGCGAAACGGAAAAATTCGGAAACGCCCGCGAACATAGGTAGAATACGTTTTTAACCAGCTAACGAATCAACATGTCTGCCAGCGCAGTGAACGTGACTCCCGGGCGCAATGTCGTCGTTGTGGGAACTCAATGGGGTGATGAAGGCAAGGGCAAGATCGTCGACTGGCTGACGGACCACGCTCAGGGCGTCGTGCGTTTCCAGGGCGGTCACAACGCCGGCCACACCCTCATCATCGGCGGCAAGAAAACGATCTTGCGCCTCATTCCGTCGGGCATCATGCGTGAAGGCGTCGCCTGCTACATCGGCAACGGCGTCGTCCTGTCCCCCGAAGCACTGTTCAAGGAAATCGGCGAGCTCGAAGAAGCCGGCGTGAACGTGCGCGACCGTCTGTTCATTTCCGAAGCCGCGACGCTGATCCTGCCGTACCACATCGCGATCGACCAGGCGCGCGAAGCGCGCAAGGGCGCGGGCAAGATCGGCACGACGGGCCGCGGCATCGGCCCCGCGTACGAAGACAAGGTCGGCCGCCGCGCGCTGCGCGTGCAGGACCTGTTCGACGCGAAGACCTTCGCCGACCGCCTGCGCGAAAACCTCGATTTCCACAACTTCGTGCTGACCCAGTACCTGGGTGGCGCGGCCGTCGACTTCCAGGCCACGCTCGACACGATGCTCGGCTATGCCGACCGCCTGAAGCCGATGGTGGCCGACGTGTCGCGCCGCCTGTACGACGCGAACAACGCGGGCCAGAACCTGCTGTTCGAAGGCGCGCAAGGCACGCTGCTCGACATCGATCACGGCACCTATCCGTTCGTCACGTCGAGCAACTGCGTCGCGGGTGCGGCGTCGGCCGGCGCGGGCGTCGGTCCGCAGAAGCTCAACTACATCCTCGGCATCACGAAGGCGTATTGCACGCGCGTCGGTTCGGGCCCGTTCCCGAGCGAACTGTACGATGCGGACAACCCGCAGCGTCAGGACCAGGTCGGCGTCACGCTCGCGAACGTCGGCAAGGAATTCGGTTCCGTCACCGGCCGTCCGCGCCGCACGGGCTGGCTCGATGCGGCCGCGCTGCGCCGCTCGATCCAGATCAACGGCGTGTCGGGCCTGTGCATGACGAAGCTCGACGTGCTCGACGGCCTCGACGAAGTCAAGCTGTGCGTCGGCTACAAGATCGACGGCAAGGATGTGGACATCCTGCCGCGCGGTGCGGCCGATGTGGCCCGTTGCGAGCCCGTGTACGAAACGTTCTCCGGCTGGAAGGAAAGCACGGTCGGCATCAAGACGTGGGAAGCACTGCCGGCGAACGCGCAGGCCTACCTGAGCCGCGTCCAGGAAGTGGCTGGCGTGCCGGTCGACATGGTGTCGACGGGCCCGGACCGCGACGAAACGATCCTGCTCCGCCATCCGTTCAAGGTGTAACCCCAGATGACGCAGCAAATCACGATGACGGCGGCAGACTTGATGACCGATCCGCGCAACGATGACAAGAACCTGTGGGTAGGCTGGGACGAATATCATCGTCTGATCGAGCTGCTTGCGCTCGAGGTGCATGCATCGGGCTGGAAGTTCGACCAGATCCTGTGTCTCGCGCGCGGCGGCCTGCGCGTCGGCGATCAACTGTCGCGCATCTACGACGTGCCGCTCGCGATCCTCGCGACGAGTTCGTACCGGGAAGCGGCCGGCACCGAGCAGGGCGACCTCGACATCGCGCAGTACATCACGATGACGCGCGGCAACCTCGCGGGCAACGTGCTGCTGGTCGACGATCTCGTCGATTCGGGCGTCACGCTCGCGCGTGTGCAGGAGCACCTGAAGGAGCGTTATCCGGCCGTGACGGCCGTGCGTTCGGCCGTGCTCTGGTACAAGGGTTGCTCGAAGGTCAAGCCCGACTATCACACGCAATATCTGCCGACGAATCCGTGGATTCATCAGCCGTTCGAAGAGTGGGACACGGTTCGCCCGCACAACCTCGAGGCATGGATCAAGCGCGGTCGCGCGCAGCGCGACGGTTCGGGCGCGTAAGCGGCCGGCCGATCGAAGGAAAGCCTTGTACGGCGCCGCTTGCGGCGCCGTTTTTCGTTGCGGCACCGTTTGTGCGGCGCGGTGTGCGCTGCGTATCCGGTAGGCAGACGGCGCCGCCCCGGCTATGATGGCAGCCCTGCCACAGCTCGCGCCGGATTGCATGCGCAGCGTGGATCACGTGGTTTCACGGCAACAGAGCAGGGCGGCGTTTCACGGGGGCGCGAGTAGAATAGCGCTCGTTTTGTCCGACCCGGACCCGATTATTACGCTTCATATGAACGACACGATCCACGCGACCGACGCAGCACACGCGCCGCACTCGACGCAACAACACTCGATGCGGGCGCTAGCGATAGCAGCCATCGGCGTCGTGTTCGGCGACATCGGCACCAGCCCGCTGTATTCGCTCAAGGAGGCGTTCAGCCCCGCGCACGGCATTCCGCTGACCGAAAGCTCGATTCTCGGTGTGATCTCGCTGCTGTTCTGGGCGATCATCCTGGTGGTCGGCGTCAAGTACCTGCTGTTCGTGATGCGGGCAGACAACAACGGCGAAGGCGGCGTGCTCGCGCTGATGGCGCTGTCGCTGCGGCCGCTCGACTCGAAAACCCGCGTCGCGGGTGCGCTGATGGCGCTCGGGATATTCGGCGCATGCATGTTCTACGGGGACGCGGTGATCACGCCGGCGATCTCGGTGATGTCGGCCGTCGAAGGTCTCGAAATCGCGACGCCGCACCTGTCGCACCTCGTGCTGCCGATCACGATCGTGATCCTGATCGCGCTGTTCTGGATCCAGCGCCACGGCACCGCGTTGGTCGGCAAGCTGTTCGGCCCGATCATGGTGCTGTGGTTCGTCGTGATCGCGGCGCTCGGCGTGTACCACATCGTGCGCGTGCCGGGCATCATCGCGGCAATCAATCCGTACTACGCAGCGTCGTTCATGGCCGATCACCTGTTGCAGGCCTACGTCGTGCTCGGCTCGGTCGTGCTGGTGCTGACCGGTGCGGAAGCGCTCTACGCGGACATGGGTCACTTCGGCGCGAAGCCGATTCGCCTCGCTGCATACGGGCTCGTGATGCCGTCGCTCGTGCTGAACTACTTCGGCCAGGGCGCGCTGCTGATCCAGAACCCGAAGGCGATCGAGAACCCGTTCTTCCTGCTGGCGCCCGAATGGGGGCTGCTGCCGCTCGTCGTGCTGTCGACGGTTGCGACCGTGATCGCGTCGCAGGCCGTGATCTCGGGTGCATATTCGCTGACGTCGCAGGCGATCCAGCTCGGCTACGTGCCGCGCATGAAGGTGCTGCATACGTCGGAACTCGCGATCGGCCAGATCTACGTGCCGGTCGTGAACTGGCTGCTGCTGTTCGTGATCCTCTGCATCGTGGTCGGCTTCAAGAGCTCCGACAACCTCGCGGCCGCGTACGGCATTGCGGTGACGGCGACGATGGTGATCACGACCGTGCTCGCATGCGTCGTGATGGTGAAGGTGTGGAACTGGAACCGGTTGCTGGTCGGCGCGATCATCGCGGTGTTCCTCGCGATCGACCTCGGCTTTTTCGGCGCGAACCTGCTGAAGGTCGCGCAGGGCGGCTGGCTGCCGCTCGGCATCGGCGCGTTGCTGTTCTTCCTGCTGATGACCTGGTACAAGGGGCGCCACATCGTCAAGGAGCGCACGGCGGCCGACGGCATTCCGCTCGAGCCGTTCCTGCAGGGGCTGCTCGCGCATCCGCCGCATCGCGTGTCGGGCACCGCGATCTACCTGACCGGCAACGACAAGCTCGTGCCAGTCAGCCTGCTGCACAACCTGAAGCACAACAAGGTGCTGCACGAGCGCACCATTTTCCTGACGTTCGTCACGCGCGATTTTCCTTACGTGCGCGACGACAAGCGCCTGAGCTCGCGCGATGCGGGCGGCGGGCTGTACATCGTCAAGGCCGAGTACGGTTTCAACGAGACGCCGGACGTGAAGGCCGTGCTCGAGGAATTCGGCCGCGCGCACGACATGACGTTCGAGCTGATGGATACGTCGTTCTTCCTCGCGCGCGAAACGGTCGTGCCGACGCATCTGCCCGGTATGTCGATCTGGCGCGAGCGCGTGTTCGCGTGGATGCATCAGAACGCCGCGAAGCCGACCGACTTCTTCTCGATTCCGGCGAATCGCGTCGTCGAGCTCGGCACGAAGATCGAGATCTGAGCGGGCGCGGCGCGCGGGCTTTCTGGCCGCGCGCCGCGTCTGTCGACCGCCGAGGCCTGCCGCGATCGTTCGCATCGCGCCGGCTGCAAACGCAAAGCAAACGCAGCCGCCTCGCGCTGCGTGTTCCGCACAAGCCAAACCATCCAATCAGATAGCCGACTGCGTGCGCGCAGGCGCCAGCGAGCGTCGAGTCGTGTGCGTTCGCGGCAGCAATAAAAAAGCCCGCCTTGCGGCGGGCTTTGCGTGCGTCGACGGCTTTCGCGTGCTCAGCGCTTCAGCTTCGCGAATGCCGCGGCCATCGCGCCGGCCGGTTCCGGCTCGCGCGAACGCGGCGGGCGGGCGGCACCGCGCCCCGCGTTGCCGCGATCCTGGCCGCCGCGCGACGACATGCCGGGTGCTGCCGCATCGTCGTCGAGGCGCATCGTCAGCGCAATGCGCTGGCGCTTCACGTCGACGTCGATCACCTTCACCTTGACGACCTGGCCGGCCTTCACGACTTCGTGCGGGTCCTTGATGAACTTCGTCGACATCGCGGACACGTGGACGAGGCCGTCCTGATGGACGCCGATATCCACGAACGCGCCGAACGCGGCGACGTTCGTCACGACCCCTTCGAGCGTCATGCCCGGCACGAGATCCGATACCTTCTCGACGCCTTCGCGGAACGTCGCCGTCTTGAATTCCGGGCGCGGATCGCGGCCCGGCTTCTCCAGTTCGGACAGGATGTCGCGCACGGTCGGCAGGCCGAAACGTTCGTCGACAAATTCCGCAGGGGACAGGCCCGACAGCGCCTCGCGGTTGCCGAGCACGTCGTCGATGCGCTTGCTGATCTTCGCGAGCATCCGCTCGACGACAGGATAGGCTTCCGGGTGCACCGACGAGCGGTCGAGCGGATTTTCACCGCCGTTGATGCGCAGGAAGCCGGCGGCCTGCTCGAACGTCTTGTCGCCGAGGCGCGGCACCTTGCGCAGGTGCTCGCGCGACGGGAACGGGCCGTTCGCATCGCGGTAGTCGACGATGTTGCGCGCGAGCGTCGCGTTCAGGCCCGACACGCGTGCGAGCAGCGGGGCGGATGCCGTGTTCGCGTCGACGCCGACCGCGTTCACGCAATCCTCGACGACCGCGTCGAGCGAGCGGGCGAGTTCGCGCTGGTTCACGTCGTGCTGGTACTGGCCGACGCCGATCGCCTTCGGCTCGATCTTCACGAGCTCGGCGAGCGGGTCCTGCAGGCGGCGCGCGATCGACACGGCGCCGCGCAGCGACACGTCGAGCTCCGGGAATTCCTTCGCCGCGAGCTCGGACGCCGAGTAGACCGACGCGCCGGCTTCCGACACGACGATCTTCTGCAGGCGCAGCTCGGGGTGTTTCGCGATCAGTTCGCTCGCGAGCTTGTCGGTTTCGCGCGACGCGGTGCCGTTGCCGATGCTGATCAGTTCGGCCTGCGTCTGCGCGGCGATGCGCGCGAGTTTCGCGATCGAGCCGTCCCAGTCGCGGCGCGGCTCGTGCGGGTAGATCGTGTCGGTCGCGAGTACCTTGCCGGTGCGGTCGACGACCGCGACCTTCACGCCGGTGCGCAGGCCGGGGTCGAGACCGATCACGGCCTTCGGGCCGGCCGGTGCCGCGAGCAGCAGGTCGTTCAGGTTGCGCGCGAACACGCGGATCGCTTCGGTTTCGGCGGTTTCGCGCAGTTGCGTGAGCAGTTCGTTCTCGATATGCGGCTGCACCTTCACGCGCCAGCACCAGCGGCATACGTCGGACAGCCATTTGTCGGCCGGGCGGTTCTGGTTCGCGATACCGAAATGGCGCGCGATCATCGCCTCGCCGGGATGCGGCACCTGCGCGTCGAGCTCTTCGCCGAGGCCGAGCTTCACCGTCAGCACGCCCGCGTTGCGGCCGCGGAACAGTGCGAGTGCGCGGTGCGACGGCACGGTCTTGATCGTTTCCGCGTAGTCGTAATAGTCGCGGAATTTCTCGCCTTCCTCGTTTTCCTTGCCCTCGACGACAGCCGACGACACGACGCCCTGGTTGTGCAGGTAGTCGCGCAGCTTGCCGAGCAGCTCAGCCGTCTCGCCGAACTGTTCGGACAGGATGTCGCGTGCGCCGTCGAGCGCGGCCTTCACGTCGGCGACGCCCTTGTCGGCGTCGACATACGCGGCCGCCTCGGCCTGCGGGTCGAGCAGCGGGTTCGCGAGCAGCGCCTGCGCGAGCGGCTCGAGGCCGGCTTCGCGGGCGATCTGCGCGCGCGTACGGCGCTTCGGCTTGTACGGCAGATAGAGGTCTTCGAGCACCTGCTTGCTGTCGGCCGCGTCGATCGCGGCACGCAGTTCGTCGGTCAGCTTGCCCTGTTCGTCGATGCTCGACAGGATCGCCGCGCGGCGATCCTCGAGTTCGCGCAGATACAGGAGGCGTTCCTCGAGCTGGCGCAGCTGCGTGTCGTCCAGGTTGCCGGTCACTTCCTTGCGGTACCGGGCAATGAACGGAACGGTCGAGCCTTCGTCGAGGAGTTGCACGGCCGCCGCGACCTGGCGCGGCTGGACGGACAGTTCGGTGGCGATGCGCTGTACGATCTTGAGTGCTACGGTTTCCGTCATGTCGTGGATGATCTGCCTGCTGAAATCGCGGCGCGGGCCGGCAGGCCCGGAGCGGCAGGCTGCACGGCGGCCCGACGGGCCAGATGCCGCGGGTGGGTGAAGCGGGGCATTTTGCCATAAATGGCGGAGCGCCCAGCCGGGGGTGATAGAATTTGACACATGTCCCGCAGCTTTCCTACGACGTTGCCAACTTCCCGCATTTCTCTCGCCGCGCTCGGCGCAGCGCTCGCCGCGGCTTTGTCTGCCGGGCCTTCCGGTGCGTTCGCGCAGGCTTCCGACGCAACCGCGCCGGAAGCCGTCGCAGCCGCACCCGCTACGGCCACAGCCGCACCGGATTTCGACGCCCGTCAAAAAGTGCTCAATCAGCGCTCCGCGGAAAACGATTATCGTTATGCGGTGGCCGAGCACGATTGCTACAGCAAGTTCTTCGTCAATCACTGTCTCGGCAAGGCTCGCGACCAGATGCGCGACGAGCGGGCGAGCATCCGCCAGGAGCAGCTTGCGCTGAACGACGAGCAGCGCGCGGTGCGCGCGCAGCAGCGCGACCAGCAACAGGCGCTGAAGCAGGCGCAGAATGCGGCGGAAGCGCCGCAGCGCGCGGCGAACGACGCGGCGAACGCGGCTGCGTTCCGCGACAAGCAGGAGCAGAATGCGCTGAAGCAGGCACAGCGCGGCGCGGAAGGGCCGCAGCGCGCGGCGAGCAAGCAGGCATACGACCAGAAGCAGGCCGACTTCCAGCGCAAGCTCGACCAGGCGCACCAGCAGGCGGCGCAGAAGGCGCAGGAGCGGGCGGACAACGCCGTGCGCTACGAGCAGAAGCAGAAGGAAGCCGCGCAGCACAAGGCCGATGTCGAGCGGCGTCAGCAGGAAGCGGCCGAGAAGGCCAAGCAGCAGCAACAGCAGGGGCAGTAACGTGTTGGATTGATCGGGATCAGTCTCGTGCGCGTTGGCACGCCAGCCGGCGCGCTGCTTCGATGAGGAGGCAAACATGCAAAACCGTCTCACGGAACAGCAGCAGGAATTGCACAACCGTTTGGCTGCATTGCAGGAGCAGCACCAGCAGCTCGCTCGGGAGATCGAGCTGAAGGAAGGACACTCCGACATCGACGACATCACGCTGCACCGGCTGAAGAAGGAAAAGCTGGCAGCCAAGGACAAAATCATTTTGCTGCAATCGCAGCTGGAACCGGATAAGCGCGCCTGAGCGCGGCCTGGCAAGCGCCGGCGCCGCTCGGGCGCTGGACACAGGAACGCTTGCCTTGAATTCACCGCTTGAAGCCACCCCCGATGCCCGGCGAGACGCGTCGTCCGCCGGGCGCGTTCGTGCGCCCGAAGGCACCTTCGAGCTGAGCCGCAAGCGCGTCGACGAACTCGACACGATCTTCGGCGAAGGCGGGTTGCTGGCGCGCGCGCTCGACGGCTATCGGCCGCGTACGTCGCAGATCGAGATGGCGCGTGCGGTTGCGTCCGCGATGGAAGCGTCCGCGCGCCGGATGCCCGAACCCGAGATCTTCGAAACCCGCAAGCGGCCGGCGCGCCGCCTCGGCGACGGCGACAAGACGGCCGGGCCGGCGGCGGACGATGCCGCGGCCGCCGAGTCCGACAGCGACGCAGGCGACAACACGCTGATCGTCGAGGCCGGTACGGGTACCGGCAAGACCTACGCGTATCTCGTGCCCGCGATGCTGTGGGGCGGCAAGGTGATCGTGTCGACCGGCACGAAGCACCTGCAGGACCAGTTGTTCCAGCGCGACATCCCGACCGTGCGCAACGCGCTCGCGGTGCCGGTGACGGTCGCGATGCTCAAGGGTCGCGCAAACTACTTGTGCCACTACTACCTGCAACGCACGGCCGACAACGGCCGCCTGCCGTCGCGGCAGGACACGGCCTACCTGCAGGAAATCGTCCGCTTCGCGAAGCTCACGAAGAGCGGCGACAAGGCCGAACTCGCGAGCGTGCCGGAAACGGCACCCGTGTGGTCGATGGTCACGTCGACGCGCGACAACTGCCTCGGCCAGGAGTGCCCGCACTACAAGGAATGCTTCGTGATGCAGGCGCGGCGCGAGGCACAGCAGGCCGACGTCGTCGTCGTCAACCACCACCTGTTCTTCGCGGACATCATGCTGCGCGACACGGGGATGGCCGAACTGCTGCCGAACGCGAACACGATCATCTTCGACGAAGCGCACCAGTTGCCGGAGACGGCGACGTTGTTCTTCGGCGAGACGCTGTCGACGACGCAGATCCTCGAGCTCGCGCGCGACACGGTGGCCGAAGGCCTGAGCCATGCGCGCGACGCGGTCGAGTGGGTGAAGCTCGGCGGCGATCTCGAACGGGCGGCACGCGACTTGCGCCTCGCGTTCGCGAACGACCAGATCGTCCGCATGTCGCTCGCCCAGCTCGGCGACGATCATCCGATGTTCGGCGCGCTCGACGCGCTCGAGGCGGCGCTCGATGCGCTCGCGTCGGCGCTCGCGAGCCAGGCCGAACGGGCGGAGTCGCTCGGTGCATGCCTGCGGCGCGCACGCGAATTGCAGGACCTGCTGGCCGGCTGGGTCGCGCCCGGCGCGGCGGAGGCGGCCGCGAAGGCCGATGAGGCAGCGGCCGGCGACAAGGCGGCGTCCGACGGCGATCCGAACGAGAAGGTGCGCTGGGTCGAGGTGTTCGCGCATACCGTCCAGTTGCACGAAACGCCGCTGTCGGTTGCGCCGATCTTTGCGAAGCAGCGCGCGGGCGTGCCCCGTGCATGGGTGTTCACGTCGGCCACGTTGTCGGTGCGCGGCGATTTCACGCACTACGCGGCGCAGATGGGCCTCAGCTCGCGTCGTTCGATGACGCTCGCAAGCCCGTTCGACTACCAGTCGCAGGGGCTGCTGTACGTGCCTCGCAACCTGCCGCAGCCGTCTTCGCCCGCATTTACCGATGCCGTCTTCGATGCCGCGCTGCCGGCGATCGAGGCGTCCGGCGGCGGCGTGTTCATGCTGTGCACGACGTTGCGCGCGGTCGACCGGATCGCGTCGAAGCTGCGCGACGTGATCGAAGCGCGCGGCTGGAATACGCCGCTGCTCGTGCAGGGCGATGCGAGCCGCACCGAGCTGCTCGATCGCTTCCGCGCGTATGGCAACGCGATCCTGGTCGGCAGCCAGAGTTTCTGGGAAGGCGTCGACGTGCGCGGCGACGCGCTGTCGCTCGTCGTGATCGACAAGCTGCCGTTCGCACCGCCCGACGATCCGGTGCTGGCCGCGCGGCTCGACGCGCTGACGAAGAAGGGCTTGAGCCCGTTCGCCGTGCACCAGTTGCCGCAGGCCGTGATTACGCTGAAGCAGGGCGCGGGCCGGCTGATTCGTGCGGAGACGGATCGCGGCGTGCTGATGATCTGCGACACGCGGCTCGTCGACAAGCCTTACGGGCGCCGGATCTGGCAGAGCCTGCCGCCGTTCAAGCGGACCCGCGAGATCGCGGTCGTCCAGGACTTCTTCGACGAGCACCGCTCGGAAAAACGCATGTGACGGCGCGCGCGGCGACCGCCGCGCGACCGCGCCTGTGCCGCCGCAATGCGGCGCCAACAAAAAACCCGGCTCGATGGCCGGGTTTTTTGTTCGTGCAACTGGCGTTGCGTCGCGCAGCGCTTTAGAACTGCCACCACGACTTCTTCGCACCGGGGCGCGAATGGCCGGTCACGTACGGGCTGTCGGGGAACGTGCCCGCCAGCACGCGCTTCGTGTCCTCGGCGAGTTGCGGCTGGTTCAGCTTGCCGTACGACAGGATCATGATGTGCAGCGCGTCCTCGATCGCCGGCGCGCCCTTGTAGTCCTTGATCGCGAGCTGCGCGCGGTTGATGGCCGCGACATACGCGCCACGACGGTAGTAGTAGTCGGCCGCGTGCACTTCGTGCGACGCGAGCGCGTTGACGATGTAGCGCATCCGTGCAGCCGCGTCGGGCGCGTACTTGCTCTTCGGGAAGCGGTCGACGACGACCTTGAACGCATCGTACGATTCGCGCAGCGCCTGCGGATCGCGCTCGCTCATGTCCTGGCCGGAGAAGCGGCCGAACAGGCCCAGATCGTCGTTGAAGTGGATCATCCCCTTCAGGTAGTACGCGTACGGGATATCCGGATGATCGGGGTGGAGCTGGATGAAGCGGTCGACGGCCTGGTCGGCGGCTGCCGCTTCGTTATCCTTCCAGTTGCAGTATGCAACGTTGATCTGCGCCTGTTGCGCGAAATGGCCGAACGGATCGCGACCTTGCAGCGATTCGAAATATTTCGCGCACTTGCCCCAGTCGCCGCCGGACAGTGCGTCCTGGGCCTCTGAGTATAATTTGTTGTTCGACCAGGTAGCCGTCTCGTCCTGCTTCTGCGGCAAGCCGTGGCAGCCGGCGATGAGGGCCGCGGCCGCTACCGCCGCAGCCCGGGCGGCGACGGTTCTGGCCGTACGTTTGGTCGAATTCATCATGCTCGCATGTCCTAGCTTCAAGTCTCGGTGACCCAGTCTAAATGACCCGTTCAAGTTCGCAGAATGCCCAGCCGGGCACACCAAATCGCGAAGATTATAGCCCAAGCGGTCGGCCCGCCGACGCTGCCTCGGGGGATTCCCTCGATGACGATCTGACCGGCGACGTATTGCAACCGCCCGTGGCGCCGTCCGCGGCGGGCGATGACGCGCCGCGCGTCGTCGAAGTGCCGCTGTCGCTCGCGGGCGAACGCCTCGACAAGGCGCTCGCCCAGCTGTTCCCCGAATTCTCCCGCAGCCGCCTGCAGAGCTGGATCGAGGCGCAGCGCGTGCTGCTCGACGGCGCGCCGGCGAAGATCCGCCAGCCGGTGCCGCTCGGCGCGAAGATCGAGCTCGTGCCCGACCTGCTTCCCGAGCAGCTCGCGTTCACGCCGGAGCCCGTGCCGCTCGACGTCATCTACGAGGACGACGCGCTCGTCGTCATCAACAAGCCGGCCGGCCTCGTCGTGCACCCGGCGGCCGGCAACTGGAGCGGCACGATCCTGAACGGCCTGCTGCATCGCTACGGCGACGCGGCGGCCGGCCTGCCGCGCGCGGGGATCGTCCACCGGCTCGACAAGGAGACCTCCGGCCTGATGGTGGTGGCACGCACGCTGGCCGCGCAGACGGACCTCGTGCGCCAGCTGCAGGCCCGCACGGTGAAGCGCCGCTATTTCGCGCTCGTGTGGGGCACGATGCCCGAGGAAGGCACGATCGACGCGCCGATCGGCCGCGATCCGCGCGAGCGTACGCGCATGGCTGTCGTCACGGGCGCGTCGGGCAAGCCCGCGCGCACGCATTTCCGCACGGTTGACACATGCGTGTGGCAACGTCAGCCGGTTTCGGCGATCCAGTGCGACCTCGAAACCGGCCGCACGCATCAGATCCGCGTGCACTGCGCGCATGCCGGGCACCCGTTGCTCGGCGATCCCGTCTACGGACGCGCGCGCGGCAAGCGCTCGGTCGCGCCGCTTCCGGACGGGTTCGCGCGACAGGCGCTGCATGCATGGCGGCTCGGCCTCGTGCATCCGGTCACCGGCAAGGCGATGCAGTGGCGCTGCCCGTTGCCGGACGACATGAACGCACTCGTCGCGGCGCTCGGCTTCGGGCAGGGCGACGAGGAATTCGACGACGACGACGGTGTCTACGACGATGACGATTTCGGCGGCGAGTATCACGACGATGAGCCGTACCTGGACGATGAGGAGGAGTGAGTGCCGATGACGAACCTGACGCCGTTGACGTGGCAGGACTGCGTGCAGCCCGACTGGCAGGTGTCGCCGCGCGTGCGCGCGCTGATCACGACGCGCGACGGCGGCGTGAGCGAAGGCCCGTACGGGCGCTGGCAGGACGGTGCCGCGTTGGCTGGCGGGATGAATCTCGGCCTGCATACCGGTGACGATCCCGTCCATGTCGCCGCGAATCGCGCGCGCTTGCTCGCGCTGGCAGGCCAGTCGAGCGCGGCATGGCTCGAGCAGGTTCACGGCGCGCAGATCGTGCGCGCGGACGAGGTGATCGCGGCGGCGCCCGCGGCTGCGGCACCGGTGCGGGCCGACGCGAGCGTCACGGACCGGACGGGCGCCGTCTGCGTCGTGATGGTGGCCGACTGCCTGCCCGTGCTGCTGTGCGACGCGCGGGGCCGCGCGGTCGGCGCCGCGCATGCGGGCTGGCGCGGGCTCGCGGCCGGCATCGTCGAGCAGACCGCGGCGCGCGTCGCGGCACTCGCGGGCGGCGCGACGGACACGCTTCATGCGTACCTCGGGCCGGCGATAGGCCCGCAGGCGTTCGAGGTCGGCGCCGACGTGCGCGACGCGTTTCTCGACACGGCCCCGCAGTCGGAGCATGATGAAACCCGTCGTGCGTTCGTCGCGATCGACGGCACGCCCGGCAAGTTTCTCGCCGATCTCCATGCGCTCGCGCGCCTGCGCCTCGCGCGTGCCGGCGTGGCGCACGTGAGCGGCGGGACCGCCTGTACGGTCACCGAACGCGCGCGCTTCTATTCGTACCGGCGCGACCGCGTGACGGGCCGCATGGCGGCGGCGATCTGGCTGGCCGATTGACGCATGCGCATGCGCGCATGGTTTTGTTGCGTCGCGAAATCGGTTATCTCGATATTTAGACGGCAATGCGGCGTTGCATGCGCAGCCGAATGAAAAATCCCGAAGTCAAGTCGACCAAAATGTTTTATGTTTCGCCGAAACCCTTGTCCCGTCTGTTGCGCACGGATTATCTCTGTGCGGAAATGTTCAGCGGTTTGACATGGCGCTTCACATGGGGAAAACGATAATGATAAAAATACCGCACTGCGGCAGAATCTGGAGACGCCTCTCCAGAGCATGACGGCCCGGCTCGCAGCCGGCACGCCGCGCGCGAGCAGGATTTCACGATAGACGCTCACGAATCACCGGTAAGGCAGGTAATGACAGCATCGAAAAATTCGTCGACGTCCGCTCAGGCGGGCACTTCCACGGGCAGCACCGGCTTCGATCCGGCCGCCCAGCCGATGCAGCAGATGTTCGAATCGTGGTTGAGCGCGTGGCGCGGTTTTGCAGATCCGGCGCGCGCCGCGACTGCGTCGGCCACCGCCAATCCGTTCGCGACATTCCAGTTCCCGACTTCGTTTCCGTTCCAGGTGCCGTCGATGCCCGATCTGGGCAGCATGGCGTCGCCGTTCGCGGGGCTGAAGCTGCCGGTTGCGGCGATTCCGCCCGAACGGCTGCAGACACTGCAGGCCGACTACGCGCGCGATTGCATGACGCTGATGCAGCAGGCGGCCGCCGCGAAGCTCGAATCGCCCGAACTGAAGGACCGCCGCTTCAGCGGCGATGCATGGAAGGCGTCGCCGGCGCATGCGTTCGCGGCTGCCTGGTATCTGCTCAACGCGCGCTATCTGCAGGAACTGGCCGACGCGCTTCAGACCGATCCGAAGACGCGCGAGCGCATTCGGTTCACGGTCCAGCAATGGACGGCCGCCGCCGCGCCGAGCAACTTCCTCGCACTCAATCCCGACGCGCAGAAATCGATTCTCGAGACGCAGGGCGAAAGCTTGCGGCAGGGGATGATGAACCTGCTCGGCGACCTGCAGCGCGGCAAGATTTCACAGACCGACGAATCGCAGTTCGTGGTCGGCAAGAACCTCGGGTGTACTGAAGGCGCGGTCGTCTACGAGAACGACCTGATCCAGTTGATCCAGTACACGCCGAAGACGGACAAGGTGTTCGAGCGGCCGCTGCTGATCGTTCCGCCGTGCATCAACAAGTTCTACATCCTCGACCTGCAGCCCGAGAATTCGCTCGTCGCGCACGCGCTGTCGAGCGGCCATCAGGTGTTCCTCGTGTCGTGGCGCAATGCGGATGCATCGGTCGCGCACAAGACGTGGGACGACTACATGAACGAAGGGCTGCTCGCGGCGATCGATGCCGTGCAGCAGGTCAGCGGCCGCGAACAGATCAACACGCTCGGCTTCTGCGTCGGCGGCACGATGCTCGCGACCGCGCTGGCGGTGCTCGCCGCGCGCGGCGAGCACCCGGCCGCGTCGATGACGCTGCTCACCGCGATGCTCGACTTCACCGACACGGGCATTCTCGACGTGTTCGTCGACGAGGCGCACGTGCAGATGCGCGAGCAGACCATCGGCGGCAAGAACGGCACGCAACCGGGGCTGATGCGCGGCGTCGAGTTCGCGAACACGTTCTCGTTCCTGCGGCCGAATGATCTCGTGTGGAACTACGTCGTCGACAACTACCTGAAGGGCCGCACGCCCGCGCCGTTCGATCTGCTGTACTGGAACAGCGACTCGACGAGCCTGCCGGGCCCGATGTACGCGTGGTACCTGCGCAATACCTATCTCGAGAACAAGCTGCGCGAGCCGGGCGCGCTGACCGTGTGCGGCGAATCCGTCGACCTGTCGCTGATCGACGTGCCGACCTTCATCTATGGCTCGCGCGAGGATCACATCGTGCCGTGGCAGACGGCCTACGCGTCGACGTCGATCCTGTCGGGCCCGCTGAAGTTCGTGCTCGGCGCGTCGGGTCACATCGCGGGCGTGATCAATCCGCCGGCGAAGAAGAAGCGCAGCTACTGGGTCAACGACAGCGACCTGCCCGAAGCCGCGGACGACTGGTTCGCCGGTGCGGCCGAGCAGCCGGGAAGCTGGTGGACGACCTGGGTCGAGTGGCTCGACCAGTACGGCGGCCGCAAGGTGGCGCCACCCGCCAAGCCGGGTTCCGCGCAGTTCCCGGTGATCGAGCCGGCGCCGGGGCGCTACGTATTGCAGCGCGATTGACGAAAACCGGACAGCGGCGCACGCTGTCCGATGCACCGCAGTTTTTTTAACAGGGCCGGTAACGATGCGCCGTGTCGTGCGGGCCTGGAGGACAGGGAAATGACGGACGTAGTGATCGTATCGGCCGCGCGGACCGCGGTCGGCAAATTCGGCGGCACGCTTGCGAAGATTGCGGCGCCTGAGCTGGGCGCGACGGTGATCCGCGCGGTGCTGGAGCGTGCGGGCGTGAAGCCCGAGCAGGTCAGCGAAGTGATCATGGGCCAGGTGTTGACGGCCGGCTCGGGGCAGAACCCGGCGCGGCAGTCGCTGATCAAGGCCGGGCTGCCGTCGGCAGTGCCGGGGATGACGATCAACAAGGTGTGCGGCTCGGGCCTGAAGGCCGTGATGCTGGCGGCGAACGCGATCGTCGCGGGCGACGCGGAGATCGTGATCGCGGGCGGCCAGGAGAACATGAGCGCGTCGCCGCACGTGCTGCCGGGCTCGCGCGACGGGTTCCGGATGGGCGACGCGAAGCTGGTCGACACGATGATCGTCGACGGGCTGTGGGACGTGTACAACCAGTACCACATGGGCATCACGGCGGAGAACGTCGCGAAGGAATACGGTATTACGCGCGAAGAGCAGGACGCGTTCGCGGCGCTGTCGCAGAACAAGGCGGAAGCCGCGCAGAAGGCCGGGCGCTTCGACGACGAGATCGTGCCGGTGTCGATTCCGCAACGCAAGGGCGAGCCGCTGCAGTTCGCGACCGACGAGTTCGTGCGTCACGGCGTGACGGCGGAATCGCTGGCGGGGCTGAAGCCGGCGTTCTCGAAGGACGGTTCGGTGACGGC
>NZ_JAGXKA010000050.1:0-5590 GCF_019091065.1 Burkholderia sp. GbtcB21
CGCAAAGCTGGATATCGAAATTCTTCGAAAGGCGACGGCGTACTTCGCGAAGGGGTCGCGGTGAGGTACGCCTGGATCGACGCACATCGCGACCAGTACAGCGTGAGCAGGCTTTGCCGGGTTTTGGGTGTGTCGCGCAGCGGCTATTGCCAGTGTCACGGCCGGGCGCCAAGTCGGCGGGCCCAGGCCAATGCCGCGCTGGACGCCGAGGTCGCCGCCATTCATCGTGCCAGCCGTGGCAGCTATGGCCGTCCTCGCATCGTGCGGCAGCTGCGTGCTCACGCCCGCCTGGATATCGTCGATTGGATCGAGGGCTATTACAATCGGCAACGCCTGCATACCTCGATCGACTTCCTCACCCCCGTGGACTACGAGGCTAGCTTGATCGCCGCATGAAATGCTGTACGTGAAAACGAGGCAGGGTCAACTCAAACATGCGTCGATGTCGTGGACGCAGCTTTACGCCGCCAGCCCCTACCAGGATCACGCGCTATATCGTGAGTTCGAGGAGGAGATGTTCGAGGCGCGGCTGGGGCTGCTGGAAGGTTGGGCGCATCCCGATGCACTGCTTAGCGGGGGCGCCGGCAAGAAGATCTTGCAGACGCGGACTCGTGCCGCACGAGACATCAAGCAGCTCCTGAGACAAACGGCCGAGTCGGTCGAACTGCGCAGCACCGGACACGCGTGGTGCATCAGTGGCACGCACGGCTGTCACGGCCAAGGGGTGTACGACCCATCAATGTGTGGAGGTTGTTCGCAGGCCGTCATCGACCAGGGGCAAGCATCTGCGTGGCAGATGATCCACCTGGACAACCTGCGGCTAGCGGCGATCACCGATTGCGGCCCCGAAGTGGCGGATAAGGCGCGGCGGGCTGTCGAGCGCTCGACGCAGGTGCTGAAGGATCTCGGCTGCGCGCTGCCGACCGATGACCAGGGCCAGGCGTACATGGCCGCGCTGGAGGGCGCATGAGCACCCGCGCAGGCACCACGCCCGCCGAGGCCCAGACCGGGGCGGCGCCCCGCCGCCGGAGCAGAGCAAAGACGCGCGGGGAGCTGCAACTGGCGATGCTGCGGGTCAAGAACAAGGGACTGAAGCTGAGCATCTCCGCAGTCGCCACCGAGGCCGGCGTGAGCGCCGGCCTCGTCCACAACACGTACCCCGACATCGCCGAAGAGATCCGCGCTCAAGTCGGTCGGGGCACCCGGCAGCAGCGCGACGCCAAGGCTGCAGAGGTCAAGAAAGTAAGAGAACAGCTGAAGATCTTGTGCGCGGAGCGCGACGCTGCACTGGCCGACGTCGCGAGGCTGGCCTCGATCAATGAAACACTGCGTCAGGAAGTCGCGACGCTGCAGGCGGCAGCCTCTGGAAAGATCGTCGTTCTGCCCACTCGGAGGGGGATTTAACGCGGATGCTGGCGAGCCACAAACTGTTCGTTGTGGAAGTGCACGCCAGATTGATCCTGCCCCCGCGGAAAGACGGCTGATCGCTGAGATGTATAAGTTGTATAAGGCTGGACTAGACCAAACAGACAGCGTCAGATCGTCTGACTCAGTTCGGCCGTTTCCGGCCATTGAGCCGACGATCCAACTGGACATTCGAACGTCCGCTCCGCTCCAGACAGCAGCCGCTTGAAACTCGCATGAAACGTAGAATGATCCCGCTTAGCCTTGGCCCTGATTTTTCTCCTGCAGGGCGCTGATTCGATGGAAGCGTATCAGCGGCGCAGTGCGAGATCCAACGCCCAAAGACCATCCGGTGCGAGAAATGATGGCATATGCTGTTACTCAGTGAACAGACCGCCTTAGTGCGGGAGGAGCGATCATGAAAGCTAAAGCCCTGGCAATGCTGCTATGCGCGCTGCTTTCTTCGAGCGGCTTTGCAGCTCAGTGCACGACGAACGCACGGGGAACGACCACATGTAGCAACGGCGAAAACGCCGCGCGCTATAACCCGAACACGGGCAACGCAGCGAAGGCGCAAACGAACTCCGTGGGCGTGACCACTGTACAGACGGGTCACGGCGGTGAAGTGAAGATGAAAAACGGCAAAGGCGTCTATAAGGCCCCGAACGGGCAGACGTGTTACAAAACGGCGAACAGCCAGGGTTGCCGCTAGCCCGTTAGCCCGTCCGGTGACACTCATTTCGGCGTGATGTCAAAGAGCGCGACCACGCCCGTCATCGATGAGGCAATGCAGGGCCCCGCGGGCGTATGCCGATGCCGTAGCATTCAAGCCGAAAGGCAGAATGAGGCGGAGGATGCGGAACATCTGAGCCGGTATCGGGTGTCAATATGAGAGTCGCCGGGAACATCGCGCCTTCTCGCCTCGCGGCTCTACGCCATGCGTCAGCACCGTGCCCTTGTAGATCGACGATGAGGTGTCCACCCTCGGCCCGGACACTTCTGCCCGCGTGCCTGCTCTTCCTCCTGCCTGCGGTGCCCAGCGCGTTCGCCCAGGAGCTGGAGCCGCGGACGTACTCGGCGTCGCCGGTCGGCACCCATTTTCTCGCCGCCACCTATACGTTCCTGACGGGCGACGTGCTGACCGACCCGTCGCTGCCCATCACCAACGTTCACGCAAACCTCAACTTTCTTACGCTCGGCTATGTGCAAACCTTCGGCATCGCGGGCCACGCGGCGTCGTTCGGTCTAGCCATGCCGTTCGCCCGCGGCAACATCAGCGGGAACGTGGTGGACGCCCCGCAGGAAATCCATCGCGCGGGTCTCGGCGATCTGCGCCTGCGCTTCGCGTTCAACCCGATCGGCGGTCCCGCTTTATCACCCGAAGAATTCGCGCGCCGCACGCCTGCCACCTCCGTCGGCGTGAGCCTGACCGTGATCGCGCCTACCGGACAATACGTGGACTCGCACCTCGTCAACGTAGGTGCCAACCGGTGGTCGTTCAAACCGGAGATTGGCATCTCAAAGCCGGTCGGCAACTGGTTTTATGAAGCGTCCGCGGGAATCTGGTTCTTTACAGACAATACGGACTTCTTCCTCGGCCACACGCGAAGTCAGGCGCCGCTTTGCGCCGTGCAGTTGCATGCGAGCTACAACTTCTGGCCCGGGCTATGGCTGGCCGGCGATGTCGGCTATTTCGCCGGCGGGCGCACTTCAGTCGACGGCCGGGAAAATCAGGACCGGCAGGCCAATACGCGGTTCGGACTGACGCTTTCGGTGCCCTTTGCTCGCGGCTGGTCCGCGAAACTGGCGGCGTCGAAGGGATTCGTCACGCGGGTGGGCGGCGACTACAAGGCTATCTCGCTTACCATCCAGTACCGCTGGTTCGACCGATGACTTGCCGGCGAGTCCCCGCGAGCGGATGTCCGTTGCATCTCAGAAGCGGTCGCATAGACTGCACAGCGTCGAACGGTCGCGGAGGGTCGCAAAGAGTCCTCCGCGTGGCTCCACAACGGCCACTCGGTGTCGCGCGTGGCTGTTTGCAGACATCGCCGAACGGCACGATAACGAGATAAGCCTGCTTATCGGCATCCCCTTGATCTCGGTGCGTTTTACCGGCGTCGACTGATCTAGGCGTGACAACGCTTAGCGGTCGGCCCCTAAAATACCTATCAATCGAATCAGCCACCTCCTGACTGATCTTTCCAACTTGACGCACCAATCTTCTCGCCGAGCCTCGCCGATGACAGGCGTTGGACAATGCTTAACGGCGAACTTCATTCGAGCCCTTTACTTTTCGGAGTTGCTGACGCAAGCCGGCACGGCGAGTGTCGCAAACGCAAAACATCATCACGCTTGGCGACCGACTAATGCGGCCGTCCTTTCGTCCGACGATTAATTGTCCTACTGTGAGTTGTGCCTGTCCGCCCCCGGCAAGAGGGGAGTGAAGGATGTGGCTCCAGATCGTAGGGCCCCGTCGCCAACACTATTCGTCCTGTGGCGCGCAACACATGAGACCGATTCGGACTCCGCAGGCCGCCGGCTGACGGATGCGATCTCAGACGTAGGGTGCTTGCCGCGGATCGGCCATGCGATCCTGCGCGCGGCGCTCAACGGCCCCGGACGGTCGGCGATCGAGGTGGGCGTGTCCGACGGCCAGTTCGTCTACCGGATCGACGAGGAGGAGACGACGTGACCCGCGTGTTCACACTCGACAGCACGCACGGCGACGACCTGAAATTTCACACGCTCGACGGCAGCGACGAACTTGGCCGGCTATTCGAATTCCGGATCGAGGCGCTTGCGGACAGCCACGGCCTGTCGCTGAAGGACATGCTCGGCAAGCCCGTAACCGTCCGGATCGAACAGCAGGACCAGTCGACCCGCTACCTGAACGGAATCGTTGCGCGCGCATCTCTCGCGGGCAGGCGTGCCGAGCGGTACTACGGCTACGAGCTGGTCGTGCGCCCGTGGCTGTGGCTCGCGACGCGCCGCTCCGATTGCCGAATCTTCCAGAACAGGACCGTGCCTGAGATCGTGCAGGAAGTGCTGTCGACGTACGACTTTCCGATCGAGAATCACCTCGCCGAATCGTATGTGCCGCGCGAGTATTGCGTGCAGTACAACGAGACCGATGCCGCGTTCGTGTCGCGGCTGATGGAGTTCGAAGGCATCTATTACTGGTTCAAGCATGCGGAGGACACGCATACGCTGATGCTGAGCGACGCGATGTCATCGCATACGGCGCTGCCCGGCTACGAAACGATTCCATACATCGCGCGTGACCGTACCGCGATCGCCGACGAGGAGCACATCGACGGCTGGCTGCTTGCGCAGGAGGTGAGCGTCGGCAGGCACCAGACGAGTGACTACGACTATACGAAACCGCGCGCCGATCTTTCATCGCAGAAGGTCGATCCGCGCGGCCATGACCACGACAGCTTCGCATCGTTCGAATGGCCGGGCGGCTATCGCGACGATGCGCCCGGTGCGCATTACAGCCGCGTGCGGCTCGAGGAACAGCAGGCTGAACATGAGCGCGCGAACGCCGACACCGATGTGCGCGGGGCGGCGCCTGGTTATCTGTTCACACTTGCGCATTGTCCGCGTGCCGATCAGAACCGCGAGTACCTGATCGTGCGGTGCCAGTACCGGTTTCAGGAGAACGCGTATGCGAGCGATCAAGGCGCGGAGGCTGTCGTGCATCAGACGATGATGCTCGTGCAGCCTTCAAGTTTGCCTTATCGGTCGCCGCGTGAGACGCCTAATACTACAGCCGTAGATTTTTTTCTATAGTTGATTAGCATTACTACATGAGTCTAAGCCGATGCGGGCAATTGCGAAATCGTGGGAACGTGAACTATACGCATTGCATGAACGTCTCGGACACCTGTTCAGACGCCCTGAACCCCGGCAGCGCGCACTGGCATATATGAAGGGGCTGCTGGGCACAGTGGAGCGCAAGAACGGCTGGCAACTTGCCGAATGGATTGGCGAGGCAACACCGGACGGCGTGCAGCACCTGCTCGAGCGGGCGCAGTGGGACGCCGATGCCGCGCGCGATGAGCTGCGCCAATATGTGGTTGAACGACTCGGCGAGCGTGGTGCAGTGCTGATCGGGGTCGAAACTGGTTTCGTCAAGAAAGGTGAGCACTCGGGCGGCGTTCAACGCCAATTCAGCGGCACGGCG
>NZ_JAGXKA010000498.1:0-235 GCF_019091065.1 Burkholderia sp. GbtcB21
GAGTGCAACAGGCTCGGTGTGAGTTTGGGACAAGAGCGGGGTCTGGGGTTGGTTCTAGGTCAAGGTCCGGGTCCTTCTCACGGTCCTAATCTTCTTCTACGTTCCTGGTTCGGCGATTCTTGTTCAGGTTCTAATTTTGGGTCCCAGGTCTAGGTTTGGGTTCCGGTTTGTTTTTTTGTCTGGGTTCTGGTCCTAGTCTGAGTCCCTGGTCTAAACAACGACTACTTGTCTGTTC
>NZ_JAGXKA010000499.1:0-234 GCF_019091065.1 Burkholderia sp. GbtcB21
GCAGAGCGCGGCACGGACGGCCTGCAGCAGCCGCGCGGCGACCAGCATGCCGCTCGTCTGCGCGGCCGCGCACAGCACCGGCGCGGCGACGAACAGCGCGAGCCCGGCGACATAGATCGTACGCGGCCCGTAACGGTTCGCGGGCGCGCCGCCGAACAGCAGCAGCGCGGCGAAGCTGGGCGTATAGGCATCGACCACCCAGACGAGTGCCGTCAGCGACATCTCGAGGCTCGC
>NZ_JAGXKA010000500.1:0-234 GCF_019091065.1 Burkholderia sp. GbtcB21
CGTGCCCGCGCCGAACGGCCAGAAGGCGGCCGGCCGCGCACCGGGCAGCAGCGGCCGCGCAACGGGCAGCGCCACCAGCGTGGCCCGGAACGTGCCGGGCTCGCGGCTTTCGTTCGCAAGCGTGCGCAACGCCGCGAGCGGTGCGCCGGCCGGCAGCGCGTCGGGGGGCGCGGGCGCGGCCGGCGCCGGCTTGCCGTGCTGGCGGTGCCCCGTCATCCCTGGCATGCCCGGCAT
>NZ_JAGXKA010000501.1:0-234 GCF_019091065.1 Burkholderia sp. GbtcB21
ATGTACGAAATGGTTCATGCGACGAGGACGCCCGCGCGAGCCTTTGGCATGTTCGGAAATCCCTTCATTTTCTAGGTGTTTTCCGAGACGGTCACGGGTGCCGGAACGACGTCGTTCCGGGCGCGTTCGCGATCGTCAACGCGCGCCATGTCGCAGAGCCCGCTTCAATCGGTTCGTCGTTATCAGAGCATTTCGGTGTTCGGCGGCGGGATCGTCGTTACCATCCTTGTCCTG
>NZ_JAGXKA010000502.1:0-234 GCF_019091065.1 Burkholderia sp. GbtcB21
TTTATTTTTTAAATAACAATTCCATTTATAAATTTTTTATTTCTATTAATAGTTTTATCTATTTTAGAAATATATAGAATAACAAAATAGGAAATATTAATTTTTTAATATTTAATTAATGATTATAAATATCAACCATTAGATATTTGATCTAATGGTCAAAAATAAAATACGCATACATGAGTAATACCCATTAAGAGCATACCCGATATATGTATATGTTACCAATTAATT
>NZ_JAGXKA010000503.1:0-234 GCF_019091065.1 Burkholderia sp. GbtcB21
ACGTGCGGATGCTCGACCACCCAGAGCTCGTCGCCGGTGTCGGCCGTGCGCGCATCGGTGAACGCGCGCATCGCGTCGCAGCTCGTCTCGTAGGCCTCGTCGCCCCGCCAGCGCACGGTGACCGGGTGATCCGGCGATTCGGCGGGCGATACGCAAACGGCGACAGGCGTGGACACGATGGGAACCGGCGTAACGGACATGGGCGGGAGTTTACCGAAAACCCATGGGTCTCGC
>NZ_JAGXKA010000504.1:0-234 GCF_019091065.1 Burkholderia sp. GbtcB21
CGTAGCCCGCCTGCCCGGCGTACCGAAGATGACCGTGTCGCGCGTCCTTGCCGGCCACAGCGTGGCTGCCGAGACGCGCGAACGGGTCTGCAAGGCCAACGACCAGCTCGGCTACGTGGCCGATGCTGCCGCGGGTGCGCTGTCGTGGGGGCGGTCGGAATTTGTCGCGGTGCTGGTGCCGTCGCTGTCGAGCGCCAACTTCTCGGACACCGTGCGCGGCCTGACCGATGCGCT
>NZ_JAGXKA010000505.1:0-233 GCF_019091065.1 Burkholderia sp. GbtcB21
ACTATGCAGGCTACCGGAGCATTCATGAAAACGCTGTTCTTGCAGGCCCCTTCGTATGACGGCTTCGACGGCGGGGCCGGCTCGCGCTATCAGGCGAAGCGCGAAATCCGTTCCTTCTGGTATCCGACGTGGCTTGCGCCGCCGGCCGCGCTCGTGCCGGGCAGCCGCGTCGTCGACGCACCGGCCGACGGCCTGTCGGTCGAGGCGACGCTGAAGGTCGCGAACGACTACGA
>NZ_JAGXKA010000506.1:0-233 GCF_019091065.1 Burkholderia sp. GbtcB21
ACCGGCCGGACGAAATCTACGCGGGCTCGCCAGCGCAAGCACCGTCCGCGGGGTATGGCGCGGACAATGCCTGCTGGTTGCTTTCCACTTTAGTCGGTTTCGCGCAGGAGACAAATTTTCCGGCATGCGTCGTTCCGACGCGCATTTCATCAGATCAGCCCGGCATCCGGCACCGTTTCGGAAACGGGCATCAGTGCGGATCGGTGGGCCAGACGTTGAGCGCGATCGCGGCC
>NZ_JAGXKA010000507.1:0-233 GCF_019091065.1 Burkholderia sp. GbtcB21
ATCTTCAGCGAGTACGCCGTCGCGCCCGCGATGATCAGCTTCGGCTTGTGTTCCTGCGCGAGCTTCTCGGCCCCTTCGTAGTCGATGTCTTCGTTCTCGTTCAGGCCGTAGCTCACCACGTTGTACCACTTGCCCGACATGTTCACCGGCGAGCCGTGCGTCAGGTGGCCGCCGTGCGCGGGGCTCATGCCCATGATCGTGTCGCCCGGCTTGAGCATCGCGAGGAACACGCC
>NZ_JAGXKA010000051.1:0-5059 GCF_019091065.1 Burkholderia sp. GbtcB21
TCATTTGCCGTTTCATCGTCGTGGACTCGTTCCGTGAACCATCTTCTACAACGTCTGCGGCAGCGTCGCCGCTGACCGCCGAGCCGGATAAATCAGTGTTTCCCTAGGTCATCTAATTGGGCTTTCATACTTTATCAAGATAGCCCATGCCACCGCCGTCAACGTGACAAGGCCCACATAGTAAGCCTGACCTTTGCCATGACACCGGCTGAATGCAACATGCCTCGTGCAGCTGAAGGTACGTTTCCTCGCCTGGCAGCGCTTCTCTCACGCTTCACTCCAATCCGTCAGCACTTCCCTGTGCGCGCTTCGGATTCCGAAAGTCACGCATGCGGCGTTCACGCTCGCATGTGGGTTGGCGACTGTTCTCAGCCCGGTTATTCATCCTCGCCGCGGCTTTGACGAATACGCGTTTCACGCCTGCCAATTTGGGAATGTCCGCCTTCGCTGCCGGCAACTACGCAACTGTTCGGCGACGATTTTCGCGGCACAGGCGCCCGATTGAAAAACGAAAAGATGTCTGGCTGCGGTCTTGTCGCAGCGCTTATGCAACAGCACACCCAGCTCCGCGTCGCGCTCATCAACGACCCGCGGCTGCGCGAACGGGAGGCCGCGCAGGCTCACGAACATTTCATCGAGGCATCACGTCGCGCCGAGTGTGCGGCGCGACGTGATGCCTGGCGGGCAACGACGGCACCAAACTGGTCGAACCAGCAACGAATGGCCTTGCAAATCACGCCCGCTCTGCGCCCAAGCAGCAGCCTCTCAATGGTGCACAGGCTCAGGTTGAAGCGGAAGTACGAGCGAACCACACAACTGATAATCGATGCCGAGAACGAAAACTGCGAAACGATGATTTATTCTTCTTCGTCGATGCATGCCAGCTGACCGTCCGCTCAACCTGACAACGCCGCGTTAACAATTTTGACAGATGGACCACAAGTAATCATTCATCTGAATCTCTTGCTCCGTAAGGGGGCGTACGGCAAAACAAACACCTCCCAGCGTTACTTCGCGGCCGTTTTCGTAGGTCCACCTGCGGGAGCAGTTGTACAAGACGTTGTCCCCAAGCTCCCTGATCGAAGCCTCACCGTCGAAGCCACCGCCCATGCTGGCGGGAATCCAGACATGCGTGCCGCCGCCCACAGAATTTACTTCCATCGAATTGAGTTCGAGCATAAAGATGTGCTCCATATAGTTGAATTGAACAAAATTCCCCTCCAACCTTCGCCTTCCCGTCGATAGAAAGGAAATTGTAATGCTAATGATTCTCGCAAGAAAAAGCAAGGGTTCTATTGATGGCTCTGGTGCAAATAGGAAGCGTGGGCAAGGCCTTCCGTATAGATCTGGACACCTTATCGATTGAACAGTACAGCGCTCCAGACGGCGGGCGCAGTGGTATCTTTGAGCCCGAGAGCGCCGAGGTCGAACTGCTCCTTGCGTATGCGATGTATCAACTCGACACCGGAAATCGTGATCATCGCGGCACTCCAGAACCGTTTGAAGCCGAGCATCACCTTCGTTCTCGACTTGATGTTGCGATGGTCCTGTTCAATCAGGTTATTCAGATACTTTGACGAGCGCACCTTCGTTCCCTCAGGCAGCAGCCCGTCAGCCATCATCTCCCGCACGGCCCGGTGCGAGGCAGCATACCCATCGAGCGTGATCGTCTCAGGTGGCTGACCCTGATGTTTGAGTGCCTTGCTGAAAAAGCCCTTTGCCGCCGCCACATCGCGCTTTGCCCTGAGCATGAAGTCCACTGTCTGGCCGGCCCGATCCACCGCCCGATACAGGTACACCCATTTCCCGCGAATCTTCAGATAGGTCTCGTCAACACGCCACGACCGTCCCGCGGGTATCCCGAAACAATTCCAGCGTTTCACGAACTCCGGTGTAAAACGCTTCACCCAACGTATGATCGTCGTGTGCGCCAGCGACAGTCCCCGCTCGGCCATCATCTCGACCAGATCGCGCAGACTGACCCTGCCTCGTTTCCACGTACAGCAATTCATGCGGCAATCAAGCTGGCCTCGTAGTCGACGGGGGTAAGGAAGTCGACCGAGGTATGCCGGCGTTGCCGATTGTAATAGCCCTCGATCCAATCGACGATATCCAGGCGAGCGTGGGCACGCGTTTCGTAGTGGAGCTGATAGATTCTTTCGACTTTCAGCGTCTTAAAGAAGCTCTCCATCGGGGCGTTATCCCACGCATTCGCGCGTCGGCTCATCGAGATGTTCATCTTGAAGTCGGCGGAAAGTTTCCGGTAGGTTCGGCTTGCATATTGGCTTCCGCGGTCGGAATGTAACAGCAGCCCCGGTGGCGGCTTGCGTTGCCAGCACGCGCTGCGCAACGCCTGGTAGACGAGATCTGCGTTGATCCGCTCGGACATCGACCAGCCGACGATACGCCGGCTCGCCAAATCCAGGATCGCCGCCAGATACAACTAGCCCTCGCCGGTCCTCACGAAGGTGATGTCGCTTACCCAAGCTTGATTGGGCCGCCAGCCGTCGAAACGCCGATCTAACAGATTCGGCGCCACCGGCAGGCGATGCGTCGAATCCGTCGTCACCCGATACGGGCGCTTGTAGACAGGGGCGCAGCCCCTGGCGTTGCAAGCTGCGACGCACGCGTTCGGCGCTCACCGGCTGGCCCTGAGCACGCAACTGTCGCACGATACGAGGACGGCCATAGCTGCCGCGGCTGACACGATGCATGGCGGCGACCTCAGCGTCCAACATGGCATTGGCCAGCGTTAAACCGGTCGAGTGGCGCTTGCTGACCAACCGCGTGCCGCTCGGGCACGACGATCTGGTCGAAGTCATCGATTGGTACAGAGCCCGGTGGGAGATAGATATTTACTTCAACGTCCTGAAGAATGGTTGCAGCGTCGAAGAATTGCAGTTGGGCACCGTTGATCGCATTGAACGTGCGCTCGCGCTGTTCATGATCGTGGCATGGCGCATTGCGTATCTGATGCGTATGGGTCGGACATGTCCCGACCTTGATGCGGCGCTGCTCTTCGACCCGGACGAGATTCACGGTGCCCACCTGCTGATGAAAAAGCGCATGCCCGAAGGCGTGCCGAAGCTGAACGCGGTACTGCGACTGGTGGCGCAGTGCGGCGGCTTCCTCGGTCGCAAGGGCGATGGTGAGCCGGGCGCAAAGACGATATGGCAAGGTCTGGAACGCGTCATGACAGCAGCGGAAACTCTACGTGGACTGCGCCATGAAGCCGCGTAGTCCGAAATGTGTATAACGAGGTGGATACATGCGGCGCAGCACGACGACCATCGCCGGGCCGGAAAGCCTGCCGTACTCGAGCTCGGTCTCGGCGAGCGTGAAGATGTCCTCATCGGTGTAGCCGCGGGCGAAGGCATTCTCGGGCGAGCCCTTTAGCCATGCGAGCCTTTGCCCTTGCACCCAGCGTTGTACCAGCCGTGTCATGTGAGCTCGGCTGAAGCCGCTAAAGCTTCGCAGATAGCGCAGCACGAGCCCCGGTGAGGTCGCTTGAGTTGGTCGTAGCGGAAAGCGCCGCGGAACAGACGCGACCCATTCGCGACGTTCGTGAGGGCACGCGGCGGGTGCAAAGTCGAGCGTCTGTGTACCGTCGAGGACGGCGCGCATTTGGTCCAGGGCACGGATTTGCGATTCGTTCAAGTTGATGATCATCCGGTAAATGATCATCCACCCCGGCGCTCCGGTGTCGGTCAACTCGTGCGTGTCGGGCCAACAACAGGCTCATTTGCATTGGAAACGCGCCAAACACGCTACACAAGAGACAGCGCAGAACCCGCCCAAGCTCATGTTCCATTGGAAAGCGCTCTGCCCACGTCGAGCCTATCCGATAGCATCGCGCTCCCGTCGTCAACGATCTACGCTACGGTGCCGGTCGAGTGCTTACCGATAAACGCGTCTGCCGCCCGCAGCAACGACTTGCGCCCGCGCTGACTGCACTGGCGCCGCGGGGCGGACGCAGGCCGCGCACGGTCGCCTTCAGTCGCCGCCGGGTCCATATATGCCTGCAAAGGTCGATTACCTCTTTGCGCGAGCCCGATAACGCTCCGGGCTTATCGCTTGCGAATGAACTCCGTGTATCAGAAGCGATAGCCGAGGCCAGCCTGGATCACGTCCGTGTCACGGTTATAGCGGGTCACGATGCGATTCCACGTAACTCGCGTGAGCCAATGATCGGAGATTCGGTAGCTGGCTGAGATCGACACGATGCCCGACAGTCTGCCATCGCCGGGACCCGGCTGCCCTTCCAGGGTGCGCTCGTTGACCATGAAGTAGCCGCCTGCGCCGGCAGCCAGCGTTACCTTGTCGTCGAGGAACGCGCGAGTCAACCAGAACTGCGACGCGATGCCGTTACGGCGGACCTCCTGCTTCGCCCCTTCGTACATCCACGTCGCAGTCCAGTCGATCATATTGGTAAGGCCGCGCCGGTATTCGAGGCTGCCACCGAGCGTCGACGGCGACGAGCGGCTGTTGACAATCGTTTCGCCAAGCATTGCCGTTACCTCGTTGTTCGTAACCTTGCCGGTGCGCGGCACGGGCGTGTCGCGCAAACCTGGTGTACCGGGTGCGTCGAGCTGGTAGCCGACGCCGAACATCACCGACGTGGTGTTCGGGCCGCGTAGCAACTGCGTGCGATTCAGCTGCATATTCGTGACCCAGCGACCCGACGTGTAGTAGGCAGCACGCACGCTCATCAGCACACCCCAACCGTGCGAGTTCGAGTAGTCTTGGCCCTCGCCGGCCGGTGTCGTGTCGAAGTGGCGGTACGGTCCCGCACCCGCTGACAGCACGAAGCGACGGTTCTCGAGCGGCCAGCGCCCCCAGAACTGGACCGCCTGGCCGTCGCGGTGATGATTCGGAATGTGCCCCTCGTTGTACCAGCTGAAGCCGATCGCGGTGTGCGGGCTTAACCCCTCCACGTAATCGAACGCCCAAGCATACGAACGACTGCCGCCGCTCCAGAGCGGGCCGCCGAACAGCGTGAACTCTTGCGCGGACACCGTCGCGGCGTACAACGCTGCGACGGAACACAGGCCGATAAGCA
>NZ_JAGXKA010000508.1:0-233 GCF_019091065.1 Burkholderia sp. GbtcB21
GTTGTAAATGTGAATGGGTGTGGAGAATGTGAGAAGTTGTGGAGAGTGAAAAAGAAATGAATGGAATAAGTAAATAGTGCGTGGTGTTGGTGTGGGAGAGTGGAAGAACGATGAAAGAAGTGAAGTAAGGTGGTGAAGATGATGAAGAGAGATGATGAGATGTGATGAGAATGAAGCGTGAAAGAGAGAAGAAAAATGTGTGATAGGGAAGAAAATGAAGAATGTAAGTAAGT
>NZ_JAGXKA010000509.1:0-233 GCF_019091065.1 Burkholderia sp. GbtcB21
TGGGGCAGCTTCGGCGAGCGGGCGAGCGCCGACGGGAAATCGACGTCGCGGGCCTGGTAGCCGGGCGTGTCGGCGTTCGGGATGTTCGACGACAGCAGTTCCTGCCGATAGGCGCGCACGTCGAGCGCCTGCCGGCCGAACGCGAATTCCGCATCGAGTTTGTCCAGCATGTGTGCGTCCCACCGTATGAAGCGCTGCACGCCCCTCGCGCCGGATGGCGACCCGAGAGGCTT
>NZ_JAGXKA010000510.1:0-233 GCF_019091065.1 Burkholderia sp. GbtcB21
TTTTGAAAAAAAAAAGTAAAAATGATAAGTTTGGTTACTCATTTTTTTTTACCTAACCAACTGGTATATTCTGATCTTGTGTGAGTTTCCTATTTTCTTAGATCAGATTTCTTGAAGAGAAAACTAGAGCTAAACTTTATTTTTCTAAAAAAGGAAAGTTGTACTTACTGCCCACGATTCTGTAGGTACAGAAATGGAAATTCTTGGGCTGATTGAAGATTTATTTTAGGAAA
>NZ_JAGXKA010000511.1:0-233 GCF_019091065.1 Burkholderia sp. GbtcB21
TTGAGCTTGAGTTCTTGTTGGAGAAGTTTGATTGTTGTGTTGTTGAATAATTTGAAATTAGGGGTTTACATGTTGGAATTGTTGTTTTAGCTTTCTGTTGTGATGATTCTTATCTGTAAGAAGTTAATTTTGGGTATAGATTGATTAAGGTTCGAATATATGGTAAAGTGGGCATGTTTAGACCTTAAAATCTGGTTTTCTGGGTTTTTCGAACCCAGTGGCCGCGGCTAGAT
>NZ_JAGXKA010000512.1:0-233 GCF_019091065.1 Burkholderia sp. GbtcB21
GCTCGAGCGGTCCTACGCCGAAGACGTGCGCTTCTTCTTCGTGCGCATGCACTACCGGTCGCCGCCCAACTACAGCGACGTGCCTCACGACGATGCGCGCGCGTCGCTCACGCGTCACTATACCGCGCTGAAGGATGTCGAGGCCGACACGCCCGCGCTCGACTGGAACGAGCCGCATGCGCAGCGTTTCGCGGCCGCGATGAACGTCGACTTCAACACGCCCGTCGCGGTGG
>NZ_JAGXKA010000513.1:0-233 GCF_019091065.1 Burkholderia sp. GbtcB21
GCGACTTCGCCCACCACCCGCGCGGCGACCCGCACCGAACGCCACACGTCCCACCCGAGCCGCAGCGCGGCCGCGCCGACCAGCAGTCTCAGCATGACGGGCTCCCGGCAGCCGGCGCTGGCAGCGCGAACGCCGCGCACAGCGCGGGATCGATCGGGATGCCCTCGATCGAGAAGGGGGCCGCGGCCCGAGGTGGATCCGGATCGCGCGCGGCCGGCCGCGCATCGTCCGGC
>NZ_JAGXKA010000514.1:0-233 GCF_019091065.1 Burkholderia sp. GbtcB21
CGGCTCCGCGCCGCACAGCGGCTTGAGCACGCTGACCGGCTCGAAGCCGTCGCGCGCGGCCGTGCGCGGCGTGCGCGGCTGCGGCGCGTACGCGGCGACGAGCGCATAACCGGCCGCGGCCAGCGTGAACGCGGTCAGGAGCCAGTCGAGCAGCGTTGCGGTCGGCGTCCTGCGCCACGCCTCCCCGCGGCCTGAACGCCACGGCGAACGCTGGGGCGGGGTTGGGCGTGGTG
>NZ_JAGXKA010000515.1:0-233 GCF_019091065.1 Burkholderia sp. GbtcB21
CCAAATCGTGGAAGCCCGTAACATATCGTGAAACACAGAGAGACGAGCACCAGACCATTGGAGACGATATCGTGAAACCCCAAACTCGCGACACCCCTACACAAAACCCAGATCCGAAACACTAAAAAAGGTATTTGTCTAAACTTTTTTATTGTTTTGATTAGTTTTTATTTGTTTGTGCTTCATTTTAAAGAAATGTATTTACTTTATTTTGAAAAATTTTTGATTTCGTT
>NZ_JAGXKA010000516.1:0-233 GCF_019091065.1 Burkholderia sp. GbtcB21
GTGTGTCTATTCGAAAATCCCAAACAGTTATATGGCTAAAAAAAAGTCTACACTGTATTATCTCATTTACATATTTTAAAATATGAGAGATATGTCTTCTGTCTATTCATATGTACTTTTAAAACAGTAAAAGATTTCAGTATCCCTTGATGAGTAAAGCATATAGTAAAGGATGTTTCATAAGTGTATTTATGAACTAGTTTCCAGAAGTTTGGGTGGATTCAAATATACTA
>NZ_JAGXKA010000517.1:0-232 GCF_019091065.1 Burkholderia sp. GbtcB21
ACCACTAGACTGGCCTGACCGACTTCCCTTCGTATGCAGCTTTCCAATGAACGGTCATCCCCGTGCCTGGCCGGCCCGGTTGGCGCGATGCGGGCATACGCGCGTCGCCGCTGATCGCGCTCGCCTTCTCCTTCCCGGTGCATTCCCAGGCGCCGATTGCGCCGCCGTTGAGCAGGTGCGCTCATGTCGTTGAGCATGCCGTCGTCCGCCGCGGCCCAGCCGTCGCGCAGCG
>NZ_JAGXKA010000052.1:0-4053 GCF_019091065.1 Burkholderia sp. GbtcB21
TGACGAACGTGCACAACACGGCGAGCACGTTCAAGCCGTACGACCCGGGTCAGGCGATCGGGGATACGCAGCCGACGCTGCCGGACCCGCCGCCACCGCCGAGTCGGGGAGGCGGGTGCGGCGGGTTCCTGCCGGTGATCGCGATTGTGGTGGCGGTGGTGGCGACGGTGTTCACGGCGGGGGCGTTGGCTGCGCCGGCGGGTGCGTCGCTGGGGACGATCATGTCGACGGGGGCCACGGCGGTGACCGGCGGCCTGGGTATGGCGGGCGCGGGTGCGGCGGCGGTTGGTGGAGCGGTAGGTGCCGCGGCGGGGCAAGGGGTGATGATTGCAGGCGGCGCGCAGCGCGGGCTGGACTGGAAGGGTATCGCGCTGGGTGCGGTGGGCGCGGGGGTGACGGCAGGCGTGGGTGCGACGGGCTTGGGTCAGGTAGCAGGCCAAGCGTTCGGTCCCACGGGCGGGCAGATGGCGATGGGCGCGGCGCGCTCGATGGCAACGCAGGGCATCGGCGTGGCGACCGGGTTACAGCATAGCTTCGACTGGAAGGGCGTGGCGGCGAGTGCGATCTCGGCGGGAGTAGGGGCGAAGGCCGGGGAGTGGGCCAGGAATGCGAGCGTGAATGCCGGCTGGGGGGAGAAGGCGACGCAGTTCGCCAGTGGCATGAGTTCGGGCATGGCGGCCGGGGTGACGAGTACGGTGGTGCGGGGAGGGAGCCTGGGGCGGAATGTCGGGGCGATCGCGATGGATGCAATCGCGTCCACCATTGGCAATATGGTGGCGAGCCGGATGGCGAGCCAATCGACGTCGACCGAGTTACGTACCCAGCAGGCGATTGACACGGTGAACGGGCAGGTCCTGTCGGGTGGAGTTGGCTCTGCAGGGACCGGGTTTGTACCGGCAAGGGCGCCATACATCCGCTTCGGTGATGGCCCGCAAGCCAGTGCCGCAATGGCAATGGCGAATTACGACACCGCCGCAGGTATTGAGCAAGCGCGGGCACAGCGAATCGCCGAATTGCAATCGCTTGCGGATCAGCCCGTCGACTTGGGATTTTCTGGGATACAGGTTCTGATCGAAGGCGTGGGGTCAACTGGCGGGCCGGTTCCGCAGCCGTCCGCGGAACTGAGAACGATTCGCAACCTGAACTGGTTCGAGGGCCAATTGGCTTTCAATCCAGTCGCGCAAGCGGCTCAAGGTTTTGTTGACCGTGGGTTGGGGGTTGTGAGCGGGGTGTGGAATGTCGTGGCTCATCCGCTGAATACGGCGGCCGCGATCGGTGGGCACTACGCGAACGCGTATGAGGCAGGCAACCTTGGCGGCACCATTCTGCGTGAGGCAAGCGGCATCGCGGCAGGAGTGGTGAAGGGAGCAGTCAGCCCGATTGACGCGCTGTATCGACGAGACGAGGCAGGCGGAGCGTATCGGCTCGGCGGATCCATGCTGGATGCGGCACTGTCGGCGGGAGCCCCCGGTGCCGTGGGTGCAGCAACCCGTCTAACTGGATCTGCACTCGAACGTGGTGCCGCGGTGTTTGGACCGGCATTCGATAGGGCGGCAAACAGCTTCTTGGTAAACAGAGGCATGATGTTGAACGCGGTGCCAGAGAGCGGAGGGTTTGGAGGCGCCGTTGCTACGCTATCTCGTGTCGAAAGCAGGTTTGCCGGCGCATCGCGAGAAGTCGGGTTCATTATCGATAGCCGATCGGGTGATATTCTCGCTGTGCGAAGAGCAGGATTGGGTAACGGAACACAGATTAGTCTCGATGCTGTTACAGATTTCCCGCTGATGAGCGGCAATGTGTTTACTCATAACCATCCGTTAGGCGGAAATTTGTCGCCAGGTGACGTATCAACCGCGATTGGCTCAGGTGCGCTTGAGTTCCGAGCAGTCACGTCGACTCGTACAACTTCGATTACGTTCGCCAATCCCCCGGAAGGGCTGATCGGGGCACCTGGCCCAGCAGTTCTATTCATGAATGGAGAAAAGTCAGCGATTGCTGCTTCATACAGAGCAGGTTTGGCTGACGGAAGTCTGATTCCGCCGACTGACTTGGCTACTAAGAATGTCTGGTTGAGTGACTATTTCGTTCAGCAGTTGTCAGCGCGGAATCCTTGGATTCAGTACACGGTAACTCCACGATAAGGTGAGATGATGAATAACGCGAACGACCTCCAGGCGGTAGTCAATGAATTTGTGGAGTCGCTGAGTGCGAACGATCGAGAAGTGGTCCGCCAACTAGTTCTTAATCACCAGATACGGAAAAGTCTGATCTGGTACAAAAGTGTGGCTGATCGCTATCTTCGGGGGCCACAGGCGGCCGAGCTGATCGGTGAGATAGATAAAAAGTATCCGGACGAGAGTATGTGGAAAACTCTTGACTCATCTTCCGAGTCGCTAATATTCGAAGCCGGCATTATTTTGCGTGAAGCCCAAGCAGTGTTGAATGCGTCTTAGGCTTGTTACTAGTAGGGTTGGCCTGCATCCGACACATGGGGAATAAATGCTTGGCGTTCGGCTGAAAGGATGGAGTGCGTACGATGGCTAGATTGCAGAGCATGTTGTGCCCTGCGATATTGCGTGTGCCTAAGGTACTGCGACGCCACTAAAGGAGTTCGGGTGTAAAAACACGCGTCTGGGCCAGCCTCAGGTTGCCGCTATCCAGCGCGCTGAATCAATTCATATTCTTACTGGGCGGCCGGTTGTCGACGTAAATATGGGATCTGTTGTTGGTGAAGGTTTTACGGCGCTGAGGTCGAATGGTTCAGGTCTTGATTATATGATGTCAACTGACGTTCGGACTGTCTTCCGCAATGGGATGGTCTATACGCAGTTCCCTATTTTGGTACGATAGAAATGAAAATTGTCAACCCGTATCTCGTTGCTGCAATTCTGGAACCATTTCTGTTCCTTGACGAATTCGAGTCAACTGAAGTGGCGGAAATTAATCCCGAAGATGAGGTGGACGTTCGCGTTTTCATTCGACGATTCCTTGTACCCTACTACTTGAAATTTGATGATAAAAGCAAATCAGAGATCAGGGATTCGCTTGGCTATATGCTGCTGAAGGGGTCGGACAAGTGGGAGGTGCTATTCCAAATTAATCAAAGCCCGCTTTCTTTGCCTAGCCGGCCGCAAAAATTTTATGAATGGCTATGGGATGAGCTATATCATTGCGATGTTTTTCTTGTTGGATTGCTTGATGACTATGTCGTCAGGGAGGATATTCATGCCCCAAATCTAATCAAGCGAGGCGGGGCTGTGTAGTGCGGTGTTAAGATCCTTGAGGCCCGCGGTCAATACGTATTTTTTTCATAGAGCGACGTCTCGCTTCTGCGAGCGGCGCTGCTGTTGCATTGAGGACTAAGGTGGCCTATCGCAATAGTGGAGCATTATATGCAGCCCAACGCTTCCATCATCGGTCTACGCTGATTAAGCGAGTCGGTACAGTGATACGCGGTTTCGACCTCGTTTGCGACCGTATACCAATGGAATTACGGATGGGCGCAGCCGGGGGGCACGCGTTCGTGGGATACGCTCGGTCACGACAAGCGCTTCGCGTCCAGTATGACGAACTGAATCGCCGAACCGACTATACATACGATGCCGACAACCGGCTGATTCGGATCGATCGAGCGGTGCTGACGAGCAGTGGGAAAGCAGGGCGACACAACACAAATAAATAGGAGTACGACGCGAACGGGTACCTGACGAACCAGTCGATCAACGGTGTGGTGGTACGCGAGCGGGAGAACGACCTGCTGGGCCGGGTGACGGGTTACACGGCATACACGGCGGATCGCTCGAAGCGGACGGAGCAGGTAACGCGACAGTACGACGCGGACGGGCTGCAGACGAGCGAACGCGATGTGCTGGAAGGCGCGACGACACGCTATACGCGAATGTCGGACGGGACGCTGGAGCGCACGGAGCGGCGTCCGGACAAGGGCGACGGCACGACCGTGACGACGGCGTACAGCTACGAGTGGTGGGACGGGGCGAAGCAGAAGACGGCGGTGTCGCAGGGCACGAACCCGAACGCGCCGGGGTGGAAGCC
>NZ_JAGXKA010000518.1:0-232 GCF_019091065.1 Burkholderia sp. GbtcB21
TTGTAACACCTTTTGTATCTGATTTTCTCAAGATTCCCTAGGGGGTGTTGCGAACGACGGTGCTGCATCGGCAGGAATGCGCGACGCGTGTCGGCATGGCTGGCCGGATTTCTTTCCGGGAGCTTGCGCAAACTTATCTCAGTGAAATCTCGGGGTCAAACTTTTTTAGGTTGAGTTAAACAAAGTTTCGATGCGTTCGCGGCGGGGGGTCGCCGATCCGTGCGGCGTGGGG
>NZ_JAGXKA010000519.1:0-232 GCF_019091065.1 Burkholderia sp. GbtcB21
GCGCATGTCGCCCTGGCGCACATAGAACGACGCGGTTTCCCCGAGTTCGCGACTCAGCGTCTCGAGCAGCGGCTCGACCACCCGGCCGACCCGGAACGAGCGCTGGTACAGCGCGGCGGGCCGCAGCGGCTCGTGCCCGACCGCGTACTGGCCGTCGTCGAGGTTGCGGATGAAGCCGCCATGTTGGGGCGCGGCGGGCAGACGCAGGATCGTGCTCTGGTACAACCCGGTG
>NZ_JAGXKA010000520.1:0-232 GCF_019091065.1 Burkholderia sp. GbtcB21
CAGCTCGCCGAGCTCGCGGTCCAGCGCCTCCATGCTGCCGCGGATCCCGCGGAAATAAGCGAGCACGCGCTCGCCGGCCGGATTCAGCACGAGCCCGCGCCCGATGGGATCGAACAGCCGCTGGCCGAGCGCGCTCTCCAGTTCGGCCAGCACCTTCGTCGCGGCCGGCTGCGTGAGGCCCATCTACTCGGCTGCCGCGCGCAGCGTCAGGCATTCGTCCACGGCAAGCAAC
>NZ_JAGXKA010000521.1:0-232 GCF_019091065.1 Burkholderia sp. GbtcB21
GGCCGCGACGACATCGAGAGCGTGGGGATCGCCACGCCGAACGACACGCACGTCGCGCACGCACGCCAGGTGCACGGAGCCGGCCGTCACGTGGTCGTCGACAAGCCCGACACGCTCACCGCCGACGAAGCACTTGCGCTTGCGCGGGTCGCGGGCGCGCGCAGCCGGCTGTATGCGCCGTTCCACAACCGCCGCTGGGGCGACGATTTCCTGACCGTGCGCCGTGTCGTCG
>NZ_JAGXKA010000522.1:0-232 GCF_019091065.1 Burkholderia sp. GbtcB21
TGCGGCTTCACGCACGCGGGCTTCAGGTGCGCGAAGCCGCACACCGCCGCGCGAACGCGATGAGGCAGGTCGATCCGATTCCAGGAAGTTGGCACCGCGCATCGAACCAACGATGTTCGATATCGCAAGCAAGCGATTTCATAAGGACGTGCTCGTTGCCGTGGGCGTCGTTTCCCGGGCCGCTCGCGATCGCATCGTCGGCGTCTGTCTTACATGCAGGATTACCGATTAT
>NZ_JAGXKA010000523.1:0-232 GCF_019091065.1 Burkholderia sp. GbtcB21
GCTCGTCGCGCAGCAGCAGCTTCGGCTTGGACAGAATCGCGCGCGACAGCGCCAGCATCTGCTGCTCGCCGCCCGACGGCGTGCCCGCGAGCTGCGGTGCACGCTCCTTCAGGCGCGGAAAGAAGCCGGACATCCGGTCGACGGCCTTCTTGATCTGCTCGGTGTCGTTGCGCAGGTACGCGCCCATCTGCATGTTCTCGACGATCGACATCCGCGCGAAGGTCCCGCGGCC
>NZ_JAGXKA010000524.1:0-232 GCF_019091065.1 Burkholderia sp. GbtcB21
GTTGATGGACTGATGCGCGTATTGAGTGGCGGTGAGCGGATCGGACGGCACGACTGGCAGCGCACCGAAGGACTCAATGTGCTCGTACGCAGACGCGGGAGGGAGCACCGGTTAGTCGCGATCGTGTACGTTGGGTCGGATTGCCTGCGCGTCCAGTTCGGACGGGATGATAACCGGCGTGCAGAACAACCGGATATTGACTGCGCCGAACGTGACATCACCGGGTGGCCGA
>NZ_JAGXKA010000525.1:0-232 GCF_019091065.1 Burkholderia sp. GbtcB21
TCGTCGCGAACCTGCGCGACGAGCACCAGCGCCGCGCTTTCCTTGCCGAGGTCGAGCGGCGTGCGGCCGCCCGCGAACACGAGCGTCTCGAGGCCGACCTTGCGCCCCTCGCCTTGCGCGACGCCGACCAGCATCGACGTGTCGAGCCCGAGCTCGGGGAACACCTGGCGTGCGATTTCGGCCTGAGCCTTGCCGCCGTCGCTCAGCACGAGGTTCGGCGGCGGGCTCGTTG
>NZ_JAGXKA010000526.1:0-232 GCF_019091065.1 Burkholderia sp. GbtcB21
TTCTTTTCCTGCACCACACTTACTCTCCCTCCCGCTCTCCCCTCGTCCATCTGCACCTCTCTCCCATCATTTCCTCGCCCTTCATCATCCGCTTATTTGCGCGCGCTCTCCGCGTCTTCGCTTCGCCTTCCGCATTCTCCGCACTCTCCTCCTCTCCTCCATCCTCACTCGCCATTCCTCCCCCTCCTCGCATCCCGTCCTCCTCACACTCTTCTCCTCGCTTCCCGCCTCC
>NZ_JAGXKA010000527.1:0-232 GCF_019091065.1 Burkholderia sp. GbtcB21
CGGTCCAGGGCCACCGGCTCGCGGGCCCACGGCCTGAAGGGCGCGCCCGACAGGCGCACCACGGGCCGGCTCGCGGCGGGCAGCGTCCCGGCCGCGGCGCCCACGCTGTGGTGGCTGCACACGCACGGGATGAACACGTCGGGCACCGCGCGGATGATCCAGCTCGTGCTCGGCATCGCGCTGCTGCACACGTCGCCCGCGCTGATCTTCCGGCCGCAGCACACCGCGCTCG
>NZ_JAGXKA010000053.1:0-4049 GCF_019091065.1 Burkholderia sp. GbtcB21
GGAAAACTTGCTTGGCTTCTTGTTCATGGCTCCATTCTCTCAAGAGTTGGAGCCTCCACAAAACTCGGGGCGGTTCATACTGTGTCAATAAATCAGCATTGGACACTGAACAAAACGGACATTGCTGGAGCCGGCGCGCGATGTAGGCGGAGATACGCCGGCGCAACGTGGTGATCGAATCAGCCACGTGGCGCTGCGCGCGCTGGGGACCCGCGTGGCACGTAATCCGAGGGTAAGGCAAATGGGTCGCGGATCGCGGAGTTTTTTTTACTGTCGCCTTGAATGAGGCGTTGAGCAACAAGAAACCCATAGGCAGCAATACACAACGATGCATGGTGATGGAATCCACGCCAGCCACGGCCTTCGAAGTGTCCCAGGCCGAATTCCTGCTTGAGATCCTGATAATCCCGCTCGATACGCCAGCGCATCTTGGCAACATGAACCATGCGTTCGAGCGTCGTGTCTGGGGGCAAAGTCGAAAGCCAATATTTGAGTGGCTCCGGATCACCTTCGGGCCATTCGATCAGCAGCCATTCCTCATCGCGCAGTGTGGGCCGCCAGTAATCGCGGTGTGAAGCACGCACGCGCACGGCGGCAAAGCGCGAACTGAGCGTGGCGCACGTGCCTTCGCGCCATATCACGTTGCGATAGCACGAGGCGTCGAGTGTCGATGCCAGATCCTTGACTCCAATCGGCTCATGTCCCGGCGCGCGCCGCAACAAGCTACGCGGCCGGCCCGATTTCCCCGCGGAGGGCTCAGGCGGTAGAGGAGCGGTGCCCGGCGCCCATACGCGCGTGTTCGAGCGAATCCCCACCGCATACTGCAGCCCGAGCTCGCTGACGGCCTCGCGAAACGACGTGTCGTCTCCATACCCTGCATCGGCCAAAACGACACCGTCGGGCGCGCCGCTTTGCCGTGCTTCGCGCAACTGCCCGGTCGCAATCGCCGGTTTGGTTGCAAACTCGATTTCCTCGGGCACGCCGGCTTTCTCTCGTCGAGCAGGATCGTCGCTCCATTCACGCGGCAGATACAGTCGATACGACACCGGTAGGCTCGCGTCTTCCGTCGCCACCGATAGACTCACCGCAACTTGGCAGTTGTCCTGCTTGCCCAACTGGCCGCAGTATTGCCGCGCTACGCCGACCGAATGCTTGCCCTTCTTGGGAAAACCCGTGTCGTCAATGATCCAGTACAACCCGCCAGCCGGGTCCATGTGCGGCAGCACCCAGCGCCGCACTTGCTCGAGCAGCGCCGTATCGGACCATTCCGACTTCGCCACGAAATGGTGCAGCGACTGGTGTCGCGCGCTTACACGTTCCGGTTCCAGATGTGCCGCCAGCGGCTCGACGCTCTTGCGCCGAATTGGCAGCATCAGCCCTTGGCAATAGCCCCTCAATCCTGAGTCGCGATCGTTATGCCCAAGCGCCTCACACAAATGTTCCAGATACGCCTCGAATGACGTCTCCCAGTCCATCATTCCTCACGCCATGGATGAAGAAGTTTCTATAATGGCATGAATTTATTGACACAGTAAGATTAGACCACCCGCGCCAACGGCTCTCAGTCGTCGCCTCGTTCGCGCGCTTTCATTTCCGCAGAGCTTCTTGCTCGATTTGCTCCCGTGGCATGTGCCGGACATCCGTTCCCTTGACGATATAGATGACGAGTTCGGCGAGATTCGTTGCGTGGTCCCCGATGCGTTCGATGGCCGATGCAATGGACAGGTAGTCAAGCGCGGCGGAGATAACACTCGGGTCCTCGGACATGTACGGTACCAACTTACGCATGAATCCGCGGTATTGGTCATCAATCGCATCGTCGTCGCGCAGGATCTGAGCTGCGGCTCTGGTATCGAGTCGCGCGAATGCGTCGAGGGCATGACGCAGGATCGTCGCGGCCAATTGACCGGCCAACAGAATTTCTGCAATGTTGATCTTTGTGCCGACACCCACCTCGACAATACGGCGGGTCCGCTTCGCTACCTTGCGCGCTTCATCGCCGGCACGCTCGAGGTTGGTGATGCCCTTTGAGATTGCCATCAGCAGACGCAGATCGGACGCCGCAGGCTGGCGTCGGGCGATGACGTTGCAGCACTCGGCATCGATCTCGACTTCCATCTCATTGAGGCGATGCTCCTTGGCAACCACCTTCTCGACCAGGTCCAAGTCAAAGCGGCTAAGAGCAGCAATCGCATCGTTCAATTGCGACTCAACGATTCCGCCCATCTCAAGAAATTTGGACGACAGGTGCTGCAGCTCAGCGTCGAAGTGGCTTGAAATGTGTTTGTATGCCATGGAGAACTCCCGTCGACCCGTCGACCCGTCGACCAGAGATGCCAACATCGTTTTTGGTTCGGCGACCGCCAGCAGGAGGCGATCGCTTGCGCATCCGTGTATGCCGGAAATGCTCAAGAAGTTTCGTTGTTGCATTGTGAGCAAAAGACGGCGTTGCCGTCTATCGCGACGTGATTTCACTTTTGCAACCAAACGAGCGGGAGAAGATGCGTGCGCGGTCATCTGTCAGACCGCGCGTCGGCTGTGCGCACTCAGCACGCCTGGCAATGGGGATCGCGGTCTGCGGAGGTACGAGCGGTTAGTCCGTGTGAATGCTGAAACGTCCCCTCATCCTCTCGTACGCACGCTCGACCGTGCACACACCACGCTCCACGTTGGCGATCGCCGCATGCGGCTACATGATCGGTTCGATCCGTATCACCGCTGAAACATTTTGACCATCTCAACGTTGCTTTTCGTGTCGTCGCGGCGCCGAGTCGCGATGAGCATCCAGAGCACGATGTTGGCATGCCGCTTGCTGTAAGGATCCCGCGCGCTGGTGAATGGCAATTCACACGGCACTCAGCGTGCCCAAAGGGATAAGCTACAAGGTGACGTAACGGGGTGACAAATAGTCAAACAAGAGCTGTGACGTGATTGTCGGCGGCTGCGCATGACGGTTCGCTACGGGGTAGCCAAGATGTCTGACGATAATTCGAGCGTTATGCAATGTGCGTTTGCCACTGGAAACACCATCCCGTCTCTTGAGCGGTACGGGATGGTGTTCTCTTGTCGCGTCGCTGCAGTAGATGTAGCCGACCATGACAATGGGTCGCCGTCGTCACCGCAACCGAATTGCGATCGGGGCGCCAAACGGCGCCTCGTCAGGATCGCCTTGCTCGGGCAGGAGATGACGATCTACATGAACGCACCAGGGAAGCCGCGATGAGTATACCTGCCACTTTCACGTTCGCTTTGCAATACGGCGGCAGCGCGACCTACTACACCCGGAGCGGCGGCGATCCAGCTGGCGCCGCTGTGTATCTGCTCGCGGCGCATCGGTCGGACGCGCTCACGTCGTTGGGAGACAGGTTCCATCGGGAAAACGAGGTCGTCGAACTCACTTCTCCAGGGGTACATAAGGATCTGTTCTATCGTTATGCGATCGATCTCGGCGGGTATCTGTTTGCGTATCGGATCGATGCTCATACCGACGAGTGGGAGACGGTCTTCTCGGGACACTATGCAGCATTCATCAACGGGCACGCGCCGCTCGAGGCGCTTGGTGACGGCACACTAAAGCTGATCAAAACGTCGACCAGAGGAGATCGTCGCGAGTGGGTCACGCGTGGTCAACTAATCAAGCGTCACGCTGCCGCTGTCGCCGCACTGACATCTCATCGCCAGCGATTCCCGGACAGCACGGATTGCATCGCAAGCTATCACAGCGAGGTCGCCGAGCTCGACCTCGCGCAGCGATACGACGAAGGGGGAGAACTTCGAGTAAGCGCTTCGGTGAGCCTGTTGCACCCGCCCGCCACGGGTCAATTATCCAGATCCAGCCGCCGCTGCATCCATGTCCTGCTCGAGTTGACGACAAACGTGGACGACTGATCGAGCGAGGGGACGTAAGGCGACACAATTTTCTTGCCGTTGCACTCGTCTGCTCAATTGGCGCGATTGGTAACGTTTTCGAGCTAGGGAAACACTGATTTATGTGGCTCGGTGGTCAGCGGCGACGCAGCCGCAGACGTTGTAGAAGATGGTTCACGGAA
>NZ_JAGXKA010000528.1:0-232 GCF_019091065.1 Burkholderia sp. GbtcB21
CAAGGGCACGGCGGCTGCATCGCCCGGGGCATGCGCGAGCGCGGTGCGCCGAACGTAATGCCTTCATGCGGAAAAAACAACGGGCCGCCCGTTTTGCAGGCGGCCCGTCGTCGTTGGTGCGTCGGTGTCGGTGCGGCGAAAGCACCGCGGCGCTCAGCCCTCCAGGCCGCGCGCGGGGTCGTTACGCAGGTCGCCCGCGTGCTCGAGGCCGACCGGCAAGCGGATCAAACCT
>NZ_JAGXKA010000529.1:0-231 GCF_019091065.1 Burkholderia sp. GbtcB21
TTGACCAACTGGTCCAGCAGTTCCTTGGGCAACTCAGGCAGCGGCCCGCGGGCCGCTGCCTGACGCGCTACGGTTTGCCTCTTCTTCTTCATCGGCATATCCATGACTTTTATACCTCATGATATGCCCCGCCCACGAAATGACGGATAGGTCCGATTCCCGCGTTTTCCAGGTGCGGCGATGAATCAGTTCAGCCTTGTACAAGCCGTTGATCGTTTCAGCCAGGGCGTT
>NZ_JAGXKA010000530.1:0-231 GCF_019091065.1 Burkholderia sp. GbtcB21
GTCCGCCAGCCCCTTGCCGTAGATGTCGTCGCGGCCTGCGATGACGAGGACCGCGGCAACGGCGTGCGTGGCGGCGAAGGACAGCGCAAGGGCGGCGGACAGCGCGCGCAGGCGGCACAGCAAGGTCATGAGGTCTCTCTCGTTCGGCGTGGTGGCGGGACAGCCGGGCGTTGGACACGTGTGCAACCCGGGCGGCGCTTCCGGGCGCCTGAAGCGAGCGCCATGGTTCCC
>NZ_JAGXKA010000531.1:0-231 GCF_019091065.1 Burkholderia sp. GbtcB21
GCCGTCGTCGGTCTCGACTTCGACGACCGTCCACGAATGGAAGCGGAACGTGCTCATCGTTTCCTGAGGCGGGTACAGCAGATCCATCGCATTCGAGCAGAAGTTGCCCTGCGGCGGGACGGTCTTTCCTTTCCACTGGGATACGCGTGCGCGCACGGACCTGATTTTCATGATGGTGTCTCCGAGAATCGATGTTGTCGTGTGTGAAAGGCGGGTGGACGGCGTGGCCGT
>NZ_JAGXKA010000532.1:0-231 GCF_019091065.1 Burkholderia sp. GbtcB21
TTCCACGGCATGACATAGTCCATATTTTTCTATAGCCTGACACAATATTCATATTTTAAAAAGCCCAAAACATATAGGTCGAGAAGCACAACAAACACGTATTTATAACTTAATATACAAGTACGTGTTACAAAAAATCTAAATCCATCCCGCTAAATAAAGAAGGAAAAAAAAAAATTTACCCATTCACTAGGTTGGTCAAATGAATCCATCCAAACTGATCCACCAATA
>NZ_JAGXKA010000533.1:0-231 GCF_019091065.1 Burkholderia sp. GbtcB21
GTTAATGGCGTTTTCCGTTTAAGGGTCCGATTTTAATTTCTTTTACGTAAGGATGGTAGTATTTATGGTATACATGTGCCCTGTGAAGATTGGAGTGATGTGGATAAGTTTTGGTAGTTTTTCGGTGAGTGCAAAAATTGAGATTTTCGTATTTCATAGTTTTTAGAAATTCAAAGGAGATCAAAAATCGTATTTTTATCATAAATTTTCACTCAGGTGTCCATTTTCGAC
>NZ_JAGXKA010000534.1:0-231 GCF_019091065.1 Burkholderia sp. GbtcB21
GGTATTCGGTTACTTCGCTCATGTAGCGCTCGTGATAATGAAGACTCGGCAATGCCGTCCGCAGCCTCGCCGCGGGACGATAGGCGCAATGTTACCGGAATTTCGCCGAACGCCTGCGCAACGTCGTCTTAAACGTACGCATCGCGAACAATGAGTGTCGTCGCGTGCGGCGGGCTTGCAGGGTATGCTTCGTGGGCCTGTCAATCTGAAGCCGGAAACGATGCTCAACAG
>NZ_JAGXKA010000535.1:0-231 GCF_019091065.1 Burkholderia sp. GbtcB21
CTGGGCGTACAACGGCATCGGCAACTACCTGACGGTGCCGCACTCGGTGAAGTACAAGTTTTCCTACAGCGGCCTGAGCGGCGACGCGATCTACGGCTTCGGCAACCATGCCGGCGCGATGGGGCTCGTCAGCACGTACGGTGTGGTACTGACCTATGCACAGGGGCCCGCGTCGTTCAACGTGGGCTATCAGCAGGCTTCCGTGTCGGCCGTGGACGGCAGATCGGGCAA
>NZ_JAGXKA010000536.1:0-231 GCF_019091065.1 Burkholderia sp. GbtcB21
GATCCTCACCGGAATCGGCACCGTGCGCGCGGACAACCCGCTGCTGTCCGTGCGCGGCATCGGCACGCCGCGCCCGCCGCAGCGCATCCTGGTCGACAGCCGCCTCGTCCTGCCGCTCGACGCACGGCTGCTCGGAGGCCCGCCGCTGCTGCTCTTCAGCGGCCGCCTCGATGCGAGCGGCGAAATGCGCGCGACCGAGTTGGAGTCGGGCCGCCCGGCAGTCGTGGCGCT
>NZ_JAGXKA010000537.1:0-231 GCF_019091065.1 Burkholderia sp. GbtcB21
TCGCAACATGAATTGGGGTGGTCCGTCCGGTCGCGGATAGGCGCGACGTGGCCGCGGCAAGCACGGCCTTGCAAGGAGAAAGAAAGTGGAATCGAGCGACGGGGAGGAAGGCAGCGGCGGCGCGCCGATTACCGGCCGATCCACCCGCACCGCCACGACAGCCGACGCGTCGCGGCGTGCCGTGGCGGCGCGTGGTCGCTGGCCGGCCCGCGCGGGGAGGCGCGCCTCGGG
>NZ_JAGXKA010000054.1:0-3312 GCF_019091065.1 Burkholderia sp. GbtcB21
GTTCCTCAAACTCGGTTGCTGCCTGATCTGCTGGAATACCCTCCGGCGCACTGAGCTGTCTTTATGAAACCGTCTCTTATACCCGAATTAAATCACCATCAGATCACAAGAACGTTACAAATTCTGCCAGTACATTTCCAATGAAACATTAGAAGGCTCTGGTGCAAATAGGCTGCCGGGATCGGTTAAAGTAGCAAACTCGACGAACTGGCAGCCGATAATGAGCAAGCGGAAAGGTGCAGAGAGGTTGTTCGACGGACGGCATTTTGATCGAGAGATCATTGTTCTGTGCGCGCGCCGGCACCTCCGCTACAAGCTCGATTGCGCGATCTGGTCGAGCGGGGACTGTCGCTGGCGCACACGACGATCATGCGTTCGGGGAACCGTTTTACACCGGAGTTCGTGAAACGCTGGAATCGTTTCGGGATACCCCTGTTCAATCGATAAGGTTTCCGGATCTATACGAAAGACCTTGGCCATAATGCCTATTTGCACCAGAACCAGGTTCTGCGCGCTTGCCTTTTCAAGCAGCAGGCTTTGAGCGGCAAACATATATAATAAGGAATAGAAGCGTGATGATGTCATCCCATGATAACTTCATAAATCGGCAATTCGTCTTTGGTGACTTCGTTTTGCATCAGGATGGAACCTTATCCCACAGAGAGCAACAGATCCGAATCCCGCCAAAGGAACTTTCCGTGTTGACGCTATTACTGGAAGCCGCGGGCGGGATTGTGGGCAAGGACGCATTACTCAATCGCGTTTGGCCTGATGGGGATGTCAATGAGGAGTCGCTCACCCGCTGCGTCTATTCATTGCGACGTTTGCTGATGGAAAGCAAGAGCTGTCGTTACATCGATACAATCTATGGCAAGGGATTCCGTTTCTGTCGCCCTGTCGCAACAGTGTCGCAACCTACGTCGCAAACCTCGCAGTGCTCAATCGCCGTGCTTCCTTTCCGCACTCATTCGCAATTTGACGCTGCCAACCTTCATCATGCCCTAGTCCAATGCCTATCACGCTACTCGCCGTTCGGTTTGATCGTGTTGCCGGCCGCCATCACGCAGAACTGCCATAATGCGGCAGACATCGTTGCATTGATAGATCAATTGACCCCCGACTACTACCTGGCGGGTCAAACCTGCCCCCACGGTGACGGCTGGAGGTTGCGAGTTGAGCTCGTACGCGCCGAAGGTCATCAATTGATTCATCATGAAAGCATCGAAGTCAGTCCCGATCAGCCCATCTCCATATTGCAAAACCAATTGGCCGCCTTGTTGTATCAGCGCATTCCCGGCCTGCGCTGGAACCACGGACAATTCAGCGAGCTAGGATCGCTGGATGCCGCCATTGTCTATCTAAACGGCCGGCATGAATTGCAGCAGCATACTCCATCCAGCCTGCGCCAGGCCTTGACTCTGCTGCGCCAATGCGTCGGCACCTGCCCGGCCCACGCTCTTCCCTACTGCAGCCTGGCGGAGTGCTATCTCGCGCTGGCCCAAATCGGCTTATTCGATCAGGAGCGCGCCTTCGCCCAAGCCCAGCAGGCCGTCAACAAAGCAATAGAACTCGATCCCAGCCACCCGCAGGCACTGGGGCTGCTGGCGTTACTGAGTAGCATGAACATGCAACAAACCGTTGCGGAGGCGCTGTTCAAACAAGCTTGGCTGCTGGAGCCGGACTCTGTCGATTTGCACTATTACCATGCTTGGCACTTGCTTCTGTCCGGCAACCTGCCCAAAGCTCTAAAAGCGCTGGATGCCTGTTTGGAGCGCGATCCTTCCCGAATCGCCGCCAGCATCCTCAAACTATTGCTGACTTATTTCGAGGGACGCCTGGATGAGGCGATTGCACTGGGCAAACGCCAGCTATGCCAATATGGGCAAAACCATCCGGTGTTACAAAGCTTATTGGCGCTTGTGCTCGCCATGCAAGGCGAATACGCCGATGCCGACTCGCTGGTGCAAACGGTGCGCGCCTCCGGGGAGGAGGCCGGCTTGCTCGCCGTCAACCATTGCTACATCGACTATCGCCATCGAGGCGAGACCGCACAAGCCACCGTGCAAGCCTTCTTGGCCAAGACTGACAGCCGCCACGTGCGTGCCGGCCTTCTGCCGCTGATCCTGGCAGCGCATGGCAAGGAAGCCGCCGTACAGCATTGGCGACAGTTGGAAGCCAATGGCTATATTTGGCGCAATGTTTGGCAGCATGACCCCCGAATCCGCGACCTGGCGCTTGAGGCACGGGATAACGATACAGAGGCCGCATGAAGCGCATCGCCTTCAGCCTGTTGCTTTTCACAGGCGTCGCGCGCGCCGACTGCTGGGAGCGCGCGGGGTCCATGTTCGGCATTGCGCCGGAGCTGTTGTACGCCATTGCCGAGCAAGAATCCTCGTTGAATCCCCACGCCGTTGGCCGCAACCGCGACGGCAGTCAAGACCTGGGGCTGATGCAGATCAACAGCCGCCATCTGCCGCGCCTGCGCCAGCTGGACATCAGCGAATCCCAGCTATTGAAAGACTCCTGCCTGTCAGTCATCGTCGGCGCATCCATTCTCTCCGAAATGATGAAACGCTACGGCTATTCATGGGAGGCGGTAGGCGCCTACAACGCAGGCACCGCGCCGGGCCGCCATGAGGTACGCATCCGCTACGCCAAGCAGGTTTGGCGGCGCTACCAGAGGCTGACGGCCGTGACCACTGACCGCCACTGAATCTGCGCAAGCGGCTGCCGGCGCTGTCGCAACGACGGCGCGCGTCAAGGTAGTTATATGAACGCCCCCGATGCGCCAGGTTTTCTTGCGTGTTGATTCGACAGGATGGGTTGCAGCCTCATTCGCTGCGGGCCCCGATGAGCGTTAGCTGCCCGATCTTCGCGTGCAACGATTTCAGATCAACCGGCGGCTCGTTCGACGGCGCACCGGCCGCGCCGAACACATCCGCCGCACGCTCCTGCAGTTGCCGCTTCCATTCCGTGATCTGGTTCGGGGGTACATCGAACTGCTGCGCCAGTTCGGCCAGCGTCCACTCACCCTTGACCGCCGCCAGGGCCACTTTCGCTTTGAACGACGCTGAATGCGTCCGTCGGGTTCTCTTCGTCATCTTTCCGGTTCCTTTGCCCGCATTATCGCTGGCGCTGGCCCCGGACATTCCACTGATATGACTTTCCGTGTCAAGCACGATCGGTTTTCAAGCTCTTTCCATAGGTGTTCGAATTTCCTGAGGCCGGCCAGTAATGACCCTGCCTCGATTCCACGTACAGCAAGAAGTTTGATAACTTTTTGCCTGTATGGAGAAGAACATGGCAGAGAAC
>NZ_JAGXKA010000538.1:0-231 GCF_019091065.1 Burkholderia sp. GbtcB21
GTGATTCCCGTCGAATACAACGGCCAGCCGGGCGGCTACACGCTCGCTATGTATCTCGACGATCACCCGCCGATCGCCGGCGGCCGGGAGCTATGGGGCTTCCCGAAGAAGCTCGCGTCGCCCACCCTGCACGCGAACACCGATCACCTGCTCGGCACGCTCGGCTACGGCAAGGCGCGCGGCGCGGCCGGCACGATGGGCTACTAGCACAAGGAACTCGACATCGACGTG
>NZ_JAGXKA010000539.1:0-231 GCF_019091065.1 Burkholderia sp. GbtcB21
GCGCGTCTCGACGCAATGATCTGCACGACGCGTCACGTCAGGCGAGGCGAAACGCTGATTCGCGCGGGAGATGCGATCAACAGGATCTATGCGGTGAGGACCGGTTCGTTCAAGACCACCATGATGCATCGCGACGGCGACGCGCAGATCACCGGCTTCCCGATCGTCGGCGAATCGCTCGGGCTCGGCGGCGTGCACACCGGGCACCACAACGGCGACGCGATCGCACTC
>NZ_JAGXKA010000540.1:0-231 GCF_019091065.1 Burkholderia sp. GbtcB21
GGCGACATGCGCGGCGAGGCGTCGATGCGCGCCGCGCGGCGCGGCGTGCGCTACCTGCAGCACGTGGCGGCCGACTACCGGCTGTGGGCGCCCGAACCCGACGAGATCGAGCGCGCGAACCTCGAAGGCGCGGTCGCGACGCTGCGCGCGGCACGCGCCGAAGGCGTCGAGCGGATCGCCTACACGAGCAGCGTCGCGACGCTGAAGGTCACGAGCGCGGGCGACCCGTCC
>NZ_JAGXKA010000541.1:0-231 GCF_019091065.1 Burkholderia sp. GbtcB21
GGTGTGGACGGAGTTCGAGAACGTGCCGGCCGCGAGCCTCGATTCCCTCGCGCGCGCGACCTTTGCCGCGCGGGCCGGCCGCTCCGCCGCGACCGCGCAGGACCGGATCGCGGAGAAGCGCTTCATCGAGGCGCCGGGCGTACCGGTCGCGCCGCACGTCGTGATCGAATCGTCGGCGGCGCTTGCCGCGCTCGACGATGCCGTGCTCGACGCGGTGCTGCCGGGCATCCT
>NZ_JAGXKA010000542.1:0-231 GCF_019091065.1 Burkholderia sp. GbtcB21
TTGCCGGACACGACTACACTCAGCACCTGACGCGCTTCACGGGGGAACCCGGCCGGCCGCCCCTGCCGGCCGGCACGCCGCTCGCGCGCTCGCCCGCGCTGTCGACGCTGCCGGCCCGCTACCGCGTGCCGACGGCCAGCCAGGGGCAACTGTTCAGCGTCGTCGGCGACCGCGTCGATCTCGGCATCCTCACTGAATTCAACCGCGGGCTGCCGCGGCCGGCGCACCCGC
>NZ_JAGXKA010000543.1:0-231 GCF_019091065.1 Burkholderia sp. GbtcB21
GATTGAGGAACCTGGACGGATTTGGGCCCCAAACAAATAAAAAGTGCTCCCAACAAATGGAACGAGTGAGAGGTAAGGACCACAGTAAAAAATGTCATTTTGTGTACTTAATTTTTTAGTTTAGACTTAGGGATAGAACTTGACTATTGTGTTTTTTTAAGTTGTTTTTATGTAGTGGTAATTTGTACAATACATTGTGTTTAAGTTCATGGGTTGAAGGGTTGAAGCTTG
>NZ_JAGXKA010000544.1:0-231 GCF_019091065.1 Burkholderia sp. GbtcB21
GTAAATTAATTTTTAAATAAAAATGAAAATTTAATGATTTTGACTAATATGGACTGTCAAGTGGTTATTGATTTGATATTTAACGGTAGATATTTATGTAAGTTTTATAAATATAATTTAGGGTGTGATTGGTATAGGATTTGAAAACTATTTTATGTTTTTGAAAATTAAAATGGTGGGGGTTCACATAAAAATTCTTGATTGGTTGAGTGTTTTCAAAAACAAAATTTG
>NZ_JAGXKA010000545.1:0-231 GCF_019091065.1 Burkholderia sp. GbtcB21
CCGTGTATGAAAACAAGTTAATTATTTAAGAAGATTTTGTGCATGAAAGTCTTAATTTTTATTTATAGCTTTTTACGTGAGCCGTGAGCGTGGAAATAAATAAAGTATAATATCTTCCTTTTTTGTGGTGGTGGTAGTCAATATTGCACTCATCATCACCTAAAAGTCGTGAACATTAAAAGGTCAAAAGTCCCTTTTCACAGGTGAAGAAAAACAGTAAGTAATGGTTCA
>NZ_JAGXKA010000546.1:0-231 GCF_019091065.1 Burkholderia sp. GbtcB21
GTATTTTAAATTTATATATGCTACTTGTTGTCATTGGTTGATTGTGAATATAATTTTCTTATGTATAGCATTTAGTTGAACATTGATCATTGCTATATATTTTTATAAGAAAGAAAAACTAATTTTCATTCCTCCACAGATTTTAATTTTTTTTTAATATATATTTTTCAGGTTGAATTTTTATTTGATTTTTTTATTTGCTTATATATATATTGAATATCCATATTAAAA
>NZ_JAGXKA010000547.1:0-230 GCF_019091065.1 Burkholderia sp. GbtcB21
ACGGCAGGCACCACGGTGACCTGTTCCGGCGTTGCGACCCCGCTGGCCCCCAGTTACGCGAACAGCGCGAACAACCTGAACGCGACGGTCAACCCCGGCGCGAGCGTCGGCGTGCTGCCCGGCGTCGGCGGCACGGCGATGTCGCTGACCGGCAACAACAACACGCTGACCAGCAACGGCAGGATCGATCCTTCCGGGCTCGGCTCGGGGCTCGGCGTGCTGTCGGGCGG
>NZ_JAGXKA010000055.1:0-3265 GCF_019091065.1 Burkholderia sp. GbtcB21
TGGAAAGCCGGCCATGGGCCGGCTTTTTTGTTTTTGTGAATCATGATCGATCGATTTGTAGCCTGGGGGCACGGAGATTTCAAGGGTATTGATTTTCCGGTGACGAGCCGCCATTGAATATTCGGACAAGTACGGAATCTCTTGTGGCTTATCGTATGAATATGAAAGTAAATGTTTTTATTGTTTTCTTTCAATTCTTTCTATATCTTCAGAAAATTGGATTTCGTCAGATGGTGGTGTAATTGATGGTTCAGGAAGAACCTTGCGAATTGATTCGGTATGCGAAGTATGCATATGAGCGAATCTTATGCGACATGGCAGGGCCGGGTTGTTGATGAGTTTTTGCGCGAACGAATTTTTGTAGTGGATTGGACTGGTGCTCCAAGGAGTTGACGTTCGGGTGAATTGTGATCGAGGGGTGATGTGTCGATGAAAAATGGAGCACATATGCATCTGGTCGATCGTCTCAAGAAGTGTGGTCATTATTGTTCGAGGACGGTGATGCTCGGTGTCGATGGACGAGCGAATGTATGGTATGTGTCGAACGCGATAAGACAGATTTGTATTGCGACCGTGATTATCAGTGTGAGCATTTCTGTTGTTGGGTGTAGAAACCTATCCGTCAATGAACTACCAATCCGTGCCAAGCGGGACTTCTTGATGGATGTTAAGACGGTCGTGGACGTAGTTGAGTTGAGTGATGTCGATTCGGTTTCTTCCCGTTTGCGAGTTGTTTATCGAGTGAAGCCGAGTGAGGCCGTCTTTGACGCCGATGAAAAATCGGTTATCGGTTATCGTGTTGAGGCGATAAAGATGGCCGCTTCGAAGGAATACCGAGCGGATGGAAGGTATTCATATGGAATTTTTTGGCCAACGGAACGGAGCTTCACAAGGGTTCTATTGGCATTGCCGGTAAACGCTGATATGACATGCGTTACGCCTTCCGATCTGATTGAAGTGTTTGGAGATGTCGTCAAGCGACCAGAGCCACACGGGAATGGGTGGGGGTATGTATACACGCCGGAGAGAGTGGGGGTGAAAGCGACTTTTGGTTTTTTGAGTAACCAGTGCTTGGCTTCGGTGACTTTATTTAAAAACAATTCGTACGATTGAGTTCGATTTGTTTGATGTGGGATTTTGATTTCAGGCGCGATGGGTTGGTGATTTAAGCCAATTTGGCATAATTTCGATGACTGATTGTAAGGGGCTGGCATGTCGAAAATTACCGGAAGAGAGGAAATATTTAAAGGTTTGAATTTGAGCGAAGGTGTGATTGGTTTGATAAATAAAAGCCAAACTCTGGTCGATCAGGCTCATAAATATAATAAAGATATTTTGGCTGAGAATGTTCGGCCAATTGAGGTTGATGTCAATAGGGGAGGGATTTTCTGGAGCTCTATTGAGAAAGGTATTTATTTTGGGAGCTACGGAGATGCAGGATATGAGGCACTCGATCCGCGCGTCTTTGTCGGCATATTGAGTCATGAGCTGGGTCACTACATCAACGATGCGCGTGATAAAGCGAGGGAGCAGTTTTATGCAGATAAGATGCGGGATAATTATGATGTTGCTGCTATTGTCGGAGTAACAAAGGAGGCGGAGGCGGCCTACAATAATTGGAAAATTGCACGGGAAATTTACGAGAATAACGGGTCGTTGATCTCCGTGCTTGGCGATCGTCCGGACTATGTGTCGGCACCCGGCTATGACATCTATCACATGCTTACTAAAGTTTACGACTCGAACGTCGGAAAGATGTCAGCGGATATGTTAGAAAAGGCAATGATAGAGGTTGCCGGAAGCTATCTTGCTCAGGCGAGTCCCGGAGCGAATTTGAACGTCAACTACTATGACTATTACGGATCGGCTTATGGCGCGTCACCAAAGCGCTTGTCCCACGCTCCCGTTGCTGCAGTGAACTACTCGGTAGATTTCGAGACGGGACTGGTGAAATCAGTGACGTTGCATTTCTCCACCGGTATGCAGCAGAAAAATCAATATGATCGCGGGTTGTTGAGCACGGCAGCGTTATATGGTCCAAACGGACAGATTGTCGAATATGCGCGATATGCGGCTAACGGTTTGAAGACTGAGGAAATCATCTACGATTCCATCGGAAACGGAACGATCACCCGAATTGACACTAACGGTGACGGCGTTTTCGACAACATCAAAACAGAAACCCGCCTCGCCGACGGCGCCAGCGTAATCCGCGAAGACACGAACGGCGATGGCGTTGCCGATCACAATTTCGTCGTGAACGGAGGCCAGCGCTACGACCTGTCCAACGTCCGCGATGCCGCCTTTGCAGACAGCCTTCTCGATGACGCTACCAACAGCACTTCCGCAATCAACTAGATGCATATTCGCAAGCACTTGCGCGTCGCTCACCATCGATCACACATCATGGACTTTCCTGGTTTTTGTAAATACCAACTTGAGAGACGCACCCCTTACCTGAGATATGAAAAGTGACCGTCGTTTTAGCATCGCGATTATCACGCACGTACTCCAACGTCTTTATATCAACGATCGGATACCCCCCGACGTCATCAAATACATCTATAAAATCGTATGGTGCAATACAGATCACTTCATGATCTACCGGAAAGGATATCGAAACCCTAAAAAAATCACGCCCTTTAGGCTGGAATATATCGTAAGTAAATTCTCGACCTCGATAATATTCTTTAGAGAATGCGTAGCGAGTCACATTGACGGAATACCCCTTGACCGAACGACCATCCTTGTCGATGACGACAACCTTTGAATTTCTCTGATATTCGACCCTCAGCAACTTAGAAACAAACTCTACGTCCTCCAGATCACCCGAATCCGCGACAGCTTTGACATCACTCAAGAACTGATGCGGCGACCGAATTGGCAGCTCGCTCGCCGGCTTAGTCGCGCACGCAGAGGTAATTCCGATAATTGAAATTAGGATACCTATTTTTTGTACACGTCTCATATCCATTTACATTACCTCATTGTCCATATCAGCCCCTCCCCCGTCCTTCATGGCTCACCGCCCCCAATCGAACTCTCAAAAGATATCGAAATAATTGAAAGAAAACAAGAAAAGTCATTATTTTCATACATATACTAAAAATGAAAATAATTTCGTACATATCCGATTACTCACTGACCCAACCTCATCAGCAAATCGATACGTTGAAAGCACCACCAAATCAGTCTGGAGTTCCCATAAGCTGGCAACCAATTGCCCGGCCAAAAACAAAAAAGCCGGCCCATGGCCGGCTTTCCC
>NZ_JAGXKA010000548.1:0-230 GCF_019091065.1 Burkholderia sp. GbtcB21
GGCAGGATGTTGAACTGCGTGCCGGCCAGCGCGAGCGCCGTGCCGTATGTGCCGAGCGCGATCGCGCTGTCGAGGCACCACGCCGTCGCGATCGACGGCCATAGCTCGCGCCACGCGACGTCGAACCACGCGCGCCACGGCCGTGCGCCGGGCGTCAGCGCCGCCTCGAGTGGCCGCCGGTCGGGATTCGCGAGCGCCGGTTAGAGGATCAGCGCGACGCGCGGGATCAG
>NZ_JAGXKA010000549.1:0-230 GCF_019091065.1 Burkholderia sp. GbtcB21
GAATGGGCTTTATATCGTTCGTCGCACAAATATCTGATAACCATAATCTTTAATGGTCTGAGATGCGATGCCCCGGAGCCGGCGGCGCGACGCGGCCAGTTCGAGATAGGGCATGAGTGCAGCCTGTAATTTTTAGTGATGGGGGCCGGTTGCCGGCGCCACGTCGGCCGTCCATCATGTCGGTAGCCTGAAACCGGGCCGCTCCCGGCCCGCCAACGCAGGGTCCACAC
>NZ_JAGXKA010000550.1:0-230 GCF_019091065.1 Burkholderia sp. GbtcB21
CCACCGGGCAGTATTAGCTCCCCTAGGGGGGTGCACTTCACTTCTTTGGCAGTATTCCAGCCCACCTCTTGGAACAACCATCTCATCTGCCTTGATAAAATTTGGGATCCTCCTTGGACTCATGTTCCTTGAGTTGTGTTAGGAAGGCCTGGAAACTCCCTCGCTGCTCCTCAATGTACCCATACGTATCATGGGCACGCTCCCTTCAAATTGCCTCTTCTTTTGGCAAT
>NZ_JAGXKA010000551.1:0-230 GCF_019091065.1 Burkholderia sp. GbtcB21
GGGCACCGTTTGGCAGTCGGTCGCATCGCGTGGGTCCCCCTTTATGAGGAGCGTCACCTTGACTCGCCGAGAACTGTTGTAACTGGCCGCACTGTCGGCCGTGCCGGGGGCGCTCGGCAGCATGTCGTCCCGTGCCGCGTTCGCGCAGGGGTCGACCATCCAGCTTGCGTGCCCGGTGCCGATGTCGGAGCAGTTCGCCGCCAACGGCAAGAACGCCGATCGTGGCATGC
>NZ_JAGXKA010000552.1:0-230 GCF_019091065.1 Burkholderia sp. GbtcB21
CGGGTTCCTGGTGTACAGAAATGCTTTTTCGGTCCCCTCGATCCTGAGGGCCAAGACTCCCTTTTTGGGGCTTGCCCCTCTGTGGACCTTTCCCTTTTGGGAAATCTGAGCGGACTTTTCGCGGATCCCGCACCTTTTTCTTTCGCCCAGGGGTAGAAGTAGGATTTTTTGTTTGATTCTCTTCAGCAGGGTATCTTATAGGGCTAGGCACCCTAGATTTCTGCTGCTGG
>NZ_JAGXKA010000553.1:0-230 GCF_019091065.1 Burkholderia sp. GbtcB21
TGGCCATAGTGATGCTTTCCCTTCACATGATTTGACTAAGGCATTAACTATTGGTGGATGACCTCTCTCACTCTTGCCATTAGCTTCAGGATTATAGGATGTGGTTAGCTTCAAGCGAATGTGAAATCTCTTGAAGAATTCCCTTGCTTCTTTGGCATTCAACTCTCTACGATCAGCTCTCATACGTCTAAAACACCCATGTCTAGCAATGATATCTTCTAACACAAATC
>NZ_JAGXKA010000554.1:0-230 GCF_019091065.1 Burkholderia sp. GbtcB21
GTCCGCGGACAACAAGACGATGTCGATCAACCAGCACACGGACAAGCTGTTCACGAACTGGCAGGACTTCAGCGTGGGGGGTGGCGAGCGAGTGTCGTTCCAGCAGCCGACGCACCAGTCGATCGCGCTGAACCGGGTGATCGGGGCGAACGGCAGACAGATTCACGGTCAGATCGTCGCGAACGGTCGCGTGTTCCTGGTGAACCCGAACGGCGTGGTGTTCGGCGCGG
>NZ_JAGXKA010000555.1:0-230 GCF_019091065.1 Burkholderia sp. GbtcB21
TGGCCGCGCATGCGCCGCTCGCGCAGCGGCGCGACATCGATCTCGGCTTCGAGGTGTCGCGCGCGGCGAGCGTCGTCTCGGATGTCGGCGCGCTGCGCGTGATGTTCGGCAACCTGCTCGACAACGCCGTGAAGTACACGCCGGACGGCGGCCGCATCGACGGGTCGCTGGCCTCCGACGCGGCCGGCCGCGCGTGCGGCCAGATCGGCGACAGCGGGCCCGGCATCCCG
>NZ_JAGXKA010000556.1:0-230 GCF_019091065.1 Burkholderia sp. GbtcB21
TGTTTTATACCGATTTATATTCTAACTTTATATAATTAACTTGTTGGCTGAATATCTCTCGATGTAAACATTTATTTTTTATGATTCAAATCACTCTATATAAAAAACAAAAAATTAATAATAATTTATCAATTTTATTAGCATGTATAGTTAGTTATTAGCTTTCTTTTATTTTAAGCTTTTGTTCATGTATTATCAATTTTGGCTGTTTCAAGAATTTTTATAAACAT
>NZ_JAGXKA010000557.1:0-230 GCF_019091065.1 Burkholderia sp. GbtcB21
GCGACCACCGAGCCGATCCCGAAGAACGCGCCGAGGCAGAACGCGGTGGCGACGCGCGCGGCCATCAGCACCGCAGAGCCCGGTGCGATCGCGCAGAACAGGTTGCCGGCGCTGAACAGCCCGATCAGGCCCATCAGTGCGCGCTTGCGCGGCATCTTCGCGCTGGCGATCGCGAGGATCGGCGCGCCTATCGTCACGCCCCGCGCGTCGCCCGGCACGAGCATCCCGGC
>NZ_JAGXKA010000056.1:0-3085 GCF_019091065.1 Burkholderia sp. GbtcB21
CGAACACGATGGAAAACTTGACGAAGCAGGTTCCCGCCCCGATCAAAAACGGCAACAGCGTGGAGAATGCCAGCAGAGCGATCAGCGAAATATCATTCGACATCGCCGGCCCCGCCCAGCCATTCGGTTACTTCCACCCCCAGTTGGCCATCCAGTTGCACCAATTCGCCTCGCCCGATCAGCGCGCTGTTGGCCCGCACCTCTACCTGCCTTTCGGCATCCGCCGGCAGCCGCAGAAGATCGCCGCGGCACATGTCCTGCAGCGCGCCAAGCGTCAGGCGGTCGCGGTGCAGCACGAACTCCAGCCTCACCGGCAATTGACCCATTTCATGCACGGCCTCGGTTTCATCCTCCATGTTCTGCTGCTCCTGCCACTCCATGGCGATATCCTCTCCAACGATTCGGTAAAAACCCACTGTCCTGTCATGGCAACGCACTTCCCGCGCCAGTTCGCGGATCAGCAGCACGTCGCCGCGCCCGACTCGATCCAGCAAGGCCAGGCGGACCCGGCTGTCGCCGACGACGAAACGCAGCGGCCAGCGCAAACCGGACAAGGGCGGCGGGGCGGAGGCCTCCGCTTCCGGCAAACGCTCCAGCCAAAGCGGCCCACCCGGCACCATCACCCTCAGCAAGGGGCGCTGCGGCAGAGCATCGGCCGCCACCGGCTCGCCCAGCCGCAACCGCTGGTAAGCCAGCTCCGGCATCGGCAGTTCCAACGGATGTTCGACAGCGTCAAGCCACTGCGCCACCAGCGCGTCAATGCCGGAGGACACCGCCAGCTCAGCCAGTTGCGGCACCGCGTGAGCCAGCCAGTCCCGGGGCCTCAGCCATCCTTGCCAACACCCGGCGGCATCCGCCAGCTGCAGCCACACGCCGCTGCGCGGCGGCATTTCCAACTGGGCGTCCCAGCCCAGCCGCCGCCAAGCGGCGGCGCTGCGGACCAGCGCACGCTCCGCCGCGTCTATCCGTCTCAATCCCAGCATCAGGCCTCATCCTCTTCTTGCTGCGGCCGCTGCCGCTGCTCGCCCCCCTCCTCCCCTCCCTTGCCGCCATCGCGCGCCAGTTGCCACTGCTGCGGATTGCCGGACTGCCACTGCTCGCTGAGACGTTGCGCCACCAAGGCATCCGAAGGCTGCAGCAACAAGACGCCGTTCGCCGGCGCCTGCACGGTTACCGCGTGCTCGCCCCCCCAGCGCGAAAAACGGTAGGTCAGGCCGCTCTGCGGCGCATCGACAGCCGGTGCGCGCTCGCTGCGCGCATGCCGCGGCAATCCGGGCGCCGATTCCTGGCGCGCCTGGGTCGATGGAGATGGCGTTAAACGGGAAGGTGGCGCGGATTGGACGGGGCCTCCTCCGTGGAGCGGGAGCGCGTCGGGGCGCGGCTTGCGCTCGACGGAATGTGGCAAGGCCGATGCCGACGATGCGAGGCCCGCATGCTCCGGCGCGGCGGCGTCGGACTGGACGGGGCCTCCGTGGAGCGGGAGTGCGTCGGGGCGCGGCTTGCGCTCGACGGAATGTGGCAAGGCCGCATGCTCCGGCGCGGCGGCGATCTGTCCGGAAAGAAACGCCAGCCCCCCGTCGGCCGCGGCCATGGACGCCGCAACCACCCTCGCGGCCTCCGGCAACGCCGCAGGATGCTTCCCATCCTGCGCGCCGGACTTGGCTGCCATCATGCGGCCCACCGTTTCCGGCAACGACAGCGCGGCGCGGAGAAGCGGCAGCGCGCCGTCCTTGCCTTCCAGCCCGCCGGGTCTGACGGCCGCCTTGCCGCGGACAAGTTCCGCCAGCGGCCAGGCGCTCCGGGAATGCGGCGCCGCGCCGCCACCCTGGGGCAAGGCCCCCATAGGGAGCGACTGACTGCGCCCCTCCGGCTCGACCGCTGCAGCTACCTGGCCCGCTTGATTTCGGCGCAATGCCGCCAAGGCCGGCGGAAGCGGCGGCAGCCAGGGCCGCGCCTCGGCGGCAGATTCGCGATCGCGCTCCTCCTCGTTCCGAGGCTGCGGCTCCCGCCGCGCGAGTTCGCGGGACAGGCTATCCATCAGGCTGTCCGTATCGTCAGGCGACGCCATCGCGCCGTCTCCCGGAAAGGCAACGGGGATCACAGTTTCCATCGTATATTTTCCTCTTGTTCGGCATCTTCCTCGCGCAGACGCGCCAAGCGCGCCTGCTTGCGCAGCCGCGCGGTCAAGTATTGATACTTGTCCTCTTTGCGCTGCCAAGTGCGCCGCTCGTCCTGCCGTTCCAACCTGCGCTCAGCCAGCGCCTGGCGCCGCTCGCTTAATTGCTCGGCCTGCAACCCCAGGTTCTGCAATTGATGCCGCAACACCGCCTGCTTGCGCAGCAGCGCAAGCAGCTGGCCGCGCTCCAGCACGGCGCCGGCCGCGCGCTGCGTTTCCTGCAGCTGGCGCAAGCCGTGCGCCTGGACTGCCAGCGCATCCTCGTCATGGCGCAAGCCTTCATCTTCTCGCGCCAGTTGCGAAAGCTGGGTCTCGCAACGGCGTTGCGACGCTTCGCTGCGGCGTTGCAGGGCGCGCAGCTTAGGCAATAAGCGCATGCATTCCCTTCAACGTGTCGAGGAACGGCGAGCTTTCGTCCAGCGGCTGGCGCAGCCAGCGCTGCAACGGCTCCCGCACCTGCATCGCCCTGTCGTTGTCGGCGTTCTCGCCCGGCCGGTACTCGCCGAGATCGACGAACACTTGCAGCTCCTCCAGCCGCCCCATCTGCGCGCGCACGCCGGAGGCGAGGCGCTGATGGCTGGGCTCGGTCACTTGGCCCGCAACGCGGCTGGCACTTTTCAGCACGTCTATCGCCGGATAGTGGCCCTGGCCTGCCAGCTTGCGACTCAGGTAGATGTGGCCGTCCAGAATGGAGCGGATTTCGTCCGCCATCGGGTCCGGCCCATCGACGCCTTCAAGCAGCACGGTATAAAAAGCGGTGATGCTGCCGATGCTGGTGGCGCCGGGGCGCTCCAGCAATCGCGGCAGGCTATCAAATACCGACGCCGGGTAGCCGCGCCGCGCCGGCGTCTCGCCCGCCGCACCGCGCCAGCCGCCCCGCGCCGGCTGCACCACGCCGGCTGCACGTTG
>NZ_JAGXKA010000558.1:0-230 GCF_019091065.1 Burkholderia sp. GbtcB21
TGCACGAGCCCCGTGGTGAAGCTCGACACAACCCAGACCAGCCCGCAGCCGATCAGCGTGATGCGGGCGCCGAACCGGACGGCGACCCACCCGCCGCCGATCTGGCAGAATGCATACGAATACGCGAACGCGGAGAATGCGACGCCGAGCTCGGTGATCGACAGGCCGAGCTCGGCCTAGATCGCGCCGGCCGCGGTCGCGAGGATGGCGCGGTCGACGTAGAGGATGAA
>NZ_JAGXKA010000559.1:0-230 GCF_019091065.1 Burkholderia sp. GbtcB21
GGCAGGTGATCACGTCGTCCGGCGGGCGCGAGCCAACCTCGAGATAGACGGCGACCGCGTCCGACCGGATGACGAGGTGGTGGCCGTTGCCGGAGCCTTTCGGAAACGCCGCGCAGACGCCCGCGTGCAGCACGGTCTCGCCGCCGTCCTCGATCATCACGAGTTCGCCTCCGTGCACGGACACGAATTCGTCTTCGACGGAATGCCAGTGGCGGTGGCTCGGCCAGCCG
>NZ_JAGXKA010000560.1:0-229 GCF_019091065.1 Burkholderia sp. GbtcB21
AGCACGATGACGGACGAGGACAACCTCGTGCTGGGCGCGTATCGGCGCAAGCAAGCTGGTGAATCGAACTTCCACGACCAGCTCGATCACGTGTTCGCGCTGTTTCCGCGGCTGAGGGAGCGGCGCAAACAGGCGGCCGGCACGCAGTCAGGCGGCGAGCGGCAGATGCTCGCGGTCGGCCGCGCACTGATGGGCAAGCCCGACCTGCTGATGCTCGGCGTGCCGAGCC
>NZ_JAGXKA010000561.1:0-229 GCF_019091065.1 Burkholderia sp. GbtcB21
TCGACGTGCTGGTCGTGCGCAAGCCCGGCGTGCCGTGCGAGCCCGAGCTCGCGATGGGCGCGATCGCAACGGGGGGCGCGATGCATCTGCAGCGTTCCGTGTTCCGCTCGATGGGCGTGACCGACGCGCAGCTCGCCGACGTGATCGTGCGCGAGACGGCCGCGCTGCAGCGCCGCGCAGCGCTGTATCGCGGCGCTGCGCCGCCGCTGCCGGTCGCCGGGCGCAGCGG
>NZ_JAGXKA010000562.1:0-229 GCF_019091065.1 Burkholderia sp. GbtcB21
AGCGCACGTACGGGCGACAGCCGGTGCGCGACGACGAGGGTCGTGCGGCCGACCATCAGCCGCTCCATCGCCTGCTGGATCAGCAGCTCGCTTTCGCTGTCGAGGCCCGACGTCGCTTCGTCGAGGATCAGGATCGGCGCATCGGCGAGGAACGCGCGCGCGATCGCGCCGCGCTGGCGCTCGCCGCCCGACAGCTTGATCCCGCGTTCGCCGACGAGCGTGTCATAGC
>NZ_JAGXKA010000563.1:0-229 GCF_019091065.1 Burkholderia sp. GbtcB21
CACTCGACAGGATCTCCAGATAGCCGATGCACAGGCGCAGGCTGCGCTGGATCGCCTCGAGCTGCGTCATCGGCGTCTCGCATTCCTTCGACACCGCCGGCATCAGCGAACGCAGCTGCACGAGCAGCGCGCTCAGCGCGGCCATTTCCTTCAGGTGCGCGTCGTCGCCGGCCTGGCGGTCGCCGGTGGCCCGCGGAAGCACGGCCGCGCACGCGCGCAGCGCGCCGGC
>NZ_JAGXKA010000564.1:0-229 GCF_019091065.1 Burkholderia sp. GbtcB21
CGCCACCCCCCGCCGGCGGGGGGGCCGCCGATGAGCGGCCTGCTGTCCATCGCGCGCGGCGCCGCCGCGGGCGGCGCCGGGGCGGCCTACCAGGCCGGCGCGCACTACGCTGCCGCGACGCCCGGCGCGCACGGCTTCGGCCTCGCGATGGCGCCCGTGCCGCCGCTGCTGCTCGCGCACGGCGCGGCGCTGCGCTCGCCGCGACGTGCATGGTTCGTGCCGGCGTGGC
>NZ_JAGXKA010000565.1:0-229 GCF_019091065.1 Burkholderia sp. GbtcB21
GACGTCCGCCTTCGTCTGCGTGCCGCCCGCGCGGTCGTCCATCCGCATGTTGTCCCAGTCCTCGCGGCCGCCGAGCGTCAGCGTCCAGCGGTTCCACTTGTTCTGGTCCTGCGCGTACAGGCCGAACGTGTTCATCGTCGTGTACGTGTTGGTGCGGGACGTCGTCGCCGTATGGTACACCGCCGTCGTCACCGGCGTGTACACCGGGTTGTAGATGGTCCGCGGCGGG
>NZ_JAGXKA010000566.1:0-229 GCF_019091065.1 Burkholderia sp. GbtcB21
CTTCGCGGTCACGCCGCCCGTCGTGTTCGCGGCCACCGCGAGCGTTTCGGGCACGCCGAGCTGATGGGCCGTGGCCTGCTGCAGCGAGCAGAACAGGGCGTTCGACGGCGTGTCCGAGCCGGTCAGGAACACGCCGAGCCAGCCGAGGAACGGCGAGAAGAACGGGAACGCGGCGCCGGTCGCCGCCAGCATCAGCGCGAGCGTCGACGACATCCCCGAGTAGTTCGCG
>NZ_JAGXKA010000567.1:0-229 GCF_019091065.1 Burkholderia sp. GbtcB21
TTTCCTTATTAACTTAAATTTGAATATCTTTTGAATTTAATATTAAGTTGAGGAATTCTAAGAATTAGTTATTGAAGATTCTTAAGATATTTTTTTTAAGTTGATTTTAAACTTAAAATGGAATATTCTTAAATTAGGTAATTACCACCAATTTTGATATTTAATTAAATTTTACTTGGAAAATTTTAAGTTGCTTATTTTAGATTCTTTCTATAACAACTTAAATCAG
>NZ_JAGXKA010000057.1:0-2961 GCF_019091065.1 Burkholderia sp. GbtcB21
CATTCGATCACGTCGCCGGTTGATCACCGTCCGAACAGGGTGGGGAATTTTACTTCGACACTTCTGGGGAAATTACGACCGAGGTTGACAACCGGCATGATATAGCCGGTGCCTCATGGTCCCGCGCCGAGCGGTTCGAGCGTATGGTGTGACCATCCGGGACAAGGGGCACTGGGGAGCGCTTCGGGTGGGCAGGCCGTTGTTACACGTTGAGCCGCGAGCTCGTGTTAGTAGTTGGCCGCCCCTGCGACCCGCCCGGTTGCGCTGCGAGCGCGAATCCGTAGCTGTCGTGCTGTCCCACCGGCTCCCGACAGTGATTTGAAACGGGAGACGGTTATGCGAATCGTAGGGTTCGATGTTTCGCGCTCCGTGGCCGAGATCGCGTACCTGGAACATGGCGCGCTGCATGCCGGCGGCCGAACCGGGTTGCGATACGACCAACTGGAACACTTTGTAAGCGATCCACGAACGACGCCCCTCAGAGCACGACACGAGGTTCTGTTCACATTTTCACGAAGTGCGCAATCGCATAGGCAAGAGACGCATATACGGGGCGGTCCTTGGGACTTATTCCGTGATCAACCGATAGAACGGCTCGGCGCGTAAGGCTTCACTTTGCGCTTCGCTGCCATTGCGCTCGCTGCGCAGCTCGTTCCGATAGCTGACGTACTGCCAATGCTCCGGGCGCACATCGGACTCCGGGTGTAGTCCCGGCGTAATTCCGTGCTTGGACAATTCCAACTCTAAACGCTCGACAAAATGCCGCACTTTATTTAGTGCCGCCGCACCATACTGCGAGTCATCCCCGTCCGGTTTTACATACAAGGTGAACTGTGCACCCAAACTGACGCGAGCTTGATGGTCGGTTCGATCAATATCTGTCACCTTCCACTTGTCGACTGGGCTGCATTCGGAGAATAGCAACCCGGTCAGAGCCTGGAATGCCTCTGGCACCTGCTCTCGCTGCACGCTGATGTGAAATTTGTCCCCAGCAAACTCACCTAAGCATTTCGGTTGTTCGCGACGGGCATGCATGAAAGCGTCGAGGCCGGTGTTCTCTATCATGAAACCGTGACTCATAGAGGCAAAACCGCCCTGACGCATTCCTGCATAGTCTGGAGCATGCAAAGCTCTCCCGAAGTCCGGTGGCAGAAGCGCGTGCATCTGTTGGCGCAAAATTTCCCTATTGGTGCACAAATGGTCCAATGTCGATTGCGCTCTCGTCTTGACGACAGGCGTCACATTCAAAGGGGCGAGATTGAGCTTAAGGTTTGGTCGGATAGGCATGACAGAAGAGCAGTGAGCATGGATGCTACACATTGCACATCATGGCGCACTGTCCCGTCTTTCAAAAATCAACCAATGATGTTGATTTTCATGTGCCTCCGTACGCCGTCTCCGCGGTCGCGCTACTTGATCAGCTCGTCAAACACGCAGCACGGACTGCAAAAATGCCATCCCTGTCGCGCGGTCTCATCAATCTCGCACAAATCACTGAACCGCCCCGAGTTTTGTGGAGGCTCCAACTCTTGAGAGAATGGAGCCATGAACAAGAAGCCAAGCAAGTTTTCCCCGGAAGTCCGAGAGCGCGCGGTGCGCCTGGTGCGCGAGCAGCGTAGCGAACATCCGTCGATGTGGGCGGCGATCGAGTCGATTGCGGCGATGATCGGCTGCACACCGCAGACACTGCATGAGTGGGTCAAGCGCGACCAGGTCGACCACGGTGAGCGCGATGGCGTGACCACAGACGAGCGCGAGCGCCTCAAGGCCTTGGAGCGCGAAGTCAAGGAGTTGCGTCGTGCCAACGAGATTCTCAAGGTCGCGAGCGCGTTTTTCGCCCAGGCGGAGCTCGGCCGCCGTTTCAAGTCCTGAAGGCCTTCATCGATCAGCATCGCGACACCTTCGGGGTCGAGCCGATCTGCAAGGTCTTGCGGATTGCCCCGTCGGGTTACCGACGCCATGCCGCGCAGCTTCGTGATCCATCGCGGCGCTCTGTTCGCGCAATCCGCGATGAACGTCTGCGGCCGGAGATCAAGCGTGTGTGGCAGGCCAACATGCAGGTCTACGGCGCGGATAAAGTCTGGAAGCAAATGAACCGGGAGCGTATCGCGGTGGCGCGCTGCACGGTCGAACGTTTGATGAAGCAACTGGGTTTGCGCGGCGTGATGCGAGGCAAGCGTGTTCGCACGACTGTTCCTGATGCCATAGCCCCGCGCCCGCTGGATCGGGTCAATCGCCAGTTCAAGGCGGCACGGCCGAACCAGCTTTGGGTTTCTGACTTCACCTACGGTACGCCCAGCCAGCGTAGCCCGCCCGTACGGGGGTGAAGCTGCTTGAGCATGTTTGGAATGCAGGACCCGGAGGAGTTGACGTTGCAGTACCGGGGCATGCTCTTCCTCTGCTGCGAGAGGAAGTGAGCCGAAGCGGCGGTGACTTGCTGACACTGGCAAGGTGACGTAGTCCGTGGGAAACGGGGCTTGCGGCGAAGCGGTTACGCCAAGATGAGCCTCCAGGCTGAGCATGGGACGGTTGAGGAACACGAACCTGTTAAACCGCATCTGAGGGTTGGAATGTCACCCCTGCCCACACCGCTTTACGGGCAGGACGCGAACTGGCGCCGGTCACACGTATGGCCCGGCGGCACGAATGCCGATTGGATATGTAAGCTGGTCAGCATGGGACCACGGGGAGCGCGCAGCTAGACCGTGGTGTTCGCGACGACTTGCGGCAAGCAAGGGTAAAGACTGCGACAGGCAACCTTGCCCATGCGTTGAGTCCAGCATGTGAACTGGGGAAGGTCTGCACGGATGCCAAGGGAGTGTGCCCCCGATGACGTGCAGACTGGCGGAGCCTCCGTAGTAGTCCGAGGTCGGGAAAGCCGGCTACATGGCGAAGGGAGGCAGTTGAAGTGGTTTGCTTGGTTAATTAGCTGACCATAGAGAGGTGAAGACCTTTGATAAT
>NZ_JAGXKA010000568.1:0-229 GCF_019091065.1 Burkholderia sp. GbtcB21
GATGACCACGTCGTCGGGCCCGTGGCGGCTGTACACGCCCGCGCCGCTGTACCCCTTCTTCTCGGCGTGGTGGAAATAACACCTGAAGCCGTGCGGCTCGACGAATTCGGCCGGCAGGTCGACGGCCGATACCTTGATTTCCTGCACGCACACGCAATCGGCGTACTGCTCGCCGAGCCAGTCGTAGAAGCCCTTCTTCGCTGAGGTGCGGATGCCGATCTGGTTGACG
>NZ_JAGXKA010000569.1:0-229 GCF_019091065.1 Burkholderia sp. GbtcB21
CCGGCGCGCCGCGGCCGAGATGACGGCCGGCGCGCGGTTCGGCAGGTCGGGCAGCCGCGCGCGCACGAACCCGTACACGGTCGACTGACGCGGCTGCCGGTACGGCGCGCGCCGCGCGCGATCCTCCATGTCGGCGATCCGCTCGCCGGGCTGCGGGTGCGTGCGTCCATAGGCCGGCACGCCCGCATCGCCCATCGGCGCGCGTGTGGGCCGCTCGATGAAACCCGGG
>NZ_JAGXKA010000570.1:0-229 GCF_019091065.1 Burkholderia sp. GbtcB21
CGCCGGGCGTTGTTGCGCGCGGCTCAGCCGGCGCCGAGGGTCGCGACGTGCAGCAGCGCCTGCCGCAGGTAGTCGAGCATCGTCGACAGCATCCACGGGCCGGCGATCACGAGCGCCGCGGCGACCGCGAGCAGCTTCGGGATGAACGACAGCGTCACCTCGTTGATCTGCGTCGCAGCCTGGAACAGGCTCACGACGAGGCCGACCGCCAGCGCGACCAGCAGCAGCG
>NZ_JAGXKA010000571.1:0-229 GCF_019091065.1 Burkholderia sp. GbtcB21
GACGATCCCGAGCGTCGAGCCGGCCAGGTCGCGGACCGGATGATCGAAGAAGCTGAACTGCCCGCTGTCGAGCCAACGCCCGGCGCGCACCGCGTCGCGGGAAGCCACGAGGCTGCGGCGCAGCGCGAAGATCAGCGCGAACGTATGCCCGGGCCCCGTACGGACCGCATACCCGCCTATGTTGCTCACGACGATCCGGCGTGCCGCGCACGCGTCGAGATCGACGATG
>NZ_JAGXKA010000572.1:0-229 GCF_019091065.1 Burkholderia sp. GbtcB21
AACGTGAACCTCGGCGGCAAGTCGCTGACGCTCAACGGCTGCGCCAATGCGACCTAAGCCGGCACGATCGGCGGGGCGGGCAGCGTGACGGTGGCCGGCGCCGGCACGCAAACGCTGACGGGCTCGAACACGTATACGGGCGGCACGCACCTGAATGGCGGCAACCTCGCCGTCGGCAGGAATACGTCGCCCGGCCTCGGCGCGGTGAACGTGTACGGTTCGTTGTCGC
>NZ_JAGXKA010000573.1:0-229 GCF_019091065.1 Burkholderia sp. GbtcB21
TCCATTTCCACTACAAGAGACTTGCCTTTGTCAGCCAAGGAGATAGATTTCTCACCCTCCTTCAATAATCTGGGTTCATTGAAGGATACATCTCTGTTGACAATCAACTTGCAATTAATCGTGTCCCATAATCTATAACCCTTCTTCCCATGCATGTATCTAAGGAAAATACACTTCACCGCTTTAGGATTCAACTTGGTCCACAATTCCTTGGTTGTGTGGGCATAAG
>NZ_JAGXKA010000574.1:0-228 GCF_019091065.1 Burkholderia sp. GbtcB21
TGCGAGAAACTTCGTGTTTCTCAGCAGCGCTGCGTTTTCAGCAGCAGAGAAGCGAGATTATGAACCGTGTTTCGCAGATCGTCAACAACTTTTTAACTGCTTCGTTGCGACTGCGGGGTTCATCTTCTTGCGCCAGCCGTGCGCCCAACCTGCTGCACACCACCGACTTCGCTTCCCTCTCCCGCGCCGCGTTTCCGTTAGCGCGAAAGAGGCGTGATTCTATGCACC
>NZ_JAGXKA010000575.1:0-228 GCF_019091065.1 Burkholderia sp. GbtcB21
CCTCTTCAGACGCGATCTCCATCAACATGGATGCAGTAACGAAACCATAGACGGCACACCTCCGCTCGTTGCGACGCAAAATCTCATCGCTTATCTTTCGCGGCGGCTAGAGGAAATCGGATCACTCACCGCAGTCGCTTATTCGTTGTTTGTCGAGTGGAATTCCGATCGCGTCTCTGCGCGGGTCGTCAACCGTGCGGAGCGCCACTATTCCGCCAAGCACGTTTT
>NZ_JAGXKA010000576.1:0-228 GCF_019091065.1 Burkholderia sp. GbtcB21
ATCTCGACGTCGCGCTGCTCGGCACCCGCGACGTTTCGTCGAGCCGCCTCGGTCATGTGACGACCGCATGCGTGCCGTCGGTGGCCTACTACTTCCTGCCGAACGTGATCGCGAGCTATCATCGCCGCTTTCCCCGCATCAGGGTCAAGCTGCTGGATGCGAGCGCGAACGACGTGCTGGGAGCGGACATCAGCGGCGAGGCCGATTTCGGCGTGAGGTTCTTGGGGA
>NZ_JAGXKA010000577.1:0-228 GCF_019091065.1 Burkholderia sp. GbtcB21
CGTCCTGTTCCGCGCCGCGCTGCGCGCGGTAGAGCGCGTAGTTGCCGCCGTACGTGCGTGCGCCTTGCGGTGTCAGCTCGACGATGCGCCGCACGTCGGCGAGCAGCGCACGGTCGTGGCTCACGATCACGGGCCCGCCGCGCCAGCCGTTGAGCGCCGCGCGCAGCCATGCACGGCCCGGCGCGTCGGGATGATCGGTCGGGTCGTCGGGCGCCACCAGGCCGGCGC
>NZ_JAGXKA010000058.1:0-1364 GCF_019091065.1 Burkholderia sp. GbtcB21
TACGGCGAGGGTATGCCCGGAATCCTGTACAACGATGGCCAAAGCTATCTGTATCGGCGCGCCCGGACGGTCACGCCCAGCGACGCGGGGCTGGACGTCGGATACGACGCCGCCCGGCCGCTGGCCATCCCCTGCGGCGAGATGAGCGCGGCCGCCTTGATGGACCTCACCGGGGACGGCACCCTCGATGCCGTGCGCACCGAGCCGGGCATGGCCGGCTTCTTCTCGCGCGACGGCGACCAAGGTTGGCAGCGCTTCATCCCGTTTGCCGCCTTTCCGAGCGAGTTTCGGCATCCTCAGGCGCTGCTCAGCGACCTGAGCGGTGATGGCCTGGCGGACCTGGCGCTGATCGGTCCCAGCAGCGTGCGATTCTGCGCCAACCGGGGCCGCGGCGGCTTTGCCCCGCCCCGCCAGATCGACCACCCCGGTCCGGACAACCTGCCGGTGCCTCCGGGGGGCGGCCAGACCCTGACGGCCTTCGCCGACGTGCTCGGCAGCGGCCAGCAGCACCTGGTGCGGATTCGCCATAACGCGGTGACCTGCTGGCCCAATCTGGGCCAGGGTCGCTTCGGCGCGCCGCGCGAGCTGCCGCTCACCCTGGCTCCTGCGATTACCGCGGCGAACTTCGACCCCGCCCGGGTGTGGCTGGCCGACATCGATGGCAGCGGCACGGCCGACCTGCTGTATCTCGATCACCGCACGCTCTACGTGCACCGCAACCAGTGCGGCAACCGTTTCGCCGCGGCCCAGACGCTGAGCTTGCCGGACGAGCTGTGCTACACCGACCTGCACCAGGTGAGCGTGGCGGACCTGTATGGCAACGGCACCAGCGTGCTGATCATCAGCCGGCTCCATCCGCAGCCGGCCCACTGGGTGTGCGACTTCTCGCGCGGCGTCAAGCCCCATCTGCTGGCGGGGTTGAACGACAACATGGGAGCGCAGACGCGCCTGACCTACGCAAGTTCCGCGCACGAATGGCTCGACGAGCGGCAAGCCGATCCGCAGGCGCGTAGCCGCCTGCCGTTTCCGGTGTCGGTACTCAAGCGGCTGGAACAGGTCGACGAGGTCAATCACAACACGCTGGAGCAGACCCTGGAATACCGGCAGGGCTACTACGACGACGAGGACCGCCAGTTCCGCGGCTTCGGACGGATCCTGCGTACGGATATGCCCAGCCCCTTGGGCGCCGAGCAGCGTGACGCGGCGGGCACGCCCTACATTCCGGCCATGCAGACGCGGACCTGGTACCACACCGGCGACCCGGACGGCCGGGTGGGCGGCGCCCCCTACGACGGCGACCCGCTCGCGGCGGCCCTGTCGCCGCTGCGGATCGAGACGAAGGACGGTCAGGCCATCCCGTTGCC
>NZ_JAGXKA010000058.1:1464-2703 GCF_019091065.1 Burkholderia sp. GbtcB21
CTGCGGGCATTGCGCGGGCAGGTGCAGCGCGAGGAGGTGTACGGGCTGGATCCGGCCAGCGGCCAGCCTCAGGCCACGCCGTTCAGCGTGATGAGCCTGCGCTACTGCGTGCGTGAGTGGCAACCGGCCGCGGACCCGGGCGCGCCCGCCGTGCTGCTGCCGTTCGTGCTGGAGAGCCTGGCCTACAACTATGAACAGGTGGCCACCGACCCGCAATGGCAGCAGACCGTGGCACTGGAGGTGGACACGTACGGCGTGGTCACGAAGACCGTCAGCCTGCGCTATCCGCGCCGGGCGCAGGTGATGGCATTGCCCGAGGCGGCCCATGTCAGCGATACCCAGCAGGACACGTTCCATGTGACCGAAACCCGGATCCACGTGACGCACCTGCGCGAGCCGGATCTGAACGGGGCGGGCTGGCGACTGGGCCTGCCGGTCGAAAGCCGGGACTCCGTGCTCGGCCAGGTCGCGCCGCCTGCTTCGGCCAACCGCGTCTATAGCTATGAGGCCCTGACCGATGCCAATGGCCCGCTGGCGAGCGCGACCCGCACCCTGGCCAGTTGGCAGCAGCAAATCTATGAGGATCCGTGGACCGGTGACCCGCTGCCGCTGGCGCAGGCCACCCGTGAGGGGCTCGTCTGCCAGGTGAGGACGGCCGCCTTGAGCCAGACCGAGTTGCGCGACGCCTTCGAGAACCTGATCCCTCCCGCGCAACTGGAGCCGCTGCTCACGCAACTGGAAGGCGAACTGGTCGAGCAGGCGGGATTCGAGCAGGACGAGGCTGGGGATGCCAAGAACTACTTCTGGAACCCCGGCCTGTATGCGGCATTCGCGGACTTGGCGGAGTTCTATACGGTGCGCGCGCACCTCGACCCCTTCGGCAATTGGACGCGGTACGAGCGCGACGAGCGCACGCTCGCGCCGACCCAGCTCACGGATGCGCGGCGCAACACGACCCGGATCGCCTACGACCCTTGGACCCTGCTGCCGCAGCAGATCACCGACGCCAATGGCACGGTGCGCGAAGTGAGCTACGACCCGCTCGGCCGGGTGCACCTGAGCAGTCTGCGCGGTACCGAACGCGCCTTTACCGACAGCCGGGCCGATAGCGTGGGTTTCGGTTCGCTGGCTGATTACCGCTCGTCGGTCAAGACAGTCGACGCGGCGCTGCAGGATCCGGCCGGCGCCCTCGACAACGCCGCCCAGGCCCATTTCCATGCCGACCACAGCTGGATGGGC
>NZ_JAGXKA010000578.1:0-228 GCF_019091065.1 Burkholderia sp. GbtcB21
CGCGCAATGCGCAACTGCTGAGCTTCGGCGATCCGGCGCCGGCGCACACGCCGCGCACGCCGCTGTCGGGATTGAATGCCGCGCTGCTGCTGAACGACGACACGCAGGGCCGCGTCGGCACGGTCACGGCGCTGCTGCGCCCCGGCAACCGGCCCGCTCCGTCGGTGCCGGCCGCGCCGGCATTACCGCCCGCCGTCGTTCCGGCGCCGCCCGTCGCCGGCCTGTCGG
>NZ_JAGXKA010000579.1:0-228 GCF_019091065.1 Burkholderia sp. GbtcB21
CAGGCGGTGTACCAACCCGTTGATCGAGCCGATGATCGCGCCGATCTCGCCCGGCGTGTGGACGGCCACCGGCCGCAGGCCGGCCGGGTCGCGCGCGGCGATGATGGTGCCGATCTGCGCGAGCGGGCGCAGGCCGCGCCGGATCGCGAGGCCGCACGCGCCGATCGCGAGCACGCTCAACAGCAGGATCAGCGTCCACACCTTGATGCTCATGTCGTTCGTGAGCTG
>NZ_JAGXKA010000580.1:0-228 GCF_019091065.1 Burkholderia sp. GbtcB21
CTCCGTCGCGTTGCGCGGCGGGCGAGCGGGCGGTCGTCACGCTCGCTTCCCAATTGCCTGACGAAAGGCGCGAGGCGTCCGCGTACTGGACCCGTTTCCTGCGCCGGCACGACGTGGCCGACGTCGTCGAGATCTGGCTGCGCGACGCGGGCCGCACGGCCGGCGCGTTCTCGTTGCTGCGCTTCGGGTTGGGTGATGCGGTCGGCGGTGCGGCTGGAAATAGGACGG
>NZ_JAGXKA010000581.1:0-228 GCF_019091065.1 Burkholderia sp. GbtcB21
CCGCGCGCATCAGCAGTCCGGTTCGTCGGGCTTCGGGCAACCGGTCGTGCCGGGCCCGCTGGCGATGAAGCGCTGCAACAGGCCGGTGAGCGTCGCGAGTTCGTCGGCCGAGAAACCGTCGAGCTGCGCGTTGTGCGCGGTCGCGATCAGCGACGGCAGCGCGCGGGCCGCATCGGCGCCGCGCTCGGTCCGCGTCAGCTCGATCATCCGGCGGTCCTGCTCGCTGCG
>NZ_JAGXKA010000582.1:0-228 GCF_019091065.1 Burkholderia sp. GbtcB21
GCCGACTGGTCGGCGCTGTTCTGCCGCAGCACGCGCGGCGTCGCGTTGCAGCACGGCTATCGCGCGCGCTTCATGGGCAAGCCCTACCTGCATGCGCCGGGCAGCGGGATGCACGTTCACGTGAGCCTGTACGACGTCGCGGGGCGCAACCTGCTCGCGGCGGACGGGGGGCGGCCGCTGCGGCATGCGGTGGCCGGATGCCTCGCGCTGTTGCCGCATTGCATGCCC
>NZ_JAGXKA010000583.1:0-228 GCF_019091065.1 Burkholderia sp. GbtcB21
TAGCCGAACTTGTAGTTGCCGTGCCCGACCGAGTTCAGTTCGCTGATCAGGTCGTAGAAGAAGAACAGGCCCGAGAACGCGAACAGGATGAAGACGAAGGTGACGTAGATCTGTCGCGCGAAGTACTTTTCATAGAGCCGCATCGATCATGCTCCCGAGCGGCCGAACAGCGCGCCTGTAAACAGCGGACGATTGCGCACGCGCAACCTGAAGATGACGGCGACGATC
>NZ_JAGXKA010000584.1:0-228 GCF_019091065.1 Burkholderia sp. GbtcB21
GGCTTCGCCGGCAAGGACTTCCAGGCCGGCGCGGTCAAGCAGGGCGTCGAGCAGTTCGGCCAGATGATGCAGAAGGTCGATTTCCCGAAATTCGTCGGCGGCCTCATCAAGAACGTGTTCCAGGCGATCGTCGAAAGCTCGGTCGAGCAGATGCGCGCGTATGGCGGGCTGATCGCCAATGTCGCCAAGACCACCGCCCAGTTCATGAGCGACAACATCAGCGAGGGG
>NZ_JAGXKA010000585.1:0-228 GCF_019091065.1 Burkholderia sp. GbtcB21
GAACGACTTCGGCAAGCGCACGAACAGCAGGCCGACCCCGACGATCACGGCCAGGTAGATGATGTGCCAGCGGCCCGAGCGCTTGATCACGTGGTGCACGCCGTCGTGGTACTTGTCGCGGCTGTTGTTGAACGTGCGGTTGAACCAGCCGGAGAAACCCTTCTTCTCTTCGTGATGCCCTTGCGGGATCGGCTTCAGGATCGACGCGCACAGTGCCGGCGGCAGAAT
>NZ_JAGXKA010000586.1:0-228 GCF_019091065.1 Burkholderia sp. GbtcB21
TCAGAGATAAACAGACAGACTTCAGAACTGGATATAAGAGGATTTCAGGTGGAAATTGTTAAATAAAATCCACTTATAACCAGTCCTTTTACACTAAATATCCACATCAGCAAATTACAAACAAAAATAAAGCAAATAAGACTCGATCCTAGGGTGGCTTCGCCTCTAGTGGATTAAGACTTAGTAGTTAGTTCCAATTGAAAGTTGTAACTAACTCCTAAGGCTTTG
>NZ_JAGXKA010000587.1:0-228 GCF_019091065.1 Burkholderia sp. GbtcB21
TTCAACCAACAAAATGCGTCTGTTCAACCATTAGACGGTAGCAGTCTCCAAAACCATCAAGTATCAAGCCGATGCCCCTATGGGGTTTATGTACAGAATGCCGAATTGGGCCACCAACCGCGTGTGGGCTCACCCGGAGATTTTTTGATTTCCGCTCTCGTGTATCGGCAAGACTGCCTCCTGCGACAAATCCTCTTTCCACATCAATCCGATAGTCGCTTTTGATTG
>NZ_JAGXKA010000059.1:0-2500 GCF_019091065.1 Burkholderia sp. GbtcB21
GAGCATTACAACGAGAAGCATCCCCATAGCGCGCTGAAATACCGCTCGCCTCGCGAGTTCCGGCGCTCGATGGATTCAGCAACCTTAGTGTGATGCCGTGTCCGGGACTACAGGGGCAACTCCATCCCCCTATTTCCCGAGCCCGCCCATGCACCTGCGTCACGCAAACTGCCCCTCGGGGCAAGGCCCGGTTTGACCCACAAATGCACCTTTCCAATCCGACGAGGGAGTTGCACGATGAAAATTCGGCCTCCCCCACCTTGGGGACGGGTCAATCCGCCGTGCCCCCTTGCGCTCAGCCCGCATGCGAAGAATCGTTGCCCGATCTGCGTCAGAGACCTTTCGATTCGGGCTGGTCAGAGGGCGACGGCTTTGAGAGCGGAGACCATCTTCTCCCGCCTCCTGGTAGCGGCGCAGCCACTTCCGAAGTGTTGGCCTAGATATGCCTCAACGCATGTATCACGAGACCGGCGTTGCCAGTCTCGTGATACATGCGCACCCAACGTAATCGCATCGGGATTTTGCGCTCCATCGTCCCATATTAGTTGAAACGATGTCCGTGAATCACACAACTTAACAATCTCAGAAGACTGTCCGAACGAGTGAGGCCACCTCTGTGCGGGCTCAACCCCTCCAGGTAGTCGAACGCCCAAGCGTACGAGCGACCGCCGCCGCCCCAGAGCGAGCCGCCGAACAGCGTGAACTCTTGCGCGGACACCGTCGCGGCGTACAACGCTGCGACGGAACACAGGCCGATAAGCAGCGACCTGATATGAGGAATGGGACGCCTGCGGGACGTCGAGCAATGGATTGACACGGGATACCTATTTCAATTGCATCACATTCCAATCTTCACGCGCGCTAAGCGGTGTGTGGAGCGCATTCTGAAAATTGTATGTGATGCGCTTTGCCAGAAATCGAATGAATGATCCGGATTGGGTGCCGGATGGCGACGAATTCCCGGCGTTCGATGCATCGCTGCACTACTGCTTGTGACGCAATGAAACAGCCGACTGGCTAAACAAACAGTTAGTGATCCAGAGTTGCATGATGCTCCTTTCATCAAGGGTATGCACGAAGTTACAGGATTGCCCCCATAACCCAAATGAATCTGAATCGAAGGCGTTGTTGCATTAATCCGGCGGTCGCGCGGCGGCCTGACGTTTACGCGCAACAGCCGGGGCGGTGCCCCTGTTAACAATTCGGGTTCCTGCGTAGATTCTCGATTTTTGCCGCCGAGACGATGCGCAAGGACAAGAGCAAGACGAGCGAGCAGAGGTGGTGACGGAGCCTACGACTCCAAGGCGTGCCACGCCGCGATCGCCGCGCGCGGTGCAATGCCCTCGATTCCGCCACGCGAAGGTGCCGCTCATTGGTCCGCGAACACGTCGGGCGCGACGTGGCGCAACGATGCGGTCGATGCGATTGCCCGAGCCGGCCGACGCGAATGAAAGAACGCCAGCGGCTACCATCGGCGCTCGCTCGCGGAGAACGCGATGTACCGCTTCAAGACGCTCACGGGTAACAGCATGTGGGCACGACACACCGACGCGCAGGCGACTGAGATCGCCATTCGTGTGGGCGTGCTGAACCGCATGGCGAATCTCGCGCGTCCGCAATCCGGTCGCATTGCTTGAAATCAAGTACATAGGCATCAAGCCGTCCTTACGCTTGAATTACGCAACTACGCCGCCCGGATCGCTCCACTTATTCCACGCCCCGAATTTGTGCGGCCATCTCTGAGTCTCAGTATGTTCGTCCATCGCTGGCGCAGATGGCTCCACCAGCTAGACGTTTGAGGCGAATTTTTGGGCCGATTTTTCTGTTCTGCGGCTGCGATTCTTTTAGTCTGGGTTTCATAGTACGTTCGAGCTTTTTTTTCAGCCTCACCAGCGCCGCCATGTCGCATATACCATTCTGGAAAGATAAGTGGCGCCTCTTCAAATGAATATATTGGTTTAATGAAAAGATCGGGTGCAGCTTTGCCTACCGTTGGATATGTCTTAAACTTTACCAACTGAGTTGATTTTATTTTTAACAGCTCTGATTTCCATGCTTGCGCAGAACCAAAAAATGGTGCATCCATCGTCTCGCCAGAGCTTCCTTTGAATTGACCAGCAGTAACGTCAATATAAATTGACTCTTGGTTGAGTTCTGCGATAACAATGTAATGATTGTCGGGGCTCGTGTCCAATAAGCTTTTCCAGAATAGCATTCCGCCAATTTGAAATTTTATCCTGCTTTGACTTAGTAGAGCACTTATGCGCCTAGCGGCATTTTCACAGTTTTCTTTGGGTGACCTGATGTATTTCATCACCGTAGGATCGCTCAAAATATATTGCTGAAGCTGTTCCATGTTCTCAATCACATCGCCATGCGGAGCAGTTTCTGATGTTGCTTCCGTGGGGAAAACCGGAATGCGGCCGTCGGAATCGCGCAGCGTGCCGGGGTTGTTCCTCACCATCCGATAGAGATTCAGTCCATCGATGGTGCCGGCGGG
>NZ_JAGXKA010000588.1:0-228 GCF_019091065.1 Burkholderia sp. GbtcB21
GCCAGGCACGCGAGCAGCAGCCCGACGAGCCGGGCGCGCGGGCCGCCCCCGCGCGCGGCGAGCGCGCCGAGGGCCTGGCGCGGATCGGCCGAGCGCGCCATCGCGGCCACCGCGAGCTGCAGCCCGAGCGGCCAGCCGTCGACGCGTCCGAACAGCCGCGCGCACGCATCGGCGGCGACGCGCTGCGCAAAGCGCGCGCCGACCAGCTCGATCGTCTCGTCGAGCGTG
>NZ_JAGXKA010000589.1:0-228 GCF_019091065.1 Burkholderia sp. GbtcB21
GGTCCACGTGCTGTCCCGCGCGGGGGCGACGCATGCGGGCAGGAACGCGATCGGCGTGACCCGCCCCGGGATGGGCCACGCCGCCGCGGCCGGCCTGCTGGAAATGAAACGCGCGGGCGCTTACACGTTCCCGCAGGATGAAGCGGGGTGTATCGTGTTCGGGATGCCCCGCGAGGCGATCGCGCTCGGCGGTGCGGGCCAGGTTGTGCCGCCCGCCGACATGAGCCG
>NZ_JAGXKA010000590.1:0-228 GCF_019091065.1 Burkholderia sp. GbtcB21
TCACGGAACGTCGGCTGGCTCACCGGGACGATCATGAATTCCTGGATGTCCAGGCTGTTGTTCGCGTGCAGGCCGGCGTTGACGATGTTCATCATCGGCACCGGCAGCTGCATTGCGCCCGAACCGCCGGAATAGCGGTACAGCGGCAGGCCTGCCTCTTCGGCGGCAGCCCTCGCGGCGGCCATCGCCACGGCCCGCATCGCGTTCGCGCCGGGGCGCGCCTTGGTG
>NZ_JAGXKA010000591.1:0-228 GCF_019091065.1 Burkholderia sp. GbtcB21
GAGGGCGCCGAAGGCTGGTGGCCGCAAGGCGACCGCCACGGCAAAGGCGCAGGCGCCGGCCACGCGCGGCGAGACGCGCCTGTCGGGCCCGCTGACCGCGCCGGGCGCGGTTGCGCCGCAGGTGTCGACGAAGGCGGCCTTCAAGCTCGGCGACAGCCTGTACGGCGGCGTGCCGCTGACCGGTGCCGGCGTCGTGCAGCTCGCCGGCTCGCGGACCCTGCCGAGCAA
>NZ_JAGXKA010000592.1:0-228 GCF_019091065.1 Burkholderia sp. GbtcB21
CGGGCCGCGCTCCGGGCAGGGCCCCGCGGGTCGGCTCGCGCGGCGGCGCGGCTTGTTAGTGGGCTGAAACGTGTAAATTTACCGGATCGGCGACCGGATGCGGCCGGGACGCTGGCGTGGCCGGTGCCGGCCCGCTTCCTGCGGCCTCGCCTGCGTGGCCCCGTGCGCCCCGCGCTGGCGCATACGGCCCGTCGCGGCGCCCGTGCCGCGACGCTTCGGGCCGGCGGT
>NZ_JAGXKA010000593.1:0-228 GCF_019091065.1 Burkholderia sp. GbtcB21
AGAAGAGTTTCTCTGATAAATTGTACCCATAGGAGACGCTGGCGCACTACCTCAATGGTAGCCCTTTTGAATGGTAGCGTATCTTCTACATAACTGCTAATTACATACTTCCAACTTACTCAGAGATGGCTTTCACACATTGAGATAGGTAGCTCTATTCATCCAATGGAGCTTGAACACACAGTTTTTTGAACAATATCATTCGAAAATGGTAGCTTACATAACACT
>NZ_JAGXKA010000594.1:0-228 GCF_019091065.1 Burkholderia sp. GbtcB21
CTTATTAGAATCCATTGTCTTAGCAAACATACTATAAGAATGCGTCTTTATCATTTTGGCTTTGAGTGGATGGAGACAGTTATATATAGCAATTCCCCATTTGTATATCCAATTGTGTTTTATGGGAATGAATGGTACTTTACTATTTTATTTTGTACTAGATGGACCTAAATAGAGATCCTAGGAATGAGGTTGAATTAGATTTGAATAGACTTCCTAACAATATAG
>NZ_JAGXKA010000595.1:0-222 GCF_019091065.1 Burkholderia sp. GbtcB21
AACCGTGCGGTGGCCCGCGCCCCGGGACTCCCGCCCCCTGCCGACGTGGACGCGCAGTTCGACGCGCAAGGCAACCCGCACCGGCTCGGCAGCGACCAGCCGCTCACCTGGTCCGCCGACAACCGGCTAAGCCGCGCGGTGCAGCTGCCTCGCCCCGGTGGCGAGGACGACGCCGAAGCATATGGGTACGGCGGTGACGGCCGGCGGGTGCGCAAGTGGTCC
>NZ_JAGXKA010000596.1:0-220 GCF_019091065.1 Burkholderia sp. GbtcB21
CGAGCGTGCAGCGCGATCGGCACGGAGTTCTTCGTCGCGCAGCGAACGTGCCGCACGGTCGGCCAGCTCGGCGCGCAGCTCTTCGTCTCGCAGCGAGCGTGCAGCGCGATCTGCCCGCCCGGAACGCGCGGCGCGATCGGCGCGCAGTGAGCGAGCGGCACGGTCAGCCAGCTCGGCGCGCAGCTCCTCGTCGCGAAGTGCGCGTGCAGTGCGTTCCGCT
>NZ_JAGXKA010000597.1:0-214 GCF_019091065.1 Burkholderia sp. GbtcB21
TGACAGGAATATGAATTGCTTCATAAACCTGACTTACTTTAGTGTGAGACTCTTGATACTTTCGCTTTCTGATCCGAGGATCAGCTCGCTTCCATCAAGCGCCCACACTTATCGGCTGTTAATTTTTAAAGAGCGTTTCTGCGAGAAACTTCGTGTTTCTCAGCAGCGCTGCGTTTTCAGCAGCAGAGAAGCGAGATTATGAACCGTGTTTCGC
>NZ_JAGXKA010000006.1:0-382102 GCF_019091065.1 Burkholderia sp. GbtcB21
GAGGCGTTCGCGGCGCAGGCGCTGGCGGTGCACAAGCAGATGGGCTGGGACACGTCGAAGGTGAACGTGAACGGCGGGGCGATCGCGATCGGCCACCCGATCGGCGCGTCGGGCTGCCGGATCCTGGTGACGCTGCTGCACGAGATGGCCAAGCGCGATGCGAAGCGCGGGCTGGCGTCGCTGTGCATCGGCGGCGGGATGGGTGTCGCGCTCGCGGTCGAGCGTCCGTAACCGGTCATCCGTAACCGGCGAACCGAATCCGGGCGCCGGCCGATTGCGGCTTCGGCCGGCGCTACGTGAAGTCAGAGGGGGCCTCGGTAGCTCTCGAAACCAAAAAATGGAGTGAGATTTATGTCTCAGCGAATTGCGTACGTAACGGGCGGGATGGGCGGCATCGGCACCAGTATTTGCCAGCGTCTGTTTAAGGACGGCTTCAAGGTCGTCGCGGGCTGCGGCCCGAACTCGCCGCGCCGCGTGAAATGGCTCGAGGACCAGAAGGCGCTCGGGTACGATTTCATCGCGTCGGAAGGCAACGTCGGCGACTGGGACTCGACCAAGGAAGCGTTCGACAAGGTCAAGGCCGAAGTCGGCGAGATCGACGTGCTGGTCAACAACGCGGGCATCACGCGCGACGTCGTGTTCCGCAAGATGACGCACGAAGACTGGACCGCCGTGATCGACACCAACCTGACGAGCCTGTTCAACGTGACGAAGCAGGTGATCGACGGGATGGTCGAGCGTGGCTGGGGCCGGATCATCAACATTTCGTCGGTGAACGGCCAGAAGGGGCAATTCGGTCAGACCAACTACTCGACCGCGAAGGCCGGCATCCACGGCTTCACGATGTCGCTCGCGCAGGAAGTCGCGACGAAGGGCGTGACGGTCAACACCGTGTCGCCGGGCTACATCGGCACCGACATGGTGAAGGCGATCCGCCCCGACGTGCTGGAGAAGATCGTCGCGACGATCCCGGTGCGGCGTCTCGGCGGGCCGGAGGAAATCGGCTCGATCGTCGCGTGGCTCGCGTCGAACGATTCCGGCTTCGCGACGGGCGCCGACTTCTCGCTGAACGGCGGCCTGCACATGGGCTGAACGCCCGGGCTGCGCGGGCCGGGTGGCCGTGCAGCCGGGTGTGTTCCGAAGGCCCCCGCCTCCCGGGTTCGGGCGGCGGGGATTCGTCACTTGCGCTACGCTGCACTGAAAGGCGTTACATGACTACTACAAAGAAGACGGCCGAACGGCTCATCAAGAAGTACCCGAACCGCCGGCTCTACGATACCGAGACAAGCACGTACATTACGCTCACCGACGTGAAGCAGCTCGTACTGGAGCAGGAGGACTTCAAGGTCGTCGATGCGAAATCCAACGAAGACCTGACGCGCAGCATCCTCCTGCAGATCATCCTCGAAGAGGAAAGCGGCGGCGTGCCGATGTTCTCGTCGTCGATGCTGTCGCAGATCATCCGTTTCTACGGTCACGCGATGCAGGGCATGATGGGCACGTACCTGGAAAAGAACATCCAGGCGTTCATCGACATCCAGAACAAGCTCGCGGATCAGTCGAAGAACATGTACGACACCAATGCGATGAATCCGGAAGTCTGGTCGCAGTTCATGAACATGCAGGCGCCGATGATGCAAGGGATGATGACGAGCTACATCGAGCAGTCGAAGAACATGTTCGTGCAGATGCAGGAACAGATGCAGAACCAGGCGAAGTCGATGTTCAGCACGTTCCCGTTCAAGCAGCCGGGTTCCACGGAGCCGGAGAAGAAGTAGCGATTTTGCGGCAGGCCGGCCGCGGCGGCGCGAGCCGTCGAAGGGCCGATGCCGTGAAGCGTGGTGCGCTGCGGCCGATCGTGTGCTCGGGCACGACGATGTGCGGCTGCCGCCTGCCGGAAGGCGCCGCCGACGGTCGTTCATGATCGTCGGCACCGCATGCCCGTGCCCGGGATGCCGGGTCTTGGGTGAGGCCGTTTCCGAAATGCTGGCTTAGTGCAGGCGGAAGGCTCCGTCAGGACGGCCGGACAGACACCCGGCTCGGTGTGTTCGCCCGCCTTCGCTCACAGCGCCGAACTGAAATCCTGGTGATCGTCCGGCGGCGGAAGGTCGAGAACGAGCTTGACCGCGCTGTAGTTGGCCTTCAGCGAAAACACGCGGCCGATCACGAGAAACGTCTGCCGCGAATTCTCGATCTCGACGAAGTCGCCGGGTTGCGGCACGTGGGCACCCTGGTCGTAGGAAAAGCTCGTGCTGGTTTGCTCACCGATGGCTTCTGCCGCGTGCTGGGTGAATTCGATCGTGATGTGGGTGGTCATGCGAGCCCCGTTGGGTGGATGGAAGAGAGCGAAGGCTTCGATTTTCGCATAGCGGCGGTGCGCTTCCGCGGCGATTGTTGCGCGACCGCGATTGCCGCTCGTGCTTGCCCGCTGGTCTACGCACATGCGATAGCAACGACCCGGCCGAAGCCGGGTCGGGAGGGCGGGACGAAGCGGAGCGACCGCTACCGCTACCGCTACCTCTCCGCAAACGTCCCTGCTTGCACCAACGTCATTTGGCCGGGGTCCAGGTATTTGCGGATGGCGGTGTTGACCTGTTCCACGGTCAGCGCGCGGACGCGCTCGGGGTAGGTGTCCAGGTCGCTTAGCGGTTGGTCCTGAAGCACCGTCTGGGCGAGCATGGCGGCCATCTGCCCGGTGGTTTCCATCGCGACCTGCTGGCGGCCGATCATGCCGTCCTTGCGTGCATCCAGTTCCGTCTGGGTGATGCCCTGTTTCCACCAGGCGTCCAGTACCCGACGGGTGCTGGCGATGCCCTTGTCCAGCAGAGGCGGGGCGAAGTTGGTGTTGACGACGAAGCCGCCTTCCATCAACGAGAGGCCGGACAGGCCGGCGCCGATGCCGTAGGTCAGGCCTTCCCGGTCGCGCACGGTCGCCATCAGGCGGCCGGTGAAGCCGCTGCCCAGGATGGCGATGCCCGCGCTCAGGGGCAGGTAGTCGGCGTCGCTGGCGCGCAGGTCGATGGCTTGCCCCATCGCCACGCTGATGGACGCCTTGTCCTTCATCGCGATGCGCTGCGTGTCGGCCCGACTGGCCAGGCGTGCCGGCCCCTGCCGTACGAGCGCCTTGCCGCCGCTCCAGCCCGCGAAGGCCTCGGTCACCTTGGCCTGCAGGCCGCGAGGGTCCGCACCGCCGACCACGACTACGGTCATGTGTGCCGGGCCGTAGTATGTGCGATGAAACGCCTTGATGTCGTCCAGCGTGGCGGCGGCAATGGCCTCGAGCATCCGCTCGCGCGGCACCGGAGCGTTGACATGGGCCTCGGGGTAGATGGCCAGCGACAATGCATCGCGTGCCCGTATGCCCGGGACTTCCCCGCTTTGGCGGACGCCGGCCTCCAGCCGGGTCTTGGCCCGGGCCAGTTCGTCGGCCTTGAAGGCAGGCGCGCGCAACTGCTCGGCCATCAGGTCGATCAGGGTAGGCAAATCCCGGGTCAGGCTCTTGCCGTATATGCCGACGTAGCCCGCCGCCGTCTGGAACGACAGCTGGGCGCCCAGGCTATCCAGCAGCGTGGAGATCGCCACCTTGTCGCGACGGGTGGTGCCCGCCTCCAGCAGCATGCCGGTCAGCAAGGGCACGGCGGGATTGGCCGCCTTGCTGGCCGTGTCCGCATCGCCCAGCGGCATCACCGCGGCAACGGACACCATTTCGCGCGGCGCCATCGGATAGACCAACAGGTCGATGCTGCCGGCCTGGGCGCGCACCACGCGATCGGCGATGCCCGCCTGAGCCGCGACAGGCAGCCACAGCATGGCCAGCGTTGCCACCCATGACAGCAAGCGATTGAAACGAACACGCATCATCTCGACTTCTCCGGAACGAACCAGCCGGTGGTGCTCTGGTCTTCAACGAGGTATTGGCGGGCCACACGCTGCACGTCGGCCGGCGTGACTTTTTCGAGTTGTCCCAGCTCGGTGACGAACAAGGTCCAATCGCCTTGCGCGACCGCTTCGCCGAGCAGTGCGGAAGTCTTGCTGACGCCGTCGCGCTGGTAGATCTGCTCGGCCCGGTAAGGGCCCAGCACGCGCTGGATATCCTCGCGCGTCACGCCCTGGGTCTTGATGCGTTCCAGTTCGGCCCACGCGATTTTCTCGGCCTGATCTTGCTGGGCGTTGGGCGACAGGTTGATCGTGATCACGAACGGGCCGGGATCGCGTCGCGCCTGGAAGCCGGCGCCGGCGTGCGTGGCGATTTCGGTGTCCACCAGCGTGCGATACAGCGGGCTGGCCTTGCCCTCGCTCAATACCAGGCCGAGCACGCTCAGCGCGGCCGCATCGGGATGCAGCGCGTTGGGTGCCTTGAAGGCCATGATCAGGCCGCCGGTTTCGCCGGCCCGCTTGAGCACCAGCCGCCGCGGCCCCTGTTGCGGTGGTTCCTCGGTGGTCATCGCCGGGATCGCATGGGGCGCGCGCGGAATGCCGCCGTAGTACTGCCTGATCCAGCCCAGCGCCTGCGCCGGCTGGAAATCGCCGACCAGGATGACCACCGCATTGTCCGGCCAGTAGAAGGTGTCGTAGAAGCTGCGCAGCTTGTCGACGCTGGCATGCTCGATGTCGCTGCGCCAGCCGATGGTGGGATGGTGGTAGGGATGCGCCTGATAAGCGGTGGCCAGCACCTGCTGGAACAACGCATGGAAAGGACGGTTCTCGCCGCGCTCGTACTCGTTGCGCACCACCGTCATCTCGCTGGCCAGGTCCTCCGGGCGCAGCAGCAGGTTGCGCATGCGGTCGGCCTCGATCGCGATATAACCTTCCAGCGCGTGGCGTTCCAGCGTGCCGAAATAGTTGGTGCGGTCCATCGACGTGGTGGCGTTGAAGCTGGCGCCCGCCCGCTCCAGATAGTCGTTCACCGAGTTGCCCTGGTCCTTCGAGTAGTGCCGGCTGCCCTTGAACATCAGGTGTTCCAGCAGGTGGGTGTTGCCGGTGGTGCCGGCGGCCTCGTTACGCGAGCCGACCCGGTACAACACCTGGAAACTGACCACTGGCGCGGCAGGGTCGGGCAGGGCAAGCACGGTGAGGCCGTTGGCGTCGAGGCGGTATTCGTCGATACCGGCCAGGGAGCGCACATGGGTAAAGCCCGGTATCTGGCTGGATTGGGCCATCGCCGTGCCTGCGATCAGCAGGCACAGCGAGAGCCCTGTCCGTATTGAACGCGGCAATGACATGGGACTTTTTCTCGTGGACACGATGAACGTGAAGGGTTAGGGGCTGGCCAGTGCGGCCAGCGAGGGGCCAGGCGTATTTTCGCGGCGCTGCGCACGACGCTCGATGCTACGTGGCATCGGGTTCATCGTGGAATGAGACGGGTTCGAATTTTTCGTGGCAAAAGGAAGAAAGCACGGGCGCGAGGGGCAGGTGTCGTCGCAGCCGGGGCAGGAACTGTCTCGGGCGATCCAGGGGGGGCGTCGTACCTCTGCGGCGGTCGCTCGCCCCGAAGTGAAAGGGTTGCATCAAACTCTGATTCATGACCCGCCGCCCGTCGTGCGGCGTATTCGAACTGGCGTCCATGTTGCCGCCAGCCGTTCATTTTGGCTCGCCGACCCATAAATAGCTGTAAACTCACGCTTTTGCCGCCACGCCCCCACATTCCAGATGTCCCAATCCCCCAAAGTAGGGTTCGTATCCCTCGGGTGCCCGAAAGCCCTCGTCGATTCCGAACAAATCATCACCCAGTTGCGCGCCGAAGGTTATGTAATCTCCGGCACCTACGACGGCGCCGACCTCGTCGTCGTCAACACCTGCGGCTTCATCGACGAAGCCGTGCAGGAAAGCCTCGATGCGATCGGCGAAGCGCTGACCGAGAACGGCAAGGTGATCGTCACCGGCTGCCTCGGCGCGAAGGCGAGCGCCAGCGGCTCGAACCTGATCGAGGAAGTGCACCCGAAGGTGCTCGCCGTCACCGGCCCGCACGCGGTGGGCGAAGTGATGCAGGCCGTGCATTCGCACCTGCCGAAGCCGCACGACCCGTTCGTCGACCTCGTGCCCGCGGCCGGCATCAAGCTCACGCCGCGCCACTACGCATACCTGAAGATCTCCGAAGGCTGCAATCACCGCTGCACGTTCTGCATCATCCCGTCGATGCGCGGCGATCTCGTGTCGCGTCCGGTCGCCGAAGTGATGCTCGAGGCCGAGAACCTGTTCAAGTCGGGCGTGAAGGAACTGCTCGTGATCTCGCAGGACACGAGCGCTTACGGCGTCGACGTGAAGTACCGCACGGGCTTCTGGAACGGCAAGCCGATCAAGACGCGCATGACCGACCTGGTCGCCGCGCTCGGCGAACTCGCCGCGCAGTACGGCGCATGGGTGCGCCTGCACTACGTGTATCCGTATCCGAGCGTCGACGAAGTGATCCCGCTGATGGCCGAAGGTCCGTTCAAGGGCCACGTGCTGCCGTATCTCGACGTGCCGTTCCAGCACGCGCACCCCGACGTGCTGAAGCGCATGAAGCGTCCGGCGAACGCCGAGAAGGTGCTCGAGCGCGTGCAGAAGTGGCGCGAGATCTGCCCGGACCTGACGATCCGCAGCACGTTCATCGCGGGCTTCCCCGGCGAGACGGAAGAGCAGTTCGAAACGCTGCTCGACTTCATCCGCGAAGCGGAGCTCGACCGCGTCGGCTGCTTCGCGTACTCGCCGGTCGAAGGCGCGACCGCGAACGAACTCGACGGTGCGCTGCCGGACGAGGTCCGTGAAGAACGCCGCGCGCGCTTCATGGAAGTCGCCGAGGAAGTGTCGGCGAACCGCATCCAGCGCAAGGTCGGCAAGACCCTCAAGGTGCTGATCGACGAAGTCGGCGAAGAAGGCGGGATCGGCCGCACGGCAGCCGATGCGCCGGAGATCGACGGCGTCGTGTATGTCGAGCCGGCGACGAAGGCGTCGAAGCGCTACAAGGTCGGCGATTTCGTGTCCGTGAAGATCACGGGCGCCGACGGCCACGATCTGTGGGGCGAGGTGTAAGCGATGAGCGCCGCATTTCCGGAGATCCTCGCGCTCGGCGAGGCGATGATCGAATTCAACCAGTCGCAGCCGGGCCGTCCGGAATTCCTGCAGGGCTTCGGCGGCGACATGTCGAACTTCTGCATCGCGGCGGCGCGCCAGGGCGCGTCGACGGGCTTCGTGTCGGCGATCGGCGACGATCCGTTCGGCCGCCTGCTGGCCGACATGTGGCGCGCCGAGCATGTCGATACGACGTACGTGCGGATCGATCGCACGGCGCCGACCGGCGTGTATTTCGTCACGCACGGCGCCGACGGCCACCAGTTCGACTATCTGCGCGCGGGCTCCGCGGCGAGCCGCTACACGGCGGGCGACCTGCCGCTCGACGCGCTGGCGGCGGCGAAGGCCGTGCACCTGTCGGGCATCAGCCTCGCGATCAGCACGGCCGCGTGCGATGCCGCGTTCGCGGCGATCGACCATGCGCGCCGCAACGGTGTGAAGGCCAGCTTCGACACGAACCTGCGCCTGAAGCTGTGGCCGCTGCCGCGCGCCCGCGCGGTGATGCGCGAGGCGCTGCGCCAGACTGACATCTGCCTGCCGAGCTGGGACGACGTCACGGCGCTGACGGGCGCGAACGATCGCGACGCGATCGTCGACGCGATGCTCGAACACGGGCCGCAGGTCGTCGCGCTGAAGCTCGGCAAGGACGGCGCATATGTCGCGACGCCGAACGAGCGGCGCGTCGTGCCGGGCTTCGCGGTCGAGGCCGTCGACGCGACGGGCGCGGGCGACTGCTTCGGCGGCGCCTTCGTCGCGCGGATCGTCGCGGGCGACGATCCGTTCGCGGCGGCGCGCTATGCGAACGCGGCGGCGGCGCTGTCGACGACGGGCTACGGCGCGGTCGCGCCGATTCCGCACCGCGATGCGGTGGAGCGCCTGATGCAAGGCTGACGCGGCATGCGCACGCCGGCCACGGCCCCGCACGATCCATTCATTCGAACAGAAGGATGAGGAGGCAACATGCAACGCGAAGTGGTGGTGGTGAGCGGCGTGCGTACCGCGATCGGCGAATTCGGCGGCAGCCTGAAGAACATCGCGCCGACCGAGCTCGGCGCACAAGTCGTGCGCGAAGTGTTGCAGCGAGCGCAGGTGTCGGGCGACGAGGTCGGCCACGTGGTGTTCGGCAATGTCGTGCACACCGAACCGAAGGACATGTATCTCGCGCGCGTTGCCGCGATCAACGGCGGCGTCGCGCAGCATGCGCCGGCGCTCACGGTCAACCGGCTGTGCGGCTCCGGGCTGCAGGCGATCGTGTCGGCCGCGCAGGGCGTGTTGCTCGGCGATACGGACATCGCGATCGCGGGCGGCGCGGAGAACATGAGCCGCGCGCCGTATTCGATTCCGGCCGCGCGCTTCGGGCAGCGCATGGGCGACATGCGCGCGGTCGACATGATGGTCGGCGCGCTGAACGATCCGTTCCAGACGATCCACATGGGCGTGACGGCCGAGAACGTCGCCGCGAAGTACGGTATTTCGCGCGACGCGCAGGACGCGCTCGCGCTCGAATCGCACCGTCGCGCGTCGCATGCGGCGAAGGCCGGCTACTTCAAGGAGCAGATCCTGCCGGTCGAGCTGATCGGCTCGAAGAAGGGCACGCCGGTCGTGTTCGATCGCGACGAGCACGTGCGCCACGACGCGAGCCTGGACGACTTCTCGAAGCTGCGGCCCGTGTTCGTGAAGGAGAACGGCACGGTGACGGCCGGCAACGCGTCGGGCATCAACGATGCGGCGGCAGCGGTGCTGCTGATGGAGCGCAGCGTCGCCGAGAAGCGCGGCGCCGAGCCGCTCGCGCGCCTCGTTGCCTATGCGCATGCGGGTGTCGATCCGGCCTACATGGGGATCGGTCCCGTACCGGCCACGCAAAAGGTGCTCGAGCGCGCGGGGCTGACGGTTGCCGATCTCGACGTGATCGAGGCGAACGAGGCATTCGCCGCGCAGGCATGCGCGGTGACGAAGGAGCTGGGTCTCGACCCGGCAAAGGTGAATCCGAACGGGTCCGGCATTTCGCTCGGCCACCCGATCGGCGCGACGGGTGCGCTGATCACCGTCAAGGCGCTGTACGAGCTGCAGCGCATCGGCGGCCGATACGCGCTCGTGACGATGTGCATCGGCGGCGGGCAGGGCATCGCCGCGATTTTCGAGCGAATCTGAAGCAAGGAGCAACGCAAGGTGGGTCGATATTCGGAATGGCAACGGGCGCTTGTCGTCGCATGCGCGCTGGCGGCGGGCATCGCGCTGCCGGGCGCGGTCGCGGCGCAGGCCGTCGCGCCGGGCGCGCAACAGGATGAAGCGGCACCCGCGCGGCCGCTGCGGCCGAATTCCGAATTCGCGCGGCTGCCGCGCTACGAAGGCACGCTCGGCGACCGGCCGATCGTCGTGCATCTCGGCCCGAAGACGGACGAGGAAGGCGTGCACGGCGAATACCAGTTCGCCGATACGGGCGAGGTGGTCCTGCTCGCGGGCGATCGCGATGGCGATACGCTCGAGATCGAGGAATCGAACGACGGCACGAACATCTCCGGCGTATGGATCGGCCGCTTCGACACGACGGGCGACCTGAAGGCCGACCGGATGAACTCGGACGAGTCGGACCCGCAGCCCGTCGTGCTGCGCCTGGCGCCGGGCAAGCGCGCGGCGCTGCAGGTGCGCGACGGCCGCGTGCAGGAAATCGAGACGGTGGGCGGCGTCGTCAATCTGCGCACCGACGACTGAGCCCGCGCTGGCTCGGCGTGCGCGGCGCGCATTGTACCGGGCCAAATGCGCCGATTTTGGCTAATCTAGCGACATATTCCGCAACCGAACGGCCTTGTGCCCGGCTTCCTGTCATGACTGCATCCACTCCCAAGCGCGCGCTGCAAACCCGCATCGTTCAACCCGACGACGTCATTCCGGAAGGCTTCCGCTCGTTCGTGCCGCCGGTCGCGCGCGCATCGACGGTCGTGTTCCCCGATCTCGCGACGATGCGCGCGCTCGTCTGGCACAACGACAACCAGTGGCGCTACGGGCTGCATGCGACGCCGACGTCGCTCGCGCTCGCGCAGCGGCTCGCCGAGATCGAGGGCGGCACGCACGCGCTGCTGCAGCCGTCGGGCCTCGCGGCGATCATGAACGTCTACTTCGGGATCGTGAAGGCGGGCGACGACGTGCTGATTCCGCACAACGTGTACGGCCCGAACGCCGATTTCGGCAACTGGCTCGCGAAGGATTTCGGCATCGCCGTGCGCTTCTACGATCCGCTCGTCGGCGCCGGCATCGCCGAGCTGATCCAGCCGAACACGCGGCTGATCTGGATCGAGGCACCCGGCTCGGTGACGATGGAAGTGCCCGACGTACAGGCGATCACGGCGGCCGCGAAGGCGCGCGGCATCGTCACCGCGATCGACAACACCTATTCGGCCGGGCTCGCATTCAAGCCGTTCGAGCACGGCGTCGACATCTCGGTGCAGGCGCTGACCAAGTATCAGTCGGGCGGCAGCGATGTGCTGATGGGCGCGACGATCACCGCGGACGCGGAACTGCACGCGAAGCTGAAGCTCGCGCGGATGCGCTGCGGGATCGGTGTGTCGGTCGACGATTGTTCGCTCGTGCTGCGCAGCCTGCCGAGCATGCAGGTGCGCTTCGACGCGCACAGCAGGAGCGCGCTCGCGCTCGCGCAATGGCTGAAGGCTCGGCCGGAGATCGCTTCGGTGCTGCATCCGCAGATCGCCGACTGCCCCGGGCATGCGTCGTTCATGCGCGACTTCACGGGCGCGGGCGGGTTGTTCTCGGTGGTGTTCGACGCGCGCTACAGCGCGGAGCAGATCGACCGCTTCGTCGAGTCGCTCGAGCTGTTCGCGATCGGCTGGAGCTGGGGCGGCGCGTGCAGCCTCGCGATGCCTTATGACGTCGCGTCGATGCGTCCGGACTGGCCGCATCGCGGCACGCTGGTGCGTTTCTACGTCGGTCTCGAGGACGAAACCGACCTGCGCGCGGATATCGAGCGCGCGATGCAGGCCGTACTCGGCTGATCGCAGGCCGAAAACGTCCCGCGGGAAAAACGAAACGCCGGCGCGATGCAACATCGCGCCGGCGTTTTTCGTTCGAGGTCGTGCGGGATCAGAACAGCCGCAGCAGCCCGTCGAGGCCGACGTGATCGAACGCGACCGTCGCCGCGTCGCGCACGACGGGCTTCGCGTGAAACGCGACCGACAGCCCGGCTTCGGCCATCATCTTCAGGTCGTTCGACCCGTCGCCCATCGCGATCGCGCGGTTCGGCTCGAGACCGAGCGATGCGCACGTGTCGCGCAGCAGGCGCGCCTTCACGTCGGCGTTGACGATCTCGCCCAGCACCTTGCCGGTCAGCTTGCCGTCGACGATCTCGAGCGTGTTCGCATGCGCGTAGTCGAGGCCGAGGCGTGCCTTCAGCCGCTCGGTGAAGAACGTGAAGCCGCCCGACACGAGCAGCGTTTTCATGCCGGCGGCCTTCACGCCGGCAAGCATCGTCTCGGCGCCCGGCGACAGTTGCAGCCGTTCCTCGTACACGCGCTCGAGCGCCTGCGCATCGAGCCCGGCCAGCAGCGCGACGCGGCGCGTGAGGCTTTCGTTGAAGTCGCGGATCTCGCCGCGCATCGACGCTTCGGTGATCTCGGCGACCTGCGTCTTGAGCCCGCAGAAATCGGCGATCTCGTCGATGCACTCGATCGTGATCAGCGTCGAATCCATGTCCATCACGACGAGCCCGAAATCGCCGAGCGTGCGGCCGGCCTCGACGAATGCGAAGTCGAGCGCGTGCGTGCCGCAGTACGCGTCGATGTCGAGACGCTGCGCCGGGTTCGCGTTTTCGATGCGCAGCGCGTGATCGTCGGTCTGCACGATGCGGGTGCCGCGCGACAGCGCGAGCAGCGGTTTGTGATGGGCGTCCGACAGCGGCGCAAGACTCTGGATGACGAGGTTGTGGGTCATGGCGGGATGGTTGCGAGGCGAATGAAATGCATGTGCGGCCAACGGACGGCCGCCTGCGGACGCGGGCCCCGTTCGGCTGCGGGCCATGGCGTCGCGAACGCGCCATTGTAGCCGGTTGGCCGGGCCGGGCGATCGCGGCAGGCACGAATCCTGAGGCCGGACTCGCAACGGCACGCCCGCCGCGCGGGCCGAACGTCGACGCTTATTGCCCGTCCACGCGATCCCAGTACGGCGGATCGCCGAAATGTTCGGCCAGAAAGGAGATGAACGCGAGCGTCTTCAGCGGCACGTGCGCGCGGCTCGGATAGACGGCCCAGATCGCGACATCGTCCGCGAACGGATAGTCGTCGAGCACCGTGACGAGCGCGCCGCTCGCGAGCAGCGGGCCGACGTCCCAGGTCGACTTGATCGCGATCCCGAAGCCGTCGACCAGCGCTTCGCGGATCGCCTCACCGTTGCTCGCGACGAGCCGGCCGCCGACCCGCACGGTCAGCGGGCCTTGCGGCGTCGCGAACGACCAGTCGCGCTGGTCGCCGAGGATCACGCACTCGTGCTGCGCGAGGTCGGCCGGATGGCGCGGTGTGCCGCGTTCGGCGAGATACGCGGGCGAGCAGCACAGCACGCGGCGGTTCACCGCGAGCTTGCGCGCGACGAGCGTCGAATCCTTCAGCGCGCCGAGGCGGATCGCGACGTCGTAGCCGTCGTCGACGAGATCGACGATCTCGTCGGACAGCCGCAGGTCGAGCGATACCGACGGATAGCGGCGCAGGAACGCGGGAATCACCGGCGCGACATGCTGGCGGCCGAACGACGACGACATCGACACCTTCAGCCGCCCGTACGGCTCGCTGCGGCCACGGCCGACCGACGCGCGCGCGGCGTCGGCGGCCGACAGCAGCGCGTCGGCGCGCGCCATGAAGACCTCGCCGTCCTGCGTGAGGCTGATGCGGCGCGTGGTGCGGTGCAGCAGCCGCGCGCCGAGCTGGCGCTCGAGCTGCGCGATGCGCGCGCTCGCGACCGCGACCGACACGCCGAATTCGCGCCCGGCCGCGGTGACGTTCGCGAGCAGCGCCGCGCGCACGAACAGCGCGACGTCGAGCAGGTCGAGCGGCTTGTCGGGTGCCGGAATCGGATCGGACGCCATTATTCTGAAATTCCTGAAAATGTTTCAGGAAATATAGCGGTTTTCTCGAAGGATCGGGTTGCCTACGATGATGTTCATCGGGCTGCGCCGCGGCCCGCCCGTTTCCCTGAAAGGAGTTTCGTGATGAAAGCCGTTGGACTGACCCGCTATCTGCCGATCGACGACCCGCAGGCCTTGCTCGACGTGGAGCTGCCGCAGCCCGTGCCGAGCCCGCGCGACCTGCTCGTGAAGGTCGAGTCGATTTCCGTGAACCCGGTGGACACCAAGGTGCGTGCGCCGAAGCCGCAGGTCGAGGACACGCCGCGCGTGCTCGGTTGGGATGCTGCCGGCACGGTCGTCGCGGTCGGCGCCGACGTCACGCTGTTCCGGCCCGGCGACGAAGTGTTCTACGCGGGCAGCATCACGCGGCCCGGCGCGAACAGCGAATTCCATGCGGTCGACGAGCGGATCGCCGCGCTGAAGCCTCGCACGCTCGACTTCGCCGCCGCGGCCGCGTTGCCGCTCACCGCGCTGACCGCGTGGGAAGCGCTGTTCGACCGGCTGCGCGTGTCGCCGCAGGGCGCGGACGCCGGCAAGTCGGTGCTGATCATCGGCGGCGCGGGCGGCGTGGGCTCGATCGCGATCCAGCTCGCGAAGGCACTCGGCAAGCTGCACGTAATCGCGACCGCGTCGCGGCCGGCGTCGGCCGAATGGGTGCGCTCGCTCGGCGCGGACGCGGTGGTCGACCATTTCGGCGACCTGCCTGCGCAGCTGCGCGAAGCAGGGCATCCGAACGTCGACTACGTGCTGATCTTCAACGACACGGACCGCCATTTCCCCGCCGCGGCGGAAGTAATCCGGCCGCAGGGCGGCATTTGCACGATCGTCGAGAACGGGAAGCCGGTGCCGGTCGAACTGCTGAAGGCGAAGAGCGCCGCGTTTCACTGGGAGTTCATGTTCACGCGGGCGATGTTCGAGACGCCGGACATGATCGAGCAGCACCGGATCCTCGGCGAAGTCGCGCGGCTCGTCGACGGCGGCACGCTGCGCACGACGCTCGGTGAACAGCTCGGCGCGATCAATGCCGCGAACGTGCGGCGCGCGCACCAGTTGCTCGAAGCCGGGCGCACGATCGGCAAGCTCGTGCTGAGCGGCTTCTGAGCGCGCACGAACTCGTCGCTTCGTGCCAGGCTCTTCGACGAGGCACCCCCCAACGAGGCTTTCTGCGAGGCTGAAAACCTGCGGTGGCCCGGCGTTTTCTCGAGAGCCGGCATCGCGCGTAAGGTTGCAACGCCGCGAACGCAAGCGGGGTAACACCCGATGCGTTTGCGGCGCATTGCATGCCGCTTGGCGGTAGACTGGCAACGCATCATGCATCGAAAACCGCGCGGCACGCGCGTGCCGCCGCATTACAAGGAGGTCAGCATGAGCCAACGCAGCTTGTCAGTCGCCGCATCGTGGTCGGCCGTGTTCGCGGCAGCGTGCGTCAGCGCGAGCGTATTCGCGGCGCCGCCGGTCAAGGGCAGCCTGAAGGGCGGCGGTACGGGACAGCTCGAATACACCGTCAAGGTCGACTCGAAGACCTTCGGCAATATGCAGGAGACCCGCAAGATCCGCTCGGGCGAGACGGACGACTTCAACTGGAAGTCGGTGCCGCCGAGCGGCGCGGTCGCGTTGCCGGACGGCTGCCCGAACGCGGACAACCTGCCGCGCGACGCGAACGGCGCGATGGTGCGCCAGACCCAGGTGCGGCTCGCGCCGTCGATCGACGCAAAGGGGATCGCGAACGTGCAGATGAGCTTCCAGGCGTCCGCGCCGAAGGGCATGCGCACCGTGACGGCCGGCGGCAAGTCGCTGCAGTGCCCGGACGTCGTGTCGGTGAGCCAGGTGAAGTGGGTGTCGATTCCGACCAACGGCGGTTCGAAGTCCGTGACGATGAGCGACGGCACGAAGGTGACGGTGTCGATCAAGCGGTGAGCAGCGCGCGGGCCGGCGTTTCGTCCGGTGCGCGCGCAACGGATTCGACTGGCGGGACGAGCAGGGCGGCACGTGAGCGTTTCGTGTCGCCGTCACGATGCTTTCCCGCGACCTGCTTCGCGCTATGTTGCCGCGGCGACGGCATGGCAACCGTTCGCCGCGCGTCGGCGCAACGTGCCAACCTGCGTGACGTCATGCGGATGTCACGTTATGCTCCGCCATGTCATCACCTTCCTGTAACGATATCCCGATGAAATTCCGAATGTGCATGCTGCTGTCGGCCGCAGCGTTCGTCTCCGCGCACGCGCAGGCGGCCGACGATTGCAGTTTCGTGAAGAAGATCGAGCTGCCGTCGCGGCAGCAGGTGGCGGTCGTGTCGAGCGGCGCACTCGAACCGTGCTCGACCGGCAGCTACGCGGTGCGCGTGTATTCGACCGCGCATGCCGCACCCGGCTTCGATACGGACGACTACGTGACGGGTGCGCTGCATGCGCGCGATGGCACGGTCACCGACGCGTTCACTGCCGACCTCGGCGCACGCGCGCCGCAGGCGCTCGTCGTGACGACGCGCTCGGCCGGCAGCGGCGGTTATGTCGGTGCGCAGGCCTATGTGACGACACCGCGTGCGGTTCGGCTCGTCGCGTCGGTCGACGGGCTCGCGCCCGACGCGGACATCGCGGCCGCGTTGCGGCAGGCGATCGGCAAGCGCCGCGTCGCGCGCTGACGCGCTGATCGCGCACCGCGCGAACGCATTGCGCGGCGCCACCGCGTGTCAATGCGCGCGCTCCTCAAGCCGCGCTGCGAGAAAGCGGTGATCGGCCGAGAACAGCCGGCGGTAGGTCATCAGCACCGCGCCGACGGTGCCGAGCGCGGACGCCGCGGCGATCAGGAACATGATCACGATCTGGTAGCGCACGGCCTGCAGCGGCGACTGGCCGGCCAGCACCTGGCCCGTCATCATCCCCGGCAGGCTCACGACGCCGACGACGGCCATCTGGTTCAGCGTCGGCAGCATGCCCGCGCGCACGGCCTGGCGCGCGGCGTCCTGCGCGGCTTCCCAGCGCGTCGCGCCGAGCGCGAGCGCGGTCTCGACGCGGTCGCGGCGTGCGGTGAGCTCTTCCATCATCCGCTCGACGCCGAGCGACACGCCCGTCAGCGTATTGCCGAGAATCATCCCGAGGATCGGAATCGCGTATTGCGGCGCGTACCACGGATGGATGCGGATCACGACGAACAGGCCGACCGCCGCGACGAACCAGCTGCTGAACCAGATCGACGCGATGCTGTCGATGCGCTGGCCGCGGTACGTGCGCTTGCCGCGTCCCGCGCCGGCGAACCCGGCGATCAACGTCATCAGCGCGGTGAGCGGCAGCACGACATACCAGTGCGGATGGCCGAACACCCAGCCGAGCACATAGCCGATCGCGAGCAACTGCACGACGGTGCGCACGGCCGCGAGCGCGAGCTTGCGGCCGAGGCCGAGCGACAGCGCCGCCGAGATCGCGCCGTTGATTGCGACGAGCGCGGCGGCGATGCCGACGTCGACGAGGCTCAGGTCCTGCAGTGCCGGGCTCATCGCGCAGCCTCCATCTGGTTTGCAGCGTGCAGCACGCCGGCCTGCATCACGAGTCGCGTCGTGCCGATCCGCGCGGCCTGGGCCGGATCGTGCGAGATCCACATGTACGCGCGAGCGTCGGGCGCCGCGTCGAACCACGCACCGACGAGCGCTTCGATCGCGCGCGCCGATTCGGGATCGAGCGCGGAGGTCGGCTCGTCGAGCAGCAGCACGTCGGGGTCGAGCTGCAGCACACGCAGCAGCGCGGCGATCTGCGCTTCGCCGCCCGACAGTTCGCTCGCGCGCTTGTCGAGAAAGTCGGGGCCGCGGCCGGCACGTGCGGCGAGCGTTTCGGCGCGCGCGCGATCGAACGCGACGTCGCGATAGATTGCGAGCGAATACGGATAGCGCAGTTGCGATTCGACGGTGCCGTCCATCTGCGCGGGACGCTGGCGCACGTACGCGACGCTGCGCCGGTAGCGCGGGATCGCGCTGCGCCGGATCCGGCGGCCGCGCCACAGGATGTGGCCGCCGTCGAGTGGATCGAGCAGCGCGAGCGCGCGCAGCAGCACGCTCTTGCCCGACCCGGATGGTCCCGTGATAGCAATGCGCGATCCCGCGGCGAGACTGAAATCGGTCGGGGCGAGCAGCGTCTTGCCGCTGCTGGCGTCGCGTCGCGTGATGCGCTGCGCGTCGATGAGGCCGGTGGGGGCTGTCATGTCACAAATGAAAAAAAGCGTTAATGGCGCCGAAAGGTCGCCATGCCGTGCGTCATAATACCGATTTGAAAAGCCGCGGGTGTCGTGCGCCGTTCGTCCACGCAAGCGGCCCGGCATGGTGCGGCAACATTTCAGAACAACAACGGAACCGCCATGACGCTAACCCGAGCCATCGGCAAATCGGCTGCATGGATCGTCGGTATCGTCGCGGTGCTCATCGCGGCGGCCGGCGTCTTTCTCTTCACATTCGATTGGAACCGCGCGAAGCCGTGGGTCAACGAACAGGTGAGTGCGGCGCTCGGCCGCCCGTTCGCGATCACCGGCGACCTGAAGGTCGGCTGGCGTCGCCCCGACGGCGAGACCGGCTGGCGCGCCTGGGTGCCCTGGCCGAGCTTTTCGGCCACGCAGCTCGAGATCGGCAACCCCGACTGGGCGAAGGCGCCCAAATTCGTCACGCTCGATGCCGCGCACTTCGATCTCGCGATCCTGCCGTTGCTCGCGCATGAAATCGTCATTCCGTCGATCGACGTCGTGAATCCCGCCGTCGACCTCGAGCGGCTCGCCGACGGCCGCAACACGTGGACCTTCCAGTTCAAGCAATCGTCGCAGCCGTCGCCGTGGAAGGTGCGGCTCGACAGCTTCGGCTTCGCGAAGGGCACCGTCACGTATCGCGACGCGATCACGAAGGCCGACCTGACCGTCGCGATCGATACGCTCGGGCAGCCGATTCCGCTCGGCGACGTGCTGAAGGAACAGGAACAGACGTCGCGTGCGGCGTCCGCGCAGCGTGTCGGCAAGCGCGGCGCCGCGCAACTGAGCGCGAAGGCGAATGCGGAAGCCGCGTCGAGCGCATCGGCGGCGCAGGCTGCGGGGGCGTCGTCGTCGTCCATGGCGGTTGCGGCAGCGTCTGCGGTTGCGCCTGCGTCGTCGGCGTCGGCCGCCGCATCAGGTGCATCCAGCGCGTCGGGTGCGTCCGCCGCATCCGGTGCAAGCGGCACCGCGGCACCCGCGAAGCCGTCCGGCCCGACCTATGCGTTCGGGCTGAAGGTCGACGGCCGCTACAAGAACGTGCCGATCAGCGGCACCGGCAAGCTCGGCGGCGTGCTCGCGGTCGAGGACACGTCGCGGCCGTTCCCGCTGCAGGCCGACGTGAAGGCCGGCGACACGCGACTCGCGATCGTCGGCACGCTGACCGACCCGCGGAATCTCGCGGCGCTCGACCTGCGCCTGTGGCTGCAGGGCACGTCGATGTCGCACCTCTACCAGCTCACCGGCATCACGCTGCCCGACACGCCGCCTTATGCGACCGAAGGGCGGCTGATCGGCAACTTCAAGCGGCGCGCGAGCACGTTCCGTTACGAGAACTTCAACGGCCGCGTCGGCGGCAGCGATCTCGGCGGCACGCTGGTGTACGAGCAGCGCGAGCCGCGGCCGAAGCTGTCGGGCGAACTCGTGTCGAACCTGCTGCAGTTCTCCGATCTCGCGCCGGTGATCGGCGCGGACACGGCCGCAAGCAAGGCCAAGCGCGGCGACACCACACGCCAGCCGCCGGGCCGCGTGCTGCCGGTCGAGACGTTCCGTACCGACCGCTGGCGCGCGCTCGACGCGGACGTGAAGTTCACCGGCCGCAAGCTGATCAAGAGCGCGAACCTGCCGATCACCAATCTGTACACGCACATCGTGATGCAGGACGGCGTGCTGTCGCTCGAACCGCTGCAGTTCGGCGTCGCGGGCGGCACGCTCGCGACGACCGCGCATCTCGACGGCAGCGGCGCGCCGCTGAAGGGCCGCTTCACGGTGGCCGCGCGGCACCTGAAGCTCAAGCAGCTGTTCCCGGCGCAGAAGGTGATGCAATCGGCGCTCGGCGAGATCAACGGCGACGCGTCGCTGTCGGCGACCGGCAACTCGCCGGCCGCGCTCGCGGCGACGTCGACCGGAGAAGTGAAGGCGCTCGTCACCGACGGCCGCATCAGCCGCCTGCTGATGGAAGCCGCGGGGCTGAACGTCGCGAACGTCGTCTACGAGAAGCTGTTCGGCAATCGCGACGTGAACATCAATTGCGCGGCGATCGACTTCGTCGCGACCAACGGGATCCTCGACCCGAAGGTGTTCGCGCTCGATACCGACGACGCGCTGATCAACGTCGACGGCCCGATCAGCCTGCGCGACGAAACGCTCGACCTGAAGATCCATCCGCACACGAAGGGCTTCCGGATCTTCTCGCTGCGCTCGCCGTTGTACGCGAAGGGCACGTTCAAGAACCCGGACGTCGGCGTCGACGCGGGTGCGCTCGCGCTGCGTGCCGGCGCGATGATCGGGCTTGGCCTGATCAACCCGTTCGCGGCGCTGATTCCGCTGATCGCGCCGAGCAACAACAAGGACGTGCCGTGCTCGCAGCTGTTCGGGCAGATGAAGGAGAAGGCAGCGCAGAAGGCGGCGGCGAAGGCCGGCAAGTGAGGCGGGCGGGCACCGGCGGGTGCCCGGCGCGGAGGGCGGATTGGCGGGGCCGGAACGGCATGGTCGGCAGTTTCTCCGACACCTGCTAAAATACACGGTTTTCCGTCGATTTATCCTTTAACGGGACCTGCCGTGCTTTCTACTGCCAACATCACGATGCAATTCGGGCCGAAGCCCTTGTTCGAGAATATCTCGGTCAAATTCGGCGAGGGCAACCGCTATGGTCTGATCGGCGCGAACGGCTGTGGCAAGTCGACCTTCATGAAGATCCTCGGCAGCGACCTCGAGCCGAGCGCCGGCAACGTCGCGCTGGAGCCGAACGTGCGTCTCGGCAAGCTGCGCCAAGACCAGTTCGCGTACGAAGACGTGCGCGTGCTCGACGTCGTGATGATGGGCCACACCGAGATGTGGGCCGCGATGACCGAGCGTGACGCGATCTACGCGAACCCGGAAGCCACCGACGACGACTACATGCACGCGGCCGAGCTCGAGGGCAAATTCGCCGAATACGGCGGCTACGACGCCGAGGCGCGCGCGGGCGCGCTGCTGCTCGGCATCGGCATCGAGGAGAAGTTCCACAACGGCACGATGAGCGACGTCGCGCCGGGCTGGAAGCTGCGCGTGCTGCTCGCGCAGGCGCTGTTCTCGAAGCCCGACGTGCTGCTGCTCGACGAGCCGACCAACAACCTCGACATCAACTCGATCCGTTGGCTCGAGCATACGCTCAACGAGTACAACTCGACGATGATCATCATCTCGCACGATCGTCACTTCCTGAACTCGGTGTGCACGCACATGGCCGACATGGACTACGGCACGCTGAAGGTCTGGCCGGGCAACTACGACGACTACATGCTCGCATCGGCACAGGCGCGCGAGCGCCAGGCCGCGGCGAACGCGCGTGCGAAGGAGCGCGTGGCCGAACTGCAGGACTTCGTGCGCCGCTTCTCGGCGAACAAGTCGAAGGCCCGCCAGGCGACGAGCCGCGCGAAGCAGATCGACAAGATCAAGATCGAGGAATTCAAGCCGTCGTCGCGCCAGAACCCGTTCATCCGCTTCGAGTTCGAGAAGAAGCTGCACAACGTCGCGGTGGTTGCCGAAGAGATCACGAAGAAGTACGAGCGCACGATCTTCCAGAACTTCAACCTGTCGGTGCAGCCGGGCGAGCGGATCGCGATCATCGGCGAGAACGGCGCGGGCAAGACGACGCTGCTGCGTTCGCTGCTCGGCGCGCTCGAGCTCGAGCACGGCACGGTGAAGTGGTCCGAGAACGCGAATGTCGGCTACATGCCGCAGGACACGTACGAGGAGTTCCCGAACGACATCACGCTGATGGACTGGATCGACCAGTACCGCAAGGACGGCGACGACGAAACGATGGTGCGCGGCACGCTGGGCCGCCTGCTGTTCTCGTCGGACGACATCAAGAAGTCGGTGAAGGTGCTGTCGGGCGGCGAGAAGGGCCGCATGATCTGGGGCAAGCTGATGCTCGGCCGCCACAACGTGCTGCTGATGGACGAGCCGACCAACCACATGGACATGGAATCGATCGAGTCGCTGCAGATCGCGCTCGAGCAGTTCGAAGGCACGCTGATCTTCGTGTCGCACGACCGTGAGTTCGTGAGCGGGCTGGCGAACCGGATCATCGAAGTGCGTACGGACGGTACGCTGTTCGACTTCGGTGGTAACTATGAGGAATTCCTGACGAGCCAGGGGCAGGAGTAATTGTCCTGAGGCTTCCGTTCATGTGCCGCGGCTAGACAACAGGAAGCGCGGCGCGTGGAGGGAAACCGCCAAAAACGCATCAGGCCCGCATCGACAGTATTGTCGATGCGGGCTTTTTCATTTCCGCCGCCGGCAAAGCCATACTGCGTAGCGCATTCCAGTTTCCTCCGATCAATCGACTTCGGGTAAATTACCCTCCGAACACCAATCCCTGATCCCTATTCCCCATCCCGACCCGGAGCCGCCCCTCGATGCAGGACCATCCTCTGCCGCTCGACTTGTCCGGCCTTGCGCCAAGCCTGTACGCGCAGGGCACCGAGGAAAGCATTCTGGCGCGGCTGATGGAGCGGATCGCGCCTACGAATCGCTTCTGCGTCGATATCGGCGCGAGCGACGGCCTGCGCAACAGCAACACTGCGCGGCTGCTGCGCGAACAGGATTGGGCGGGCGTGTTGGTGGAAGGCAGCGCGTACCGGTTCGGCAAGCTTGCCGCTCACTACGCGGGCGCGGAGCGCGTGCGTCTGCATCACGGCCGCGTCCAGCCTGACACGATCGACCAGTTGCTCGCCGATGCGAACGTGCCGGCCGACTTCGACCTGCTGTCGATCGATATCGACGGCAACGACTACTGGGTGTGGCGCGGCCTGCAAGCATTTCAGCCGCGCATCGTCGTGATCGAATACAACCCGTACTACACGCCGCCCGAACGCTGGGTCATGTGCTTCAATCCGGACCACGAATGGGACGGCTCGACCTATTACGGCGCGAGCCTCGAATCGCTCGTTCATCTCGGCAGGCAGAAGGGCTATGAGCTCGTCTGCTGCGACGACATGGGCAACAACGCATTCTTCGTGCGGCAGGACCTGTACCCGCTGCTCGGCATCGCGAACAACGCTCCTTCGGTGCTGTTCCGGCCGGCGATGTACAAGCTGCGCTACGTCGGGCACAACACGTTCCTGAGCGGGCATCCGTATCGGCACGGGCCGGCAGAGCACATCTGAATGGACCAGCACGCCGTCACCTTCGACGAAATCCGCGACGCCTACGCGTTCGGCCAGAGCGGGCCGCCGCGACAGGTCGGCGAACGCGTATGGCACCTGCCGACCGACGACGGCGGCGTGGCGGTCAAGCTCTATGCGCCGGAGCATCATGCGCGCGCGGCCAAGGAAGCCGCCGTCCTCGCGCATTTCGAGACGCATGGCGATGCGCGCTTCCGTGTGCAGACGCTGAAACGCACGACGGCCGGCGAACCGATGTGGACGGGCACCGGCGCGCACGCAATGGTGACGCGTTGGGAAGCGGGGCAGTTCAGAACCTACGATACGTTTTCGCCTGCCGAATGGGATGCGCTCGGCGCGAGTCTGGCGGCGTTGCATTTGAGCCTCGAACGGCTTCATCTGCCGTCGCTCGACACGATCCGCGCGCGGCTGACCGCGATCGACGCGGACGCGGTGCGCCGCAGCCTGCTGGACGCGCTGGATCGCGCGCGCTCGAACGACGGCGCCGCGAACCTGCGGCGCTATGTCGAACTCGCGCTGCGCATGATCGACCGCTTCTATCCGGGCAGCGTCGAAGCGTTTCCCGCCGACGATCCGCAGCACCCGATCCATAACGACTACAACCAGTTCAACTATCTGTTCGCGGACGCGGGCACGCCGCCGCTCATCCTCGACTGGGAAGCGTCGATCGGCGCGCCGCGCGAATACGAGCTGGTGCGTTGCCTGAATCATCTGCCGCTGGAAGCGCCGCACCTGGCGGAAGCCTTCGTGCGCGCGTACCGGCGGGTCCGGCCGGTGGATCCCGCGCGCATCGCGTGGGCCGTCGATGCCGCGTGTGTGCAGCACGCGCTCAAGCTGTGGGTCGTGCAAGGCTGGCTCGACGATCCGGCGCGTTTCGCCGCGCACCTGAGCGGGGCGGTGACGATGGCGTCCGCGATGGTGGACGCGCGCGGCCGACTCGTCGATTTCTTTTCCCAATGCGTGGAAGCAGGAAGCTGAAGTGAACGCGAATCCGAACCGGACCACGAACCCGCTGCCATCCGGCGAACGGCAACATGTCTTCCCGCCGCCGCTGGATCGCGATTACCGCGTCGAAGACGGGCGCGTCCGGACGCGCTCGCTGGAAGCGCATATCGTCGATCACTGCAACCTGACCTGCGCGGAATGCTGCTCGCTGTCGCCGCTCCTGCCCGAGTGGCATGCGAGCCCCGATTCGCTCGAAGCCGATCTGCGCATGGCCGCGAAGGTCTTGAGCCCGCGCATGTTCAAGCTGGTCGGCGGCGAACCGCTGCTGCACCCGGCGCTCGTCGAGCTCGTCGAACGCGTGCGCGCCACGGGCATCGCGCCCGTGATCTCGGTCACGACGAACGGCCTGAAGCTCGGCGAGATGCCGGACGCGTTCTGGCAGGCGGTGGATGCGCTGACGATCTCGCGTTACCCGAAGCCGTCGCTTTCGCCCGACCTGATCGCGCATGTCGAGCACCAGGCGGCGCGTTTCGACGTGCGCCTGAACTGGAAGGTGCAGGACGTGTTCACGACGATGAATCGCGCACAGCCCGGCACGGACCGCGACGACGCACAGCGCCTCTATCGCGATTGCTGGATCCGCGAACGCTGCCATATGATTCGCGATGGCATGTTCTACACGTGTACGCGTCCCGCGCATTTTCATACGCTGTACAAGGGCGAGAAGGATTTTCAATCCGACGGCCTGCCGCTGCGCGACGACGCAGGCATGCTCGACGCGATGCTCGCCTATCTGCAACGCGAGGCGCCGCTGGAAGCGTGCCTGCATTGCCAGGGCGGCAGCGCGCCGGTGGCGCCGCATCGCATCCTCAAACGCATTGAAGTGGACACCTTGAAGGCTCGTTATCCATGATCGTCGGCACGCGCGACCTGTTCGGTTTCGATCGTCTGCACTACCATCCGCGCAGCGGCGTGTCGGCATCCGGAATCCGGGCCGTCCTGCATGCGTCGGGGCAACCGGCCGGCGCGCCGGACACGGCCGCCATCGCCGGCTATCTGAGCGGCGAGCGTCCCATCGGCCGCACCGTGCTGCGCGACGTGCTGGCAGTGCCGCCCGGCCATGCGCTGATCCGTTCGCCGCAAGGGCTGACGGTGCAGCCGGCGCCCGAGCGGCCGCAGCGTTGCGATCTGGAAACCGTGCTGCGCGCATCGCTGCAACGCGCGCTCGACAGCGGCAAGCGCGTCGCGCTGGCGCTGAGCGGCGGGCTCGATTCGGCGCTGCTGCTCGCGTTGCTGCGCGAACTAGGCGCGCAGCGGCACGTGACGTCCTACATCCTCGCGACCGACATGCCGGACTATTGCGAACGCGATGCCGCACTCGAACTGGCCGCGCAGATGCAGGCGACGGTGAAGATCGTGCGCGCGAACGAGGCCGAATTCGTGGCCGCGCTGCCGAGAACGACCCATGCGGTCGAGGAGCCGATGTTCAACCTGCATCCGGTCGCGAAGCTGCTGCTGGCCGAGGCAATGGCCGCGGACGGCATCGAGGTGGCCATCACCGGCGACGGTGCGGACCAGGTGCTGCGCCGCGACCGGTCGGCCAACTATCTGCCGCTGTGCCATGCGTTGTTCGATGCGGCGTCGGTCGACCTGCATCCGCCGTTTGTCGACGCCGCCGTCGTCGCGCATCTGACGAGCATCGAACCCGACCCGAACAAGCAGTGCCTGCGCGATCTCGGTGCGCGCCTGAACCTGCCGGACCGGCTCGTGCACGGCCCCAAGCGCGGGCGGCTCGCGCCGGCGATGGACCTCACGGCACTACTCGATCGCGACCGCACGCATGCACTGGCCGACACGCTCGGTCTTGCCGTGCCCACATTGCAGGCGGATACCGAACGCGTGCTGTGGGCGACGCTGACGCTGATCCTCGATCATCTCGACCACATCCACTTCGATGCCGCGCATCGCCCGACCTGAGCCGCTCATGAAACGCATCCTGTTCTGCGTGGTGCCCGAAAAAGGGCACGTCAATCCGTGCATCGGCCCGGCCCAGTATCTGCGTGCCGCCGGCTGCGACGTCGCGTTCTACGCGCCGGCCGACATCAGCGCGCAGCTCGACGGCGCGGGCGGCTTCGCGTTCGTCGGCCCTCGCGAGACGCCCGAACGCCACGACCTGTCGCGCGGCGCGAGCTTCGCCGCGAACATTCGCGATGCCGACTGGCTGCGGCACTGGATCCGCACGCTGCTGATCGACCTTGCGCCCGCGCAGGTGGACGGCATCCGCGCGGTGCTGCGCGAATGGCGGCCCGACGTGGTCGTGATCGATCCGCTGCTCTATGCGGCGGCGATTGCCGCCGAGCTGGAAGGGCTGCCGTGGGTCTCGATGTCGAATTCGCTGAATCCGGTGCTGCCGGACGATCTCGATTCGGAACTGCTGCGCACGGTGCGCTGGCTCGCGCCGGAACGCACGCGCCTGTTCGCGCGCTACGGTCTCGACGCGCGCTTTCGCGGTTGCGACATCCTGTCGCCGCATCTGACGCTCGCGTTCACGACCGATGCGCTGGTCGGCGCGCCGCCGCCGGGTATCGAACTGGTCGGCCCCGCGTTGCCGTCCGGCCCGCGCGGCGACGAGACGCCGTTCCCGTGGGAACGCCTCGACGCGGATCGCCCGCTCGTCTACATGTCGCTCGGCAGCCAGCTTTATTACCACCCGGACGTATTCGCGAAGGTCATCGACGCGACGCGCGCGACGTCGGCGCAACTGGTGCTGTCGGTGGGCGAACTGGTCGATTCGGATCTGCTGCCGGCCGGTGACGAGCGTGTCGTCGCGGTGCGTTATGTGCCGCAACTCGCGCTGCTGCGGCGCACGCACGCGTTCGTCAGCCACGGCGGCGCGAACTCGGTGATGGAGTCGCTCGCATGCGGCGTGCCGATGCTGCTGTCGCCGTTCTGCAACGACCAGTTTCATTCGGCGCACTTCGTCGAACGGGCCGGCGCCGGATGCGTGCTGGATCTGCAGCAGGCTGGCGTCGCGGACATTACCGATGCGCTCGAGCGCCTGTTACGTCCCGGGCCGCTGCGCGAGCACGCGGCGCGGATCCGTGCGAGCTACGCGCGCGACGGCTCGGCGCAGGCCGCCCGCCTGATCAGCGAACTCGCTTCAGGAAGCCGCCTGGCGACAGCGTCATGAGCACGCGGTCCTCGATGTCCGCGTCGACTTCGAACCGGTCGTCGCGGGCGAGAAATTCGCGCACGGCCGTCGCCGGGTTGTTGCCTTTGCCGTACGGCTTGCCGTCGAACATCGATGCCGGCAGATATTCCATGATGGTGTCCATCACGATCGCGTAGCTGCCGGGCGTCACGAACGATGCATAACATTCGAGTTCGCGCAGCACGTGCGCGTGCGTATGCGTGAGATCGAGGATCGCCATCACGCGCGCGCCGTCGCCGATCTGGGCGCGTACCGACGCGAGCGTGTCGGCCGCGCACGATTCGCCTTCGATCAGCACCATGCGATGGGCGAGCCGGTGCGATTGCAGGCGCTGCCTGACCTCGTCGCGCAGGCGCGGCTCGATCGCGACGACGCGGCCGCGATCGCCGTTCAATTCCAGCATCGACGCGGAGAACACGACGCCGCCGCCGGCCGCGATGCCGGTCTGCACGATGCAGTCGGGGCGTTCGCGCCAGATCAGTTCCTGGAGCGCGAGCATGTCGCCGGGCAGATGGAAGAAGCGCTCGCCGAGCCAGCGCGTCTGGAACAGATGGTCGAATTCGGCAGCGCGCGTCAGCCATTCGATGTTGATGTCCCGCATGCGGGCCGAAGGACGCTCTGACATGGTCAATGCAACGAGTAGGAGTGACGTGAAAACGCTGGAACCCTGGCTTCGCCGGCACTGGAACCTCGGGCCGGCGCGCCTGCAGGCGCTGTCGTCGGGCCATACTAACAAAACGTACCTCGTCGAGTGCGATTCGGAGCGCGTGGTGCTGCGCGTGTCGTGGTCCGGCAAGCCGGTCGAACAGGTGCATCGCGAGGCGTCGATACTCGGCGATCTCGGCCGTTCGCGCACGGCGCCGATGCTGCCCGCGCTGCCGCGACTGCGGCCGACCGTGGATGCGCAGCCCGGTGTGCAGGTGTCCGATGGAAGCTGGCTGCATCTGTTCGAGCATATCGACGGCAACCCCGGCCTGCCCGACGATGCGCAAGCGGGTGCGATCGATGCGATGCGCGCGCTCGCGCATCTGCATGCGGCGCTGGCGGCGATATCGGCGACCGAATCGGCACCGCTGGGGTGGCTGTCGGCGCGCCATGCACGCGTGTCGGCGCGCGCAATGCCGTCGTTGCCGGGCGAGTTGAGCGGCGATTACGGCACGATGATCCGGCGGATCGGCATGCATCTCGACGCCGCGGCACGCTGGTTGACGGGGCCGGTGCATTGGCTGCACGGCGACTATCACGCGGGCAACCTGCTGTACGTGGGGCGTGCGGTGAGCGGCGTACTCGATTTCGACGATGTCGGGCAGGGTGCGCAATGGCTCGAGGCGGCCTTTGCGCTGTTCGCGCTGTCGCGCGATGCGGGAAGGGACGATCGCTTCGTTTTCGATGCGCAGCGATGGGACGCCGGCCTGCAAGCCTACGCGGCGACGCGGGCCGATGCTGCGCCGGACTGGATGCGCGCGAACCGCGCTGCGTTGATGTCGCTGTTCTGCGTGGACCAGACGCTGATCCATCTGGAAGCCGCGCAACGCGGCCTGTGGATGCCGGGGCCCGGCATCGGGTTTCTCGGCGGCTGGCGGCAGTTGCTGGACGGCGCGGCGCCCTGAAGCTGGCCGGCCGCCGCGTCAGTTTTGTCGATTCAGGAACAGGCGCACGGCTTCGACCGTGTTGGGGCGCGCTTCGCCATGCCGCGATCCGTCGTGCATGCAGAACAGCACGTCGCGATGCCGTGCCGCGCTGTCGGCGACATGCGCGCGCATTGCGTCGAACAGTGCCTCGGGCGACGGCGCCGGGCGCTGCCAATCGTCGAGGATTGCGGTCCAGCCTGTGTGTTCGCGTTGAAGGCGTGCAAGTACGCCGGCGCGATTGTCCTGCGGCATCAGCCCGTAAGGCAGGCGCAGCGGGATCGTATCCGGTGCGGGCATACCGGCCCGGTGATACGCGTCGCGAATCAGCGCGTCGGTCGCATCGATTTCGGCGATCAGCTCGTCGTCCGCCAGCGCGCCCGGTCTCGCATGCGAATGGGTGTGGTTGCCGAGCCGATGGCCTTCCCGCGCCATTCTCGCCGCGACGTCGAGCGCACCCGCGAGGTTCTTGCCGAGCAGGAAGAATGTCGCTGCGCACGAGGCGTTGCGCAGGACGTCGAGCAAGGCTGGCGTCGACGGGCCGGGGCCGTCGTCGAAACTGAGGTGAATGGACATCGCGGGGAGGGCGCGCGCGTAAGTGGAACCGGAACGATAGCGCAATCCGGCGGCTGACCGGTCGTGCGTCGTCAGCGAGCGCAAGCGTGCGGGTGCAACACGGCCGGGCGATACCGCCCGTGCTCAAGCGTTGAATCGCTCAATCGTCGCAAGCAAGCGCCGGCTCGTCCGGAATCGCTCGCTCCGCCAGCGCGACATAATCGCCCGACGCCGTGCGCTCGACCCTTGCATCGACGCGGTACGCGCGCCGCAGGTTCGGCGGCGTCAGCACGTCGGCCGGTGCGCCGTCCGCGACGAGTCCGTCGGCGCTCAGCAGCACGAGCCGGTCGCAGAAACGCGATGCGAGATTCAGGTCGTGCATCGCGACCAGCACGATCGCGCCGCGCCGGCGGGCCGCCTCGCCGACCGCCTCCAGCGCGAGCAATTGCCAGCGCAGGTCGAGCGCGCTGGTCGGTTCGTCGAGCAGCAGCAGCGGCGTGTCGCGCACGAGCACCTGCGCGAGCCCGACCATCTGCCGCTGGCCGCCCGACAACCGGTCGAGCGACGACATCGCCAGCGGGTGCAGCCGCAGCCGCGTGAACACCTGTTGCAAACGCCGGTCGCGCGTCGCGTCGGACAGGCCGCCGCAGGTGGCGCGCAACGCGCTGCGCACGGCTTCGTACACGAGCAGCGACGACGGTTGCGGCAAGGTCTGCGGCAGATAGCCGACCTGCCGTGTGTGTTCGCGGCTCGGCCCGCACAGCAGGTCGAGGCTGCCGAATGCCGCGCGACCGGTCGCGGACGCGAGCCGCGCCAGCGCGCGCAGCAGCGTCGACTTGCCGACCCCGTTCGGCCCGAGCAGCCCGATCGTCGTGCCCGGCTCGACCGGCGCGAGCGACAGCCCGTCGAGCACGACCCGGGAGCCGTAGCGGACGCACAGCGCGTCGAGATGCAGCATCGACTCAGCCATCGAGCCTCCTGCGCCGGCTGACGAGCAACATGAACAACGGCACGCCGACCAGCGCGGTGATGATGCCGATCGGCAGTGTCACGCCGGGGATCAGCGTCTTGCTGAGCACGGACGCGCCGGCCAGCATGATCGCGCCGGCGAGCGCCGCGCCCGGCAGGTAGTAGCGATGCTCGTCGCCGACCAGCAGCCGCGCGACGTGCGGCCCGACGAGTCCGACGAAGCCGATCGTGCCGACGAACGACAGCGCCGTCGCGGACAGCAGGCTGATGCGCGCGAGCGCGACGAGCCGCAGCCGCTCGACCGCGATGCCCATGCTGCGCGCCTGCTCGTCGCCGGCGCGCAGCGCCGTCAACGACGCAACGTCGACGCTCGCCCATAGCGCGCAGGCGGCGAACACGCAGGTCAGCAATGCGATCTTGCCCCACGTCGCGCGGGCCAGGCTGCCCATGCTCCAGAACACGATCTGCTGCAGCGCATTCGCGTCGGCGATGAACTGCAGCAGCCACAGCAGGGCCTCGAAGCTGAACATCAGGCCGATGCCGAACAGCACGACGGTTTCGGTCGACGCGCCGTGGCGCCACGCGAGCCAGACGATCAGCAGCGTTGCGACGCTCGCACACGCGAACGCGCCGAGCGACAGCGCGACGTTCTCGTTCCACAGCACGAGGTGCCAGCCGGAAATCACGACGAGCGACGCGCCGACGCTCGCGGCGGCCGACATGCCGAGCGTGAACGGGCTCGCGAGCGGGTTGTTCAGCACGGTCTGCATTTCGGCGCCGGCGAACCCGAGCGACGCACCGACGAGCACGGCCATCAGCGCATACGGCAGGCGCACGTCCCACAGGATCACGCGCTGTTCGAGCGGCAGCCCGTCGGGCCGGAACAGGCCGCCGACCAGGTCGGCGACCGGAAACGACGACGGGCCGGTCGAGACGTCGACGACGAGCAGCGCGACGAGCACGCATGCGAGTGCGGCCAGCGCACCGATACGCCGCGCGGCGACCGCGCGGTAGCGGAGTCGCAGCGACGGAGGCGAAACGGGTGTCGTCGTGCTCATGCGGCCGCTCCGGACGCGGGCTCGACAACCACGCGTGACGCAAGCACGAGGCTCGGCAGCACGACGCCGCCGTGATCCTCGCCGTCGATCAGCCGGAACGCGGCGTCGAGCCCTGGGCGGCCACCCACGCGCGCGACGAAGTCGCGGGCGGAACTGACCTGCTTGCGTGCCTGCTGGCGGCGCATCCGTTCGGCGTCGGGGTTTGGAGCGCCTTCCTCGAGGCTGCCTGCGGTCACGAGGACGCGCAGCGGTGGTGCGAGCGGGGCGATTTGCGCGGCGAACCGGTCGGCATAGGGCAGCAGCGCGCGCTCGCCCCACCAGATCGACGGGCTCGCGGCCACGTAGCGCCGAAACAGGTGCGCGCGCGTGAGCATCGCGTACAGCGTCAGCAGGCCGCCGTACGAGTGGCCGAACAGCGTCTGCCGCTCGGGATCGACCGGCAACTGGCGGGCGAGCCACGGCTGCACGTCGTGCTCGATGAAGTCGAGAAAGCGGTCCGCGACGACGCCGCGGCCGTTCGGCAACGGCGCAAGCGTGTAGTCGTCCGCGCGTGCGGCCATGTCGTAGGGCCCGTCGACCGGATAGCCGATGCCGATCACGACGGCCTCGGCGTCGCGCGCGCCGTCGGGCCGCGCGCGGAGATTGCGGACGAACTGCGCCGCGAGCGGGAACAGCGCATTGCCGTCGAGCACGGTGAGCACCGGATGGGGCGCCGAGCCTGAACGCTCGGCCGGTAGCGAGACGAACAGACGCCGCGTGCGGCCGGCGATCGTCACGTCGAACTGGCGGCTGTTCGGCACGACGACCGGCAGTGCGGCGTCGAGGCCGGGCCACGCAGGCGCATCGGCGGCGCGCGCGGGCGCGAGCCGGCCGCCGAGCGGGCCGGCCAATCCGGCGACGAGCAGGGAGCGGCGCATGGAGGAGGCGGGCATCCGCATGTCAGGACCCTTCCTGCGCCCAGTATTCGCCTTGCAGCGGAACGGGCTGGAAGCGTCGCACCATCGTGTCGAACGTGGTGCGCGGATCGAGATCGGCGAACAACGCCGGATGCAGCCACTTGGCCATCGCCTGCACGGCGACGACGTTGAACGGCGAATTGTAGAAGTGATGCCAGATCGCATACGCGCGCCGCTCGCGGACCGCGCGCAGTGGCGCGATCTGCGGCCGCTTCAGCGACCGGTCGAGCGAACGGACGGCGGCGTCGTGCGGCACACCGGCACCGAGCGCGATGCGTTGCGGCGCGCTTTGCAGCGTCTGGAGCGAGCCGATCGCGGTGCCGATGTAGAAATCGGGCTGGCGGCTCAGCAGGTATTCGGGGTTCAGCGTGCCGTGCTCGCCGGGTACGCGGCCTTTCGCGACGTTGTTGCCGCCGGCGGCGTCGAGCAGGTGGCCCATCATGCCGGTCATCGTGTCGCAGCAGTCGCCCGACAGGCCGACGCGGCTTTCGAGGAACACGCTCGGCGCGGCCGGGCGCGCGGTCGCGAGCCGCGTGCGGACGAGATCGAGCTGCTGCTGCCAGTACGCGTTGAATTCCGTCGCGCGCTGCGGCGAGCCGAGCACCTGGCCGAGCAGCGCGATGCTGCGCGGCGTGTTGGCGAGCGGGTCGTGCCGGAAGTCGACGAACACGATCGCGACGCCGGCCGCCTCGAGCCGCGCGAGCGTTTCGCGATCGCGCTCGCCGGGGCCGTGGCCGCCGCCGAGCCCGAAGATCGCGACCTGCGGACGCAGCGCGAGCGCGCGCTCGTCGCTGAAGCTGCCGGACTGCGAGCGTCCGATGCGCGGCACGTCCTTCAGGCGCGGGAAGCGCGCGAGCCATTGCGCGTAGCTCGCGGGATCGAGCTGCTCGAAATCACCCATCATGCCGACGAGGCGGCGCGTCGGATCGTCGCCGTCGACCACCGCCAGCGCCGGCAGCAGGCGACCCTCGCCGAGCAGCACGCGCTCGACGCGCGCAGGAATCCGGACTTGCCGCCCGGCCAGGTCGGTGACGGTCGTCGTGTCCGCCTGCGCGGCATGCATCACGAGCCAGCCGCACAGCCATACACCCAACATGGCCCACATTCCGCTTGTTTTTTTCACGCGACTCCCGATACGATATAAATGAGAACAATTCTCATTTGATTGTAGCTGAGCCGAGGCCGTGACAGGGGCATCGGCCATTTGATCGAACACCAAAATAGTTTGCGCGGGCGCAAGAGGCCTGTGCGCGGGGGTATGACGACATGACAGCGCTGACGCCAGCCGCTTCCCATTCCGATCGCTATCGACACGACGCGCACGTCGCGCGGATCCGCGAGGTGCGGCCCGGGTTGCGGATCCATTCGGACGACGCAACCGACGAATTCGACGCCGTGATGTCGGGGCAGTGTTCGCCGGGCCTGCATCTCGTGCTGCTGCTCGAGGGTGCGCTCGACGTGTCGTACGGCGATCGGCGCGTGGTGTTGACGACGGACGGGCGGCGCACCGGCCGCACGGACCGCGACGCCGCGCGGCCTGCGGTGCGGATGCAGTCGTTCCTGCTCAACGCGGTCGAGCCGGACACGTTCCGCAGGCGGCTCAGCAAGGGCGGTTACGCGCGGCGGCTGAGCCTCGCGATGTCGGGCGAATGGCTCGGCCATCTGCAGGCGGCCAGCCGCGGCGTCCTGCCGGAACGGCTCGACGCGATGCTGTCCGCGCATCTCTCGATCCGCTTCTGGCAGCCGACGCCGCGTGCGACGGCGCTCGCCGAACAGATCGTGCGGCCGCCCGCCTATCAGCCGATGCTGCAGGCGATCTATCTGGAGAGTCGCGTGCTCGAACTGCTCGCCGAGGCCTTCACGCCGCTCGAGACCGGTGCGGCGCAGACGGCGGACGCGTCGCTCGGCTCACGCGACTATCGGCGGATGGCCGAGTTGCGCGCGTTCCTCGCGAGCGACGCGGCGCAGGAACTGTCGCTCGACGACATCGCGCGGCACGCCGGGATGAGCGCGAACGCGATGCAGCGCCGGTTCCGCGCGGCCTATGGCACGACCGTGTTCGACTTCGTCCGCGAACATCATCTGCAGCGCGCGCGGCTCGCGCTCGAGCGCGATGCGGTGAGCGTCAAGCAGGCTGCGGCGCTGGCCGGCTACACGAGCGCCGCGAACTTCGCGACGGCCTACAAGCGCCGCTTCGGCGTCACGCCGACGCTGGCGCGACGCAGCGACCGGCGCTGACGACGGCCGGCGACGGCGCTCAAACGACTTCGATGCTTACGCAAAGATTTCGGTTGATTACATGTTTCATAATGAGAATGAGAATCAATCACATCATGAAACATCGAAAGCGCCACCATGTCGAATCAAGCTGCAAGCTTTGCATTCAAGCCGGTCGTCGTTGCCGGCCTGTATCTGATGGGCGCGTCGTGCGCGTGGGCGCAGACGCCTGACCCAACGGCGGAACCCGCCGCGGCGTCGTCTGTCGCCGCCCGATCCGCCGCCGCCGGACCGGACGACCGGGCCAAGCCGGCCGGATCCGCGCCGCCGGAGGCAGCCGCCGATCCGGCCGCGCTGAAGGAGATCGTCGTCACGGCGAGCCGCCGCGAGCAGGCGATCCGCGAGGCGCCCGCGAGCATTTCGGTGATCAGCCGGGAAGACATCGACGCGAAGCCGTACACGTCCGTCGCCGAGATCGTCGCCAACGTCGAGGGTGTGAGCGTCGTCGGTGCTTCGCCGAACGACCAGGACATCTCGATTCGCGGGATGCCGGGCGAGTACACGCTGATCCTCGTCGACGGCCGCCGCCAGAACACGCGCGAAACGATGAACCGCGGCACGGCCGGCGTGCAGTCGAACCTGATGCCGCCGCTGTCGGCGATCGAGCGGATCGAGGTCGTGCGCGGGCCGATGTCGTCGTTGTACGGCGCCGACGCGATGGGCGGCGTGATCAACGTGATCACGCGCAAGGTGCCGAAGCGCTGGGGCGGCACGATCACGGCCGGCAGCGTGTGGCAGCTCGAATCGAACCAGGGCGACACGCAGAGCGTCGACTTCTGGCTTGGCGGTCCGCTGAAATCCGACGTGCTCGGGCTGCAGGCGTCGGGGCGTCTCCTGCATCGCGGCGAAGACGACATCTACTACCCGAACAGCGGAACGAGCGGGGCGAACGGGCAGCGAATCGGCAGCTTCGATATGAAACTGTCCGCGAAACCCGCGAGCAACCAGGACGTGAGCGTCAATATCGGGCGCGAGCAGCTTACCTATCTCAGCACGCCGGGCAAGAGCGCCGCGCCGCTTACGCCGCGCACGGCGGCCACCGCACTCACGGAGACGCGTCATATCCGCGATTACTGGGGCATCACGCACGACGGCCGCTGGGGCTTCGGCGACACGACGGTATCGCTGTACGGCGAGCGCGGCGTGCAGGACCAGTGGACGCCGGCCGGGCGTTCGCCGGTGAAGCCCGCGCTGACCGACACGATCCTCGAAGCCAAGGCCGCGATCCCGTGGTGGGGCGAGCGCAACATCCTGACCGTGGGCGGCCAGCACATCTGGTCGCGGCTGTCGGGCGTCAGCGTGCAGGACGCGGTGCCGAAAGGGCACGGGGCCAATGCGGATCGCGTCGCACGCAACGCGTGGGCGCTGTTCGGCGAGAACGACTACTTCTTCAACGACCGCTTCACGCTGACGACCGGCGTGCGACTCGATCACGACGACCGCTACGGCAGCCACGTGAGCCCGCGCATCTACGGCGTGTACCAGCTCAGCCGGGCGTGGACGGTGCGCGGCGGCGTATCGACCGGTTTCCGGCCGCCGTCGCTGCGCCAGAGCACGGCCGGCTACTGCATGACGTCGGGCGGCGCGGCGGGCGCGACGCCCGGTACGCTGTGCGGCAATCCGGATCTCAAGCCGGAGACGAGCCTGACCGAGGAGCTCGGCGTGCGCTACGACCTGGGCGACACGTACGCGGGCCTGACGCTGTTCAACAACCTGTTCAAGAACAAGGTGGCGAGCTACGACACGGGCAAGCCCGATCCGCGCTCGCCGGGCCGCAACATCTACGTGTACGACAACATCGACCGGGTCAAGCTGTACGGGCTCGAGATCGGCGCGGGCACGCGCCTGTCGCGCACGCTGAAGGTGTCGGGCGCATACACGCTGACCGAATCGCGCCGCGAAGGCAGCGGCGAGAAGGCGTTCAACGGCAGTTTGCTCGACGGCTATCCGCTCGACAAGACGCCGAAGCACAAATTCAACGTGCAGGTCGACTGGACGCCGACAGCCAAGCTCGATCTCTACGCGACGGCGAACTATATCGGCAGCGAATACTGGGCCGCGTTCCGCAACGGCGCGCAGGGCGTGCGCGAGCGGCCGTCGACGACGACCTTCGATCTCGGCGGGCGCTACCGGATCGACAAGCGTTTCTCCGTCAATTTCGCGGTGCTGAATCTGACCAACAAGATGGTGCCGATCGACGATCGCACGCGCACGACCGGGTTGAGCGGCAACTGGCTCGTCGACCAGGGGCGCCGCATCGCGGTCAGTCTGACCGCCGAAATGTGACGGCATGGCCGGCGCGCCGCGCCGGCTCGTTCAATCTGGAGGCAATGTCATGAATGCGATTTCCCGGCCTGACAAACTATTAGTACCCCGTAACGTATGGGATGTGTATCGGGCGGATGCCCCGCTGTTTCTCGCAACGCCGGCGCATACGCTGCTGGCCTGCGATGTTGCGGCGGCGATCCCGCATGCGGACGCGCCGCTCGCGGCGCGCGTGAACGACGCGTTGCGCCGCGAGCGGGCCGACGGCCACATGGGTGCGGCGGTGGTCGGCGCGGTGCCGTTCGACGTCGGCGCGCCGGCCGCGCTGCGGGTCGCACGCACGATGCTGCGCGCGCGGCCGCTCGGCGCGCTGCGGGCAGCCCGCCCGGCCGGCACGCGCTACGCGACGCGCGAGGTGCCGTCGGCGGATGCCTATGCGGACGCGGTCGCGCAGGCGGTCGCCAGGATTCGCTCGGGCGAGCTCGACAAGGTCGTGCTGGCGCGCACGCTGGAGGCGACCGGCGACGCGCCGGTCGACGTTGCGGCGCTCGTTACGCGACTCGCGTCGTGCAATCCGCACGGCTATACGTTCTCCGTGGATCTCGGCGGGGGCCGCACGCTGCTGGGCGCGAGCCCGGAACTGCTCGTGAACCGCTTCGGCGGCATCGTGCGCGCGAATCCGCTGGCAGGCTCCGCGCCGCGCAGCCGCGATCCGGTCGAGGACCGGCGTCGCGCGCAGGCGCTGCTGGCGTCAGCGAAGGATCTCGACGAACACCGGGTCGTCGTCGAAGCCGTGCGCGACAGCCTCGCGCCGCTGTGCCGGCGGCTCGACGTGCCGGCGCGCCCGTCGCTCGTCCATACGGAAACGATGTGGCATCTGTCGACCGAGGTGTGCGGCGAAACCGACGCGGATGCGCTGACACTCGCACTCGCGCTGCATCCGACGCCCGCCGTCTGCGGCGCGCCGCGCACGGCGGCGCGCGACTGCATTCGCGATGCCGAGCCGTTCGATCGCGGCTTCTATGCGGGGATGCTCGGGTGGGTCGACGCGCACGGCGACGGCGAGTGGGTCGTCACGATTCGGTGCGCCGAAGCGTTCGACCGTACGCTGCGGCTCTATGCGGGCGCGGGTGTGGTCGCCGAATCGACGCCCGATGGCGAACGCGCGGAAACCGCCGCCAAGTTCCGGACCATGCTGGATGCGCTCGATATCGATCGAGATGCCGCATCGGGCGCCGCGCGGGAGGCTGCATGACGTCTGCGAACTGCACGCCTTGGCCGGACGCGTTCGCCAGCGCGTACCGGCAGAAGGGGTACTGGCTCGGCCAGTCGTTCGCTCAGTGGTTAGACGAACGCGTCGCGCGGCACGGCGAACGCATCGCGCTCGTACAGGGCGACCTGCGCTGGTCGTACCGGACGTTCGCGGCGGAAGCCGAACGCACGGCCCGCGCGCTGACCGCGTGCGGAATCGTGCCGGGCGACCGCGTCGTCGTGCAACTGCCGAACTGCGTCGCATTTTTCGCGGTGACGTTCGCACTGTTCCGGATCGGCGCGCTGCCGGTGTTCGCGCTGCCCGCACATCGCCGGCGCGAGATCGGCTACTTCTGCCGGCACGCGGGCGCGCTCGCCTATGTCGCGGCGGAACAGCACGACGGGTTCGACTACCGGGCGCTCGCGAGCGAGATTCGCGCCGATGCGCCGACACTGCGTCACGTGCTGTTCACGGCGCCCGGCAATATGCGCGTCGCGCTGCCGGAGGCGACGCCCGACATCACGCTCCCGCCGGGGCCCGGCGCGCACGAGATCGCGTTCCTGCAATTGTCGGGCGGCAGCACGGGTACGCCGAAGCTGATCCCGCGCACGCATGACGACTACCTGTACAGCGTGCGCGAGAGCGCGCGCATCTGCGGGCTGACGGAGCGCAGCGTCTATCTCGCGGCGCTGCCGGCCGCGCACAACTATGCGCTGAGTTCGCCGGGCTCGCTCGGCGTCTTCGATGCCGGCGGCACCGTGGTGCTGAGCGACAGCGCGAGCCCCGACGTCACGTTCCCGCTGATCGAGCGCGAGCGCGTGACGGTGGCGGCGCTGGTGCCGCCGCTCGTGCCAGTGTGGCTGGCCGCGGCCGGGCAGCGGCGCGGCGCGCTCGCGAGCCTCGAACTCGTGCAGGTCGGCGGCGCGCGCTTCGATCCGGCGCTCGCGGCCGACGGCTTCGGCGCGCAATTGCAGCAGGTGTTCGGGATGGCCGAAGGGCTCGTCAACTACACGCGGCTCGACGACCCGCGCGACGTGGTGATCGCCACGCAGGGGCGCCCGATCTCGCCGGACGACGAGATCCGCATCGTCGACGACGACGACTGCCCGGTCGAACCCGGTGAGGTCGGCCATCTGCTGACGCGCGGCCCGTACACGATCCGCGGCTACTACGACGCGGCCGCGCACAACGCGCGCGCGTTCACGGCGGACGGCTTCTATCGCACCGGCGATCGCGTCCGCCTGACGGCGGGCGGCCAGCTCGTCGTCGAGGGGCGCGCGAAAGACCAGATCAACCGCGGCGGCGAGAAGATCCCGGCCGAGGAGATCGAACACCTGCTGCTCGCGCATCCGGGCGTCGTCGACGCGGCGCTGGTCGCGATGCCTGACCCGTATCTCGGCGAACGCAGTTGCGCATACGTGATTCGCGGCGCGCCCGCGCCGGCCGCGGCGGACCTCGTCCGATTCGTGCGCGGACAGGGCGTGGCCGCGTACAAGGTGCCCGACCGGATCGAATTCGTCGATGCATTCCCGAAAACGCCGGTCGGCAAGATCGACAAGCGCGCGCTTCGGCAGCACATCGCGGATCGGCTCGCCGCCGCCGCTTGACGGGCGCGGCGGCGCCCCGTCGATTCCTCCATTCCAATGCAATCCATCATGGCCATTCCGAAAATCGCTTCCTATTCGATGCCGGCCGAGCTGCCGGCGAACAGAGTGAACTGGCGGTTCGACCCGCACCGCGCGGCGCTGCTCGTGCACGACATGCAGGACTACTTCCTCGACTTCTACGACCGTGCGGCCGCGCCCGTGCCGACGCTCGTCTTGCATGTGCGCCGCCTGATCGATTTTGCGCATGCGGCCGGGATGCCGGTCTACTACACCGCGCAGCCGGCGACGCAGGCCGCGGCCGACCGGGCGCTCCTGACCGACATGTGGGGGCCGGGCCTCACCGCGCAGCCGTCGCGTGCGGCGATCTGCGACGCACTCGCGCCGGCGCCTGGCGACACGGTGCTCGACAAGTGGCGCTACAGCGCGTTCCGGCGCTCGCCGCTCGAGACGCGCCTGCGCGAGCTGGGACGCGACCAGCTCGCGATCTGCGGGATCTATGCGCACATCGGCTGTCTGATGACCGCCTGCGACGCGTTCATGCGCGACGTGCAGCCGTTCTTCGTCGCCGACGCGCTCGCGGATTTCTCCGAGCGCGAGCACCGCATGGCGATCGACTACGTGGCCGGCCGCTGCGGGATGGCGGTGACCACGAACGCGCTCGTCGGCGTCGCGTCAGCGGACGACGCAGCACCGACGCTCGCCGCGATCGCGGCGCAGGTCGCCCGCAGCCTGCGGATGCCTGCCGCCGACCTGCGCGAGCACGACAACCTGGTCGATTGCGGGCTCGATTCGATCCGGATGATGACGCTCGTCGAGCAGTGGCGCGCGCAAGGCTACGACGTCACGTTCGTCCAGCTCGCAGAGCAGCCGACGCTTGGCGCATGGACGCGGGTGCTGCAGCGCGCGGCGCAGGTGAGCGCATGACGGCGCGTCCGGCGATGTCCGATGCCCGTCCGGCGCCGTTCGTCAGCACGGCGGAGGTGTCGGTGCCGCAGGCCGACCGCGTGCTGTTCAAGCTGTGCAAGCACTACGCGATCAAGGTGCCCGTCGTGTTCGACGAACATCGCGCGACCGTCGATTTCCCGTACGGCGTTTGCCGGATGCTGCGCACCGACGACGTGCTGCAGCTTCGCTGCGAAGCCGATTCCTCGGAGCAGCTCGAGCAGATCCAGTACGTGATGGACGAGCACCTGGGGCTGATGGCGCGCAACCGGGCGCTGGTGGTCGCATGGGAGCGGGGCGCGTGATGCGGCCCGTCTCCGGCTCAACGAACCTCGGAGCAAGCCCGCTCATGAAAAACGAATCCTTGCCGATCCGCGCGACGTCCGCGCAATACGGAATCTGGGTCGCGCAACAGGTCGACCCCGACGATCCAGGCTATCTGACGGCCGAGACCGTCGAGCTCGACGGCGCGCTCGACGTCGCCGCGCTGACCGACAGCGTCGAGTCCGTGCTCGATCACGCCGACGCGCTGCACATGCGGTTCGCGTGGCAAGACGATGCGCTGTGGCAGGCGCGCCGGACGCCGCGCACGCGGCTGCCGCTCGTCGACCTGTCGGCGCAAGCCGATCCCGTGCAGGCGGCGCACGCATGGATGAAGGCGTCGCTCGCGATCTGCTGCGACGTGACGGCCGATCCGCTATACCGCACCGCGCTGCTGCGGCTGTCGCCGACCCGGCACTGGTGGCATCTGCAGGTGCATCACATTGCGCTCGACGGCTTCGGCTACGGGCTGCTGCAGCAGGCCGTGGCCGCACGCTACAACGCGCGTGTCGGCGGCGGGCCGCTGCCGGCGCTGCCCGACTGGCGGATCGATCGCGTGGTGGAGGCCGAGGCGCGTTATCGCGGCGCCGGCGGCTTCGATGCCGATCGCGCGTTCTGGCGCGAACATCTGCGCGACGTGCCCGCGCCGCTCGTGCTCGCGCCGAAGCAGGACATTGCCCCGTACGCGCTGCGCGCGACGCACGTGCTCGACGCGGAGCGCGTGCACGCGCTCCGCGCGGCCGCCGAGCGCGTCGACGTCGACTGGAATGCGTGGCTGCTGTGCGCGGTCGGCATCTGGCTCGCGAAGCAGGGCGGCCAGTGCGACCTGACGCTCGGGCTGCCGGTGATGAACCGGCTCGGCACGCCGGCACTCGGCGTGCCGTGCATGGCGATGAACATCGTGCCGCTGCGCATGCATGTCGGCGCAGGGCGCTCGCCGCGTGCGCTCGCGCGCGAATGTGCGGAGCGCCTGCGCGCGATCCGGCCGCACCTGTATTACCGGTATGGCTGGATTCGCGGCGATCTCGGGTTGCTGGAACGCAACGCGTTCCTGTTCAACCAGGCCGTCAACGTGATGCCGTTCGAACGGCAGGTCGCGTTCCGCGGGCTCGCGAGCGATACGCGCGCGGTAAGCGGCGGCCCGGTGAAGGATCTGAACGTGACGCTCGCCGTGCGCGGCGGCGCGTGGCATCTGGCGCTGGAAGCAAACCCGAACGCATACGACGAGGCCGTGCTCGCCGCGCAGGCGCACGATCTTTCCGCGTGGCTCGACGCGTTCGCCGGACAGGCGCCGGACGAACCCGTCGGTGCGTTGCTCGACGGGATGCCCGCGCCGTCGATCGTGCGCGGCGCGCCGCTCGCCGGACCGTGCGACGACGTGCTCGCGCGGATCGAACGCATCGCGCTCGACATGCCGACGCAACCGGCGATCGAGGCCGGCGACCGGCGCATCGACTATCGCGCGCTGCTCGCCGATGCCGATGCGCTTGCGGCGGAACTCGGACGACGGGGGGTGGCGCGCGACGCACGCGTCGCGATCGCGGCACCGCGCGCGCCCGACGTGATCGCGGCGATGCTGGCCGTGCTGAAGGTCGGCGCGACGATCATGCCGATCGATCCGGACGGGCCGCCGCAGCGCGTCGCGGCGATGCTGGCGGATGCAGCGCCTGCGCTGGTGATCACGCGCGACGCGTATCGCGAATGCACAGGCGGCCGGCCGGTGCTCGATCTGGACGCGGCGCGTGTGCCGTCGCCGCACGACGTGGCGTGCGTGACGCCCGACGCGGCACAGCCCGCGTACCTGCTGTACACGTCGGGATCGACCGGCCAGCCTAACGGCGTGCTGGTCGGGCGCGGCGCGCTCGCGCATTTCGTCGCGAGCACGCGCGACCTGTATCGCATCGGTCCGGGCGACCGGGTGCTGCAGTTCGCGCCGCCGCATTTCGATGCGAGCTTCGAGGAGATCTTCGCGACGCTTTGCAATGGCGCGACGCTCGTGCTGCGCGACGACGCGATGCTCGACTCGGTCGACGCGTTCACGGCCGAGGTCGAGCGCCGCCGCATCACGGTGCTCGACCTGCCGACCGCGTACTGGCACGTGCTCGCCCACGCACTGGACGTACGCCATGCGCAACGCCTCGCCGACGTGCGCCTGACGATCATCGGCGGCGAGGCCGCGTTGCCGGAGCGGATCCGGCGCTGGCATGCGCACCTGCCGAACCAGGTGCTGCTGAACACCTACGGGCCGACCGAAACCACGATCATCGCGACGGCCGCGTGCGTGAGCGGCCCCGGCGCGGTCTGGCGCGACGGCGAGCCGGTGCCGATCGGCACGCCGCGCGCGGGCGTCGACGCGCAGGTCGTCGACGAGCGGCTGTATCCGGTGGCCGAGGGCCGCACGGGCGAACTGGTGCTGTGCGGCGACGCGCTGGCGCTCGGCTATCCGGGCAATGCGGCGCTGACGTCCGCGCGCTTCGTCATGCTGCCGGGGAGCGGCGCGCGTGCCTACCGGACCGGCGATCTCGCCACCGTGCGCGATGGCCGGCTGGTGTTCGACGGCCGGATCGACCACGAGGTGAAGATCAGCGGCGTGCGGATCGATCCGCGCGAGATCGAGGACTGGCTGCTGCGCACGCCGGACGTGCGCGAGGCAGCGGTCGTCGCGCTGCGCGGCGACGCCGACGTGACGACGCTCGCGGCGTTCGTCGCCGGGGTCGACGACACGGCCGCACTGCGCGCGCAGCTCGCCGACGCGCTGCCGGCCGCGGCGATTCCCGACGCGTGGCACGTGCTCGAACGGCTGCCGCGCAACGTCAACGGCAAGACCGATCGCAACGCGTTGCATCAGCTCGCGATGGCGGGTCGCATCGGCGTGGACGACGATCCGCGCGCCGACGCGCTCGAACGGCAGGTGATGCACGCGTGGCGCAGCGTGCTCGGCGGCGTCGCGCTGACGCCGGATTCGAATTTCTTCGACATTGGCGGCAAGTCGTTGCAGGCGATCCAGGCGAGCGCGCGGCTGGCGACCGCGCTCGGCCGCGACGTGCCGGTGTCGATGCTGTTCCGCCATGCGACGGTCGCGGCGCTGACGGCTGCGCTGCGCACGCCGCTGCCATACCGGCCGCGGGCGGCGCGCGACGCGTTCGCGCCGCATCTCGCGATCCAGACGGCGGGCGGGCCCGCGCAGCGGCTGATCTGCATCCATCCGGCCGATGGCCTCGCGTGGAGCTACCTGCGGCTCGCCGCGTACCTGCCCGACACGACGATCGACGGGCTGCAGCTGTCGGTCGATGACACGAACGGCGCGGCCGATTTCGACGCGCTCGTCGACACCTATGTGCAGCGCGTGCGTGCGCTGCAGCCGAACGGTCCATACCACCTGCTCGGCTGGTCGCTGGGCGGCGCGCTCGCGTACGCGGTCGCGGCGGCCCTCGAACGCGCAGGCGCACCGGTCGGCGTGCTCGCGCTGATGGACAGCTATCCGTCGTCCGCGTGGACGGCACAGCCGCAGCCTGAGACGGGCGACGCGCTGCGGATCCTGCTGACGGTGAACGGCGATTTCGACACGGCGGCGTTGTCCGACGCGCTGCTGCGGCAGCGCCTGCTGCGCGCGAACAGCCCGTTCGCAGCGCTCGGCGGCGCAGGGCTCGACGCGCTGGTCGACGCGACGCTGCGGCAGATGCGTCAGTTCCGTGCGGCGCCGACCCCGCATTACGGCGGCGAACTGCTGCTGTTCAACGCGACCCGCAAGCGGCCCGGTACACCGGCGCCCGACAGCTGGGCCGTGCACCGGCCGGCGGCGTTGCCGACCTGCGTGGCGCTCGACTGCTCGCACGACGGGATGTCCGATCCCGAACCGATGGCGGCGATCGGCGCCGCACTGACCGAACGGCTCGCCGCATGGGCCGACATGGAAACCGATACGAGGAACTTGAAGCGATGAGCAGGGAACCCGAAATGACATTTCCGGCGGGCGTGGCCGTCGTGACCGGCGCGGCGCGCGGGATCGGCGCCGCCGTGGTTCGCGCGCTCGCCGCGCGCGGAGTCGACGTCGCCGCGTTCGACGCCGACGGCGACGCGCTGGCGCGCGCGACCGGGGATCGGCCGCCGGCGCCGGGCCGCGTCCATCCGTTCACGGTCGACGTGGCCGACGCGCACGCCGTGCGCGCGGCAATCGAGCACGTGGAGGCGGCGGTCGGCCCGATCGGCATGCTCGCGAACGTCGCCGGCGTGCTGCGGCTCGCGACCGCGACGTCGCTGAGCGACGACGACTGGGCGCATTGCTTCGCGGTGAACGCGCACGGCGTGTTCCACCTGTCGCGCGCGGTCGCACAGCGCATGATCGAGCGACGCGCGGGCAGCATCGTGACCGTCGGGTCGAACGCGGCGCTCGTGCCGCGCACGCAGATGGCCGCCTACGCCGCGTCCAAGGCCGCCGCGCATCAGTTCACGCGCTGCCTCGGCCTGGAACTGGCCGGCCACGGCATTCGCTGCAACATCGTCGCGCCGGGTTCGACCGACACGCCGATGCAGCGCCAACTGTGGCGCGGCCCGGAAGGCCCGGCCGGCATCATCGCGGGTTCGCTCGAAACCTATCGCACGGGCATCCCGCTCGGCCGCATCGCCACGCCGGACGACGTCGCCGGCACCGTGCTGTTCCTGCTGTCCGATGCCGCGCGCCACGTGACGCTGCACACGCTGTGCGTCGACGGCGGCGCGACGCTCGGTGTATGACGGCTCGGCCGCCGTCCGTTTCCGGCGCATCGTCATGAAACACATTCCGGCCTGTGTCGAACGAGGCGCGGCAGGCGCGTTCGCGTTGCTGTGTTACGAGGAACGGCTGCGCGTCGGCGCGCGGCTGCCCGTGCCCGATGCGCTGCGTCACGCGATGCCGGCGTCCATTCGTGCTGACGCACGACGCTTGCCTTCTTTCATCGGAACACCTTATGTCGACGACTTCCGCTGACTCCGTGCCCACGCCGGCCGATGCCGGCGTATCTTTCCTGCCGCTGCTGTTCGTGAATTTCGCGATGGTGGCCGGCACCTACGCATTCGTCACGATCGCCGGGCCGATGGCGCGGCGCATGCATCTCGAGCCGCTACATGTCGGCGCGATCATCGGCATCGTCGGGCTCGTGTGGATGATCGCCGCGCCGCGCTGGGGGCGCGCGGCGGACACCCGCGGGCGGCTGCCGGCGATGCGCGCGGCGATCGGCGGCTTCGTCGCGAGCTCGCTGCTGCTGGCCGGCTACGTCGGCTGGGCGCTGCGCGATGGCGGCAGCGCCGTGCCGCCGGTATGGGCGGGCTTTGTCGCGCTACTCGTTACGCGCGCGGCGATGGGCGGCTGCTATGCGGGGCTGCCAGTCGCGGCCATGGCGTGGATCGCGGACCGGACCCTGGCCACGGGGCGCGCGGCCGCGGTCGCACGATTCGGCGCGGCGGGCGCGATCGGAATGGTGCTCGCGCCGCCGCTCGCGGGCTGGCTGGCCGGGATCGACATGACGCTCGCGCTCGCCGTTTTCGCGCTGCTGCCGCTCGCCGGACTGGCGGGGCTGCGACGGCTGCGCGACGACGGCGCGCATGCGGCGCGGCAGGCGCCGCCCCGGCTGAAGCCGACCGATCCGCGCCTGCGCCTGCCGTGGTGCAGCGCGTTCGCGCTGTACAGCGCGGTGATGATCGCGAACAGCGTGCTCGGCTTTTACGCGATCGACCGGCTGCACGTGCGGACGGGCGACGCGTCGATGGTGGTCGGCTACGCGCTCGGCAGCGCCGGCATCGGGCTGATCGCGACGCAGTCGCTGGTCGGCCGCCTGCGTGCGGTCGCGCCGCTCCAGTGCCTGCGCCGGGGCGCGCTGGCGGGGGGCGCGGGGTTCGTGTCGGCGCTGGCCGCGGAGGCCGCGTACCCGCTGCTGCTGTGCGCGAGCTACTTCGTGGCGGCGTGCGGGTTGGGCGCCGCGTTTCCCGCAGTCGCGGCGCTCGCGAGCACGCGCGTCGAAGCGCACGAGCAGGCTGCGTGCGCGGGCGCGATGTCGATGGCGCAAGGGCTCAGCATGGTCGTCGCGCCGCTGGCCGGTACGATGCTGTACGAACTGCATCCGGCGGCGCCGTTCGTGTCGATCGGCGTGGTGCTCGCGGTCGTGTTCGTCGCGGCATGCGGCGACGGGGCACGCGCGCCGGCGGCGTGACGGTTTTCGTGAGTGCTGCGCGAATCGGTTGCCGGTTATTTGACTGTTATTCGACTGGCGCAACGACCAGCGGACAAGTGCCGACCTGCCGCAGCCGCGTGCCGGTCCATTCGTAGAAGAACCGGGCCGCCTTCGCGTTGTCGTCGCCGCAATCGTCGTTGAAGCAGCCCGCGACGATCAGCAGCCTGCTGCCGGCGCGGAAATCGACGCGTTCGTCGTCGTTGCCCATCACGCCCGCGACGGCCTTCACGCCGGGCATCGTGTACGTCTTGCCCGTGTACTTGTCGACGATCGCGAAATTCCGGCAATCCGTTCCGCAACCCCAGGTCGCGACGCGATAGTGGCCGGCAAAATTGGCCGGTTGCGTGAATGCGTCGCGAATGACGGTGCGGTACAGGCGCGCTTCCCTGGTGGTCAGCCTGGGCGACGCCGCCGGCTTGCGCGGTGCGCTTGCGGCGGGTGCCGGATAGCGGTCGAACGACGGCGACGGGCATGCCGCGGCAGCCGTTGCCGCGGGCGCGGGCGCCGCAGCCGCGGGCGCGGGCGCCGCATGGGCAGTTCCGGAACCGGCAATCAGCGCGGCCGATGCGCCGGCGATCAGCAGAAATCGATAGGCGAGCGCCACGCGAGCATCCTTCGGGTTCGAGGTGGGATTGGGCCGGATGGTCCGAACGACAGGCGACGACGATTCCATGACGCTTCGCGTGTGTCCGCGCAGGGGGCGGTGCTGGCGTACCTACGCTGTCAGTCAGGCCGTTACTTCCGCATCGACGAAAAGACCGTCGCGCAGAGCGGTGCCGCGGCCCGCACGCGTGCGGCTCGAAACGCAGCTCAATCGGCCAGCCGCTTGTCCGCGAGCGCCTTGCAGCAATCGTCGTACACCCATTGCACGAGTTTTGCCCGATAGTCGAGATCGTCGGTATCGACGATTTCCTCGACCGCGTCGCGTGCCCACGGCGCGTCCACGAACCCGGCGTGCCGCTTCGCGATGTCCTGCGCGAGCGCCGCGAGCTTGGCGATCGCGAGCCAGTCGGCCTGACGGTGATGGCGATCGAGCCAGCGGTGCGCGGCCTGGACCTGGAACGTGGCGTCCGGCCACGATTCGTTGAGGTAAAACGCGCCGAGATTGCCGCAGGTGAGCCAGCAAAGCAGCTCCAGGCGGTCTTGCGAGCCGAGGGTATGGGATGCGTCGGACATGGCAGCGCTCACGAAATGCGTCGATTCCGGGCGGCGCCGGTCGCAATGGGCCGGTGCCGATAATAAAAACATAGCACGATGCGGGCCCGGCCGCGCACCCGGGCGGATGCGGACATGACGGCGGTATCGCGGACGTCGGGCCGGCGTTCACGCCGACGGCGCAGCGAGGGTGCGGCAGAGGCCGGGGTCCTTTCGAATGGCTGTCAATCGTCACACCAGTCGACCGCAACGCTCGCTAGAATGTCGGCTTTCCCGCAAAGCATCGAGCTGGGGTACCTGCTCCAGCCGCCATAAGCGCTAAAGCGCCAACTCTGCCCGACAGGAGACGGAACACGATGAAAATCTACGACCAGTTCTATATCGACGGCGCATGGCGCAAACCGGCCGGAACGGGCACGATCGACGTGATCGACTCGGGCACCGAGGCCGTGATCGGCCGGATTCCGGAGGGCATCGCCTCCGACGCGCAGGACGCGATCCGCGCGGCGCGCGCGGCCTTCGACGCGTGGGCGGCCACGCCGGCCGCGACGCGCGCGGGCTATCTGCGCAAGATCGTCGAGCGTCTGCAGGCGCGCAGCGAGGAACTCGCGCAGTCGATCACCGGCGAAGTCGGGATGCCGATCAAGCTGTCGCGCGCGATCCAGGTCGGCGGCCCGATCTACAACTGGAAGGCGTACGCGAAGCTCGCCGAGTCGTTCGAATTCGAGGCACAGGTCGGCAACTCGCTCGTGGTGCGCGAGCCGGTCGGCGTGGTCGCGGCGATCACACCGTGGAACTACCCGCTCAACCAGGTCACGCTGAAGGTCGCGCCGGCGCTCGCGGCCGGTTGCACGGTGGTCCTGAAGCCGTCCGAAGTCGCGCCGCTCAATGCATTCATGCTCGCCGAAGCGATTCACGAAGCCGGCCTGCCGGCCGGCGTGTTCAACCTCGTGTGCGGCTACGGCCCGGTCGTCGGCGAGGTGCTGGCTACCGACCCGGACGTCGACATGGTGTCGTTCACGGGCTCGACGCGCGCCGGCAAGCGCGTGGCCGAGCTGGCGGCCGCAGGCGTCAAGCGCGTCGCGCTCGAACTGGGCGGCAAGTCGGCGTCGGTGATCCTCGACGATGCCGATTTCGCGACGGCGGTGAAGGGCACGGTCAACGCGTGCTACCTGAACGCGGGGCAGACCTGCTCGGCGCACACGCGGATGCTGGTGCCGGAAGCGCGCTACGAAGAGGCGCGCGAGATTGCGAAGGCCGTGGCCGAAACATACGTGGCGGGCGATCCGCGGCAGGACGCGACGCGCCTCGGTGCGCTCGCGTCGGCCGTGCAGCAGCAGCGGGTGCAGGCGTACATCCAGCGCGGGATCGATGAAGGCGCGGAACTCGTGACGGGCGGCACGGGCCTGCCGGAAGGGCTCGCGAAAGGTTTCTTCGTGAAGCCGACCGTGTTCGGCCGGGTCGATCCGAAATCGACGATCGCGCAGGAAGAGATCTTCGGGCCGGTGCTGTCGATCATCACGTATCGCGACGAAGACGACGCCGTGCGGATCGCGAACGATTCGCCGTACGGGCTCGGCGGCGCGGTATGGGCCGGTAGCGACGAACGTGCGATGGGCATCGCGCGGCGCATCCGCACGGGGCAGGTCGACATCAACGGCGGCACGTGGAACGGCGCCGCGCCGTTCGGCGGCTACAAGCAGTCGGGGCACGGCCGCGAGAACGGCGTGTACGGGCTCGAAGAGTATCTCGAGTACAAGTCGATGCAGTTGAAGCCAGCGAAGCCGGCCTGAGCGTTTCGCACTGCATGAACCGGAAACGGCACGCTCGCGTGCCGTTTTTTATTGACGGCCGTCAAGGTGCGCTGCAGTGAATCGCCGATCATCGCGGTTCCGATGTTCCGACGAGGTATCCGATGACCGTACGCACTTCCTTTCCGCCGCTGACGATACGCGGCCGTACCTTGCTGCCTGTCGTGCAGGGTGGCATGGGCGTCGGCATCTCCGCGCACCGGCTGGCGGGCAGCGTCGCGCGCGAAGGCGCGGTCGGCACGATCGCGAGCATCGACCTGCGCCACCATCATGCGGACCTGCTCGCGCGTTGCCGTGCGCAACCCGATCGCGCGACGCTAGAGGCCGCGAACCTCGACGCACTGGCGCGCGAGATCCGTCTCGCGAAGACCTACGGCGAAGGGCGCGGGATGATTGCGGTCAACGTGATGAAGGCGGTGAGCGCGCATGCGGACTACGTGCGAGTCGCGTGCGACGAGGGCGCCGGTGCGATCGTGATGGGCGCGGGCCTGCCGCTCGACCTGCCCGATCTCACGCAAGGACACGACATCGCGCTGATCCCGATCCTGTCGGACAGCCGCGGGATCGCGCTCGTGCTGAAGAAGTGGATGAAGAAGGGGCGCCTGCCCGATGCGATCGTGATCGAGCATCCGGCGCACGCGGGCGGCCATCTCGGCGTCACGCAAATCGACGACATGCACGACGCGCGCTTCGATTTCGCGCGCGTGCTCGACGAGACCGCGCAGGTGATGGCGTCGCTCGGCCTCGCGCGCGACACGATCCCGCTGATCGTTGCGGGCGGGATCAACAGTCACGACATGGTGCGTGAGGCGCTGGCGGCCGGTGCGAACGGCGTGCAGGTCGGGACGCCGTTCGCGGTGACGGAAGAGGGTGACGCGCATCCGGACTTCAAGCGCGTGCTCGCCGATGCGACGCCCGACGACATCGTCGAATTCGTCAGCGTGACGGGGCTGCCCGCGCGCGCGGTGAAGACGCCATGGCTCGATCGTTACCTGCGCAACGAGACGCGTATTCGCAACAAGCTAGGCGCATTCAAGCAGCGCTGTCCGACCGCGCTCGAATGCCTGAGCGTATGCGGCTTGCGCGACGGCATCGAGAAGTTCGGCCATTTCTGCATCGACACGCGGCTGGCGGCCGCGCTGCGCGGCGACGTCGCGAACGGCTTGTTCTTCCGCGGCCGCGAAGCGCTGCCGTTCGGCCGCGCGATCCGCAGCGTGCGCGATTTGCTCGACCTGCTGCTGACGGGCCGTGCGACCGAGCCTGCGGCAAACCGCCCCACGTTTACGCTGGCTTGACGAATATCAAGATAAGGAAAAGACCCTACGGGGAGAATGGAAACCATTCTTTGGGGGTCCGTACCATGCATAAAACGATTCGAACTTTTGTCACCGCTGCCGCCGTCGCGGCAAGCTTCGTCGCGATGCCGTCGGTGTCGCACGCGGCGTCGCCGGGCGACGGCATCAACCAGGGTGACGTCCTGGTCCGGCTGCGCGCGATCAGCATTCAGCCGAACGAGCGCGCGAGCGACACGCTCGGCGCGCTCAACGTCGGCGTGAACAACGCGATCGTGCCCGAGCTCGACTTCACGTACATGATCCGCGACTACCTCGGTGTCGAGCTGATCCTCGGCACGTCGCGGCACCAGGTGACGTCGAGCCTCGGCAACCTCGGCGGCGTGGGCGTGCTGCCGCCGACGCTGCTGCTGCAGTATCACTTCAACCATGCCGGCAAGGTGCGTCCGTACGTCGGCGCCGGGTTGAACTACACGTACTTCTACAACAACGGGCTCAACGTCGGCGGGGAAGGCGTGTCGATCAACAAGAGCAGCTTCGGGCCGGCGCTGCAGTTCGGCGTCGACGTGCAGTTGACGAAGAAGGTGTTCATGAACGTCGACGTGAAGAAGATCTGGATGAGCACCGATGCGACGCTCGGCGACAAGGGTATCGGCACGCTGCACATCGATCCGTTGATCGTCGGCGTGGGCGTCGGGATGAAGTTCTAGACGCGGCGGGAAAAGAACAGAGTTAGAACAGAGTTGGGGTTCGCGGCATGGCGGTCGTCATGCCGCTTTTTTTATGCGCGATGGATTTACAGCTTGTCGTACTGGAAGCGCATCGCAGTGCCTTCGCGCGTGATGCGCTCCCACACCGCGCGCTTTTCGTCGTCGCTCAGGAACACCCAGTTCGACACTTCGGCGGCCGTGCGGCCGCAGCCCTTGCAGACTTCGTCGAAGAGGGTCGAGCACACGCCGATGCAGGGGCTGTCGGGCAGGTCGTGGAGATTGGAGGCCATCGGAGGGTTCGCGCAGTTGAATCGTCAACCGCCATTTTAATGCATCGTGGCTGATCGGCCCGGCGGGTGCGGCCGGCATGCGGTACCAGCGCATCGTCGTAACGTGCGGTTGGCCGGTCCGGCGCAGCCGCACGGCAACGCCTGGCCCACGGGGCGGCCAGCCACGCGTCGGTGCGCGAAGCGCGCCGCGATTTCACCGGTGAAACGCCGGCGTGCCCGGCCGTCGGGCGCGCGACCCGAGCAGCCGGCGAACACGGTTGCGCTGCTGCCCGTTTTTCCCGGTGGACAGCCGCGGATTACCCGATAGAATTCCCCTCGGAATGCCCGACCGCACGGGCGGCCTGACTGGTCGGCGGCGGTAATCTGTTCCGTTTGCGCGACACCGGCATGATTTTTTTGTGACGGAGCGCGAATGGTGGTAGTTTTCGGGGTTTTCGAGGGGCGGAGCACCAGAATGCGCCGCCGTGACGAGGCAGACGGCAGCCGGACAAACGGTTCGGCCGGAGGGAGAACGGGATGAAAGCAAAAGTAGTGGGCCGGTTCGCAGCGCTCGCGCTGTGCGTGGGTGCATCGGCGGCAGCGGCGAAGGATACGCAGCTCAATGTCTATAACTGGTCGGACTACATTGCGAAGGACACGATCCCGAACTTCGAGAAGCAGGCGGGCGTCAAGGTCCGCTACGACAACTACGACAGCGACGACACGCTGCAGGCGAAGCTGCTGACGGGCAGCTCGGGCTACGACATCGTCGTGCCGACCAGCAACTACGCGGGCAAGCAGATCGCCGCCGGCATCTTCGCGCCGCTCGACAAGTCGAAGCTGCCGAACCTCAAGTACCTCGATCCGCAACTGATGGCGCTCGTCGCGGGCGCGGATCCGGGCAACAAGTACTCGGTGCCCTGGGCGTACGGCACGACCGGTCTCGCGTACAACCTGACCAAGGCGCAGCAGGCGCTCGGCAAGGTGCCGCTCGACAACTGGGACATCCTGTTCAAGCCGGAAAACATCTCGAAGCTGAAGACCTGCGGCGTGTCGGTGCTCGACGCGCCCGACCAGATGTTCGCGGCGACGCTGCACTACATCGGCAAGGATCCGATGAGCACGAACCCGGCCGACTACAAGGCCGCGATGGAAGTGCTGAAGAAGATCCGCCCGTACATCACGCAATTCAACTCGTCGGGCTACATCAACGACCTGGTCGGCGGCGACATCTGCTTCGCGTTCGGCTGGTCGGGCGACGTCGTGATCGCGAAGCATCGCGCGATCGAGGCGAAGAAACCGTACAAGGTCGAGTACTACATTCCGAAGGGCGGCGCGCCGGTGTGGTTCGACGTGATGGCGATCCCGAAGGACGCGAAGAACAAGGATGCCGCGCTGCAGTGGATCAACTACATCGAGGATCCGAAGGTGCACGCGGCGATCACGAACGCGGTGTACTACCCGAGCGCCAATGCCGAGGCACGCAAGTACGTGCGGCCCGACGTCGCGAACGATCCGGCCGTCTACCCGCCGGCCGACGTCGTGAAGACGCTGTTCCTGCTCAAGCCGCTGCCGCCTGAAATCCAGCGCCTGCAGACGCGTCTGTGGACCGAGCTGAAGTCGGGCCGCTGACGCGAGCCGGCGTTCCCCAGCAGTCATGAAGCCCCTGGTGCCCCCGGGGGCTTTGTTCGTTAAACGCAGGAGAGAAGCAGCACATCATGAATAGCCAGTCGGGTGCGCCGGTCGCGGGCGCACCGTCCTCCGTTTCCTCCTCCGGCGCCAATGCGCGCGCCGAGAACTTTGTCCAGATCGTCGACGTCGTGAAGAAATTCGGCGACACCGAAGCCGTGCGCAGCGTCAACCTGACCGTGCGACAGGGCGAGCTGTTCGCGCTGCTCGGCAGCTCGGGCTGCGGCAAGTCGACGTTGCTGCGGATGCTCGCGGGCCTCGAGACGGTCACGTCGGGCAAGATCCTGATCGACGGCGAGGACCTTGCGCAGATGCCGCCGTACAAGCGGCCCGTGAACATGATGTTCCAGTCGTATGCGCTGTTCCCGCACATGTCGGTCGAGTCGAACGTCGCGTTCGGCCTGAAGCAGGAAGGCGTGCCGAAGGCCGAGCTGAAGGAGCGCGTGCATGCGGCGCTCGAACTCGTGCAGATGAGCAAGTACGCGAAGCGCAAGCCGCATCAGCTCTCCGGCGGCCAGCAGCAGCGCGTCGCGCTCGCGCGTTCGCTGGTCAAGCGCCCGAAGCTGCTGCTGCTCGACGAGCCGATGTCCGCGCTCGACAAGCAGATCCGCCAGCGCACGCAGATCGAGCTCGTCAACATCCTGAACAAGGTCGGCGTCACCTGCATCATGGTCACGCACGACCAGGAAGAAGCGATGACGATGGCGAACCGCCTCGCGGTGATGAGCGAAGGGCAGATCGTACAGATCGGCTCGCCGAACGAGGTCTACGAATATCCGAACAGCCGCTTCTCGGCCGAGTTCATCGGCTCGACGAACCTGTTCGACGGCGTGACCGTCGAGGACGAACCCGACCACGTGTACATCGAATCGCCGGAGCTGCCGAGCCGGCTGTACGTGAGCCACGGGATCTCGGGCCCGCTCGGGATGCCGGTCACGGTATCGGTGCGCCCCGAGCGGATCGCGCTCACGCGCAAGCCGCCCGAAGGCGCGTTCAACTGGGCGCGCGGCAGGATCAGCAACGTCGCGTACATGGGCGGTTATTCGCTGTATCACGTGAAGCTCGACGCGGGCAAGACGGTGATCGCGAACGTGTCGAGCCTCGCGATTTCGGAGCTCGATACGCCGTCGCTCGGCGACGAGATCTACGTGCGCTGGAGCGCGACCGCAGGCGTGGTGCTGACGTCATGAGCGCGTTCAAGTCCCTGCTCGAGTGGCCGGTGCGGCGCTTCAACCTGACGGGCGCCTCGGCGGTCGTCGGCGGGCCGTTCACGTGGCTCGTGCTGTTCTTCCTCGTGCCGTTCGTGCTGGTCGTCAAGATCAGCTTCGCGGAGCTGCAGCTCGGCATCCCGCCGTACACCGAGCTCGCGTCGTACGCGGACGGCGTCGTGCACGTCGCGCTGAACCTGTCGCACTACGCGTTCCTGTTCACCGACAGCCTGTATTTCGCGACCTACGTGAACTCGGTGTGGGTGGCCGCGGTCACGACGCTGCTGTGTCTGCTGATCGGCTATCCGATGGCGTACTACATCGCGCGCTCGAACCCGGCGACCCGCAACCTGCTGATGATGGGCGTGATGCTGCCGTTCTGGACGTCGTTCCTGATCCGCGTGTATGCATGGATCGGCATCCTGAAGAACAACGGGCTGCTGAACAACTTCCTGATGTGGATCGGCCTGACCCATACGCCGATCGAGCTGTACCGCACGAACTACGCGGTGTACATCGGGATGGTGTATTCGTACCTGCCGTTCCTCGTGATGCCGCTCTACGCGCACCTCGTGAAGATGGACCTGCGCCTGCTCGAAGCCGCATACGATCTCGGCGCGAAACCGTGGAAGGCGTTCGTGCAGATCACGCTGCCGCTGTCGAAGAACGGGATCATCGCGGGCTGCCTGCTGGTGTTCATCCCGGCGGTCGGCGAGTACGTGATTCCGGAACTGCTCGGCGGGGCGAACACGCTGATGATCGGTCGCGTGATGTGGAATGAGTTCTTCAACAACGCAGACTGGCCGATGGCGTCGGCGGTGACCTGCGCGATGGTGCTGCTGCTGCTCGTGCCGATGGCGATGTTCCAGCACTTCCAGGCGAAGGAGCAGGGGGGCCGCCGATGAAGCCGAATCGTTACCTGCAGTTCGCGGCGCTGTTTGCCGGCTTCGCGTTCCTGTACATCCCGATCATCAGCCTGATCGTCTATTCGTTCAACGAGTCGAAGCTCGTCACCGTGTGGTCGGGCTTTTCGTTCCGCTGGTACTCGGCGCTCGTCGAGGACGACGAACTGCTGACGGCCGCGTGGCTGTCGCTGAAGATCGGCGTGCTGACCGCGTTCGCGTCGGTGTTCATCGGCACGTGGGCCGGCTTCGTGCTCGCGCGGATGGGGCGCTTTCGCGGCTTCGCGCTGTTCAGCGGGATGATCAACGCGCCGCTCGTGATTCCCGAGGTGATCCAGGGGATCTCGCTGCTGCTGCTGTTCATCGAGCTCGCGAAGTGGATCGGCTGGCCGGCCGAGCGCGGCATCTTCACGATCTGGCTCGGCCACGTGATGCTGTGTATCTCGTATGTCGCGATCATCGTGCAGTCGCGTGTGCGCGAGCTGAATCCGTCGCTGGAAGAAGCCGCGCTCGATCTCGGCGCGACGCCGTTGAAGGTGTTCTTCACGATCACGCTGCCGCTGATCTCGCAGGCGCTGATCGCGGGCTGGCTGCTGTCGTTCACGCTGTCGATCGACGACCTCGTGCTGTCGGCGTTCCTGTCGGGCCCCGGCTCGACGACGCTGCCGCTCGTCGTGTTCTCGCGCGTGCGCCTCGGGCTGAATCCGGAGATGAACGCGCTCGCGACGCTGTTCATCGTCGCGGTGACGGCCGGCGTCGTGATCGCGAACTTCGTGATGCTGCGGCAAGAGCGCAAGCGGATGGCGGGGTTCGCGACCTGACGCGCAGGTTGCTTCCGCAACGAAAAACGCCCGGTGCCGACGACGAGTCGGGCCGGGCGTTTTGTTTGGGCGGCCTGCGTGCCGCTCGGCGCAGGTCGTCGCCGGTCAGTACGCGAAGCTCTTGCCGGGCGTCGTCCAGACCGCAGTGGCGGCCGAGCACGGTTGGAGGCTCAGCGTGCCGCCGGCGGCGGGCGCGAGGCAGCGGCCCGTCGGCTGCGACACGAGCTGTGCCGAACCGGGCGCCGTGCCGGCCTTGACGAGCCATTGCTGATCGGCCTCGCCGGCGACGCAGGTGCGCAGCAGCGTGCCGTTGCCCGCGCTCGGTGCCTGCGCGGTGAGGCAGTAGCTGTACTTGGTCTGCAGCGTGCCGTCGCCCGCGGCGACCCACAATTGCGGATTGAAGTGCGTGCCGCCGGAGGCGCGCACCGACGCGAGCGTCGGGCAGGCGCCGAGCACCGCGGCATTGCCGTCGCGCAGGCCGCCCGATGCGGTCAGGCAAGCGCCATTCGCCTTGACGAGGCCTGCGGCCGACTGCTGCGGGCCGCCGATCAGCGTCGCGACGCCGTTCGATTCGGATGCATTTGCGTAGGCGGTGGGACACGTCTTGTTGACCGTGACCGACGGGACAGGCACCGTCACCGGATTGCCGAGCACGTCGTAAGCAGCCACGCTGAATTGCGCGTTCGTATATGCAACCGACGCGCAGCTCGTGCGACTCGAATTCCAGTCGAAGTACTCGACCCACTGGCTGATCGACGAGACTGGAACCTGCGTTTGCGTCGTGCCGACGTAGATGCTGCCGATGTCGAAGCTGTCGCCGGTCGCGCCGCCCGTCACGTCGGTCACGTTGCTCTTGAACCAGCCGGGCCCCTGGCTCGTGTCCGGCGTGATGCGGAAGCGGTACGTGTGGCCGGCCTGCCACTCGTAGCGATAGCGGCATTGCGCGCCGGCGCTGCCATCCGTCGCCGAGCCGCTGACCGTGCAGTAGCTGCCGGCGCCGATGCCTGCGCTCGCGGGTGTGCCGGGTTTCGCGGCGGTGGCGCCCCACAGGCTGAACAGGAATTGCTTGCCCGTGCCTTCGCTGGCAGACACCAGTTCGGTCGACTGCAAACCCGTGTAGCCGTGCAGCGAGTTGACCTGGTTCGACCAGAACACGTTGGAGTTCGGGCCCGGGTCGGTCCGCGGCGTGATGAACAGGTCGAGGATCGCGACGCTGCGCAGCGTCGACGGAAACCACGTGTTGCTGTAAAGCCCCGGCGTCGCGCCGAGGAAGCCGTTGAGCGTCGGTGCGGTGCTGGCCGACAGTGTCGCGAGGCCAGGCGCCGTGTTGGCCGCGATGCTGAAACTGCGCGCGCCCGGTGGCGGCAGGGACGCGACGGGCGGTACGCCGAGCGTGAAGGTGAACGTGCATGCGCCGCCTGCCGGCACCGTCGCGCCGGTCAGCGCGAGCTGCGTGGTGCCGTCGCTGGCCAGCGTACCGCCGCACGCGCTCGTGAAACCGTTCGCGGTGAAACCGGCGGGCATGCCGATGGAGAGGCCGGCGGCAGCCGGTTCGGTGCCGGTGTTGGCGAGTTTCAGCGTCGCCTTGTCGGTGCCGCCGACGGACGGCGACAGGCTGGCGAGCGTCAATGTCGCCGTGTAGGCGGGCGCGGCGAGCGCAGTGAGCGGAGCGAGCATCAGCGCAGCGATTGCCGCGCGGCTGACGGACGGGACGAGCATGGCCGGACTCCTGAATAGTTATTCGTTTTCGACGCGCGACGGACGGGCGCGCGGCGGCGAGTCTAGCATGCGGTTCTGACAAATTCGCGACGGATGGGGCGCGTCGCGAGCCGGGCGCGGGATCGGTTCCGCACCCGGATGCTGAGCCGGCTTATGCGCCGAACACCGCCTTCGCCAGCATTCCGAGCGCGACGCACACGAGCACGGCCGCGAAGCCGGCCTGCACGTGTCGCGCGGCAAGGTGCCGCGATGCGCCGCGGCCGGCGGCCATGCCGAGCGCGGTCGCGACGGTGAACCACAGCGTCACGTCGAGCGGCGCGCGCGTGCCCGATACGAGCGTCGCGAACACGCCGCCGGCGCCGACCAGCGCGATCACCATCAGCGACGTCGCGACGATGCCGTGCATCGACACGTTCGTGAACTTGCGCAGCATCGGCACGATCACGAAGCCGCCGCCGACGCCGAGCAGCCCCGTCATCAGGCCCGTCATCGCGCCGGTCGACGCGAGCGCGAAGCCGACCGGCCAGGACCACACGAGACGGCCCGTATCGGGATTCACGCGGCCGACGCACAGCGGCGACGCGTCCGCGTCGACGGGTGCGTGTCGCAGCGCCTGCCGCAGCAGGCGGCCGGCGACGATCAGCATCGTCAGCGCGAACAGCGCGAGCAGCAGGCGCTGCGGCAGCACGTGCGCGAGCCGCACGCCGAGCGTGGTCAGCGGCACGCCGGCCACGGCCATCAGCAGCGCGGCGCGATAGCGCACGAGCCCGCGGCGGAAGCCTTCGAGCGCGCCGAGCGCGGCACTGCCGGCCACCGCGACGAGCGCGACGGGCGTGGCCTGCTGCATCGGCCAGCTCATGCCGACGACGAGCGCGGGCACCGCGAGAATGCCGCCGCCGGCGCCGGTCAGGCCGAGCACGGCGCCGACGAAGCCGCCGAGTACGAGGGAAATCAGCATGACGTCATCGGGCTCCGGTCAACGTGCGATCGCGGGCTTCGCGAGCCATTCGCGGCCCTTGAGCATCGCCTTCCAGTAGAGCGGCGGCAGCACGCGTTCCTTGAGCAGCCATGCGAGCCGCGACGGGCGCTTGCCGTCGATCAGCCATGCGGGGAAGGTCGGCGCGACCTTGCCGCCGTACAGGAATTCGGCGAGCACGATCTTGCCGCGCTCGACGGTGAGCGGGCACGAGCCGTAGCCGTCGTACGCGGCGTCGCCGTGCGCGCGGCCGAGCGATGCGAGCAGGTTGTGTGCGACGACGGGCGCCTGCTTGCGGGCGGCCGCGGCCGTCTTCGCATTGGTCGTGTTGGTGGCGTCGCCGAGCGCGTAGATGTCCGGAAAGTGCTTGTGCCGCAGCGTCGCCGGATCGACGTCGATCCAGCCGGCCGCGTCGGCGAGCGGGCTCGAACGTACGAAGTCGGGCGCCTTCTGCGGCGGCACGACGTGGATCATGTCGAACGAACGCACGACGGTTTCCTTGCCGCCGTCCGGAAGCGCACGCGCGAACGTCGCGCGGCGCGCGGGCCCGTCGATCGCGACGAGGTTATGGCCGAACGACAGCGCGATGTCATAGCTTTCCACGTACTCCATCAGCGCGGGCACGTAGTCGGCCACGCCGAACAGCGCGCCGCCCGCATTCAGGAACTCGACGTTCGCGGCCTCGAGGCGCCCCGCGCGCCGCCAGTGGTCGCACGACAGGTACATCGCCTTCTGCGGCGCGCCCGCGCACTTGATCGGCATCGGCGGCTGCGTGAAGAGTGCGTTGCCGCCGCGGAACGTACGGACGAGCTCCCACGTGTACGGCGCGAGATCGTAGCGGTAGTTCGACGTGACGCCGTTGCGGCCGAGCGTGTCGGCGAGGCCTTCGATCGCGTGCCAGTCGAGCTTGAGCCCCGGGCACACGACGAGCTTGCGGTAGCCGATGCGCCGGCAGCCGTCGAGCACGACCGTGTGCGTGTCGGGCTCGAAGCCGGCGACGGCAGCCTGGATCCGGTGCACGCCGCGCGGCAGCAAGTCGGTCATCTGGCGCGCGGTGGTCTCGGACCGGAACACGCCCGCGCCGACCATCGTCCAGCCCGGCTGGTAGTAGTGGACGTCGGCCGGATCGATCACTGCGATGTCGAGCGACGCGTCGCGCGCGAGCAGGCTCGATGCGACCGCGATGCCGGCCGCGCCCGCGCCGACGATCACGATGTCGTGCCGTGCATCGACAGTCGGCGCCGCCTGGCGGCCGCCTTGCATGACGCGCGACGCGAGCGCGCGCAGGTCGTAACCGGCTGCATCGGCCGTCGCGACGATGTCGTCCAGCGGGCGCAGGCCCGCTTGCGACAGCGCCCACAGCGTGGCCGAGCGCATGCCGCTGCGGCAGTATGCGAGCACCGGGCCGTCGAGCGACGCGACGAGCGCGCCGAACTGCGCGGCCTGGTCGTCGGTCACCTTGCCCGTATCGACCGGCAGGTAATGCACGTCGATGCCGAGCGGCGCGGCGGCCGCGCGGATCTCGGTGACGGTCGGCTGGTCGGGGCATTCGCCGTCGGGCCGGTTGCAGACGATCGCGCGGATGCCCGCCGCGTGCAGCGCGGGCAGGTCGGCCGCCGCGATCTGCGGCGAGACCGACAGCGCGTCGGTCAGCTTGCGGATGGTGGTCATGTCGGGGTTCTCGGTTGGGGGCGGCGGCGCTCAGATCGCGTCGAGCGGGATCTTCAGGTAGCGCACGCCATTGTTTTCGGGCTCGGGCAGGTGGCCGGCGCGCATGTTGACCTGCACGGACGGCAGCATCAGCACCGGCATGTCGAGCGTCGCATCGCGCGCGGTGCGCATCGCGACGAAATCGTCCTCGGTCACGCCGTCCTTCACGTGCACGTTCGCGCGGCGCTGCTCGGCGACGGTCGTCACGAACTGCACGTCGCGGCCGCCCGGCTGGTAGTCGTGGCACAGGTACAGGCGCGTGTCGGGCGGCAGCGCGAGCACGCGGGAGATCGAGCGGTACAGCGTGCGCGCGTCGCCGCCGGGGAAGTCGCAGCGGGCCGTGCCGTAGTCGGGCATGAACAGCGTGTCGCCGACGAACGCCGCGCGCTGCGTCGCGTCGTCGACGCAGTAGGTCATGCACGCGGGCGTGTGGCCCGGCGTGTGCAGCGCGCGGATCGTCAGCGTGCCGAGCGCGAGCGTGTCGCCGTCGTCGACGAGCCGGTCGAACTGGCGGCCGTCTTCCGCGAAGCCGGGGCCTGCATTGAACAGCGTGCCGAAGACGTGCTGCACGCGGCGCACGTGCGAACCGATCGCGATCCGGCCGCCGACCCGTGCCTTCAGGTACGGCGCGGCCGACAGGTGGTCGGCATGCACGTGCGTCTCCAGCAGCCAGTGCACGGTCGCGCCGAGTTCGGCGACGCGGGCGATCAGCCGGTCGGCGCTGGCGGTACGCGTGCGGCCGGATTTCGGATCGTAGTCGAGCACGCTGTCGATCAGCGCGCACGCGCGGCTCGCCGTATCGAGCAGGAGATAGCTGACGGTGTGGGTCGCCGGGTCGAAAAAGCCTTCGACCGACAGCGTGGGGGCGTTGCTCACGGGGTGTCCTCGATCGGGTTCTGCATTTGCAATCGGGATCTCTGACTCAAGAAGCATGCCAAGCGGCACAGCGGTGCCGGCCGATAGGCCAGAGACTTGATTTGGTTCGGGTTTTCGGCACGGCCGAGGCGCTGCGCGGGCGTTGGCGCCAGCCGGTGGAACATGTTGACTGCCATATCTGGCAGTGTCGTGGCAGAATTGGCAGTCAGCCTGGCAGTCCGTCCGGCAGAACCGTCACCGAGCGTCCGCATGAATCCGCACGACACCATCCCGATCGTTCCCGCGCCGCGCCGCGATGTCACGCCCGACGTCCGCGCGCTCGTCGCCTATCTGGAGCAGGACCCGCAGCCGATGATCGTCGTCGATCCCGACTACCGCATCCTCGCGGCGAACGATGCGTACCGGCGCCAGTTCGGCGTGGCGGGCGTCGAGCACGTGGGCCGCCACTGCTTCCAGGTCTCGCATCACTACGACGTGCCGTGCGACCAGGCCGGCGAGCATTGCCCGATGAAGCAGGCGCTCGAATCGCGCGGGCTGAACCGCGTGCTGCACATCCACCACACGCCGCGCGGCCCCGAGCACGTCGACGTCGAGCTGCGGCCGATCTTCGATGCGGACGGCAACGTGATCGCGTATGTCGAGCGGCTGACGACGGTGCGCAGCGCGTCCGCGCAGCCGAGCGCGGAAGGGCTCGTCGGCGGCGCCGACGCGTTCAACGCGGCGCTCGGCGCACTGCAGCGCGTCGCGCCGTCGATGTTGCCGGTGCTGCTGCTCGGCGAGTCGGGTACCGGCAAGGAGCTGTTCGCGCGCGCGCTGCACGAGGCAAGCGATCGCGCGATGGGGCCGTTCGTCGTCGTCGATTGCTCGGGGATCGCCGAGACGCTGTTCGAGAGCGAACTGTTCGGCTATGAGAAGGGCGCGTTCACGGGCGCGAACCAGCGCAAGCCGGGCCTCGTCGAGACCGCGCAGGGCGGCACGCTGTTTCTCGACGAGATCGGCGACGTGCCGCTGCCGATGCAGGTGAAGCTGCTGCGGCTGATCGAGTCGGGCACGTTCCGGCGCGTCGGCGGCGTCGAGGCGCTGCGCGCCGATTTCCGGCTCGTTGCGGCCACGCACAAGCCGCTGCGCGAGATGATCGACGACGGCCGGTTTCGGCAGGACCTCTACTACCGGATCAACGCGTTCCCGATTCCGCTGCCGGCGCTGCGCGAACGGCAGGGCGACGTCGCGCTGCTGGCCGAATCGATCCTGCGGCGGATCGCGAACGCGCGCGCGAATGCGGGCGACGCGGGCGCGCGGCCGTTCGCGGCCCGGCCGTTCGTGCTGACCGAGCGCGCGCGTGCGTGCCTCGACGCGTATGCGTGGCCCGGCAACATTCGCGAGTTGCGCAACGTGCTCGAACGCGCATGCCTGTTCGCGGACGACGGGACGATCCGCGTCGAGCACCTGCCGGCCGAACTCGTGGCGGCATCGGCGGCGCAGCAGGATGGCGCGGGCGCGGCGGGCGCGCTGACGGATGCCGAACTGGTGCGGATCGCCGGCGAATTCACCGGCACACGCAAGGCGCTGGCCGAGCGCACGGGGATGAGCGAGCGCACGCTGTACCGGCGGTTGAAGGCGCTCGGGCTGGGCACGCGCGGCGGGTGAGCGGGTGTTCCGGCGTGTCGGTGACGAACATGCCCGGCAATCATAAATTCATGTCATGCGAAAAATAATTATCGTTTTACGATAAGTGTCGACGTACAATCGATGCGTGTTCACCACCATCGAAGAGGATGTCGCATGCATTCCGATCGTATTGCCCGCATCAGCCAGCGCATGGCTGCCGTCACGTTGTGGTTCATCGTCGCCATGCTGGTGCTCAACGCCGCTTGCTGGGCGTTTCCGTCGCTGAGCGCGGCCGACTCCGGGCCCGGTTTCGTATTCGGCCTCACGGACTCGGTAATGTCGAACCTGCACGTGGATGTCGCTGCTTTCCCGTGGTGGCAAAAGGCGGTCGGCATCCTGCTGTCGAGCGTGCCGCTCGTCGCGCTCGCGAACGGCCTGCGCCATCTGCGCGCGCTGTTCCGGACTTACGCGCGCCGTGACTATTTCTCCGCGCAGGCGGCAGGCCATCTCGGCAAGACGGGCCGTGCGATCGGCCTGTGGGTGCTGCTGAGCCTGTTGTGCGAACCGCTCCTGAGCGTGTGGGCGACGATGCGCGAGCCGGTCGGCCATCGCGTGGTCAGCATCGGCTTCAGCATGCCTTACGTTGTCGCGCTGTTTACGGCAGCCTGTATTGCGGTGATCGCGCATATTCTCCGGCAGGCGAGCGAGCTCGACGCCGAACATCGGCAGTTCGTCTGAGGCCCGCCATGACGATCGTGGTCAAGCTCGACGTGATGCTCGCGACCCGCAAGGTCCGCTCGAAGGATCTCGCGGCGGCGGTCGGCATCACCGAACAGAACCTGTCGTTGCTCAAGCAGGGGAAGGTCAAGGGCATCCGTTTCGCTACGCTCGAAGCCATCTGCCGCTATCTCGATTGCCAACCCGGCGACCTGCTCGCGTTCAGCGATGACGGCGGCGGCGAGCCCGACTGACGCATCGCCGTGGCGTACGGCCGACGCGGCGGCGCGACGGCGGCGGCTGGGCGTCGTCGCGGTGGCATTCGCAATCGCGGCGTCGATCCACGTGCTCGGATGGTTCGTGCTGCGCTGGGCGTCGCCGACGGTCGGTGCGGCGAGGCCCGAGGTCGGGGCGCCGGCCCGGCCCGCGCTGAGCGTCGTGTTGATTCCGGCGCGGCCGGTCCAACCGCCGGCAACCGGCATGGCCGGACGCACCGGACGGAACGGGAAGGTGGGCGGCAATGGTCGAGCGACGGAACGTTCCGGCGCCGCCGCGAACGCGCGCATGCCGGCGCGTTCGCTTCCGGATGCATTCGGGACGCTGCATGCACGAACGGACGCGCCTGCCGGTGTCGCGCCGGATGGACGCGACAACCGGCCGGCTAACGCGTCGATGCCCGATGTCGACTGGGGGCGCGATCTGGCGTCGATCGGCGCGCGGCGCGCTTCAGGGCGCAGCACTGCCGACGCGGCGATCGACGCATTGGGTGCATCGTCCGGTCACGCGGCGCCGAGTCGCGATACCGTCGACGCCAGGTTGGCCGGGGGGATGTCACGCGCGCACCGCGTCGACTGCCGGAGCGCGTACTCGGGCGCCGGCCTCCTTGCGTTGCCGATGCTCGCACTGGATGCGGTTCGCGATACCGGCTGCAAGTGGTGACGCGGGCGGCCTGCCTCACGGGCCTGGCGGCGCGCAGGTGACCTGCGTACCGCCGCCACGTCGCTGATCAGCGCGCCGGCACCAACTGCGCCATCGCCTCGCGGATGAAACCGAGCAGCGTATCGTCGACCCACGCGTCCTTCGTCAGCGCCGGCTCGTTCATCATCGCGTGACGGAATTTCGCGTGCGTGGCCGGATCGTGGCCCGCATAGCTGCAGAACAGGTCGAGCCAGCGCTGCGCGAGCGCGCGGCCTTCCGGCGAATCGGGCTTCGCGCCCGCGTCGATCGCGTCGCGCACGTCGCCCATCAGTTGCGGCCATTCCATCGCGCGTTTGCCGTAGTGCGCCCGCATGAAGCGGATTTCGTCCGGCGCGAGATATTTCTCGAAGATCCGCATCTTCGTTTCGGCGGTCGCGCGCAGCACGTAGTCGCGCAACGCGGTCGAAATGCCGATCTTCGACTGCATCGCCGGTTCACGCTCGTGCATCAGGTTCAGCTTCGCCAGCAGACGCGGGTCGTTGTTCGTGTCGCGCACGAGCAGTGCCATCCAGCGGCCGGCGAGCGCGCGCACGCGCTCGTCCTCGGGCGGCACGCCCGCGTCGTGCAGCGCACGGACCTCGCCGACGAGCGCGATCCATTCCGCGTCGCCCGCCTGGCTCTTTCGGTACATCGGCATGCGCGCGAGTTCTTCCTCGGAAAAATATTTGTCGTACACGGTCATCAACTCCAGTGTGGTGAGCCAATCGGCCAGCTCCGGCTCCGTGCCCGCGGCCAGCTGCGCGTGCAGGCTCACGAGCCGCTCGCGCAGCTGCGCGGTTTGCGCGAGCTGGCGGTCGAGCAGCGCGATCTGCTTCGCGACGAGATCGACGAGCGGGGTGCCGGGCTGGTTCAGGTAGTCGCCGATTTCGGTGAGCGACAGTCCGAAGCGACGCAGCGCCTGGATCTGGTGGAGCCGGGCGATGTCGTGGCGGTCGTACAGCCGGTAGCCGTTGTCGGCACGTGCCGAAGGCGTCAGCAGGCCGATCGCGTGATAGTGATGAAGCGTGCGGACGGTCAGCCCGCTGCGTTTCGCCAGTTCTCCCACTTTCAGCTGCATTCGTTCCTCCGTTCGGTACGCACACTGGAGTCTCGAACGTTACGCTACGTGAGGGTCAAGCGGAAGATCGAAAATCGGGCGCGCGACGGGTTGACCGCGCGCGCCCGATCGAAGGGCCGGCTTATTGCGGCGAAGGCGCGGTGTTGGGGGGCGTGGCGGCGCGCGCTTCCTGGCCGGGTGCGGTGTCGCCGGCCGCGTTGCCGGTTTTGCCGGACTGATCGGCCTTGTCGGCCGGCGGCGTGCCCATCGCCTGATAGAGCCGCGCGGTATCCGCGAACCGCGCGCCGGTCGCGCGGATCTCGTCGAGCCGTGCGTTGCGGTACTGCAGCTCGCTGGCGCGCGCGGCCGACGGCGGCAGCGCGCCGAGCCGCACGCGGGCGGCCGCGTCGTCGTATGCGCCGCGTGCGGACAACGCGGCGCGGGACGATGCGTCGAGTGCCTCCGCATCGTGTTCGAGCGCCGCGAGCGAATCGGCGACGTTCTGGAACGCGCCGAGCACGGCCTGCTTGTACTGGTCGACCGCGGCTTCGTAGGCGGCCTTCGCCGCGCGGCGCTGCGCGAGCAGCGCGCCGCCGTGGAAGATCGGCTGGCTCAGCGACGCGCCGACGTTCCAGATCGCGCCGGCGCCCGACAGCATGGCCGGCCAGCTGAAGCCGCCTTTGCCCATCGCCGCCGACAGCGACAGTTGCGGGAACAACTGCGCGGTCGCGACGCCCACTTCGGCAGCGGCCGCCTTCAGCCCCGCGTCGGCCGCCTGGATGTCCGGGCGGCTTTGCAGCAGGTCCGACGGCACGACGACGGGCACCTGCTCGGGCAGGTGCAGATCGGCGAGCGTGAGATCGGCCGGCGGCCGGTCGGGCGTGCGGCCGACCAGCACCGCGAGCGCATGGCGCGCCGAGTCGCGCTGCTGGCGCAGCGCGGGCAGGCTTGCGGCGAACGTGTCGGCGCTTTGCCGCGCGTTCAGCGCGTCGCTGCGCGACGCCGAGCCGAGCGCGTAACGGCGTTCGGCGTCGTGCGCCTGGTCGTTCGCGAGCGCGACGAGCCGCTCGGTCGTGTCGATCTGCGCGTTGAGCACCGACACCGTGATCGACGCGGTGACGATGTTCGCGGCCAGCGCGCGCCGCGCCGATTCGAGCTGGAACGCACTGACGTCGACGCGTTTCGCGAGCGCGCGGTTCGCGAAGCGGGAGGCGCCGAACAGGTCGACCGTGTAGCTCGCCTGCAGTTGCCCGACGAACGTGTCGTACAGCAGCGTCGGTGCGCCGAGCGCCGGAATCGGCACGCCGAGCGCACGCTGGCGCGTGGCCTGGCCGACCGCGTCGATCGACGGCAGCATCGAGCTGCCGATCTGCCCGCGCAACTGCTCGCGCGCGGCATCCAGCGAATGCGACGCCGCACTGAGCGTCGGGCTGTTGCGCAGCCCTTCGTCGACGAGCGCGTTCAGCGCATCGGAACGGTACTGCTTCCACCAGTCGGGCACCGGTTGCGCGCCGACTTCGAACTGCTGCGCGACGCCTTGCGCGGACACGGTCTGCTGGACTTGCGGCACCGCGCCGTAATGCGCGGGAGACGGCATCGCGGGCGGCTCGCCGCTCGGCGCGAACCACGCGCAGCCGGCCAGGGGGCCGGCGAGGCTCGCGGCGGCGAGCGCGCGCACGGCTTGGGTTTTCAGGTTCATCGACACATCCATGGTCATGCTCCCGACGGCGCGGCCGGCGTGCTGCCGTCATGCGGCGGGCCGTCCTGCGGGTCGCGTTCGTCGCGCTTCACGCGGAACCACGTCGCGTACAGCGCGGGCAGGTAGAACAGCGTCAGCACGGTCGCGCTCGTGATGCCGCCCATCAGCGCGGTCGCCATCGGCCCGAAGAAGTTCGAGCGCAGCAGCGGGATCAGCGCGAGCACGGCGGCCGCGGCCGTCAGCGTGATCGGGCGGAAGCGCCGCACCGTCGCGCCGATGATCGCGTCGACGCGGCCGTGGCCGACCGCGATGTCCTGCTCGATCTGGTCGACCAGGATCACCGAGTTGCGCATGATGATCCCGAACATCGCGATCACGCCGAGCATCGCGACGAAGCCGAACGGCTGCCCGAACAGCAGCAGCGTGGCGACCACGCCGATCAGCCCGAGCGGCGCGGTCAGCACGACCATCAGCACGCGCGAGAAGCTCTGCAGCTGGATCATCAGCAGCGTGAACACGGCGATCGCCATCAGCGGCATCTGCGCGTTGATCGAGTTCTGCGCCTTCGCGCTTTCCTCGACCGAGCCGCCGATGTTGATCTGATAGCCGACCGGCAGCTGCGCGCGCAGCGCGTTCAGCTTCGCGTCGACCGCGTGCGTGACGTCGATGCCCTGTGCGCCGGCGCGCACGTCCGACTGCACGGTGATGGTCGGCTGGCGGTCGCGTTCCCACACGACGCCGTATTCGAGCGTCGGCTCGAAGCGGCCGAGCGAGCCGAGCGGCACCGGGCCGTTCGGCGTCGGCAGCGCGAGGCCCGCGAGCTTCGCCGGATCGACGCGGTCGGCCTGCGGCGCGCGCAGGTCGACCGCGATCAGCTTGTCGCGCTCGCGGTACTGCGTGACGGTCGCGCCGGACAGCGTCATCGCGAGGAAGCTCGACACGTCCTGCGACGTCACGTTCAGCTCGCGCGCCTTCTTCTGGTCGATCTCGAAGCGCACCGAGCGCTCGGCCGGCTCGTCCCAGTCGAACTGCACGTTGACCGTGCGCGCATCGCCGCGCATCGTCGCCGCGACCTTCTCGGCGATCGAGCGGACCGTCGCGATGCTGTCGCCGCTCACGCGGAACTGCACCGGATAGCCGACCGGCGGGCCGTTCTCGAGCCGCGACAGCCGCCAGCGCACGGCCGGGAACTTGTCGCGCAGCGTGGTTTCGAGCCAGGTCGCGAGCTTCTCGCGATCCTTGACCGATTTCGCGGTGATCACGAACTGCGCGAAGTTCGGCAGTTGCAGCTGCTGGTCGAGCGGCAGGTAGAAGCGCGGCGCGCCGCTGCCGACGAAGTTCACCGAATGATCGATCTCGGGGCGCTTGTCGATCGCCTTCTCGAGGCGTTCGGTTTCGCGCAGCGTCGCCGCGAACGACGCGCCCTCGGGCAGCCGCAGGTCGACCAGCAGCTCGGGCCGGTCGGAGCTCGGGAAGAACTGCTGCGGCACCAGCGAGAAGCCCATCAGCGACACGACGAACAGGGCGCCCGTGATCAGCAGCACGACGAAGCGCCGCTCGATGCACCAGTCGACCCAGCCGCGCAGCCGCCGGTAGAAGCGCGTGTCGTAGATGTCGTGCTCGTGGTCGTCGGGCAGGTGCGCTTCGTGCGCCTGCCGCTTGCGCTCGGGCAGCATGTGGTAGCCGAGCAGCGGGATCAGCACGACGGCCGCGAACCACGACGCGATCAGCGCGATCGCCGACACCTCGAAGATCGAGCGCGTGTATTCGCCGGTGCTCGATTTCGCGAGCGCGATCGGCAGGAAGCCCGACACCGTGACGAGCGTGCCCGTCAGCATCGGGAACGCGGTGCTGGTGTACGCGAACGCGGCGGCGCGCGCGCGGCTGTAGCCCTGTTCGAGCTTCACGGCCATCATCTCGACCGCGATGATCGCGTCGTCGACGAGCAGCCCGAGCGCGAGCACGAGCGTGCCGAGCGACACCTTGTGCAGCCCGATGTCGAACAGGTACATGAACAGGGCCGTGACCGCGAGCACGACCGGAATCGAGATCACGACGACCATCCCGGTGCGCAGGCCGAGCGATACGAGGCTCACGACCAGCACGATCGCGATGGCTTCGGCGACCGCCTCGAGGAAATCGTCGACCGAATGCGCGACCGCATGCGGCATGCTCGATACCTCGACCAGCTTGAGGCCGGCCGGCAACCGCGCCTGCAGGTCCTTCGATTCGGCGTCGAGCGCCTTGCCGAGCCGGATCACGTCGCCGCCAGGCTGCATCGTCACGCCGATGCCGAGCACGGCCTTGCCGGCCGCACCTGAGCCGGCCGCGCGCATCTGCGTGACGACCGGATCGTCGTAGCCGCGCTTGACCGTCGCGAGATCGCCGAGCCGGAACGTGCGGCCGTTGATGCGGATCAGCGTATCGGCGATCGCATTGACATTGTCGAACTGGCCGCTCGGCCGCACGAACACGCGATCGTCGGCGGTCGTCAGCACGCCGGCCGACGAGATGTCGTTCTGCGCGTTGATCGCCTGCCCGAGCTGCTGCGGCGAGATGCCGAGGCGCGTGAGCTGCGCGTTGTTCACCTCGATGAAGATCCGCTGGTCGGGGTCGCCGAAATAGTCGACCTTGCCGACGCCCGGCACGCGCAGCAGCACGGTGCGCAACTGGTCCGCGTAGTCGTGCAGCTGCGCGGGCGTGAAGCCGTCGCCTTCGAGCGTCCAGATGTTGGTGTAGACGTCGCCGAATTCGTCGTTGAAGAACGGGCCCTGCACGCCGGGCGGCAGCGTATAGCCGATGTCGCCGACCTTCTTGCGGATCTGGTACCAGGTCTCGGGCACGTCCTTCACGGGCGCCGAATCCTTCATCGTGAAGAAGATCAGCGATTCGCCGGGGCGCGAATAGCTGCGCAGGAAGTCGATGGCCGGCGTTTCCTGCAGCTTGCGGCCGATCCGGTCGGTCACCTGTTCCTGCACCTGCCGCGCGGTCGCGCCGGGCCAGAACGTGCGGATCACCATCACGCGGAACGTGAACGGCGGGTCTTCGGACTGCGCGAGCCGCGTGTACGCGAGGATGCCCGCGAGCGTCGCGAGCGCGATCAGGTAGACGACGAGCGCCTGGTGGCGCAGCGCCCATGCCGACAGGTTGAACCGGCCTTCTTCGCGGGGGGTGCTCACGATGCGAAGTCCTCCGGATGCAGCGGCGCGATCGGGCGCACCTTCTCGCCCGCGCTGACCGTATGCACGCCCTGCAGCACGACGCGCTCGCCCGGCTGCAGCCCGTGCGACACGGTGACGGTGCGCTCGTTGAAGCGCGCGACGTCGACGCGGCGCAATTCGAGCGTGTCGTCCTTGGTGCGCACGACCCACACGGCCGGCTGCGCGCCGTCGTGGAACAGCGCGGTCGCGGGCAGCGTGATCGGCTGCGCGTCGCCGGCGGCCGGCGCGCCGTCGAATGCGACGTTCGCGGTCATGCCGAGGCGGATCGCCGGATCGGGCGCGGCGAGCGTGAGCTTCACGCGATAGGTGCGGCTTTGCGGATCGGCGGCCGGCGCGACTTCGCGCACCTTCGCGGCGAACTGGCGGCCCGGCAGCGACGGCAGCATGACGGTCGCTGCATGGCCGGGCGCGAGCGACGCGAGCGCGGCCTCGGGCACGTCGCTGACGACGTCGACGTCGCCGGACCACGCGAGCTGGTAGACGGCCTGGCCGGCCGACACGTTCTGGCCGGTGTCGGCCTGTTCTGCGGTGATGTAGCCCGCATGATCGGCGACGAGCGTCGCATAGCGGAGCTGGTTCTTCGCGAGCGCGAGCTGTTGCTGTGCCTGGTCGCGCTGCGCGAGCGCCGACGTGTAGCTGTTCTGGGTCTGCTCGAGCTGTGCGGTCGCGATCAGGTTTTCATGCGCCTGCGCGCGGTCGCGGTCGAGCTGCTGCTTCGCGAACGCGAGGGTGTGCGTCGCGGCATCGAGCTGCGCCTGCGCGCTCGCGGCGTTTTTTTCGACGTCGGACGGATCGAGCAGCGCGACGACCTGGCCGACCTTGACCGTGTCGCCGAGCCGCACCTTGCGCTCGACGATCTTGCCGGCGATGCGGAACGACAGCGGCGTCGCGTAGCGCGGCTGGATTTCGCCGGGCAGCGTGCGCGCGACCGCGGCGCCATCGGCATGCGCTGGCAGCGCGACGACGGGGCGCGGCGCGGGCGGCGCGGATTCTTTCGGATGACAGGCGGCGACGAAGAGCGCGACGCCGATCAGCAGCGCGGCGCGGGAACCGGAGCGATTCACGAAACCCCCAGGGGAGATGGAGCGGAACGAAGCCGGCAAGCGCGACGGGCGCTTGCCCCAAGCGGCGCCGGTAGCGGCGCGCGGACAACAATTTCAGAAACTGTGGCGGATTCTAATACACACCTGTATCTGAATGCAAAGGTGAATCCGAAGGGGTAATGGTGCTAGACTGCGCGCCATGAAACCACAGCGCTTAACTCGCGAGCAGAGCAGGGACCAGACGCGCGAACGTCTGCTGAAAGCTGCGCATCGAATTTTTCTGAAGAAAGGCTATGTGGCTGCGAGCGTCGAGGACATCGCGGCCGCGGCCGGCTATACGCGCGGCGCGTTCTACTCGAATTTCCGCAGCAAGTCGGACCTGCTGCTGGAGTTGCTGGAGCGCAACCATGAGGCGGTGCGGGCCGATTTCGAGGCGATCTTCGACGAGGGCGGGACGCGCGAACAGATGGAGTCGATGACGCTCGCGCATTACCGGACGCTGTTCCGCGACGACGAATTCTCGCTGCTGTGGGGCGAGGCGAAGCTGCAGGCCGCGCGCGACGCGAAATTCCGCGTGCGCTTCAACCAGTTCCTGCACGGCAAGCGGCTGCAGATGGCCGAATTCATCCAGCGCTTCGCCGAGCGCTCGGGCACGCCGCTGCTGCTGCCGGCCGAGACACTCGCGTTCGGGCTGATGTGCCTGTGCGATGGCGTGCAGTCGTACTACACGGCCGATCCGCAGCACGTGCCGGCCGACGTGGCCGAATCGGTGCTCGCGGGGTTCTTCGCACGGGTCGTGCTGGGGCGCGCGCCGGACTGAGCGGGGAAGCGGGTTCGCGGGCATCGTGTTCGCCCGCGGCAGGCTGCATGCGAGAAGCGGTGCGGTGCGACGCGAGCCGCACCGTGCGCGTCAGCGCTCGCCGATCATCCGCCGGTACGCGTCGAGCAGCGACGTCTTGTAGACGACGCCCGCGAGCGTCGGCTCGGCTTCGCTTTCGATCACCGGCAGCCGTTCGCCCTGGAACGCCATGAAGCGTTCGAGCGCCGTCGCGAGCGGCATGTCGGGCGTGAGGAGCGGAAACGGCGTATGCGCGTAGTGCGCGGCGGTCTTGTCGGACGTGTCGCGCTTGTCGAGCAGGTCGGACGTGATGTCCTTCAGCGCGACCGCGCCGCGGAAGCGCCCGGCGTCGTCGGTCACGTACAGGTACTTCACCGGATATTCGAGAAACACGCGCGTCATGTCGGCGACGCTCGCGGTGAGCGGCACGACCGTCTGCGCGGGCTGGATCAGCTCGCGCATCTGCGTGGTGCGCAGCCGCAGCCGTTCCTGCGCGTCCTGGTAGTGGTGCAGCGTGATCTCGTACATCGACGTCGTGCCCGTCGCGCGTGCGACGAAATACGCGAACACGCACGACACCAGCAGCGGCAGCACGACCTGATAGCTCAGCGTCATCTCGAAGATCATCAGGATCGCCATCAGCGGCGCCTGCGTGGCGCCCGCCATGAACGCGCCCATCCCGACGATCGCATACGCGAAATACGCCGACGTATGGCCGGGCCACAGCGCTTCCATCGCGAGCCCGAACAGCGAACCGAACACCGCGCCGACGAACAGCGTCGGCGTGAAGACGCCGCCGATCGCGCCCGAGCCGGCGGTTGCGGCGGTCGCGATCACCTTGAACACGAGTACCGCGACGAGCGCCTGCCAGGTCCACGGCGAATGAAGGATGTGGTTCACGACGCTGTAGCCGTTGCCCCACACGTCCGGAATCCACACCGAGATCACGCCGACGACGAGGCCGCCGAGCGCGAGCCGCACGGGCAGCGGCACGGGCAGCCGCTTGAACTGGTTCTTCGACGCGTCGAGCAGGTGCAGGAACTGCGGCGCGAGCACGCCGCACAGCGCGCCGAGCACGACGAACAGCAGCACCTCGGGGCCGGTGACGGCCGGAAACACCGGCATTTCGTACGGCGGCCGGTAGCCGGCGAATTCGCGCATCACGATGTTCGCGACGACCGACGCGACGACCATCGGCCCGAAGCTCTCCATCGCGATCGTGCCGAGCACGATCTCCGACACGAAGAACGCGCCGGCGATCGGCGCGTTGTACGCGGACGTGATGCCGGCAGCTGCCCCGCACGCGACCAGCAGGCGCAGGCGCGGCGGGTCGAAGTGCACGAAGCGGCCGACGAGCGACGCGGCGAGCGCCGCGAGCTGCACCATCGGGCCTTCGCGGCCGATCGAGCCGCCGCTGCCGATCGTCAGCAGCGACGACACGCTGCGCCACAGGCTCTGCCGCACGGGCACGATGCCGTTGCCGAGCGCGACGGATTCCATGTAGTCGGTCTTGCCGGACGGCTTGTCGCCGCGTGTCGCGAGCAGCAGCACGCAGCCGGCGAGGAAGCCGCCCGCGGCCGGCATCCAGAACCGCACGTACCACGGCAGGCTCTTCGCCATCTGGACGAAACTGCCGCTGTGCCCGGAGATCAGGCGCTGCATCAGGTCGATGCCTTCGCGGAACGCCATGGTGGCGAAGGCGCCGCCGACGCCGACGATGGCCGACCAGATCAGCATCGTATGGGCGTCCGACAGGCGGAACAGCGTTTCGGCGCGAGTGCGCAGCTTCAGCAGGAACGAGAGCACGGCTGAAAGGGGGCGATGGAAAACGACGCGAAGCATAGCACCGCGCCGCGCCCGCGGGACCATCCCGTCGGGCGCGGCGCGCGAAGTGCTGCGGACAGGCGGCTCAGCCAAGCCAGTGCTGCACGGCCCAGGTGATCCCGTAGCCGCCGGCGATCAGCCACACGTACAGGATCAGGCCGGTCACCAGTGCGCGGGGGCCGGCTGCGCGGATCTGCGACACGCGCGTCTCGATGCCGAGCGCGGTCATCGCCATCGTCAGCGCGAAGGTGTCGAGCACGTTCAGCGTATGCGTGACGTCGGTGGGCAGCACGTTCAGCGAATTGACGATCACGAAGCCGAGGAAGCCGAGCGCGAACCAGGGCACCGCCACCTTGCGCTTGCCTTGCGCACCGCCGGCCGTCGCGCGGGCCGAGCGGGCGAGCCACCAGCCGAGCACCAGCAGCACCGGGACCAGCAGCATCACGCGCGTCATCTTGACGATCGTCGCGATGTGCGCGACCTGCGGGCTGATGTCGCTGGCTGCGCCGACCACCTGCGCGACCTCGTGGATCGTGCCGCCGAAGAACAGGCCGAGGCCGGCCGGATCGAGGTTCAGCAGCCCGGCGTGATACGCGATCGGGTACAGGAACATCGACAGCGTGCCGAACAGCACGACGCTACCCACGGCCATCGCGCTCTGGTGCGGCTTCGACTGCAGCGTCGACTCGAACGCGAGCACGGCGGCCGCGCCGCAGATCGCGCTGCCGGCGGCGGTCAGCAGCGCCGCGTCGCGGTCGAGCTTCATCAGCTTCATGCCGGCCCAGGTGCCGATCACGAGCGTGCTGACGACGACCAGCACCGAGACCGTCAGGCCCGGCAGGCCGACCTGCGCGATTTCCTGCAGGCTCACGCGCAACCCGAAGAACGCGACCGCAATGCGCAGCAGCTTGCGCGCGGAGAAATTGACGCCGGCTGCCCAACTGGCCGGCATGCCGTCGCGCAGCGCATTGCCGTACAGCGCACCGGCGACGATGCCGACGATCAGCGGCGACAGGCCGAGCCCGGCGATCGCGGGGAGCTCGGACAGGCTCGTGACGGCGGCGGCGAACAGCGCGACGAACAGCACGCCGTTCAACTGGCCGCGCATCGACGGCGCGGCGTGGCTGAGATGGGGAGTCGGGGCAGTGGACATGGAGCACCGTAGTTGAGCGTGTTGCGATGCTGTAATCCTAATTTTGTTATATCGATATGAAAAATTGTGATTTGTGACGTAAACTATCCGGAAAGCCGATAATTCATCCCCATGACCCCGGATCAACTGATAACGTTCGCGGCCGTCGCCGAACACCTGAACATCAGCCGTGCCGCCGTGGCGCTGCATCTGTCGCAGCCGGCCGTGTCGGGCCAGTTGCGGCTGCTGCAGGACGAATTCGGCGAGCCGCTGTACCAGCGCGACGGCCGCGGCATCCGGCTGACGCCGGTCGGCGAACAGCTCGCGCAGTACGCGAAGGCGCAGCGCGACACGTTTGCGCAGGCGCGGGCGTTTCGCGACGCGGTGCGCGGCCTCGAGGCCGGCACGCTGCGGATCGGCGCGAGCACGACGCCGGCGAGTTATCTGCTGCCGTACCTGATCGCGGCGTTCCAGCCGCGCGCGCCGCGCGTGGCGATCCAGACGATGAGCGGCAATACGGCCGACGTGGTCGCCGCGCTGCCGTCGCTCGACATCGCGATGATCGAAGGGCCGCCCGGCGAGGCGCTGCCGCCCGGCACGGCCGTGCATGCGTGGCACGAGGACGAGATCGTCGCGATCGTGCCGGCCGACCATCCGCTGGCCGCGCCCGACTACGATGCGGGCGTGACGCTGGCCGCGCTCGCCGCCCATCCGCTCGTGCTGCGCGAGGAGGGCTCCGGCGTGCGGCAGCTCGTCGAGCGGGCGTTCGCGCATGGCGGCGCGCCGATGCGCGTGGCGTTCGAGATCGCGGGCGTCGAGGCCGTGAAGGAGGCCGTGCGTGCCGGGATGGGCGTCGGGTTCGTGTCCGCGATGTCGCTGCGTCACCAGGATGCGGCGCTCGTGCTGCGCTCGCTGGCGCCCGCGCCGCTCACGCGTCATTTCTCCATCCTCGTGCCGCATGGCGGCGCGCCGTCGCGGGTTGCCGCGCAGTTCCTTGAAATGAGTCTCGCGCAGGACCTCGCCTGAGCGGCCGAAGTCCGCCCGGAAACGTGCGATGCACGCCGGCGGACGCGCGTTCGCGTGGCGCCCGGCCCTAGGGATTTCCTCTATGGCGTGCGTTCGAAGCGAAGCGCACCATCCGTCTCAAGCAAATGGAACCGGTTCCATTCCGGTAAAAAAGGGCAAAATGGCAGACATCGTGATCGTGGCGAGCGCATTCGGGATGGACCGCGTGCGTCAGGAGGGCCACAGCGCATTCGTCGCGACCGCGGCGGCATCCGGTGCGACCGGTTTCGAGGTGAGGCGCGAGCTGTTCGCGTCGGACGACGACACGACGCCCGGTGCGCTGGCCGCGCTCGGCGCGCAACTGGCCGGCCACGGGCTGTGGTCGGTCTATTCGACGCCGGCCACGCTGTACACGGAAACGGGCGCGCTCGACGCCGACGCATTGCGCGACGCGCTCGCGGAAGCCGACGCGCTCGGCGCGCGTTTCGTGAAATTCCAGCTCGGCGGTTTTGCAGGCGACGCGCACGCTGCCGACATCGTCGCGCTGTCGCGCGGCGCGCGTGCCCGCGTGGTGGTCGAGAACGGCCAGCTTCCGGTCGGCGGCGCGCTCGCGCAATTCCGCGGGCTGTTCGACGCACTGGCCGCGGCGGGCATGCCCGATGCGCTCGGGATGACGTTCGACATCGGCAACTGGCAGTGGCCGGGCGAAGCCCCGCTCGACTGCGCGCAGATGCTCGCGCCGCATGTGGAATACATTCATTGCAAGGCGGTCGCAGGCGAGGGCGCGCGCCGTTTCGCGGCCGCGCCGGCGCCGAACGACCCGCTCGTGACGGGCGTGCTCGCGGCGCTGCCGCTGCATGCGCCGCGCGGCATCGAGTTTCCGTTCGACGCGGCCGACCTGGCGGGCGATGCATGCCGGCGCGTCGCGTGGCTTGCAACGGCGTGACGGCAGAAGGATCCTGAGGAGTTCACTCATGAAAGCAGCACTCGATGTCGTGACCTACGGCGAGGCGATGGCGATGTTCGTCGCGACCGAGCCCGGCCATCTCGCGCATGCGGCGCAATTCACGAAGCGGATCGCGGGCGCCGACCTGAACGTCGCGATCGGCCTGTCGCGGCTCGGCTACAGGGTCGGCTGGATGAGCCGCGTCGGCCGCGATTCGTTCGGCGGCTACGTGCTCGACACGCTCGCACGCGAAGGCATCGACGCGTCGTGCGTGACCGTCGATCCGCGTTACCCGACCGGTTTCCAGCTGAAGTCGCGCACCGACGACGGCAGCGATCCGACCGTCGAATATTTCCGCAAGGGCTCGGCCGCAAGCCACCTGTCGTGCGACGACTACGTGGCCGACTACGTGCTCGGCGCGCGCCACCTGCACCTGACGGGTGTCGCGCCGGCGATCTCCGCGACGTCGTGCGAACTCGCGTTCCAGCTTGCGCGCGAGATGCGCGCGGCCGGCAAGACGATCTCGTTCGACCCGAACCTGCGCCCGACGCTGTGGCCGTCCGCCGACGTGATGGCGAAGACGCTGAACGCGCTCGCGGCGCTCGCCGACTGGGTGCTGCCGGGCCTCGCCGAAGGGCGGCAACTGACCGGGCATGACACGCCGGCCGACATCGCGGGCTTCTATCTCGCGCAAGGCGCGCGCGGCGTCGTGATCAAGCTCGGCGAGCAAGGCGCGTACTTCCGGACGGCCGACGGCCGCGAGGGCACGGTCGCGGGCGAGCGTGTCGAACGCGTCGTCGACACGGTCGGCGCCGGCGACGGCTTCGCGGTCGGCGTGGTCAGCGCGCTGCTGGAAGGCCGCAGCGTCGAACAGGCCGTCGCGCGCGGCAACCGGATCGGCGCGCTTGCGATCCAGGTGATCGGCGATTCGGAAGGCTTGCCGACGCGCGAAGCACTCGACCGGCTCGAAAATGTCAGCAATCGCGCCGATCGCTTAGAGGAAACCGTCACCGCGCAATGAGAGGCCGAACACGGCACAATCCGCGGATTCATTTCGTGCATCAAGCACCGCTTTGCGTGAGACCGGACGGCAAAGCAGGCGACCGGAGCGGTGCTGACGCACCGGTTTCGGCCGCCAAGCGCTGAAGCGCCAGCCCGGTCAACAAAGGAGACATTCTGATGGCAACCAATCTCGCAGCCCGACGCTGGTGGACGATCATGCCGATCGTGTTCATCACGTACAGCCTCGCTTACCTCGACCGCGCGAACTACGGGTTCGCGGCTGCGGCCGGCATCAACCAGGATCTCGGGATCGGCAAGGGCCTGTCGTCGCTGATCGGCGCGCTGTTCTTCCTCGGTTATTTCTTCTTCCAGATTCCCGGCGCGATCTATGCGGAACGCCGCAGCGTGAAGAAGCTCGTGTTCGTCAGCCTCGTGCTGTGGGGCGCTTGCGCGGCGCTCACCGGCGTGGTCAGCAACATCCCGTCGCTGATGGCGATCCGCTTCGTGCTCGGCGTCGTCGAGGCGGCCGTGATGCCGGCGATGCTGATCTACATCAGCAACTGGTTCACGAAGAGCGAGCGCTCGCGCGCGAACACGTTCCTGATCCTCGGCAACCCGGTCACCGTGCTGTGGATGTCGATCGTGTCGGGCTATCTCGTGCATGAATTCGGCTGGCGCCACATGTTCATCGCCGAAGGCGTGCCGGCCATCCTCTGGGCCGTGTGCTGGTGGTTCCTCGTGCAGGACAAGCCGGCCGATTCGCCGTGGCTCACCGCGCAGGAAAAGCGCGACCTCGACGCCGCGCTCGCGGCCGAGCAGGCGGCGATCAAACCCGTGCGCAACTATGGCGAGGCGTTCCGCTCGCCGGCCGTGATCAAGCTGTGCGCGCAGTATTTCTGCTGGAGCATCGGCGTGTACGGCTTCGTGCTGTGGCTGCCGTCGATCGTCAAGAACGGCTCCGACCTCGGGATGGTCGCGACCGGCTGGCTGTCCGCGCTGCCGTATCTCGCGGCGACGATCGCGATGCTCGCCGCCTCGTGGGCGTCCGACAAGGTCGGCTCGCGCCGCGGCTTCGTATGGCCGTTCCTGCTGATCGGCGCGGCTGCGTTCGCCGCGTCGTACGCGCTCGGCTCGTCGCATTTCTGGATCTCGTATGCGCTGCTGGTCGTCGCGGGCGCGGCGATGTACGCGCCGTACGGCCCGTTCTTTGCGATCGTGCCGGAGCTGCTGCCGAAGAACGTCGCCGGCGGCGCGATGGCGTTGATCAACAGCATGGGCGCGCTCGGTTCGTTCGTCGGCTCGTACTTCGTCGGCTACCTGAACGGCGCGACCGGGTCGCCCGTCGCTTCGTACGCGTTCATGAGCGCCGCGCTCGTCGCCGCGGTGATCCTCACGCTGTCCGTCAAACCCCAGGCGCGCGATGCGCATCCGCTCGCCGCGCCGCTGCAAGGAAAATGAAACTGATGAAGCCTCGTATCGTCGCGTACAAGCCGCTGCCCGATGACGTTCTCGCGTACCTGCGCGAGCATGCGGACGTCGAGCAGGCCGACGGCGCCGACGCGCTCGCCGATGCGCTCGGCAACGCGGACGGCGCGATCGGCGCGAGCCTGAAGGTCACGCCGCAGATACTCGACCGCGCACCGCGGCTGAAGGCCTGGTCGACGATCTCGGTCGGCTACGACAACTTCGACGTCGCGGATCTCACGCGGCGCGGGATCGTGCTCGCGCATACGCCGGACGTGCTGACCGAGTCGACCGCCGATACGGTGTTTTCGCTGATCCTGGCGTCCGCGCGACGCGTGGTCGAGCTGGCCGAGTGGGTGAAGGCCGGCCACTGGCATCGCAGCATCGGCCCGGACCTGTACGGCACCGACGTGCAGGGCAAGACGCTCGGCATCGTCGGGCTCGGGCGGATCGGCGGCGCGGTTGCGCGCCGCGCGGCGCTCGGCTTCCGGATGCAGGTGCTGTACGCGAACCGGTCCGCGCATGCCGAAGCCGAGACGCAGTACGGCGCGCGGCGCGTGACGCTCGACGAACTGCTCGCGCAGTCGGATTTCGTGTGCGTGCAGGTGCCGCTGTCGCCGGAAACGCACCACCTGATCGGCGCGGCCGAATTCGCGAAGATGAAGCGCGGTGCAATCCTGATCAATGCGTCGCGCGGGCCCGTCGTCGACGAAGCCGCGCTGGTCGACGCGCTGCGCGCGGGCACGATCCGCGGTGCGGGGCTCGACGTGTTCGAGAAGGAGCCGCTGCCGGCGGATTCGCCGCTGCTGCAGATGAAGAATGTCGTCGCGCTGCCGCATATCGGCTCGGCGACGCACGAGACGCGCCACGCGATGGCGCGCTGCGCCGCGGAAAACCTGGTCGGCGCGCTGGCCGGCACGCTGCGCACGAATCTCGTCAATCCGGACGCGCTCGCGCGGGCCTGAGCCGCGTCGGGTAACGGGAAGACAGCCGGCCGGCGGGGCGCCGGCGCCGTTAGAGGCGATGGTCTTGGTGCCGGAGGGCTGGCTGCGTTATGATCGCCCGCTTGTCGCATCGACGGCCCGGCAATGCTGCCGGCGGCGTCCGGCGACGGGCATCCGCGCCAGGTCCGGTGCGGCCGACTGCTTTTGCACGTGACTGGAGCGGGCGCCGATGCGCCGGCGCCGATCGACCGCGACGCATGGGATCAGCGTAAGCGCTGAAGGGCTGACGCTGATCGACCGCGAAGCATGGGACCAGCGTAAGCGCTAAAGCGCTAACGCTGGTCGACAGAGGAGTCCGCCGGGTGGCTTACGTTTCCAACAACAAAGGTCCGTCCGCTCACGAAGCGGCACGGATCGTACGTCGCGAGGCACGACAGTGACCGATTCGCATCCTTCCACGCCGCGTCCGGCGACGATCAGCGATGTCGCACGCGAGGCAGGCACGGGCAAGACCAGCGTTTCGCGCTACCTGAACGGCGAAACGCATGTGCTGTCCGTCGATCTGCGCCAGCGGATCGAGGCGGCGATCGCGCGCCTCAACTACCGGCCGAACCAGATGGCGCGCGGGCTCAAGCGCGGCCGCAACCGGCTGCTCGGCATGCTCGCGGCCGACCTGACCAATCCTTACACCGTCGAAGTGCTGCAGGGCGTCGAGGCCGCGTGCCACGCGCTCGGCTACATGCCGCTCATCTGTCACGCGGCGAACGAGGTCGAGATGGAGCGCCGCTTCCTGCAGCTGCTCACGACCTACCGTGTCGAAGGGCTGATCGTCAACGCGCTCGGCGCCGAAGAGGACGTGCTGCGCCCGCTGCGCGGCGCCGGCATCCCGGCCGTGCTCGTCGACCGGACGGTCGAGGGCTTCGAGGCCGACCTGATCGGCCTCGACAATGCCGATGCGATCGAGACGGCGGTCGCGCACCTGATCGAGCACGGCTTCGACGCGATCCATTTCGTCGTGCAGCCGTTTGAGCACGTCAGCTCGCGGCGCTTGCGCGAGGCCGCGTTCCGCGCGGCGCTGGGCGCGCGCGGGCTGCCGGTGCCGGCGACGGTCGTGCTCGACCTGAACGAGCCGGACGCGGCCGCGGCGGCACTCGCCGACCTCGATACGCGCATCGACGATGCGACGCGGCGCGGCGTGCGCGCGGCGCTGTTCGCCGCGAACGCGCCGGTCGCGCTCGCGATCGCGCGCCACCTGCGCGCGCGTTTCGGCGCCGCGTGGCAGCAGAAGGCCGCGCTGCTGTCGATCGACGATCCGGAATGGGCCGAGCTGATCGGCATCACGACGATCCGTCAGCCGACCTACGAAATCGGCTACAAGGCCGTCGAATTCGTGCACGAGCGGATCGACGGCGCAGCGGGCGACGTGCGCGTCGCGATGCTGCCGGGCGAGCTGATCGCGCGCGCGTCGACCGCAAGCTGAGTATCATGCGGGGCACGCAGCGCGTCAGGTGCGCTGCCCCGAACAAGGAAATACATGACTGTCGCTCCCGTCACGCTGGCGGTGCTGATCGCCGCCACGCTGATCATCGCGCTGCTGCCGCTTGTCCTCTTCCGTATCCTGCGCAAGCCGCTCGCGCTCAACCGCCGCGACACGATCGTCGGCGTCGCCGTCTTCACGCTGTTTGCGATGATCGTCGAACGCGCGTTCCACGGGCTCGTGCTGAGCCAGACGCCGGCGGATGGCTGGCTGACGCAGCCGCTCGCGTTCGTCGCATACAGCGCGCTCGCGACCGCCGTATTCGAGGAAGTCGGCCGTTATCTCGGGATGCGTTTCCTGAACCGGCGCTACGGCGCGTCGGCCGGCGACGGTCGCGCGATCGGCTACGGGATCGGCCACGGCGGCGCCGAAGCGTGGTTCGTCGGCGTGCTCGTATGGGGCCAGTGGTCGTATCTCGCGTGGCTGGCAAGCCGCGGCCAGCTCGAGACGCAGCTTTCCGACCTGCCGGGCGATACCGTCGTTAGGCTGCACGTGATGCTCGCGACGCTGTCGGCACAGTCGATCCTGCTGTTGCTGCTCGAACGCTGCGCGGCGTTCGTGCTGCAGCTTGCGCTGTCGGTGCTGATGTGGCGCGGTGTGCGCGCCGGCCGTGCGGGCGTGCTGCCGCTCGCGATCGTGCTGCATGCGCTCGCCGCGGCGCCGGCGCTGCTGTACCAGGTGCGCGTGCTGCCGGCCGCATGGGTCGAGGCCGCGTATTTCGTGCTGGCCGCGATCCTGGTCGTCGTGATGGTGAAGACGTGCCGGCCGCCGCGTACGGCTGCCTGACGGGAGAGACGGGATGGACGACTATCTGATCGAATGCCGGAGCGCCGAATTCGACGCGCTCGCGCGCGTGATCTGCGATCTCTTTCCGGAGCAGACGCGCTTCGCCGAAAGCAGCGACGAGCGCGGGCGGTTCCTGTCCGTGCACTGGCTCGCGATGCGTTTCGGCGCGACGCCGAAGCGGATGACGCTCGATATCCGCATCGTGCCGGCCGCGCTCGCGCGTTATCTCGCGCTCAAGCCGATGCAGCGCGCGCGCAGCCATGCGGTGCTGCATGCGTATACGGAAGCGATGCTCGGGTCGCTCGAGGAGCGCCACGCGGCCGGCGAGGCCGTCGAGCGCAGCGCGGAACTCGAACTCGACGAAGACTTTGCGTGAGCATGCGCGCCGGCTTCATGCCGGCGCGGCGGATTACGCGTCGCGGTAGACCTGCGCGAAGCGCTGCGCCTGCACGACGCCGTAATCGCCGGGTGCGTACTGCATTACCCAGTCGCCGGCGACACCGCGCAGCGTGTCGCCGTTTTCCGAGCGGGCGATCGTAAACGGCTCGTCCATCCGGCGTGCGAGCACGACGGCCGGCCGGTTCCGATAGGCGCCCGGTGCGCCGTGCGCAAGTGCCGGATCGGCGGGCAGGTATTTGGCGTCGAAGCGCGCGCGCGACACGACCCAGCGGTCGCCGGTCGAGCCCGTGATCAGCGCGTCGCCCGCGACATAGCGGTTCGGGCCTTCGAGGCTCATCAGTTCGCCGTCTGCGTCCGCGAATGAAACGGCGACGGTTTCGTCCTTGACGACGCGACGGGCCTGCGGGTCGGTACGCAGATCGATGTGCTTGAGTTCGAGCATGGCGAGGAAGTGCGGGAAAAGCCGGGAGCTTATCCCGAATTCGGCGCGCCGTGTGACGCGCCGATCGCCGGCAGGACGCGCGGCGCCGTTCGGCCCGTAACGGGCAGCTCGGCGCCGGCGGGGAGGGCGTCAGGGTTGCGCGGGTGCGCTTGCGGCCGGCGCGGCTGCCGCCTTGCCTTCCTTGGCCTTCGTCTTGCCCTTGCCGCGGTGCTCGCCGCCATGGTTCAGCCAGCTGCGGAACGTCGTGTCGGCCAGCGCCTTCTGCTCGGCCGGGAAGCTCGCGTAGAGCGGCGCGAATGCGTCGGAGAGCTTTTTCGCGCCGTCGGCGTTCGCCTGCGACAGTTCCGCATACTGCTTCATGTCGTCGAGCGCGGAGACGTCGTGCTTGGCCATCCGGTCGCGATAGAGGCGGCCCATCGTTTCGCCGTTGTCGCGCATCGTGTCGGCGAACGTCTTCCATTGCGGTTCCTGCGCCGACGTGATCTTCAACTGGTCGTGCAGGTACTTGATGCGCTGCTCGACGCGCGCTTCGTGGCGTGCCGCGCGCTGCTCGGCGCTCGGGGCCGATGCTGCGGCCGCAGCCGTCGTGGCCGGAGCGGGCGCTTGCGGCTGCGCCGGGGTTTGCGCGAACGCGCTGGCTGCAACGGCGAGCGTAGCGAGGGTGAGCGAGATTTTCTTCATGGTTGGCTCTCCGGGGTGGTGTCTTGCGAGCGGGCGCGGCGGCAATTGCCGCAAGCACGCATCTCGCGTCGCACATTATTAGTAGCACGTTGCGTGCAGCGCGGTAGTGAATGCGACACTTGCTTACATCCGATACGAATCGAAATTGAAAGGGACATAGCGGATTGGCGCGGTGCTGGCGATGGTCCGGCACGTACCGGCGACGGGCTCGGCAAGTGAACGGCAAGTGAACGGCAAGCGCGATCCGGATGCGGTCGTTGCGCACGGGCAAGGCAGCGAGGTCGCATGACGGCGTGCGATGCCGTTTGGGCGTACCGGCGTTCGGCGCTATCATCGCGTCACCTTCCACTTAGCCGGCGCGTGCCGGCCCGGCCTCATGCGTCCACCCCGCCTCGACCAACTCGACGATCTCGACCGGCAGCTCGTCGCGCTGCTGCAAGCCGATGCGCGTGCAAGCGTCGCGGATCTCGCGCGCCAGCTCGACGTCGCGCGCACGACGGTCGTCGCACGCATCGCGCGGCTCGAACGCACCAACGTGATCGCCGGCTACAGCCTCCGGCTCGGGCAGGACGTGCTCGACGCGAGCATTTACGCGTATGTCGGCATCATCCTCACGCCGAAGTTCGGCAAGGACGTGTTGCGCAAGCTCGACCGGATGCCCGAAGTGCAGTTGCTGTGCGCGGTGAGCGGCGAGTACGACTACGTCGCGTGGCTGCGCGCCGATTCGCCCGAACGGCTCAACGACCTGCTCGACCAGATCGGCACGCTCGAAGGCGTCGAACGCACGACGACGTCGATCATTCTTTCGCGCAAGATCGATCGCGGGACGATCGGCGGCTGATGCGCACCTCGCGGCATCGCATTTGATGTCGCAGTCGAGTATTTCGCACAGGTATCTGCGTGATCCGCGAGCACATTCGTGCGCGCCGAGTGCATGAGCCTCCTCGTATTCGACACCGCCGTGCCCGATGTTCCGCAGGGGCGCAGACGGCCCAGACGGCCGTTTCCACGCGTCGTTCGACGCATCCATGCCGCATTCTCTTGCGCATTTCCGCACATGACGAGTGCGCGTCGTTCCTCCTTCTTTCCGCGTTCGAGAACGCAGGCCGTAACGGTCCGCTTGCGGCACGAGCTATACGCGATTTTTAGATGATTTGGTCGTTTGGACGAAATGAATCGTCATTTCGTCGAAATTATTGGTCGTTTCGCATCATTCTTCGTCTTGGAACTGATTTTGCGCGTCCCTAAACTGTGTTCATGGCTCAACGCCGTCCACAACAGCAACCCATCATCAGGAGATAAGCGCATGAAAATCGCCATCGTCGGCGCAGGTCTGATCGGCCACACCATTGCTCACATGCTGCGTGAAACGGGCGACTACGAAGTCGTCGCGTTCGACCGCGATGCCGATGCGCTCGCAAAGCTGTCGCGCGAAGGCATTGCGACGCAACGGGTCGACTCGGCCGACGCGAACGCGATTCGCGAAGCAGTGAAGGGCTTCGATGCGCTCGTCAACGCGCTGCCTTATTACCTCGCGGTCAACGTCGCCGCCGCCGCGAAGGCTGCGGGCGTCCATTACTTCGACCTGACCGAAGACGTGCGTGCGACCCACGCGATCCGCGAACTGGCCGACGGTTCGGACCGTGCGTTCATGCCGCAATGCGGCCTCGCGCCGGGCTTCATCGGCATCGCCGCGCATGAACTCGTGAACGGCTTCAGCGAAGTGCGCGACGTGAAGATGCGCGTCGGCGCGCTGCCCGAGTATCCGACCAACGCGTTGAAGTACAACCTGACGTGGAGCGTCGACGGCCTGATCAACGAATACTGCCAGCCGTGCGAAGCGATCCGCGATGGCCGCAAGCAGTGGGTGCAGCCGCTCGAAGGCCTCGAGCACTTCTCGCTCGACGGCACCGAATACGAAGCGTTCAACACGTCGGGCGGCCTGGGCACGCTGTGCGAGACGCTGTCGGGCAAGGTCGAGACGCTCGACTACAAGTCGGTGCGCTACCCGGGCCACCGCGAGCTCGTCCAGTTCCTGCTCGAGGACCTGCGCCTGTCGACCGACCGCGACACGCTGAAGTCGATCATGCGCCGCGCGGTGCCGTCGACGAAGCAGGACGTCGTGCTCGTGTTCGTCACGGTGACGGGCGTGAAGGACGGCCAGCTCGTGCAGGACGTGTTCACGCGCAAGATCTTCGCGAAGGACGTGTGCGGGATGCACATGAGCGCGATCCAGATCACGACGGCCGGCGCGATGTGCGCGGTGCTGGATCTGTTCCGCGAGAAGAAGCTGCCGCAGAGCGGTTTCATCCCGCAGGAAAAGGTGTCGCTGAAGGCGTTCCTGTCGAACCGCTTCGGCAAGCTGTACGAAGGCGGCACGATGGAGCGCGTGCACGCGGTGGCCTGACCACCCGCCAGTCTCAGGCACGAGGGCCGTACGACGCCGGGAGCGCAGCAGCGCTTCCGGCGTTGTTTTTTGTGGGGAGAGAGAAGGGCGCCGGTGCCGGTCAGGCCGGCAGCGGCGGGACGATCGTCGCGGCGGGCGCGGGCGGCACGACGCGGTACAGCAATGCGTCGACGTCCGCGTCGGACGGTGCGGTGTTGTCGAACATCACGATGCCGTCGCATTCGTGGCCGGTCGGTACGAAGCGGCGCTGCCGGTATTCGTCCCAGTGCGCGAGCTTGTACGCGTCGTTCGGGTTGCCACGCGCGACGATCCGCGCGTGCGCGACGTCTTCCGACGTGTGGACCCAGACGACCGTCAGCGTGACGTCGGGCGCGATGCCGAGCCACGCGCGGTCGAGGATGCGCCGGTCGCGCACTTCGCGCGACAGCGGGCCGACGACGATCGCGCTGATGCCGAGCGCAAGATTTTCACGGGCCGTGTCGAGCAGGCCGTGGTATTCGGGATCGCGCAGATGCTTCAGGTAGAGCGGGCTGTCGCGGTCGTTCGGATCGTCGGTGAGCGCGCCCATCGCGGCCGAGCTGTAGCGGCCGTACAGCGTGTCCTTGTCGAGCAGGCAGAAAGCTTCGCCGGTCGCGCGCATCAGCGGCCCGATGAGCCGCTTCGCGAGCGTGGTCTTGCCGGTGCCGGCGTGACCGCAGAAGAACACCAGGTGCGTCACGAATATTTGCTCCCCGACCCCTGGCTCGACGTGTCGCTGCGCTTGTCGCCGCGCGAGAACACTTCCGCTTCCAGCCACATCGCGTTGATGATGCCGAAGCCGAGTGCCACGCCGATGCCGAGTATCCACGAGAAATACCACATGGGTCTGTCTCCTTGACGGTTGGGCCGCACGGCCGTGCGGCGTACGTGCCGAAGTGCGTTGGTGCGCGTGCTGCGGTGCACGCAGCACGATCATGACCAATATCGGCGTGCCGCGCAAGCCGGGCCGACCGTGCAGCAAACCGGTAAACTGATGCGTAAACCGCAACATCACCGACAACATGCTGATCAACTGTGCTGCATACCAGGACGGCCGCAAGCTGGCCGACATCGATATCGACGCCATCAGCGACTACGTGTCGAAGCCCGAATGCTTCGTATGGGTCGCGCTGAAGGATCCGACGCCCGACGAAATCGACCTGATGGGCGAGGAGTTCGGGCTGCACGAACTCGCGCTCGAGGATGCCCGCAAGGGGCATCAGCGGCCGAAGATCGAGGAGTACGGCGATTCGCTGTTCGCGGTGCTGCATATGGTCGAGCTCGACGGCGACGGCGAACTCAAGGTCGGCGAGCTGAACGTGTTCGTCGGCCCGAACTATGTGCTGTCGATCCGCAACCACACCGAGCAGGACTTCCGCGATGTGCGCAAGCGCTGCGAGCGCGAGCCGCATCTGCTGCAGGAAGGCTCGGCGTTCGTGTTCTACGCGCTGATGGACCAGGTCGTCGACCGCTATTTCCCGATCCTCGAAACGCTCGGCGCCGAGCTCGAGGAACTCGAGGACCGCATCTTCACGAAGGCCACGCCCGCGTCGTCGCGCGCGATCATCGAGGATCTCTATTCGCTGAAGCGCCGCCTCGTGATGCTGCATCAGCACACGGCGCCGCTGATCGAGCCGCTCGCGAAGCTCACGGGCGGACGCATCCCACAGATATGCAGCGGGATGGAGCATTACTTCCGCGACGTGTACGACCATCTGCAGCGGATCGTGAAGACGATCGAAGGGCGGCGCGAGATGGTCGTGACGGCGATCCAGGTCAACCTCGGAATGATCTCGCTCGCCGAGAACGAGGTGACCAAGCGGCTCGGCTCGTTCGCGGCGTTGTTCGCGATTCCGACGATGATCGCCGGCATCTACGGGATGAATTTCGCGAACATGCCCGAGCTGCACCTGAAATACGGCTTCTACGGCTGCATTGCGGTGATGGTCGCGGCCGATCTCGCGCTGTGGTGGCGCTTCAAGCGGGCAGGGTGGCTGTAGCCTCGCGCGTCTAGCGCGGCGCGTGCTTGCCGACCACGACGCGCCACGGGCGCACGCGCCAGGATTTCACGAGGCCGTTCTGCACGTACGGATCGGCGCGCGCGAACGACTCGGCCGCTTCCGGCGAATCGCCTTCGAACACGAGCACGGCCTGATCGGCCGGGTCCGACAGCGCGCCGGCGAGCACGAGTTCGCCTCGCTCGGTCGCGGCCTGCGCGAGCGCGAGATGCTGGGCGCGGAACGGCTCGCGACGGGACAGGTAATCGTCGACGAGTTCGTAAATCAGCTGGTAATGCATGCGTTGCTCCGGGAAGAATCGGCGGCCGTGGCCGGTGTGTCGGCGCGGCCGTCGGTCGGTCTGCTGCGGCCAGTATAGGACAGCCGGGCGGCAGTGGCGCGACGCAAGCGGAAGCGTACCTTCGCCTTCAGAAATGCAACTAACGGTCCGGTTTTCCTACGCCCCGAAATCCCGACCGCGACCGCGCCTTTGATGCAGCGGAGTCTGCAGGGCGGGCCCCGGCAGGGAAGGCGCGATCATGATCCGTCCGCCCCGGCGGCCCACGCTACGCCTTGTATCCGATCGTGCGCAGCAGATCCTTGCGCCAGCGCACGTCGTCGTCGTTCTCGACGCCGAGCGGCGGAAAGCCGTCGACGACACCGACGATCCCGCGTCCTTGCGCGGTTTCCGCGACGATCACGTCGGTCGGGTTCGCGGTCGCGCAGTAGATCCGGCAGACCTCCGGCACGGCCTTGATCGCATTGAGCACGTTGACCGGATAGAAACCGTCGCCGAGGAACACGATGAAAGCGTGACCGGCGCCGATTGCGAGGGCGTTGCGGCACGCGAGTTCGACGAGCTCCGCATCGGTGCCGGAACGGCGCACGAGCCGCTTGCCCGATGCCTCGCAGAACGCGAGCCCGAAACGGATGCCGGGCACGGTGCCGACCAGCGTCTCGTGGATGTCCTCGACGGACTTGATGAAATGCGACTGGCCGAGGATGAAATTCATGGCCTCGGGCTTGTCGACGGCGACGGTGTGCAATTGCGGCATGGCGGACCTCGTCTGGCGATGCGGCGCGCGCGCCGCAATGGGCTCTCCAAGCTTAGTACGCGGCGGCCGGCGCCGAAAGCGGCGGGCGCGTCCTATCCTTCGTTGTGTATGGCGCGCGAGCGCGAATGCAAAGGAGGGCGAAATGGACGTGCGACAAGGCTTCGTCGACTGCGTGGGTCGCACACCGTTGATCCGGCTGGCGAAGCTCAGCGCGGAAACGGGCTGCGAGATCCTCGGCAAGGCGGAATTCATGAATCCGGGCGGCTCGGTGAAGGATCGCGCGGCGCTCTACATCATCCGCGACGCCGAGCAGCGCGGCGCGCTGAAGCCGGGCGGCACCGTCGTCGAGGGCACCGCGGGCAACACGGGCATCGGTCTTGCGCATATCTGCGCGGCGCGCGGTTATCGCTGCGTGATCGTGATTCCCGACACGCAGTCGCCGGACAAGATGGCGATCCTGCGCACACTCGGCGCCGACGTGCGCCCGGTGCCGGCGGCGCCGTACCGCGACCCGAACAACTATCAGAAGATTGCCGGGCGGCTCGCGGACGAACTCGACAACGCGGTATGGGCCAACCAGTTCGACAACGTCGTCAACCGGCAGGCTCACTACGAGACGACCGGGCCGGAAATCTGGCGCGACACGGCGGGCACGGTCGATGCATTCGTCTGCGCGACCGGCACGGGCGGCACGCTGGCGGGCGTGAGCCGCTACCTGAAGGAGCAGAATCCGGAGGTCCGGATCGTGCTTGCCGATCCCCACGGCAGCGGGCTCTACGGTTACGTGAAAACGGGCGATCTCGGCGCCGAAGGCAACTCGATCACCGAAGGCATCGGCTCGACGCGCGTCACCGCGAATCTCGCCGGCGCGCCGATCGATGACGCCGTGCGGATCGACGATACGCAGTGCGTGAAGATGGTCTACCGGCTGCTGCGCGAAGAAGGGCTGTACGTTGGCGGATCGAGCGGCATCAACGTCGCGGCGGCGGTCTGGCTGGCCCGCCGGATGGGCCCGGGACACACGATCGTGACCTTGCTGTGCGATCGCGGCGACATCTATCGCGCGCGGCTTTTCAACCGCGAATGGCTGCGCGAAAAGGGGTTGGAACCTGGGTTGGAGCCCGAATGACGAAGGGGCGAGGCGGCGATTTCCATCGGCCCGAATGCGAACTATGCTGAACGAATCCGGTGCGAACGCCGTTCGCTCGATTCGTCAGACGAGGTGTGCCATGTCCGTGTCAGCCACCCTGCAGGATTGCCTGCGCCAGAAGTCATCGCGGTACGAAGTCGTGTACCACCCTTATAGCCATACGAGCATGGAGACGGCCGCCGCCGCGCATATTCCCGGCGATCGCCTCGCGAAAACCGTGCTCCTCGAGGACGACGAGGGCTACGTCGCCGCCGTGTTGCCGACGACGCACGCCGTGCGCCTGTCGGATCTCTGGGTGAAGACGGGCCGCCATCTCGTGCTCGCCCGGGAGGTCGAATTGCGCGAACTGTTCAAGGATTGCGACATGGGCGCGCTGCCGCCGGTCTGCATGGCGTACGGGATGAAGACGTTCCTCGAGGAGCGCCTCGCGCAGCAGCCGGAAGTCTATTTCGAGGCCGGCGACCACGAAGCGCTGATCCACATGACGCAGGACGAATTCCTGGCGCTGATGGAGACGGCCGAGCGCGCGCATTTCTCGCACAAGATGCAGGGGATGATGTCGTCCTGATGCTGGTGGTTGCGGGCGGTTGTTGTGGCTGGTTGGGACGACGACGGCTTCGAGGGTCGTCGCGAGTTGCCGTGTGTCCTTGATGTCGAGTTGGAGGTTCGGCGTTCGGTCGGGAAAAAGAACGGCGGCGGGCGACCGGAGAGGCGCGATTGCGGCGTTGTCTGGCGGTGATTTCAGTTGGGTTTTCGGGTGAATATCATATTTGACATAATCATAATTATCGAAATTAAATCGCGTAGTGGCTAGATTGAAATGTCCGCTTTTGGCTACATAGAAATGTCCGCTTTCGGGCCGCGTAAGCTGACCGGTCGCCGGGTATCCGGCGCCGGAGGCTGCGATGGCTGCAACGGAGCGGATCACGATGACGATGCGAGAGCTGGACCGATTCAAGGTCATTCAGGACGTAGCCGACGGCAAGCTCAAACCATGGCGTGCAGCGGAACGGCTGGAATTGACGAGCCGGCAGGTCCGCCGACTGGTCGCCCGGTTACGTGAGCACGGCCCGGTGGGATTGGTGTCGGGACACCGGTCGAAGCCCGGCAACCGCCGCCTGGATCCAGGAGCCGCTGACCGGGCGCTGTCGATCATCCGTGATCGCTACGCTGATTTCGGGCCGACGCTGGCCTGCGAGAAGCTCTGGGAGTGTCACGGCATTCGGCTGGCCAAGGAGACGGTCAGGAAGCTAATGACGGAGGCTGGGTTATGGATTCCGCGTCGGCAACGACCGCCGAAGATTTATCAGCCGCGTGCGCGCCGGGCGTGCCTCGGTGAATTGATTCAGATCGACGGCAGCGATCATCGGTGGTTCGAGGAACGGGCGCCGGCCTGCACGCTGCTGGTGTATGTGGACGACGCAACGAGCCGGCTGATGATGCTGCACTTCACGCAGACCGAATCGACGTTCAGCTACTTCGAGGCAACACGGGCATACATCGAACGGCACGGCAAACCTGGGGCGTTCTACAGCGACAAGGCCAGCGTATTCCGCAACGTGAAGCCAGGAAAGACCGGTAACCGTGTGACGCCGTTCGGCCGCGCGATGTACGAGCTGAACATCGACACGTTCTGCGCGAACAGCAGCTCGGCCAAGGGGCGCGTCGAGCGCGCGCATCTGACGTTGCAGGACCGCTTGGTCAAGGAGATGCGATTGCGCGAAATTAACACGGTGGCCGACGCCAACGCATACGCGCCCTCCTTCATGGCCGCCTACAACACACGCTTCGCGAAGCCGCCGAAGAGCGACTTCAATGCACACCGGTCGCTGCGGCCCGACGAGAGTCTGGACGTGGTGCTGACATGGCGTGAGCCGCGGAAAGTAACGAAGTCGCTGACGGTACAGTATGACCGGGTGATGTACTTACTGGACGACACGCCGGAGAACAGGAAGCTGATCGACCGGCAGATCGAGGTGTGGGAGTACCCGGATGGACGGATCGAGCTCCGTGCTGACGATCGCGTGCTGCGCTGCCGGCAGTACGATCGTTTGGCTGAAATCGATCAGGGTGCCGTCGTCGAGCACAAGCGTTTGAGCCATGTGTTGCAGGTCGCGCAAGCGCTTCAGGCGCAACGCGATAACCGCCGAATCGGTAAAGCGCCGTCTCGAACGCATCGTGGCGACTCGACGCGGACTAACCGAAACGAGGCCGAGCCGGGTAAGAAGAAGCAACGCAAGATCACACAGGCCGACGTCGAGCATGTGATCGTCGATCTGGCGCAACGTCGTCAAACCGCCAAGCCAGCGGACAAACCTGGCCGTCGGTCTGCAAAAGCTGAGGAAGCGAGCGTAAGCGCCCTGCCCGTTCAGGCGCCGACCTTCGACACTGCGTAACGGTTAAAGCGAAGAAAGAGACGCTGCAAAACCAACCTTAAAACCGGACATTTTTAAATAGCTGGCAGGTGGACATCTGAATCCGGGTACGACAAATCGCCGAACGATATCTGACCCCTAAAGTCGTTGCACGGCCCACATCGCGCCATATCCAAGCCCGCGCCGGCAACCCAGCGCCGGAGGCTTCGATGGCTGCAATGGAACGGATCGCCATGATCTGCTGGGATGGTTGTCCCCGAGCCCGACTCTTCCTACTCTTATAGATTCATCATGCTTCGAGACCCGAAATGGTAGACGTCAGACTAAACGTTGGACTGGTCGATCAGAGCGGCGTGAAGATGACCAAGTCAGGTTCCAAAGAGGTGAAAAACGCGTGCTGGTATGCCGCGGCGTGCATGGTTTCGTACTACTTCCGCCCTGGACCGCGCCGGGGCATTCCGAAGCTATGGCAGGCGGACCGGGGGCTCCCCGAGGCAAGGATCCTTGAGTTATGCGCCGCTGAAGGACTCGTGCCGCTTGATCAGCCCGACAAGATCACCCCGGAGTGGCTCGCCGCGGTACTGACGGACTCCGGTCCGATCTGGGCTGCGGGTCATTTTCTGGATGAACCGGGTCATGTGATCGTCATTACCGGCATCCAGCATAGCGTCGTTCACTACAACGATCCGGAGGGGCCTCCCGCACGCACGATGCTTTTGGGGACGCTTGACTCCGGAAGATGGAAGCCCGACGGGCTGCTGGTGAAAGATCCGAGCCGCTATTGAGGTTGCGTTTGTCGGGGGCGAACAAGGTCGACGTAAATTCCTGTCACAAGCGCGCGGGTTGGACAGGAATCTGCCCCTGCTTGCACCGGAGGTGATCCCGCCGGCTTTCCGCGGCGCTTCCGGTCCCGATCCGAAACCGTTGTTCGCCTAGCTGCGGCGGTTGCCGAGGAGCCGCATCAGCATCAGGAAAAGGTTGAGAAAGTCGAGATAGAGCGCAAGCGCCCCCAGGATCGCCTTCTTGCCGACGATCTCGCCCTCTTCGCCCGCTATGTAGAGGCGCTTGATGCGTTGCGTGTCGTATGCGGTGAGCCCCGTGAACACGAGCACGCCGATCACTGAAACGACGAACTGCAGCGCCGAGGAAGCCAGGAAGAGATTCACGACCCCCGCGATGATGATGCCGATCAGCCCCATGAACAGAAAGGAGCCGAAGCGTGAGAGATCGGCCCGTGTCGAGTAGCCATAGAGGCTCGTTGCGCCGAAGGTGGCCGCGCTGATGAAGAATACGCGTGCAATGCTCTCGCCCGTATACACGAGGAAGATGCCGGAAAGGGAGAGCCCGACCAGCGCTGCGTAGGCCCAGAAACTGATCTGCGCCGCGCCGAAACTGATGTGCTCGATGCGGAAGCTCAGGAACATGACCAGCGCCAGCGGTGCGAGCAGCACGACCCAGAACAGGGGCGTTCCGACGATCGAGCGGTAAAACCCCGTCGACGCGCCGATGTAGGCAATGGCGCCCGTCAGCGCCAGGCCTCCGGCCATATAGTTGTAGACGCGCCGCACATACTGTCGAAGGCCGACGTCGTCGCCCTCCCATACGCGCTGCGATTCTTCCGCTCGTGCTGCCTTGCGAAAGTCGTTTCCCATGATCAAGTCTCCTCGGATCGCAATCGTGGCGGCCGCGCTTCGTCACGGCCGCCCCCGTGATCAATCTCGCCCGTCGGGCAGTTGAATCAGGCGGAGCCCGCGGGCGGCCCCGATTCCCGATGCGTGGCCGCGGTGGCCCGGGTGCGAGCGCGCAGCGCATCGATCTCGTCGAGCAGATCGAGCGCGAGCGCGATGCCTGGCGGGTTGATCATCAGGTCCCGGGACAGGCGCTGCGCGATCGCGACGCGGCGCAGCACCGCGCCGCTGAAACGCCACTCTCGCGGACCGGCGCCGATCGGATCGAGCGCGCCCTCCGCGACCCACAGCGTCACTTCTTCCTCGGACGCGCCGCTCATCCGGCACAGCTCGACAAACGTCAGTTCGACGCACTCGTCGATGACCTGTCCTTGCAGACAGGCGGTTTCGGATTCTTTCATCATGCATCACCCGTAAAAATGCGCGCGCGGGTCGAAATCGAACGACTGGCGCATGGTGTCGTAGGCGGCCTTGCTCCGCTCGCTGTCGGCGGGCGGCAGCACGATATTCAGCTTCACGTACAGGTTGCCGGGCGGATCGCCGGGAATCCCCTTGCCTTTCAATCGCAGCCGTCTTCCGGATGGCGAATTCCCGGGCACGGTCACCGCGACCTCGCCGTCGGGCGTCGGCGTCGTGACCGTTGCGCCGAGTGCCGCTTCCCACGGCGCGACCGGGAGATCGACCGTCACATCCCGGTCGTCCACCTGAAACCGCGGATGGTCGCGAAACACGATCTCGAGATACAGGTCGCCGGGCGCGCCGCCGCCATGCGCTGCACCGCCCTGTCCCGCCAACCGGATGAACTGTCCGGCCCGGATGCCTTTCGGGATGGCGACGTTCAGCGTCCGCGGTTGCAGCCGCACGTGACCCTGTGGGTCGACGACCGGCACGCTCAGCGAAATGACGCGCTGCGCGCCGCGATACGCGTCTTCCAGATCGACGACGAGCTTCGCATGGTGATCGCGCCCGGCGTTGAGCGGCCGATCCTGCCTGGCCCGCCCGGCGGCGAAGATCGACGCCAGATAGTCGTCGAAGTCGGGCGGCGCACCGGTTCCGCTGAATTCGAACCCTTCGTCCCAGTTCGGCTGCGGGTGAAATGCGTCGCCGCCATGCCATCCGGAGCCGAGTCTGTCGTAGGCAGCCCGCTTCTCGGGGTCCTTCAACACCTCGTAGGCCTGCCCGACTTCCTTGAAATTCGCTTCGGCATCCTGATGCTTGCTGACGTCGGGGTGATATTTGCGCGCGAGCTTGCGATACGCCCGCTTGATGTCGTCCTGAGTCGCGTCGCGCGCCAGGCCCAGCACTTCGTAATAGTCTTTGTATTCCATGAGAAAGATCTGGCGGTAAGAGCGATGGACCGGTCGGCGCATGCGTCGCTGCAGCCTGGCCGAGACGGCGCTCCGTGCCGCGAATTCCGGCATGGCGCGGCACGGCGGTGCGAACGTATCGTCCACGCGCGTTCACGCACCCTCCTTCGCAGCGTATTCAGCGATCCTGCAACGGGGATTGATCCATCTCAACGCGCACGCCGATGTCGCGACGGTCCCGCGGCGCGCGTGGACGAAGCTTCCCGGGCGCCGGGCGCCGAGTGTCGAGTGCACCTGGCCCCGGACCGGGCGGATTCGCCGCAGCGGCGCATGGCCCGGGCGCCTGCGCGTGCAACCGGCCGGATCGCGCCCGCCCGGGCGATACCTGACCCACTCGCATGAACCCGATCCGGCCCCCCGCGCCATCGGCCGTCCCGAGCGGCTCAGGCCATGCTTGACCCATGTCAACGGCCCGCCGGCCAGCGTGGCCGACGATGTGACGAAACCGAACGGGGGACCCACTTTGGAGCACCATGCGGACATCCTGCACGGCAGACACTGGCACCCGCGCGCGCCCGACTGGCGCGACCCGCTTGCCGTGCTGCTGGTGCTCGGCCTGGTGGTGCTCGTCGGCGCCGGCGCGCGGCAGATGGTCGGCCCTCTCGCGATCGCGCAGCACGCGAGCGTCACGCTCGCGCCCGACGCATTGCCGGGATACACGCTGCGCACGGTGATGCGCATGCTGGCCGCGCTGTTCGCGTCGCTGTGTTTCACCTTCACCTACGCGACGCTCGCGGCGAAGAGCCGCCGCGCGGAAATGGTGCTGATTCCGCTGCTCGACGTCCTGCAATCGGTGCCGATTCTCGGTTACCTGTCGTTTACGGTGGTGTTTTTCGTGTCGCTGTTTCCCGGCAATCTGCTCGGCGCCGAACTGGCGGCGATTTTCGCGATCTTCACGAGCCAGGCATGGAACATGGCTTTCAGTTTCTACCAGTCGCTGCGGATGGTGCCGCACGATCTGGACGAAGCGAGCCGCAGCCTGCGGCTGTCGGCATGGCAACGATTCTGGCGGCTCGAGGTGCCGTTCGCGATGCCCGGCCTGATCTGGAACACGATGATGTCGATGTCGGGCGGATGGTTCTTCGTGGTTGCCTCCGAAGCGATTTCGGTCGGCAACCTGCAGATCGCGCTGCCGGGCGTCGGTTCGTATGTCGCGCGGGCGATCGAGCAGCGCGATCTCCACGCGGTCGGCTATGCGATTCTCGCGATGACCGTCGCCATCGGGCTCTACGACCAGTTGCTGTTTCGGCCGATGGTCGCCTGGGCCGACAAGTTCCGCTTCGAGCAGACGGCCAGCCGAAGCGCGCCGCACAGCTGGGTGCTCGATCTGCTGCGGCGCTCCAGCCTGATTCGGCAGGCCAGCGCGCCGCTCGGCTCGATCCTGCAGCGGGCCGCGCACGCGCGCCTCGCGTTGCCGCGGCATGCGCTCACGCCGCGTCTGCCCTTGTCCCGGCGCGCGGGCGACGCGATCTGGCTGGCCTCGTGCGCCGCCGGCCTCGCTTGGCTGGTCTCGGTCCTGCTGCGCGTCGCCGTGCCGCGCCTGATGTGGAGCGATGTCGCCGTCGTCGCGCACGACGGCATGCTGACCTTGGCGCGGGTCGTCGTGCTGATCGCGATCGCGTCGATCGTCTGGGTGCCGCTCGGGGTGCTGATCGGACTGCGGCCAAGGTTGACGGAGCGCGTGCAGCCGATTGCGCAGTTTCTCGCGGCATTTCCCGCCAACCTGCTGTTTCCGATGGCGGTGTTCCTGATCGTACGCTTCGGCCTCGCGCCGAAGATCTGGTTGAGCCCGCTCATGATCCTGGGCACGCAGTGGTACATCCTGTTCAACGTGATCGCGGGCACGACCGCGCTGCCGAACGATCTGCGGGAAGCCGCCGCGAGCCTGCGCCTGCGGCCGCATGCGTGGTGGCGCAAGGTGGTGCTCCCCGGCATTTTTCCGTATTACGTCACGGGTGTGATCACGGCATCGGGTGGCGCGTGGAACGCCAGCATCGTGTCCGAAGCGGTCAGCTGGGGGCCGACCGCGCTCGACGGAGGCGGGCTCGGCGCCTACATCGCACACATGACCGTTGCGGGCGATTACCTGCGCATCGCACTCGGCATCACGATGATGTCGATCCTGGTGATCGCCACCAACCGCCTGCTGTGGCGTCCGCTCTATGTGTATGCGGAACGCCGCGCCCGACTGGATTGAGTCCGCCCATGTCCGAGCTTACGCCTGCTTCCATCCAGCCCGACGCCGCGCCGGCAATTCGCGAAGCGCCGCCCGTGATCGAACTGCACGATATCTGCATGTCGTTCGCCAAACCCTCGGGCGCACCGCTGCCGGTACTGGCCGGCGTCGACCTGACGCTGCGCGAAGGCGAGATTCTTGGCTTGCTGGGGCGGTCGGGGTCCGGCAAATCCACGCTGCTGCGCATCGCGGGCGGCCTCATCAAGCCCTCGTCCGGCCAGGTCCGTTATCGCGGCGCGCCGCTCGCGGGCCCCGCGGAAGGGATCGGGGTCGTGTTCCAGACGTTCGCGCTCTACCCGTGGCTGACCGTGCTGGACAACGTCGAGCTGGGACTGGACGCGAGCGGCTTGCCGCGCGACGTCGTTCGCCGGCGCGCGTTGTCGGTCATCGAGCTGATCGGTCTCGACGGCTTCGAATCCGCATTTCCACGCGAACTCTCGGGCGGCATGCGGCAACGCGTCGGGTTTGCGCGCGCGCTTGTCGGCGAACCGGCGCTGCTGTTGATGGACGAGCCGTTTTCGGCGCTCGACGTGCTGACCGCCGACACGCTGCGCCTGGATTTCCTGGATCTCTGGGCCGCGCGGCAGTTGCCGACCAAGGCGGTATTGCTCGTCACGCACAACATCGAGGAAGCGGTGCAGATGTGCGACCGCGTGCTCGTGCTGGGCGCGCATCCCGGCCAGATCGTCGCCGAGCTCGAGATTCCGCTGCCGCATCCGCGCCAGCGTCTCGACAGCCAGTTCCAGGCGCTCGCCAACGAAATCTATGCGATCCTGACCGCGCGGCTCGTCGAATCGCTCGATGCGCAGCGCAAGGGACTGCCCGATTTCACGCAGCGGCTGCCGATGGTGTCGAGCCACCGCATCGACGGCTTCATCGAGACGCTCGCCGCCGGCTCGACCAACGGCTACACCGAACTGTCGAAGATCGCCGGGCCGCTGCTCAAGGTGAACGAACTGCTGCCCGCCGCCGCCGCGCTGCATCTGCTGGCGTTCGCGGAACTGCACGACGGAGCGATACGGCTGACCGCCGCCGGCCGGGTCTATGCGCAGGGACATGCGGCCGACCGCAAGCGGCTGTTGCGCGAGCATCTCGAGCATTTCGTCCCGCTTGCCAGCCACATCCGGGCAATCCTCGACGAGCGAGACGGTCACCGGGCGCCGCGCGAGCGTTTCGAGCTCGAACTGGAAGATCACCTGAACCGGCAGGACGCCACGGATACGCTGCGAACCGTCATCGACTGGGGCCGCGCGTCGGGGCTCTACACCTACGACGACGCGACCCGCATGTTCGGAGCCGGCGATGACTAGGCGCGAAACCCGCCGGAACCGCGCCGGCGCGCCCGTCCGCGGACTCGTGCGGACACGGCGGCGAGCCCGGACCGGGGCGGCAGCCGCATCCGGCGGCCGGACGCCCTTCATGCGCGATTCATTGTCGAATCCCACGGAAATCATGTCGCTTGCCGTGCTCCCTCGCCGTTTGGGCCCGCTGCGAAAGCAGAACCGGTTGCGGGCCGCCCGCCGTCACGCGCGGCGGCTCGACGCGGCGCTGCGGCGCGCGTCCTTCTACCCGCACCCTGCCGGCCGGATCGAACGAATCGAGACACATCTGTCGGTGGTCTACCTGGCCGGACGTTTCGCCTACAAGCGGCTCAAGCCGCTCGACCTGGGCTTTGCCGACTTCAGACCCCTCGCCGCCCGGCGCCGCAGCTGCGCCGCCGAGCTGGTCCTGAACCGGCCGCTGGCGCGCGAACTCTATCTGGCCGTCATGCCGCTCGAACGCACGCGGCGCGGTTGCCGGCTTGCCGGCTGCGATACGCGTGCGGTGGCGGCCATCGACTATCTGGTGAAGATGCGCCGTTTCGACCAGGCAGCGCTGTTTTCCCGCCTGCTTGCGGCGGGAGCGCTCACGAACGCTGATATCGACCGCGTCGCGGCCCGGCTCGCGAGCTTTCATGCGCGCGCCAGCAAGGACGTGCCGTCCGCCGCGTTCGGCAGCGCGGCCTTGCTGCACGCGCAACTCGACGCCGTGCTCGCGTCGTTCGCGGTCGGGCCGATGGCCCTGCCTGCCGCGCTGCGGGACAGCTATCGACACAGCTGCACGGCACTCGCCCGTCATCTCGATGCGCGCCGCGCGGACGGCTTCGTGCGCGCCTGCCATGGCGACCTGCATCTCGACAATCTGGTCCGCCGGGGCACCGACGTGCTGATGTTCGACTGCATCGAATTCAGCGACGCACTCCGCTGGATCGACGTCGTCAACGACCTGGCATTCCTGGCGATGGATCTGTGCGCGCACGGCCGCGCCGATCTCGCCCGTCGCCTGCTCAATCGCTGGCTGGAGGCGACCGGCGATTTCGCCGGCCTCGCGGCGCTGCCGCTGTACGTCGGCTATCGCGCGCTGGTGCGCGCGCAGGTGGCCGTGCTGCGCGCCGGTTCGGGCGGCCCGCGACTCACATCGGCACAAAACGACGACCTGCGCGTGGCCGGACGTTACATTGCGCTCGCCGCGCGCGTCGCAGACCGGCCGCCGCCGTATCTGCTGCTATGCCACGGCGTGTCCGGCTCCGGCAAATCCGTCGCAAGCCGCGCACTCGCCGATCTGATCGGCGCGGTCCGCGTGTCGAGCGACAGCGAACGCAAACGCACGCATCCGCTCGCTCCCGTCGAGCGCGGCGCATTGTCCGACAGCGCCTATGCGGCGCGCGCGATCGACGCCCAATACGATCGGCTGCGCGCGATCGCGGAAACCACGCTGCGGGCAGGCTACCCGACGATCGTCGACGCCACCTTCCTGACCCACGCCCGCCGCGCGCGCTTCGTCGCGCTTGCCGAGGCGCTTGGCGTACCGGTGTTCATCCTCGATTTCCGCGCCGGCCGGGCCTGCATGGCCGAACGCGTCAAGCGGCGCTGGCTGGCCGGAAGCGACGCGTCCGATGCGGGGCCGGCGGTGCTGGACGCGCAATGGCGCGACGCCGAGCCGTTGACGCCGCACGAAGCGGCGATCTCGCTTTCCTTCGACACGGAGGTGCCGATCGATCGATTCCTGTCAGCGGGATACTGGCGGCCGCTGCTGGCCGCGTTGCACGCGGAACGGGTGCGCGCCGCCGCAGACGCGACGAAGCGCTCGTGCGTCGATTCGTTGCCGGGGACGGTGCCGGCCTTCCCCGGTTGATTCGAGAACTGCGCAACTGCGCAACAGTGCTACGTGCGCCGAAGGCGGCGCGCATCGTTTTCCACGTTGCGGAGCCGCTATCCGCGTTACCGACGATCCCGCCGCCGGCCGCGGTCGGGCAGCGGCGGACATGTCCGGCGTGGGCCCTGCCAAATCGGCAAGATCGGCAAGATCGGCAAGATCGGCAAGATCGGCAAGATCGGCAAGATCGGCAAGATCGGCAAGCCGTATGACGAATTCGCCTGCCGGCCGTTGCACCGGCTTGATGACGATCAAGCGCCGCGCCGCGACTCACCGTACGGTGGATGCTGATCGATTCGTCGCGAATCGCACTGTCTTCCATGCGGCACGGCCGCTTTCAGGGGCGTTGCATGACCCAAGCCGACCTGGCCTCCCCCGCCCCGCTTTCCGACGCACTGCTGCATCGCATGAACGCGTGGTGGCGGGCCGCCAACTATCTGTCGGTCGGGCAGATCTATCTGCTCGACAATCCGCTCCTTCGCGAGCCGCTGCAGATCGCGCACGTCAAGCCTCGTCTGCTCGGTCACTGGGGCACGACGCCGGGGCTGAACTTCATCTACGCGCACCTGAACCGGGTGATCAACGCACGCGACCTGGACATGCTGTTCATCGCCGGGCCGGGCCACGGCGGCCCCGGCGTGCTTGCCAACGCATGGCTCGAAGGGGTGTACAGCGACACCTATCCGAACGTGCCGCAAAACGCCGAGGGCATGGCGGCGCTGTTCCGCCAGTTCAGCTTCCCCGGCGGCGTACCGAGCCACGTCGCACCGCAGACGCCGGGCTCCATTCATGAAGGCGGCGAACTGGGCTACTCGCTGTCGCATGCGTTCGGCGCGGCGTTCGATCATCCCGGGCTGATCGTCGCCTGCGTCGTGGGCGACGGCGAGGCGGAAACCGGGCCGCTCGCCACCGCCTGGCACTCGAACAAATTCCTCAATCCGGCATCGGACGGCGCGGTGCTGCCCATCCTGCATTTGAACGGCTACAAGATCGCCAGTCCGTCGATCCTCAGCCGCATCGGACAGGACGAACTGGAGAGCCTGCTGACCGGTTATGGCTATCGGCCGCTGTTCGTCTCGGGCGACGAGCCGATGGCCATGCACCAGCGCATGGCGGCCGCGCTCGACGACGCGCTGGACGACATTCGCGGCATCCAGAACCGGGCGCGCGGCGGACGCGAGCTCGACCGCCCTCGCTGGCCGATGATCGTGCTGCGCACGCCCAAGGGCTGGACCGGCCCGAAGCGCGTCGACGGCCTGAAAACGGAGGGGCACTTCCGGTCGCATCAGGTGCCGATCGCCGACCTGAAACAACCGGGACACCTGCAATTGCTGGAAGCCTGGCTGAGCAGCTATCGCCCCGACGAACTGTTCGACGCGGACGGGCGTCCGTGCGAGGCGATCCGGTCACTGTCGCCGGCCGGATCGCGCAGGATGAGCGCGAATCCGGTGGCGAACGGCGGCGGCGAAGCGCGCGAGTTGCGGATGCCGGATTTCACCCGCCACGCGGTGGCGGTGCCCGCGCCCGGGCAGGTCGATGCGCAGGCCACGCGCGTGATGGGCGGCTTCCTGCGCGACGTGATGTCCGCGAATCTGGCCGACCGGACGTTTCGCGTGTTCGGCCCCGACGAAACGGAATCTAACCGCTTGTCGGCGCTGTTCGACGTCACCGCGCGCACCTGGATGGCCGAGACCGATCCGGACGACGTCCAGCTCGCGCCCGACGGCCGGGTCATGGAGATGCTCAGCGAGCACACCTGCCAGGGTTGGCTCGAAGGTTATCTGCTGACCGGGCGACACGGGCTGATGTCGTGCTACGAGGCGTTCATTCATATCGTCGATTCGATGTTCAACCAGCATGCGAAATGGCTGAAGGCCTGCCGGGAAATCCGCTGGCGGCGGCCGCTGCCGTCGCTCAACTACCTGCTGACATCGCACGTCTGGCGGCAGGACCACAACGGCTTCAGTCACCAGGACCCGGGCTTCATCGATTTCGCGGTCAACAAGAAGGCCGACACGGTGCGCGTCTATCTGCCGCCCGACGCGAACACGCTGCTGGTCGTCACGGATCACGCGCTGCGCACCTGGAACCGGATCAACGTGATCGTCGCCGGCAAGCAGCCGGCGCCGCAATGGCTCGATCTGGATGCCGCGATCCGGCATTGCAGCACCGGCGCGGGCATCTGGGAATGGGCGAGCAGCGACGGCGAGCCGGATGTCGTGATGGCCTGCGCGGGCGACGTGCCGACGCTCGAGACGCTCGCGGCCGTCGACCTGCTGCGCACCCATCTGCCGGCGTTGCGCGTCCGGGTCGTCAACGTCGTCGACCTGATGACGCTGGAGCCCGCCGACGTTCATCCGCACGGGCTGAGCGACGCAGATTTCGACGCGATGTTCACGACCGACCGGCCGGTGATATTCGCGCATCACAGCTACCCCACCCTGATTCACCGGCTGACCTATCGCCGCGCGAATCACGCGAATTTCCACGTGCACGGTTTCATCGAGGAAGGAACGACCACGACGCCGTTCGACATGACGGTCCTCAACCGGGTCGACCGGTTCCATCTGTGCGAGGCCGTGCTCGATCATGCGGGCGAACACGTGCAGTCGGGCGCGCTTTTCAGGCAGTACCTGCGCGACAGGCTGGTCGAGCATCGCCGCCATGTGGACCGGTACGGCGACGACCTGCCGGAAATCCGCGACTGGCGCTGGCCCGCGACGCCGGGAAGCCGGAGCCCGATGCCGTGAGCCGCGCGTATTCGCCGGGAGGCGGCCACGGTCTCGGGCCGATCGCGAACCGCGGCCGCACGCCCCGTCGTTACCCCGCCGACGCGTGCACGAACGAATCGCCCGCCGGCCGGCATCGGCGCGTATCGATGCGATGACGGCCGCACAGCGGCCGGCGCATGTCGTGACCCGGCCGCGCTATCCGGGCGGGATGCGTGCCCCTTTCGAGTCGGACAGCCGGCGGTTGGCGCTTGCGGCTGCTGGCGTACCCGAGCGCCGTCCGCGAGGGTTTTCACCGGCCGTAGCCGCAGTCGGCATTCTTCCCCGGCGGCTGTTCTCCAAACCCTGCCTGACTTTCCATCCCGGGCGATTCCAGTCCGGTCGCGCGCCAGATCGCGAAGAACCGGTCGGCGAGCGCGTTCCCGCATTTGACCTGCATCAAGCGCCGGCTCGGGGCCACGCATAGACTGAGTCGGACTACTTGCCGGACACGCGCGCGACGACTACCGCTCCAATGACACACCGAGACCGGGCGGCCGTGCGCACCGGGGCGACGCCGCGATGCCGCCGCCCGCCGAGCACGGCGGCCCGCTGTCCTCCGAGGACGCGCATACGCTGATTCGCCGGGTCATGAGCCAGTAAAAACCGCGACCGCCGGTGACGGCGACCGCCCTCCTTCATCGATTCGGAGCCCATTGTGCGGATCACGCTGCATCTCGATACTTTCGCCTGCGACAACCCGTCGGCCTATGCCATTCTCTGGATCGACACGGCCACGCGACGCTGGTCGCGCGAAGGTCATGCCGGAATGGACCTGCCCGCGTGGGGGGCACTCGTCCACGAAGGCAGCGCCACCCTGATGACGGGGCCCGACAACGCCGGCACCCTCTGCTGGCTCGACGATCTCGATCTCGACGCACCGTCCGGGCCGTTCGAAGGCCAGGCCGGCTGCGCGCGCTGGCTGCGCGACGCCATGCAGGCGCCAGTGACAGGCACATGGCGGGTGCAGTGGGTCGACGATACGGCGGAGACGCCGGAACACGAGGTATTCACGGGCGACGAGGAAAGTTAATCGGACCAAGGCTGCCGACTGCGCCGGCTCCGTCGACGCGGCGGATCAACACACGCCTGGCGAGTCGCCGCAAACCGCCGCGGGCCGGTGCATCGGGCCATGGCGAAGCACGCCCGATGCGCGGGACGTGTCAGCGAGAGTTTTCGTGGGTTCCAGTGGCCGCGCTCGTGCCGAGTTGCCGCTCGGCGAGGTCGAATGCCCGCTCCAACGCGTTCATGGGATCCGTGCCCGTCATATGCGGAACGGGACGGAGTTCCCCGTTGCGCGTGATCAGATCGAGTCGTACGTCATACCTCGGCTGGCGAGTCGACGCGCCCATGGCCTCGATCGCGAGATGGCAGCCGGCCAGTTGCGGACTGAACTGCTCGAGGCGCATCAGCTGGATGCTCGCTTCCGCTTCCAACTGAGTCGACCCGGCGAAGCCGAAGTAAGCGATTTGCATCCAGATTCCCATGTTCAGCTCCTGTTGATTGCGCCGATTGATGGCGAGAGCCGGTTCATCAGTGTGGTGCGCTCGCAATACTTGATTTCGTACTCGTACGTCAATCTTCCATGGCCACGGCACTGCCTTGTTGATGTGCGTCAACCGACGGACATCACCGCACGCTGCCCGACAACCGGCGCCGGTCGCGCAACGAACCGGCGGCTTGCGCCGACCGTGGTCAAGCAACGGATCGCACGCTTTCACCGTGAAACCGGACAGGCCGGAGTGCCGCAGGAGCCGCGACGAAGAAACCCGCACCGATCGCTGCGTCGCTATCGCCCCGGGCCGCCGGCATCAGGCGGGGCCGGGGCGCTCGAGCGCACGCCGGCCCGCTCGGTATGCGGGGCGGACAACTGAATCTTCGGCGACACGCAGGGATGGACCCGCACGAACGTCGGGTCGGCTTCGACGGGAGGCCGCGCACCGGCATGCGCGCCTGCGCCGGATGCGAGGCCGGCAGCCGGTTGATCAGGAGCCTGTCGACATGGCAGCGCACCCGCAGCTGGCCCGACGGCGTGCCGAACAGCGCGCCGATCGCGACCTTCGCGATGCTGACGATCACGCCGCGATTGTGATTCGGCTCGAAGTCGGTTCCGGGCGTCAGATCTTCACGATGCGCGCCTGACGGAATCGGAGCCCCGGTTCGTCACTCCGTCGTCGGCAATGCCCGGCTCCGCACGTTGGCGATCCGCGTCACGTCGCGAGTGGCCTCAACGCTCCACGAACATGCTTGCCTGACTGACCAGAACCGACGTGCCCGCCGTGTCGTCGACGAGCCGTGCGATATCCGAGAGCGCGCCGATTGCCGCGCGTCGTCCGGTTGTCCGCGCAAAGTCGCAGACTGCCTCGACCTTCGGCCCCATCGATCCGGCCGCGAACTGCAGCGCCGCGAGCGCTTCCGGCGACGTGCGCCGGACCATGCGTGCGTCGGGCGTGCCCCAGTCGAGGTAAACGCCCGCCACGTCGGTTGCGATCACGAACAGGTCTGCGTCGAGCTCGCGCGCGAGGAGCGCCGCACTGCGGTCCTTGTCGATCACCGCCTCGATTCCCCGGTGCCGACCGTCGTTCGCTTTCACGACGGGAATGCCGCCTCCACCCGCGCAGATCACGATAGTGCGGGTCGCGAGCAGCGCGCGCACCGGTTCGATCTCCAGAAAGCGCAGCGGTCGAGGGCTCGGCACGGCACGACGATAACCGCTGCCGTCGGCGACGATCGTCCATCCATTCGAACGTGCCGCTTCGGTCGCAGCCGCCTGCGTCAGCACCGGGCCGACCGGCTTGTCGGGCCGGTCGAAGGCGGCATCGGACGCACTGACCTCGACCATCGTCAGCAGCGTCGCGCATGGGCGCGATGCAGACAGCCGGTTGCGCAATTCGAGTTCGATCAGGTAGCCGATCATGCCTTCGGTCTCGGCGTCGAGCACATCGAGCGGGAAACGTTCGGCAACCGGCGCCTGCCCGGACAATGCCGCGAGCATGCCGACCTGCGGGCCGTTGCCGTGCACGATCACGAGTTCGTTGCCGTGCGCGATGCCCGCGAGCTGGGCGGCGGCCAGTCTCACGTTTTCCTGCTGAGCGGCGGCGGTCATCGCCTCGCCGCGTCGCAGCAGCGCGTTGCCACCCAGGGCGACCACGATACGCATCGGTTCCCCTCCCCTAGCTCGCCAGCGTCGCGACCAGCACGGCCTTGATCGTATGCAGCCGGTTCTCGGCCTGCTCGAAGACGATGGACGCGTCCGACTCGAATACCTCGTCGGTGACCTCCACGCCGTCGGTCAAGCCGAAGCGATCCGCGAGCTGCTTGCCCACTACCGTATGAGCGTCGTGAAACGCCGGCAGGCAATGCATGAACTTCACGCGCGGGTTGCCGGCTGCCGCCAGGAGCGCGGCGTTCACCTGGTACGGCAGCAGCGTGCGAATGCGTTCGACCCAGGCCTCCTCGGGCTCGCCCATCGACACCCACACGTCCGTGTAAATGAAGTCTGCGCCTTTCACGGCCTCCCCAGGCTGCTCGGTCAGCGTGAGCCGCGCGCCGGTTTTCGCGGCGATCTCGCGGCATTGCGCGATCAGCTCGTCATGCGGCCACAGATGCCGCGGCGCGCACAGGCGCACGTCCATGCCGAGCTTCGCGCCGACGATCATCAGCGAATTGCCGGTATTGTTGTGCGCGTCGCCGATGTAGCAATACGCGATCTCGTGCAGCGGCTTGTCGCTGTGTTCGTGCATGGTCAGCACGTCGGCCAGCATCTGGGTCGGATGGAATTCGTCGGTCAGCCCGTTGTAGACCGGCACGCCCGCATACTGCGCGAGTTCCTCGACGATGGCCTGGCCGAAGCCGCGATACTCGATCGCATCGTACATGCGGCCCAGCACGCGCGCCGTATCCTTCATCGATTCCTTGTGGCCGATCTGCGAGCCGGTCGGGTCGATATAGGTGACGTGCGCGCCCTGGTCGTGCGCGGCAACCTCGAACGCGCAGCGCGTGCGCGTGGAGGTCTTCTCGAAGATCAGCGCGATGTTCTTGCCGGTCAGGCGCGGCTGCTCGGTTCCCGCATATTTCGCCCGCTTCAGGTCGCGGGACAGGTCGAGGAGATAGCGGATCTGGCGCGGCGTGTAGTCGATCAGCGTCAGGTAGCTGCGGTTGTGTACGTTGAACATGGTGAGATTCCGTCTGTCGATATCGGCGCAAAATGCGCGGTCGAATGTGCGGTCAGAGCGCGATCGGATCGCGCGCCACCGGGCAGCTGAGGCAATGGCTGCCGCCGCGCCCGCGGCCGAGTTCGCCGCCCGGCAGCTCGATGACTTCGACGCCTGCCTGGCGCATCTTGCGATTCGTGTAGGTGTTGCGGTCGTACGCGAGCACGACGCGGCGATCCAGCGCGAGCACGTTGTTGCCGTCGTCCCATTGCTCGCGTTCGCTCTCGTAGCGGTCGCCCCCCGTCGTCAGCACGCGCAGCGAGCCGACGCCGAGCGCGTTGGCGACGACTTCCAGGAACCGGCCGTCGTGCCGCTCGTAGCGCACCTGCCCGAGCGCGTCGCCGGGGTACAGGCTCGTGCAGCGGATCTCGTCGGCCACGTCCGGATAAATGCTGACGAAGTCCGCGTCGAGGAAGGAGAACACCGTGTCCAGATGCATCGACGCGCGCGACTTCGGCAACTGGCAGGCGATCACGCGCTTCGCGCCGTGGCCGGCAAACAGTGCGCGCGCCACCTGCGTCACGGCTTGCGGGCTCGAACGCTCGCCCATGCCGATCAGCACCACGCCGTTACCGATCGCCATCACGTCGCCGCCTTCGAGCGTCTGGGCGCCGTGATCGACGTCGGGATTGCCCCACCAGGTGCGAACCTGGCCTGCAAAACGCGGATGGAACGCATAGACCGCGGCGAGCAGCAGCGTTTCCTTGCGCCGCGCCGGCCAGAACATCGGATGCAACGTCACGCCGCCGTAGATCCACGCGCTCGGATCGCGCTGAAAAATCAGGTTCACGAGCGGCGGAATCACGAAGTCGGACCGCTCCAGATAACCGCCGAACAGGCCGCGCGCGTCGAACGGCAGCTCCGATTTGGCGACGCCGCCGATCAGTGCGTCGGCAAGCCGCTGCGCCGGCATCGATTCGAGCCATAACCTCAGTTCCCGCAACATGCCGGTGCCGACTTCCTCCTCGGTGATGCGGCGATCGAGGATCCAGTCTCGCGCGTTGGTATCGAGACAGACTTCGGCCAGCAGGTGCTGGAATTCCAGCACTTCCACGTCCCGTTCGCGCAGCACACGCACGAAGGTCTGGTGATCCTCGATCGCCTTGTCGACCCACAGCACGTCGTCGAACAGCAAGGAGCCGCAGTTGGCCGGCGTGAGCCGCCGATGAGCGAGGCCCGGCGCGCACACCATCACGGTGCGCAGCTTGCCGGCTTCGGAGTGAACGCCCAATGTCATGGTTTGATGGTCCTTGATCCTGAAGTAGTGGTTCGATCGCGACGGCGGTCGGGAGTCGCATGCGGCCGTCGCGTCCATGCCCGCCGTCGAGATTCCGGGTCACGCTGTCGAAACCCGGAAGCCGGCGGGCGCGCGCATCAGCCGACCGACACGATGCCCTTCGCGAACAGCACGACCGCGCTCACCGCGACCGCAAGCAGCACGACGGCCGCGACGCGTTCGCGAGCGGTGAAGACGTTCGACTGCGGATCCTTCTCGCGCTGCGCATACCAGAACACCGGGATGCCGACGACGAAGAAAATGGTGGACATCAGCAGATAGGTCGGGCCGGCCGCATAGAGCAGCCAGGCCGCATAAACGGTTCCCAGCACGCCGGTCCAGATCGACGCGCGCTTGCCCTCGCCCGCCCGCTCGTGAAAGCCCTTTTGCGTGGCGCACTTCCACAGAAAGCCGGTGCTCGCGAGATACGGCGGCAGGATCATGACCCCGGCCACACTGATGAGCCAGATCCATGCGTCATGCGCGAACAGCACGACGAACATCATCACCTGCATCACCGCGCTCGACAGCCATAACGACGGCGCGGCCGCGTGATGCCGGTTCTCGCGGGACAGGAAGCGCGGGAAAATGTTGTCCTTGGCAGCCGCAAAGGGCAGTTCGGCGACGAGCACCGTCCACGCGAGCCAGCAGCTCAGTACCGAAAACAGCAACGCGACGACGATGAAGATCGCGCCCCAGTGCCCGACGAGCTGTTCCAGCACATACGCGGAGGACGGATTCTGCAGGCCGGCCAGCTGGTGCTGGGACATGACGCTGAACGGCAGCGCCGAAAGCAGGAAGTAGAGCGTCGTGCAGACCGCGAGCCCGATGAACGTCGCGGTACCGACTTCGTGCTGGTTGCGCGCCCGATCGGACACGACCACGGCGCCCTCGATGCCGATGAACACCCACAGCGTGACCAGCATCGTGCTCTTGATCTGCGCGAGCGTGCTGCCCAGGTGTTGCTGCTGCCCCCAGACGTCGAACGTGAAGTGCCCTTTCTGGAAGAACAGCGCGATCACGACGATCGCGATCGACAGCGTGACGATGTTGACGATGCTCGCCATCGTATTGAGGATCGCCACCCGCTTCACGCCGGAGAGCACCATGAAGTGCAAGACCCAGATCAACAGCGACCCGCCCACGATCGACTGCCAGTTCTTTCCGTCGAGCACCGGGAAGAAATATCCCAGCGTCTGCATGATGAGCACCGCGAACGCGACGTTGCCGAATGCGGAACTGAGCCAATACCCCCACGCCATCTCGAAGCCGGCGAACTTGCCGAAACCTTCTCGTGCATAGGAATAGATGCCGGCAGTCAGGTCGGGACGCTGGTCCGCCAGCGTGCGGAACGCGTTGGCCATGAAGAACATGCCGACGAGCGTGATGGCCCATGCGATCGCAATGGCGCCCAGGCCGGCGCCCGCGGCCATGTTCTGCGGAAGGTTGAAGGCACCGCCGCCGATCATCGAGCCGACGACGATGCCGCTCAACAGCAGCAGGCCGAGCTTGCGCGTTTCCGGGCCGCCGGCCGCCGGCTTCGACGGCTGCTGGCCGTCGACCGGCGGTTTTTCGACTACAGGTTGGCTCATACCAGTTCTCCGAATGCGTTGACTTGGCCTGGCCACGGCATGCGACTGGATGCTGCGACGTCGCACCGTAACGGGCACTCTTCCCGGCTGCGGGCAGCGCAACCGGCCGATGCGTTTTCGTCGAAACGAACGGGAAACGCGTCGGTAACAAACCGTGGTCCAATCAGGAAGAATTGGAGTCCTACTTATATCGATCGATGCGACCGGGATCGAAGCAAACCGGATATCGACGGCATCACTCGACAGGCAAGCGGGGTATGCCGGTGCAGACGCAACGCCGACCTCGCGAGTGCGGCGAGCGGATCGTGGCGCCCACCGATTCCAATGACGATAGTAGGTACCGAATCGCCGGTGTCGGTTGACTCATGTCAAGGGGAAACCAGGGTGCGGCAACGCAGACGAGCGGGGAGCCCGCAGCGGTCGGCGGCGGATTGGCGAATGAGTCGACTTCGGGCGCCCGATTCCATCGGGCCGTTCAATCGGGCTCGTCGGCCTCCACCGCTGTCAGCGGCATCCTGATCCTGACTGCGAAGCCTTGTCCGGGCGCAGTCTCGATGTGCACTTCTCCGCCCAACCGCTCGGCACGCTCGCGCATGCCGAGCAAGCCATACGACTTCAATCCGGGGCGCACGTCGCTCGCGGCACCGCGGCCGTTGTCCGCGATCGTCACGAAACAGTACGGTTCCTCTCGCGAGATGCCGATCGTGACCTCGGTCGCGCCCGAATGGCGCGCACTGTTCGTCAGCGCCTCCTGCACCATCCGGAACACGGCAGTCGCACTCTCGCGGTTGAATGCGATCCGGTTCGCATCGATGCGCCTGATTACGCGAACGCCATACCGTGACGAGAAATCTTCGATCAGCCAGTCGACGGCGGGCACCAGCCCGAGATCGTCGAGCATCCTCGGTCGCAAATCCGCCGCGATGCGCCGCACCGAAACGACGATCTGGTCGATCATCGAATACAGGTTGCGGACCATTGCCTCGGGCGATCCGGCTTCCGCACCGTTGAGTTTGTTTTCGAGAACCGCGGTCGCCATCTTGAGTGCGGTCAACTGCTGCCCCAGGTCGTCGTGCAGCTCGCGTGCGATGCGAGCCTTTTCCTCTTCCCGCGCCAGCAGAATGCTGGCCGACAGGCGCTTCAGTTCCTCGCGCGATTCACGCAACTGCTCGTCGGCGTGCCTGCGATCCGAGATGTCCATGATCCAGCCCACCATCCGGTAGGGCTCGTCCGTGCTGTTCCACAACGCCTGCCCTCTGGACTGGATCCACCGGAACTCGCCGGACCTGGTACGGACGCGGTATTCGACGTCATAGGTACATTCGTGCAACAAATGCCGATTGAGGATCGACATCACGCGGTCGATATCGTCGGGATGGATTGCATCGAGATGCGCACGCGCATCGTTCGGCAATTCGCGATCGTCGTAACCCATGATCTCGTGGAAGTGCGCCGAAAGATACATGGCGCCGGTGAGCAGGTTCCAGTCCCACAGTCCGGCTGCGGCACCGCTCACCGCGAGTTGAAATCGCTCTTCGCTCGCGGCCAGCTCAACCGACACACGGTGCCGCTCGATCGCGTAACGGATCGCGCGGCCCAGCAGAGCGGGTTGAATGTCTTTCTTGAGCAGATAGTCCTGTGCGCCCTCCTGGATCGCCAGCAATCCCGACGACAGATCGTCGAGCCCGGTGAGCACGATAATGGGCACTTCCGGTTTTGCCGCATGAAGCCTGCTGAACGTGTCGAGGCCCTGCGAATCCGGCAGGCCGAGATCGAGCAGCGCAACGTCGAAATGCTCTGCGTGGAAACGATCCACCGCCTGCGACAAACGCTCGACATGGTGAAGCACCGACACGAAGTCCTGCACTTCGGACAGGGTTTCCCGAATCAGGAATGCATCGGTCGGACTGTCCTCGACGAGCAGGACCCGAACCTCGTTGAGCGGCGTGTTCATTGCCTGGCGGGCGGCAGCGTGACCACGCCGAACCAGAAGTCGCTGATTCGGCGCACCACATCGGCGAACTTCGCGAAGTCGACCGGTTTGGTGATGTAGCAATTGGCGTGCAGACCGTAGGACTTCACCACGTCCTCTTCCGATTTCGAGGTCGTCAGGATGACGACGGGAATCTTCCGCAGTTCGGGGTCGTCCTTCAGTTCCTGAAGGACTTCGCGGCCGCTCTTCTTCGGGAGGTTCAGGTCCAGGATGATGAGGCCCGGCCGGCGTGCGCCCTGGTACTGCCCTTCCCCGCGGAGGTACGACATCGCGGCCACGCCGTCTTCGACGACCTTCAGCGGGTTGAGGACCTTGTAGTACTCGAGTCCCTCGCGGGTCATCATCACGTCGGTGGGGCTGTCCTCGACGAGCAGGATATCGACGAGACCGTCAAGCGATTCGATTGGCATTGGCTCTCTCCTCAAATGACTTCGGCGTTCGGACCGGTCCGCGCCCCGGCGGGCAGCGTGAAAAGAAAGGTCGCGCCCTTTCCGGGCTCGGACTCGACCCAAATCCGGCCACCGTGACGCTCCACGATGCGCTTGCACAACGCGAGCCCGATGCCGGTGCCGGGATAATCTCGACGCGTATGCAGGCGCTGGAAGATAAGGAAGATACGCTCGAAATACTGGGCATCGATCCCGATTCCATTGTCCTCGACACGGAACAGCCATCCATCGGCGCCCGGTTCCGCACCGACCCGGATCTGCAGCGGCTCGTCGTTGCGGCGGAACTTGACCGCATTTCCCACCAGATTCTGAAACAGCAACGTGAGCTGCGACGGAATGGCCTGCACGGTCGGGAGGAAACCGCGGTGAACTTCGGCTCCGGCCTCCTCCAATGCCACGGCGAGATTGTTCAACGCATTGTCGAGCGCGGCGGCGCACTGCATCGACTGGAACGGATTGTCGGATCGGCCCACTCGCGAATACGCGAGAAGATCCTCGATCAGCGCCTGCATGCGGGTCGCGCCTTCGACGGCATGGCCGATGTATTCGTCGGCACGCGCATCCAGTTGCCCCTGGTAGCGGCGCTGCAGCAACTGCAGCGGCCCGGCCACGGCGCGCAGCGGTTCCTGCAGATCGTGCGACGCCACGTACGCGAACTGCTCCAGATCGCGATTGGAACGGGCCAGTTCGTCGGTGCGTTCGCGCAACGCTTGTTCGGCACGGATGCGTTCCGTGATGTCGACGATCGCCGCCAGCACGAACATGCCCTCGTCCGTTTCGATCGGATTGAGCCCGATCTCGACCGGCAGTTCGGTACCGTCGCGGCGCAACCCGGTCAGATGCCTGCCCGCCCCCATGGGCCGACTCTTCGGCGCGGCGAGGAAGGCCGTGCGGTGGCCGGGATGCTGGTCGCGGAACCGGGCCGGCACCAGCCGCTCGATGCTCTGACCGATCAGCTCGTCGCGCGAGTAGCCGAATACACGCTCCGTCTGCGAATTGACGAGCACGATCTGGCCGCCGCGATTCACCATGACCATCGCATTCGGAGCGGCCTCGACGACCAGCCGCAGGCGTTCTTCCGCCCGCTTGCGTTCGCTGATGTCCGTGGAAATGCCGCCGATCGACACGATCCTGCCGCCGGAATCCTTGATCGGAAAACCGACCGACAGAAACGTATGCAGCTGTCCGTCGACGATCACGGTTTCCTCGGTTTCGACGACCTCGCCGGCCAGCACCCGGTCATCGGCTTCTCGATACATGGCCGCACGCTCCGCCGGGAAAAGCTGATCGTCGGTCTTGCCGGAGGCATCCTGCCGGCGGATATGAAATAGGTCTTCAAAGCGCCGGTTCACCAGTGCGTAGCGACGATCCGCTTGCTTGACGCTGATTACCGTCGTCGCATTGTCGACGATGGATTGCAGCTGCTGTTGACTATCGCGTATCGCCAGCTCCGCGCGCTCGTGTTCGGCTACCTTGCGACGCAGCGCTTCATTGACGCTTTCGAATTCCGCGGTGCGCGTCGCAACCCGATGTTCGAGCTCATGGGTGAGCGCCCGCAACTGGCTCTCGGCTGCCTGGCGGGCCGCGATCTCTCGCACCAGATCGCGGTTCGCCTGATCCAGCTGCATCGGGCTCGGCAGCGCAAGCGCCTTCGGCATCAGGGGCCATATGACGACGGCGGTGGCGAGCGATGCCGCCGCGGTAATGGTCTTGACGCTCGCGTCCAGCCAGTACACCGGCTGCCAGATATCGAGAATCGAAATCAGATGCGTGGTGCCGCACGCCAGAATGAATACGGCGAACATCAGGAACAGCCAGCTGAACGGCAGGTCCGTGCGACGACGCGTGAATATCCACAGCGCGACGGGTATCGAATAGTAGGAAAGCGCGATGATTGCGTCCGCAACCACGTATGTCCAGATCAGCCCGGGCGACCACTGGAGGCAATAGCCGTGCGGCGCAAAGCCTGAAGCCACAAAGAATCGAGCAATCGTTTCCACGCGCAATGCTCCTTCCTGGTTGGACCGTCCGGGGCCGGGCTCGGGTTGGCCGGCATTTCCGATACGTCCACAGTCTTCCGAGGAATGATGACGGCATTCTGCCGGCCAGGATTCGAACTCTCGGCTGCCATGCGGTGCCTGACACTATATACAAACCGCCGACGCATCGTGCAAGAAGCAAGCCAGGCGAACGCTTTCGAAACCGCGTGCAGCGCCGAAATCGCGCATCGGGCAGCTCATGTCGCCGGATCGGCCGCTCGAGCATGCCTTTCCCGTTCCCTTTCCCGACACGAACGGCCGGGTTGACGCGAATCAACCGAAAACCGGCATTCGGTACCCACAATCGAGTCCAGCTGTCCGAGACAAACGCGACCGTACATCGGGAATCGACATGAAGACGCTTTCGGTAGCGCTTATTGCCCTGGCGCTGGCGCCGACCAGCGGCAGCCTGTCGCTATTGCGAGACGGCGACAACAAGGTCGCGCTGGCGCTGAATGGCGTCGTCGGCACGTACGACGAGCGCGCCGCGATCGTCGCCGATCTCCTGCAGGTCGAATCCCGCGGAATGAAGGCTCCGAATCAGCGGCTGGCAGCCGTGCGCAACGCTTACGCGACGGTGGCCGCCACGCCCGCCGCGGCTGCGTCGCTTCGGCAGGGCGACGCGCTGCGCTACTACGACGACGCGCAATTCAAACTCGAAATCGCGGTCTCGCGTTTGCTGGCCGTGTCGGATTCAGACCGCAAAATGCTGGCCGACAAGCGCTACCGCGCATTGAAAGTCCGTCTTCGGTCCATCGAGCTGCGAATCGGCATCGCCCGTGAGCAATACGACAACGCCGTCGCCGTCTACAACGCCAGGCTGCATGCCTTTCCGACGCGCGTCTCGGCACGTGTGCTGGGCTTTCATGAAGATCGGACGTTTGCCGATATCGCTTCCCACACGCCGCTGCCGCGTGGCTTGCTTATACCCGGCGCACGCAGCGACCCGTGGGTTTGATACATGCCCGGCGCAGATGTCAAGCGAGGCGCCGCTCGAAACGCATCCCCGCCGAAGTGACTCAGATCAAGGGTTAGAACCGCAATCGTCGGATATAAATGACCCCGAAGCGGCGACGCCACGAGGCGGCGCCATCCCGTGTTCCCGAATTCGCCGAGGCATTCCATGCGCGCCATCGCGCTTCCCGCTGACTTCCACATCGCCGTTGCGCGGTGCGTGCGTTTCGTTGCGATGACAACGGGCGCGGGACTGCTTTCGGGATGCCTGTCGCTTGCGCCGCCCGACGAGCGTCCCGCCGCGCCGATCCCTGCCGCATTTCCGGATCCCTCCGCCAACGCCAACGCCCCGGTCGCGGCGCAGGTGCCGGCGTGGCAGCAATACTTCGTCGATGCGCGTCTTCGCGCGTTGATCGCACAGGCGCTGGCCGGCAATCGCGATCTGCGCGCAGCCGTCGCGCGCGTCGAGCAGGCGCGCGCCGTCTATGGCATCCGCCGCGCGGACCAGTGGCCGTCGATCGATGCGGGCGCCGCCTACGCGCGGTTTCGTACACCGGGCGGCTTCCTGTCCCCGACGCCCATGATCGGCCAGGTCTACGAGGTTCGGCTGGCCGAGACGCAATGGGAGATCGACTTCTGGGGCCGTGTGCGCAACCTGAAAGACGCGGCGCTGCAGCGCTACCTGGCGAGCGATGCGGCCCGGCGAGCCGCGACGCTGAGCGTGATCACCGCGGTCGCGGACGCGTACCTGACCCTGTGCGAGCTCGACGAACGCATCGCGCTAACCCGCGCGACGATCGACACGCGGCGCGAATCGCTGCGGATTTTCCGGCTTCGCCAGGCGGCCGGCGCGATTTCGCGACTCGACCTGACGCAATCGGAGATCCTGCTGCAGCAGGCGGAATCCCTTGGGGTCCAGTTGCAGCAGGCACGCGCGTCGGCTGCCGATGCGCTGGCGCTGCTCGTCGGCGGGCCGCCGGATCTGCCCGACGCGCCGCTCGCGCTCGACGACGGCGCGGTGACGCCGTCGCTCGCCCCCGGCCTGCCTTCGTCGCTGCTCGCCAACCGTCCGGACGTGATTGCGGCCGAGCACGAGTTGCAGGCGACGCGCGCGAACATCGGCGCCGCGCGCGCCGCATTCTTTCCCCGCATCGCATTGACGAGCTCGATCGGCTCGGGCAGCAGCGCGTTGCACGATCTGCTGTCGTCCGGCGCCGGCGTATGGTCGATCGTCCCCACCGTGACGCTGCCGCTTTTCGATGGCGGCCGAAACCGCTCGAATCTCGCCCTTGCGCATGCGCAGCGCGACGAGGCGCTCGCGAAGTACGAAAAGACGCTGCAAGGCGCCTTCCGCGACGTGTCCGACGCGCTCGCGTCCCGCTACTGGCTGGCGGACCAGGTACGCATCGAGCGCGCCACGCTGGCCTCCCAAACCGAACGGGCGCGCCTGGCGAAGCTGCGCTACGACAGCGGCGCCACACGGTTCCTCGAAGTGCTCGACGCGCAACGGGACCTGATGAACGCGGAGCAGCAATGGGTGATGGCGCGCCGTGCGCTGCTGTCGAGCCGCGTCGCGCTGTACGGCGCGCTCGGCGGCGCGACGCACGAGGACGACGAGGCCGCCGCGTCGCCGATCAACACTTCGACCGATCCGGATTCCACACGATGAAAACCATCAAGCGCCCTCTTCTGATCGGTGCCGGCGCCGCCGTGCTCGCGATCGGCCTGATCTACTACGGGTGGACACGCTGGCGCGACGGACACGCGGATGCCGGCCTGGTGAGCGGCAACGGCCGGATCGAGGCGACCGAGATCGACGTCGCGACCAAGCTGCCGGGGCGCGTCGCCGCGATGCTCGTCGACGAAGGCGACTTCGTGAAGGCCGGGCAGCCGCTCGCGCACATGGACGTCGTCGTGCTGCAGGCGCAGCTCGACGAAGCGCGCGCCAGGGAGCAGCAGGCGGTGAACACCGCGGCGAGCGTCGACGCGCAGGTCGCGCAGCGGCGCAGCGACAAGGCTGCCGCGGCGGCCGTGGTCGTGCAGCGGGAAAGCGAACTCGACGCGGCGACGCGGCGGCTCGCGCGTTCCGAAACCCTGTCGCGCGACGGTGCGTCGTCGCTGCAGGAGCTCGACGACGATCGCGCGCGCGCCGGCAGCCTGCGGGCAACCGTGAGCGCCGCGCGTGCGCAGGCGGAAGCCGCGCAGGCCGCGATCGACGCCACGAAGGCCCAGCTGGTTGCGGCGCGCTCCGCCGTGACGGCCGCGCAGGCGACCGTCGCGCGCGTGCAGGCCGACATCTCGGACAGCGATCTGACGTCGCCGCGCGACGGGCGCGTCCAGTATCGCGTGGCCGAATCGGGCGAGGTGCTGCCGGCAGGCGGCAAGGTGCTCAACGTCGTCGACCTGTCGGACGTCTACATGACGTTCTTCCTGCCCGAAACGGTCGTCGGTCGAGTGCCGCTCGGCGCCGACGTGCGGATCGTGCTCGACGCCGCGCCGGAATACGTGATTCCGGCACGTGTGTCGTACGTGTCGAGCACCGCGCAGTTCACGCCGAAGACGGTCGAGACGGCCACCGAGCGGCAGAAGCTGATGTTCCGCGTGAAGGCGCGCATCGACCGCGACCTGCTGCAGCGCCATCTGAAGCTCGTCAAGACCGGGCTGCCGGGTGTCGCGTGGCTGAAGGCCGATCCGAACATGGCGTGGCCCGAGCGCCTCGCGATCAGGGTGCCGCAATGAAATCGATGTCGCCGGCCGGCGCCGACGCCGGATCGACCGAAGGCCCGCCTGTTGCGGGTGCGCCCGGCACGGTCGTACGGCTGTCGGGCGTCTCGTTGCGATACGGCGGCAAGTACGCGCTCGACGACGTGACGCTCGAGATTCCGGCCGGCCGCATGGTCGGGCTGATCGGGCCGGACGGGGTCGGCAAGTCGAGCCTGCTCGCGCTCGCTTCCGGCGCGCGCGAGGTCCAGCAGGGTCAGGTCTGGACCCTCGACGGGGATCTGTCGTCGCGACGCCACCGCGAACGCGTCTGCCGGCGGATCGCGTACATGCCGCAAGGCCTGGGCCGGAACCTGTATGCGACCCTGTCGGTCGAGGAAAACCTGCAGTTCTTCGCGAGACTGTTCGGCCACGATGCGGCGGAGCGCCGCCGCCGGATCGACGCGCTCACGCGCAGCACCGGCCTCCATCCGTTCCTCGACCGTCCCGCCGGCAAACTGTCCGGCGGCATGAAGCAGAAGCTCGGCCTGTGCTGCGCATTGATCCACGATCCCGACCTGCTGATCCTCGACGAGCCGACGACCGGCGTGGACCCGCTCTCGCGCGCGCAGTTCTGGGAACTGATCGGACGCATTCGCGCCGCTCGCCCGGCGATGAGCGTACTGGTCGCCACCGCGTACATGGACGAGGCCCGGCGTTTCGACTGGCTGATCGCGATGGACGCCGGCCGCGTGCTGGCGACGGGCAGCCCCGGCGAACTGCTCGCGCATACCGGTTGCGACACGCTGGAAGCCGCGTTCGTCGCGTTGCTCCCGGACGCGCGCCGGCGCGGGCACCAGCCGATCCGGATCGAGCCTTTTCAGCCCGATGCTTCCGCCGGTTATGCGATCGAGGCCGAGGCGCTGACGATGCGGTTCGGCGATTTCGTCGCGGTCGATCACGTGAGCCTGCAGATCCGCCGCGGCGAAATCTTCGGTTTTCTCGGCTCGAACGGCTGCGGCAAATCGACGACCATGAAGATGCTCACGGGGCTGCTGCCCGCATCCGAAGGCACCGCGACGCTGTTCGGCCGACCGGTCGCCGCGGACGACATCGACACCCGCCGGCGAGTCGGCTACATGTCGCAAGGGTTTTCGCTGTACGGCGAACTGACCGTCCGGCAGAACCTCGTGCTGCATGCCCGCCTGTTCGGCGTACCGGAGCCGGAGGTATCCGGGCGGGTCGCCGAAATGGTCGAGCGCTTCGGGCTCGCCGACGCGCTCGACTCACTGCCCGAGCAGCTGCCGCTAGGCATGCGGCAGCGGCTGTCCCTGGCGGTGGCGATGGTGCACAAGCCCGAACTGCTGATCCTCGACGAGCCGACGTCCGGCGTGGATCCCGTCGCACGGGACGATTTCTGGCGACTGATGATCGAGCTCGCGCGGCACGATCGCGTGACGATCTTCATTTCGACGCACTTCATGAACGAGGCCGAGCGCTGCGATCGCATCTCGCTGATGCACGCGGGCCGCGTGCTCGCGAGCGCCGCGCCGGCGGAACTGGTTCGCATGCGCGGCGCCGGCACGCTCGAAGAGGCGTTCATCGGATACCTGACCGATGCGCAGCAAGCGGACGGCGCGTTGACGGAGGCACCGTCCGACGCCGGCTGGCTTGCCGCGCCGCCCGAGGCGGCAGGCACAAGCCACGGGGCCGCGTGGTTCAGCCCGGCGCGCGCCGGCAGTTATCTGTGGCGCGAGGTGCTGGAGCTGCGCCGCGACCCGCTGCGCGCGACGCTGGCGCTGTTCGGTTCGCTCGTGCTGATGTGCGTGATCAGCATCGGCATCAGTCTCGACGTCGACAACCTGACGTTCGCGGTGCTCGACCGCGACCAGTCGATCCTGAGCCAGGACTATGCGCAGAACCTCGCCGGCTCGCGCTACTTCGTGCCGCGCGCGCCGCTCGCGGACGATCGCGACATCGATCGCCGCATGCGCGGCGGCCACCTGTCGCTCGCGATCGAGATCCCGCCCGGGTTCGCACGCGATGTCGCGCGCGGCCGGCGCGTCGAGATCGGCGCATGGGTCGACGGTGCGATGCCGATGCGCGCGGAGACGATCCGCGGCTATGTCGCCGGCATGCACGAGAACTGGCTGCGCGACCAGGCGAAGCGCCGGCTCGGCGCGTCGCTCGTCCCCGCGGTCGACGTCGCCGTTCGTTATCGCTACAACCCGGACGTCAAGAGCCTGCCGGCGATGATTCCGGCGATCATGCCGATGCTGCTGCTGATGCTGCCCGCGATGCTCACGGCGCTCGCGGTCGTGCGGGAACGGGAGCTCGGTTCGATCGTCAACCTGTACGTGACGCCGGTCACGCGGGCCGAGTTCCTGCTCGGCAAGCAGGCGCCCTACGTGATGCTGGCGATGCTGAATTTCCTGCTGATGGTCGTGCTGGCCGACGTCGTGTTCGGCGTGCGGATCAAGGGAAGTTTTGCGACGCTGGCGGCCGCGGTGCTGATATTCAACGTCGTGGCCACGGGCATCGGGCTGTTCGCGTCGACCTTCACCCGCAGCCAGATCGCCGCGATCTTCATGACGATCATCGGCACGCTGATCCCCGTCGTGCAGTTCTCGGGCCTGCTCACGCCGCTGTCGTCGCTCGAAGGCAGCGGCAAGTGGATCGGTACGATCTACCCGGCCACCTACATGCTCGCGATCAGCCGCGGCGTTTACAACAAGGCGCTCGGGCTGGCCGACCTGTCGTCCCAGTTCTGGCCGCTGCTCGCGGCGGCACCGGTCATTCTGATCATGACCGGTCTGCTGCTGCGCAAACAGGAGCGCTGACCATGTCGCGCCTGCTCGCCATTTACCGGCTCGGCATCAAGGAACTCTGGAGCCTCGCCCGCGACCCGATCCTGCTCGCGCTGATCGTCTACACGTTCAGCGCGTCGATCTATGTCGCCGCCACCGCTCGCCCGGAAACGCTGCACAAAGTGCCGATCGCGATCGTCGACGAGGACGCGTCGCCGCTGTCGGCGCGCATCGTCGCGGCGTTCTTCCCGCCGCAGTTCGCGGCGCCGCCGATCATCGACGCCGTCGCGGCCGATCGCGGTCTCGACAACGGCGACTACACGTTCTCGCTCGACATTCCGCCGGACTTCCAGCGCGACGTGCTGGCCGGCCGCCATGCGACGATTCAGCTCAACGTCGATGCGACGCGCATGACCCAGGCATTCACCGGCAGCGGTTATGTCCAGCAGATCGTGTCCGGCGAGATCGACGCGTTCGTGCGGCGCTATCGCGGCACGCCGCTGCCGCCCGTCGATCTCGCGATGCGGATGCGCTTCAACCCGAATCTCGACGAGGTATGGTTCGGCGCGCTGATGGAACTGATCAACAACGTGACGATGCTGTCGATGATCCTGACCGGGGCGGCGCTGATCCGCGAGCGCGAGCACGGCACGATCGAACATCTGCTGGTCATGCCGGTGACCGCGGCGGAAATCATGCTCGCGAAGGTCTGGTCGATGGGGCTCGTCGTCACGGTTGCGGCCGTCGCATCGCTGACGTTCGTGGTGGGCGGCGCATTGCACGTGCCGATTCCGGGCTCCGTGCCGCTGTTCGTCGCCGGGATGGCGCTGCACCTGTTCGCGACGACGTCGATGGGGATCTTTCTCGCGACGCTCGTGCGCAGCATGCCGCAGTTCGGGATGCTGCTCGTGCTCGTGTTGCTGCCGCTGCAGTTGCTGTCGGGCGGGCTGACGCCGCGCGAAAGCATGCCGCTGGCCGTGCAGGACATCATGCTGGCCGCGCCGACCACCCATTTCGTCGAGCTGGCGCAGCGCATCCTGTATCGCGGCGCCGGCTTCGATGCGGTCTGGGTACAGTTCGCGGTGCTGTTCGCGATCGGATGCGCGCTGTTCCTGCTGTCGCTGATGCGGTTCCGCAAGACGATCGGCCAAATGGCGTGACCGACCCGGCGCGCGGCGCTGCGCCGCGCGCGCTGTCGCCCTATCGTGGAGGCGTTCCCTGTGCAGACGACGGATCCTGGAGCGAGCGGAAGCCTTCCTGTATCTCGAGGATCTTCGCCGCGCAACCGTCGTATTGCCAGCCCGGGCCGCCATTGCTGTCGTACATGCCTTTGCACATCGCCTTGAGCCGGATCGTCGCGCTCCCGTCTGCCGACGCTGCGCGGGACGCCCACAGATAGACGTTTCCGGCCAGATGCGACTGCGCGGTTTCGATCAGGTCCGGGCCGAATCGCGTGATCCGGGTCGACGAACGTCTTTCGATGAAGTCCCGCGTGCGGTTCCACGCACGGTCGCATTCGGATTGCGTCGCACACCGCAGCAATGCCGTCTGGCGCGTCTCGAGCAGTTGCGTTTCCTTCTTCCTGAATGCGGCGGTATGCTCCTCTCCCGCACAAGCACTCAACGCGAGCGCCACGCCAACCGCCAACCATCGCTGTTTCATCGCCAACGCCTCGCACCGCCGTGAGTTCCATACGCAAATGCGCGGCATCGGCTGGATCATCCGGCTGCCGAACGTGCCGCGCTGGTCGACTCTGCGCACCACGCGCGCAAGCCTTGGTGTCGACTGTATGGGGATGCCGACGGGCGCGGTTGACACACATCAAGCACGCCGGCTGCTCGGGCCGCATCTCGTTGCACGACCGGAAAATGTCGCGGTGGCCCGTCATGCGTGCCGCGACGAGGCGCAACTCGTCCGCGCGGCCCGATCAGCCTCCAGCCGTCTCGCCTGTCAGCCATCGTCCGCTGCCGCGTCGGAAATTTCCGACATCATGGCCGCACGTCGGACAACAAGTTCAGACCGCGCTGATTGCTGCATCCCGCCCCACTGCCAATACTGAAAGCGTGACAAGGCGTCACGTATTCAGCGGTCGGGCGGCGCATTCCGCCATGCCGGGGCCGGCCCCGGGCCGGCCTGCGCCGCGGGATTCAGGAGGAGCCAATGAACCACCCGACTTCAGCGCAATCCGGCGGCACTGCGGCCGGCAACGAATGGCCCGTCGGCGCGCACCTGATGACCCGGCGCCCAGGCTATGCGCATCACGGCATCTACATCGGCGACGGCCAGGTGATTCACTACGCGGGGCTGTCGCGCCGGCTCAGCGGCGGCCCGGTCGAAATCATCTCCGTCGACCGATTCGCGGCCGGTTTCGAACTGGCGATCATCCGGCACGCGGCCGCCTCGTACAGCGGATCGGAAGTTGCCCGCCGCGCGGCGTCGCGCCTCGGCGAACGCCGTTATCGGCTGCTCACGAACAACTGCGAACACTTCTGCCGGTGGTGCCTGTTCGGCGCGGCGCGCAGCGAACAGGTGGAAGCCTGTCTGCGCAACCCGGCGCACGGGATAGCCGTCGTCGTGATGCTGGTTGCCAGCGTCATGGCCGGCAAGCTGCACATGGCGATGCCCCATGCAAGCTCCAGGCATCGGAACCCGTCGCGGCAATGTGCTGCTTAGCCTGGCCTGCCGCCGTGATCGATATCGCGGAGGTCTCCGGCGGCGGAGATGCTCGTCCGCCAATGGAACCGGATGACCCGCGTGAGAAATCGCGCCGGCCGGCCGACGTTCAGCCGCTCTACGACTTCCCGGACACCGTTGACCGACCCTGCCGCACCGCACGCGGCGCGACGTTCCGACGGCGGCACGCCGCCATTCGTCCGTCGAATCGCCACCGTCGCTCACGCGGATACGGCAATCCCTGACTTCAGTCAACGCGATTGCGCGCACACGCGATGTAATCGGAACATCGAACTCTCCAACTCCCGGCGAGGCAAGCCATGAAGCTGACTTTTCTCGGTGCGACCGAAACCGTGACCGGATCGAAGTATCTGGTCGAACATCGCGACCGGCGCATCCTGGTCGATTGCGGCCTGTTCCAGGGCACGAAGAACCTGCGGCTGCGCAACTGGAACCCGCTGCCGGTCGCGCCAGACACCCTGGATGCGGTGGTCCTCACGCATGCGCATCTCGACCACACCGGCTACCTGCCGGTGCTCGCGCGCGACGGGTTTCGCGGCCCGGTGTACTGCACGCAGGCCACGGCCGAACTCTGCGACATCATGCTGCGCGACAGCGCGCGGCTGCAGGAGGAAGAAGCCGATTTCGCGAACCGGCACGGTTATTCGAAGCACCACCCGGCCCAGCCGCTCTACACGACCGACGATGCGCAACGCGCGCTGCACCTGATGAAACCCGTCGCATTCGACGAATGCGTCGCATTGGGCGGCAGCCTGTCGTTCCGGCTGCTGCCGGCCGGTCACATCCTCGGCGCGGCCAGCGTCGTGATGCACTGGGATCACAAGGTACTGGCGTTCTCCGGCGATCTCGGCCGCTATCACGACCCGATCATGCAGCCGCCGACGCCGCCGGCGCATGCGGATTACCTGGTCGTCGAATCGACGTACGGCGACCGGCTGCATCCGGCATCGGACCCCGAGGCCGAGCTGGCAACGCTGTTCGAAAACACCTTCTCGCGCGGCGGCGTGGTCGTGATCCCCTGCTTCACCGTCGGCCGCGCGCAGGAGATCCTGCACTACGTCGCGCGCCTGAAGGCGGCCGGCCGCATGGCGCGCGTGCCGGTGTTTCTCGACAGCCCGATGGCGACGGACGTGACGGAGATCTATCGCCATCACATCCTCGAGCACCGGCTGACCCTGTCGGAAGCGAACGCGCTCGGCCACGCGGCGACGATGATCCGAACGGTCGACCAGTCGAAGGCGATCGCCGACCACCAGGGGCCGATGGTCATCATTGCGGGAAGCGGCATGGCGACGGGCGGACGCGTGCTGCATCACCTGAGCCGCTATGCGCCCGATCCGCGCAACACGATCGCGCTGGTGGGCTACCAGGCCGCGGGCACGCGCGGCGCCGCGCTGGCGGCGCATGAGCCGACGCTGAAGATTCACGGGGAGTACGTGCGCGTGCGCGCCCGGGTCGAGTCGATCGCGTCGCTGTCCGCGCATGCCGACTACGAGGAAATCCTGCGATGGCTCGGCACGATGCAGCGCGCGCCGTTCCGGACCTTCGTCACGCACGGCGAGCCGGCGGCGGCCGATGCGTTGCGGCGGCGCATCGCCGAGACCCTGCACTGGCCGTGCGAGGTGCCGACCTACGGGCAGACCGTCGATCTCGACGAAGCCGAGCGCGACGACACGCGCGAACCGGCAACGCCGTCATCCTGACGACGACGCGCGGCGCACGAACGCCGCGCGCATCGCGTCATCCGACGCGGCGGGCACCCGCTCCCGCCGCGCGCCGCCATCACGCCACTTCGATGATGACCTTCAGTGCATGCGTTTCCGCGGCGCGGCCGAACGTGTCGTACGCGCGCTCGACGTCGTCGAGCGAAAACCGGTGCGTGATCAGACGCTTCGGATCGAGCCGCCCCGCGCGCACGGTCTTCAGCAGCATCGGCGTGCTGACCGTATCGACGAGCCGGGTCGTGATCGCGATGTTGCGATCCCACAGCTTCTCGAGATGCAGGTCGGCCTTCACGCCATGCACGCCGACGTTCGCGACGACGCCGCCCGGCGCGACGAGCGACGTGCACATCTCGAACGTCGCCGGAATCCCGACCGCCTCGATCGCGCAATCGACGCCGACGCCGTCGGTCAGCTTCATCACGTCCGCGACAGGGTCGCCACTGGCGCCGTCGAAGCAGTCGGTCGCGCCGAAGCGCCGCGCGACCTCGAGCCGGTTGCGGTCCGGGTCGATCATGATGATCTGCGCGGGCGAGTAAAACTGCGCGGTCAGCAACGCCGCGAGCCCGATCGGCCCCGCGCCGACGATCGCGACCGTACAGCCCGGCTGCACCTTGCCGTTCAGCACGCCGCATTCGAACCCGGTCGGCAGGATGTCGGACAGCATCACGAGCGCATCCTCGTCCGCGCCGGGCGGAAGCCGGTACAGGCTGGTCTGCGCGTGCGGAATGCGCACGTACTCGGCCTGCGTGCCGTCGATCCGGTTGCCGAGGATCCAGCCGCCCGTCGTGCAATGCGAGTACAGGCCGCGCCGGCAGTATTCGCACCGGCCGCACGACGTGATGCACGAGATCAGCACGTGATCGCCCGGCTGCAGCGTGTCGACCGCCGCGCCGACCTGCTCGACGATCCCGACGCCCTCGTGGCCGAGGACGCGGCCGGGTTCGCACGACGGCACGTCGCCCTTCAGGATGTGCAGGTCGGTGCCGCAGATCGTCGTGCGCGTCACGCGGACGATCGCGTCGGTCGGCGCCTGCAGCTCCGGCATCGGCCGCCGTTCGAGCGCCTTGCGCCGCGGCCCCTGGTATACGAGTGCTTTCATTGCGTTGTCTCCATCGAAAGGGAGGTTCGTTCGTTGATCGGGCCCGGCGTGCACGTTGCAGGCAGGCGTCGCATGCGCCGGCAGCGCTGTCGATGCGCAGGCCCGATCCCGCCGCGAAGATGAGCGGCGCGATCGAGCACGCCGCCGGTCAGGTTCTTCAAGTTTCGAGCACGTAAGTGCCGGGCGCCGCCCCCAGGCCGGCATCCGGCGTGCGTGCCGGCACGTCGCCCGACGCGTGCGCGCGCAACCAGTCGCGCCAGCACGTCCACCACGACCCGTCGACGGCGCGCGTTTCGTTCACGAAGTCGTGCTGGCTGCGGTAAGGCGCGCCCGGTTCGCGGGTGGCGCGGCGATAGTGGCGGCCCGGATGGCCGGGTTCCGACACGATGCCGGCGTTATGGCCGCCCGAGGTCAGCACGAAAGTCAGCGCGTTGTGCGTGAGCAGGTGGAGCTTGTAGACGGAGTGCCACGGCGACACGTGATCGCGCTCGGTTCCGACCACGAACATCGGCACGTCGATATCCGACAGCGCGACCGGCCGGCCGTCGACGCAATAGCGGCCTGCCGCGAGGTCGTTGTCGAGGAACAGCCGCGTCAGGTATTCCGTGTGCATGCGGTACGGCATGCGCGTGACGTCCGCATTCCACGACATCAGGTCGTTCGGCTTCGTGCGCTTGCCGAGCAGATACTCGCTCATCATGCGCGACCAGATCAGGTCGCGCGCATTCAGCAGCTCGAACGTGGCGGACATCTGCGAGCCGTCCAGGTAGCCTTGCCGCCACATCAGCGCGTCGAGCGCGGACAGCTCGCTCGCGTCGACGAACAGGCCGAGTTCGCCGGGTTCGCTGAAATCGGTCTGGGCCGCCAGCAGCGTGACGGAACGCAACGTGTCGTGCTGCCGCCCGTCGCGCGCGAGCGCCGCCGCGCCGATGGCCAGCAGCGTGCCGCCGAGGCAGTAGCCCACGGCGTGGACGGCTTCGCCGCACTGCTCGCGAACGACGTCGAGCGCGGCGAGGCAGCCGTCGCGCAGGTAGTCGTCGAGCCCGAGATCGCGCGACCCCGCGCCCGGATTGCGCCACGAGATCGCGAACACGGTGTAGCCCGCGTCGACCAGGAAGCGGATCAGCGAATTGTGCGGCTGCAGGTCGAGGATGTAGTACTTCATGATCCACGACGGCACGATCAGGATCGGCTCGCGTGCGACGCCGGCCGTCGTCGGTTCGTACTGCAGCAATTCGCACAGTGCGTTGCGCCATACGACCCGGCCCGGCGTGATCGCGACGTCGTGCCCGGGCAGATAGGCCTGCGCATCGCGCGGACGGGCGCCGCCGGCGCGATCGATCTGCGCGCCGAGATCGTCCAGCCAGTGCCGCGCACCGGCCGCGAAATTGGCGCCGCCGCTGCGTATCGTCGCGTCGAGCACGACCGGATTGGTCGCGATGAAATTGCCCGGCGAGCAGGCGTCGAGCCATTGCCGCGCGGCGAACCCGACGAGTGCTTCGTGATGCCGCTCGACGCCCCGCACGCCGTGCGTCGCATCGCGCCACCAGCGCTGGATCGACAGGAAGCCGTCGCGATATGCGCAAAACGGCCAGTTCGACCACGCCGGTGCGGCGAAGCGCGGATCGGCCTGCCCGGCATGCACCGCCAGCCCGGCCTCGTCCTGGGCGTCGGCCGCGCCGTTCGCCGCCGGCAACGGACCGGCCGCGAGCCATGCCTGCCACGCCAGTTCGAAGCACTTTCCGGGCGACACGGCGAGATGCGCGCCCCAGTCGATCATGGCCAGCGCCAGCGACACCGGCGACAAGCCGAGTGTCATCGTGGCCAGGCTCGCGCGCGCCGCGCGATCCCATTGTTCGGCCGGCGACACGTCGGGCCGTGCGCCCGCGCACGGACGCGGGGCCTGCGCGAGTTCACCGGCGGCGGCAGCCGGACGGCGCGTGACCGGCACGCGGATGACGGAATCATTCATCGCATGTGCATGCCGCCGTTGACGTCGAATTCCGCGCCGGTCGCGAATGCGCCCGTATCCGAGCACAGCCACGCGACGAGCGCCGCGATTTCGTCGGGGTTGCCGAGGCGGCCCACCGGAATCTGCGGCAGGATCTTCGTGTCGAGCACGTCCTTCGGCACCGACTCGACCATCGCGGTCGCGAGATAGCCGGGCGACACCGTGTTGACCGTCACGCCGTGTCGCGCGAGCTCGAGTGCGAGCGCCTTCGTGAAACCGTGAATGCCCGCCTTGGCGGCCGCATAGTTGGCCTGCCCATACGCGCCTCTCGAGCCGTTCACGGAGCCGACGTTGACGATGCGGCCGAAGCCGGCTTCGATCATGGAGGGCACGAACGGCTTCGTCATGTTGAACATGCTGTCGAGATTGGTGCGCAGCACCGCGTCCCACATGCTCTTGGTCATCTTCACGAAGCTGGCGTCGCGCGTGATGCCGGCGTTGTTGACGAGCACGTCGACACGACCGAACTGCGCGAGCACGCGCGCCGCGCAGTGCTGGCACGAGTCGTAGTCGGCGACGTCGACCTCGAACGCATGGAAGGTGCGCCCTGCTTCGCGCTCGTGCGCCAGCCAGGTCGCGATATGGTCGTTGTGCTCCGTGTGCGACACGGCGACGGTCATGCCCGCGGCATGCAGACGGCGACTGATCGCGGCGCCCAGGCCGCCCGTGCCGCCCGTCACGAATGCGACACGGTCAGCGCACATGATCGTGCTCCCGCGTCGCATTCGCGCCGGCCATGTCCGTCATGCCGCGTCCGAACGCCGCCATCCATTCATGCCACGGCATGCTCGCTTCGTTGACCACGGCCAGCCGGCTCACGTCGGGCAGCCAGTCGGTCTGGTAGCGCGACAGCATGTCCGCGCCATACTCGCGCAGCCAGGTGCGCCAGACCCCCGCCTCCTCGTATTGCGTGCGCATGCCCCATTCGACGGCGTCCTGCCAGATCGCCGCGCTCGCGATCGCGTAATCGCGCATCACGCGCTGTGCCGCCGCGCCGAACTCGGCCCATTCCCGCGTGTCCGCGAGCGCCTGCTGCAACTGCCGCGCCGCGTCGCGATCCCGCTCGATGCGCCGTCCCGTCAGCGCATGCCATTCGTGCTGCCAGTCTCGATTCAGCGCGAACAGGCGCAGCGCGATGTCGCAGGCTGCCCGGCACGCGCCGTTCGGTGTCGTCAAAGCGTCGGTGGTCATCGTCTTCCCTCTGTCGATTCGGTCGAAGGGTCGGCCCCCGGCTGCACCCCGGGCGGCACCCGTCTTGCGCCGCCTGCCCGGTACCGGCCGCGACCGCCTCACTGTGCGGCTGTGCGGCACGGCGGCCGTTGATCTGCGTCAAGCGCGCGGGAAGCCCGCTTCGTAGACTGGATTGCAATGGCGGATACACCGTCGATGGAGCGATCCAGATGAGCTACAAGAGCATGGTCGTGCATCTCGATACGAGCGTTCGCGCGCATTCGCGCCTCGAGCTCGCGTTGCGTCTCGCGCGGCGCTTCAAGGCGCACCTGACCGGGGTGTTCGCGATCTACACACCGGAGCCGACTTCGTTCTACGTGATGGCCGGTTCCGCCGATTACTTTCGCGAGCAGCGCGACCAGCGCGACGAACGTCTCGCCGCACTCGAGCGCCTGTTTCATGCCGAAACGGCACGGGCCGGCGTATCGGCGGCCTGGATTCGCGCCGACGAGCGCGCCAACGTCGCGGTGCCGCGTCTCGCGCGTCTCGCGGATCTCGTGATCGCGGGCCAGAGCGACCCGAACGATCCCGAAACCTATATCGACGACCAGTTTCCGGAAACGCTCGTGATGTCCGCGGGGCGTCCGGTGCTGTTCGTGCCGTATGCCGGGGAATTCCCGTCGATCGGCGAACGCGCGCTGGTGGCGTGGGACGGCAGCCGCGAGGCCACGCGCGCCGCGCACGATGCGCTGCCCTTTCTCGAGCACGCGAAACGCACGACGGTCGCCGCGGTGGTCGACGGCGATTCCGAAGCGGCGACCACCCGCATTCCGGCCGCGGATGCCGCGCTGATGCTTGCGCGCCACGCGCCGGACGTCAACGTGCTCGACATCGATAGCGGCGCCGGCACGTCCGTCGGCGACACGCTGCTGTCGCGCGCGTACGAAACGGGCAGCGATCTGCTCGTGATGGGCGCGTACGGCCATCCGCGCTGGCACGAACTGCTGATGGGCGGCGCCACGCGCACGGTGCTGGCATCGATGACGCTGCCGGTACTGATGTCGCACTGAGGATGTCGCACTGAGCGCGCCGCTGCGTACGCTCGCGCTGCTCGTCGTCGAGCCGGCCGACGAAGCGTGGATTGCGGCACGCGATGCGGTGCGGCTACTGCGACGCGACGGCGCCGCTTGATCCAGATCAGCGCGATCGGCGCGCGTGCGCCGATGATGAAATCGTTGACACGCGTTCAGAGGGAACCGCCATGTACTCGAACATTCTGGTCGCGCTCGACGGCAGCGAACCGTCGTCCCGCGCGCTCGACGCCGCACTGGCGCTTGCGTCGGAATCGGGCGCGCGGCTCACGCCGGTCTACGTCGTCGATTTCCTGGTGCCGGCCTACGACATGTACGGCTACGATCCGTCGATCCTGATCGACGCGTTCCGCGAGGAAGGGCTGCGCGTCACCGACGACGCGGCCAAGCGCATGGCTGCGCGCGGCGTCACCGGCACGCCGCGGATCGCCAATGTCGAGCCGGGCGGCGAAGACGTCGCGCAGCGGCTCCTGATCGTTGCGAAGGAAGCCGGCGCCGACCTGATCGTGATGGGCACCCACGGCCGGCGCGGCTTCAGCCGCCTCGTCCTGGGCAGCGTCGCCGAGCGCTTGCTGCGGCGCGCCGCGTGCCCCGTGCTGATGATTCCGGCGAGTTGTGCGCCGGTGCCCGCCGCGGCGCCCGGCGCTGCGTCTACCGAAAAGGAGCCGTCATGAGCTACAAGACCTTGCTCGTCCATCTCGACGACAGCGATCGCTGCGCGACGCGCGTCGAACTGGCGCTCGAACTCGCAGGACGCTGGAACGCGCACCTGATCGGCCTGTACGTGGTCTGCCAGGATCTTTTCGAACCGTTGCGGCGGCCCGACGAGCCGCTCAAGCTCGCGGTGTACGAGCGCCTGTGCGAACAGCGGCGCAAGGACGCGGAGGAGAAATTCCTCGCAACCGCCGAGCGCGCGGGGCGCAGCGTCGAATGGCAGGCGCCCGCCGGCGCCGCGACCGACGCCGCGATCCTGCATGCGCGTCATGCCGACCTGCTCGTGCTCGGCCAGGAGGATCCGGACGACCGCCTGACGTACGTCGCGCGCCATTTCATCGAGGACGTCGTGATGGGCAGCGGCCGTCCGGCGCTCGTCGTGCCGTACGCGGGCGACGTGCGCAAGATCGGCGAGAACGTGCTGATCGGCTGGGACGGCGGGCGCGAAGCCGCACGCGCGATGGCCGACGCGCTGCCGCTGCTCGCGCGTGCGCGCTTCGTCAACGTCGAGACGGTCAGCCACGGGCAACCCGATCCGGACAAGACGCCGGCAGGCGTGGATGTCGCCGCATACCTGGAGCGCCACGGCATCCGCGCATCGTTCTCGACGACGACACGCGCAAGCACGGTCGGCGTCGGCGCGACGCTGCTGAACCGGGCCACCGACCTTCACGCGGACCTGATCGTGATGGGCCTGTACAGCCATACCCGGATGCACGAGCGCGTGCTCGGCGGCGCGACGCGCACGATCCTCGAAACCATGACGGTGCCGGTGCTGTTGTCGCACTGAGCATGAACGCGAACGGGGCGGCCTCGGTCGGCCGCCCCGTCGTCCTGGCGGATCACGGCGCGCCCGAATCGTCGCGGACCAGCAGCACGGGCAGGTCCGCGGTGCGCAGCAGCGACTCGGCGACGCTGCCGAGCAACGCCCGGCGAACACCCCGCCGGCCGTGCGTCCCCATCACGATCAGGTCGGCATCGCAGTCGGTGGCCGCGCGCGCCAGCACCGACGACACGTTCTCGCCGCACGCATCGATCGTTTGCGCGGTGCCGCGCACCCCGCACAGCCGGAATGCGGTTTCGGCATCGGCGACCGCCACCGCTGCGCGGTTTGCATCTACCCCGCCCGGGGCGATCCGATCGACATAAGCGCTGCCGATATTCGTCAGCGGCGGCGTATCCGTCACGACGCACACGGCGACCACGAGGCCGCCCGACGCGCGGGCGAGCGCGATCGCCTCGTCGAGCGCGAGCCGCGCGCCGCGACTGTCGTCGAGCGCGGCGAAGATCCGTTCATACATGGCGCCTCCCGGTTTATCCACCCCGTTCCGGCCGGATCGGGATCTTCAGTCTGGGCCCGCCGCCGCCCGGCCGGTTGACACCGATCAAGCAGGCCTCGCGCCAGGCACGGCGGCACGGTGCACGTGCGCCGATTGGCGAACCCCTGCAAAACGCGCACAATTCCATTCAACGTCCGCAACGGCGGATCGGCGCATGCAAGCGCATTTGCCGGAACGGCGTCCGGGCATCGAAGGCGGTCGTCATGAGCGCAGCCAGACGCCGGACGACCGGGATGTACGAATCGGGGCAGGATCAACGATCGCCGCTGCGCAGCCGTTCCGCGCGATCCGGCAAGGGGCATGTCGCATGATCAGGGTACTCATCGCCGACGACCACGCGCTCGTCCGGGACGGCCTCCGGCACATCCTGCAGAACGCAAACGGGTTCGAGGTCGCGGGCGAGGCGCGCGACAGCGCGTCGACCGTGACGCTGATCCGCGGCACCCCGGCACACGTGCTGGTGCTCGATCTGTCGATGCCCGGCCGCAACGGCATCGAACTGATCCGGCAGATCAAGGACGAAAAGCCGGCCCTGCATATCCTCGTGCTGACGATGCATGCCGAACAGCAATATGCGGTGCGTGCGTTTCGCGCCGGCGCGTCCGGCTACATGACGAAGGAAAGCGCGAGCGCGGAGCTGGTGGCCGCGCTCGCCAAGATTGCATCCGGCGGCGTCTACGTCAGCCTCACGATGGCGGAGCAGTTCGCGCAAAGCCTCAACGAGCCGGCGGAGCTGCAGCCGCACCAGCGCTTGTCCGATCGCGAGTTCGACGTGTTCCGGCGCATGACCTGCGGCGAATCGATCTCCGACATCGCGCAGACGCTGTGCGTCAGCGTCAAGACCGTGAGCACCTACAAGACGCGCATCCTCGAGAAAATGCAGATGTCGAACGATGCGGCACTCGTGCGGTACGCCGTACGCCACAAGCTGTTCGACGACCCGGACGAACTTTGAGCGCGACAAGACGCCGCACGTTTGTAGGAATTGCCCTACAGCCCTTCTTCATCACCTACTTGATCTTCAATTTCCGCTGATTTCATTCGCGCGCCCGGCTGTCCATACTCACGGTCAAGAAAAACAAACACGCGTGCCTCCTGGCGCGGCCGGCGGCGCAGTCCTGCATCGACTGCATCGTCGTCCCGCACCCCGATGCGGCACGTCCTCGATGAAGGCGGCGGAGTTTCACGCCGCCCGTAGCGGCCAGCGCGACCGTGCCCACGCGATTCGCCGCCGCCCCAACAAACCGGAGCAGATCATGCAGAGCCATGCCGAAGTGTCGATGTCGCCGCAGTCGCGCCCCTTTATTCCGCTGCACCCCGTCGAGCGGTCGGACCAGCCGAAGCGCGCGTCGTCCCGCTGTTCTTCGTGCGCGCTGCGCGCCGTTTGCCTGCCCCAGGAACTGACACCCGACGATTTCGCGCGGGTCGACGCGATGATCTGCACGACGCGTCACGTCAAGCGCGGCGACACCCTGTATCGGGCCGGCGATACGTTCAACAGCATCTACGCGGTGAGAACCGGATCGTTCAAGACCGTCGTCATGCATCGCGACGGCGACGAGCAGGTGACCGGCTTCCAGATCGTCGGCGAATCGCTCGGACTGGACGGTGTGCACACCGGCCATCACAACGGCGATGCGATCGCGCTCGAAGACAGCACCGTCTGCATCATTCCGTTCGGCCAGCTCGAACAGGTCTGCCGCGAAGTACGGACGATGCAGCACCACGTCTACCAGATGATGAGCGGCGAGATCGTCCGCGAGTCCGCGTTGATGCTGCTGCTCGGTACGATGAGCGCGGAACAGCGCGTGGCCGCGTTCCTGCTGAATCTCTCCACGCGTTTCAAGGCGCGCGGCTACTCGGCCGCGGAGTTCGTGCTGCGGATGACCCGCGACGAGATCGGCGAGTATCTCGGCATGAAACTCGAGACGGTCAGCCGCATGCTGTCGAAGTTCCAGCAGAAAGGGCTCGTCGCGGCGCAGGGCAAGCAGATCCGCATCGTCGATTCGGAAGAGCTCGCGCGCATCTGACGCCGCGGATTTCCCGGCTCGCACATCGCGCGGTTCAGCCGCGCGTGTCGAGCACGGCGGCGCCCGACAGATGCCCCGTGCGCAGGTCCGACAGCGCGCGGTTCGCGTCGGTCAGCGCATAGCGCGTTGCCTCGACCCGCAGCGGCGTCGCGTCGGCGATCCGCATGAACGCGACGGCATCCGCGCGCGTCAGGTTGGCCACCGATGCGATGCGGCGCTCGCCCCACAGCCACGCGTACGGAAAAGCCGGGATGTCGCTCATGTGAATGCCGCCGCACACGACGATCCCGCCCTTGTCGACCGCCCGCAGCGCCGCCGGCACCAGTGCGCCGACCGGCGCGAAAATCAGCGCGGCGTCGAGCGTCTCGGGCGGCGCTTCGTCGCTGCCGCCCGCCCATGCCGCCCCCAGCGACAGCGCAAGCTGCTGCGCAGCGGTATCGCCGGGTTTCGTCAGCGCGAACACCCGGCGCCCTTCGTGATGTGCGATCTGCGCGACGAGATGTGCCGCCGCGCCGAACCCGTAGATCCCGATTCGCCGTGCGTCGCCGGCCATGCGCAACGTACGGTAGCCGATCAGGCCCGCGCAAAGCAGCGGTGCGGCCTCCTGGTCGGCGTAGCGCTGCGGCAGATGCACGCAATAACGGTGGTCCGCGACGGTGCGCTCGGCATAACCGCCGTCGATCGTATAGCCGGTGAATCCGGGGCTGTCGCACAGATTCTCCCGCCCGGCGGTGCAATACGCGCAATGCCCGCAGGTCCGGCCGAGCCATGGCACGCCAACCCGGTCGCCGACCGCGAAACCCGTCACGCCGGTGCCCAGCGAGCGCACCGTCCCGACGATTTCATGCCCCGGAATCAGCGGCAGCTTCGGATGCGCGAGATCGCCGTCGACGACGTGGAGATCGGTACGGCATACGCCGCATGCGTGCACGTCGATCAGCAACTGGCCCGCCGCGGGCCGCGGGTCCGGCACGTGTGCCTCGCGCAACTCCGGTGTCGTCCCGTCGAACATCATTGCCAGCATCTGGATCTCCCCCGCGCGATCGGCGTCGCGCGCTTCGCCTGTTCCAAGCGTAGACGCATGGAACCGTGTCCGTACGACTCGCTGACGCGGGCTTGACGTGGGTCAACGGCCGCCGGCCGGTTGCTGACAGGATGAAATGGCGTACCGCCGCTGGCCGGCTCCCTGGAGATTGCCGAATGACATCCGATACCCCCGTTGCTGCAAGCCCCCGTCTCGACGATCGACTGCGGTCGCTGCTGGGCTACGCGGTGCTGGCGCCGTCGAGCCACAATTCCCAGCCGTGGCGGTTCATCGTCGACGGCACGACGATCGCGGTCTGCGCGGACCGGGTTCGCGCGCTGCCCGTGGTCGATCCGTACGATCGCGAACTGATCATCAGTTGCGGCGCGGCGCTGCTCAACCTCCGCGTCGCGCTCAATCATGCCGGAATCGCGCATACGATCAGCGCGTTCCCGTCCGACATCGATCCCGACGTCCTGGCGCTCGTGCGCGTGTGCGACGACGGCTACACCGATGCGGAGCTGGGTACGCTGTTCGCCGCGATCCCCGAGCGCGTCACGACGCGCGCCCCGTTCGAATCCGAACCCGTTCCGGACGCGCTCCAGCACGCGCTGATCGCGGCGGGCGCCGCGGAAGGCGCCGACGTGGCCTGTGCCGACTCGATCGCGCGGCGCGCGCGGGTGGCCGAGGTGATCGCCGACGCGGATCGCCAGCAGTTTGCCGACCCGCGGTTCCGGCGCGAACTGGCGAGCTGGATCGATCCGCGCCGGCACGTCGACGGCATGCCCGCGTTCGCGGCCGGCGTGCCGGCACTGCTGGATTTCGCGGCGCCGATCGTGACGACCGCGGTGCGCACGTTCGATCTCGGCAACGGCCTGGCCGCGCTGCACCACCAGCTCGTCGGTGCGTCGCCGCTGATCGTCTGCATCGCGACGGCTCGCGACGATCGCGAGGCCTGGCTCGCCGCCGGGCAAGCGCTCGAGCGCATGCTGCTGGTCGCGACGCGTGCGGGCTACACGGCGTCGTACCTGAACCAGCCGATCGAGACGGCCGGACTGCGCGCGCAGCTGCGCGACATGCTCGCGCTTCGCGGGCATCCGCAACTGCTGCTGCGCATCGGGCGCGGCCCGCATGTGCCGCATTCGCCGCGCCGACCGCTCGATGAAGTGATTTCCTGATCGCGCGCCGCGCCCGCTTTCGTCCTGACGAGGAAAAAAACCATGAACGTCACGCGCCTACTCGCCGCCTGCATGCTCGCCGCGACGGCCGGCATCGCGGCCGCCCAGACGGTGGTGCCCGAACCGACCGCGCTCGTCGATGCCCAGCACTGCATGTTTTGTCATACATCCGACATGCCGTTTCTCGCGCCATCGTTCCACCAGATCGCGGAACGCTACCGGGGCGTGCCGCACGCGCAGGAGAAACTCGAAATCAAGCTGCGCCACGGCGGCCGCGCGCATTGGGGCGATACGCCGATGCCTTCCGCCGCCGAGCGAGGCGGGCCGCTATCGCGTGACGACGCCCGCCAACTGGTGCAATGGGTCCTGAGTCAGTAACCGGCCTTGTCAGCCCCCCTCTCCACCATGAGCGTAGTCAAACCGACCGCCGTCAGGGCCCGGCAACGTCGCGCGCGGCCCTCGCGCGCCCTTTCGCGGCCGCCAAGGCGCCGGGCCGAGACCGCGAACTGCATACAGGCCGATGAAGACACGACGCTCCTGAAGCGCCCCGGCATGCGAGGCATCCGGCTGCAACTCGACTACTGGAAAGCCGAGGAGCGCCTGCAACAGGAACGCATCGGTCACACGATCGTGATCTACGGCAGCACGCGCATCGTCGCGCCCGCCGAAGCCAATGCGCGGCTGCGCGAAGCGAGCCGTGCGCTGGCGGAGCGGCCGCACGACGCTCGCCGGCGCCGCGCCGTCGCGGTCGCGAGCCGTCTGGTCAAATACAGCGCCTACTATCGCGTCGCGCGCGAATTCGGGCGCATCGTCGGCCGTGCCGACCGGCGCACCCGCACGGCAAGGCTCGCCGTGATCACCGGCGGCGGCCCGGGCATCATGGAGGCCGCCAATCGAGGCGCCTACGAAAACGGTGCACCGAGCATCGGCTTGAACATCGAACTTCCGCGCGAACAGGCGCCCAATCCCTACCTCACGCCGGCCCTGTGCTTCCGCTTTCACTATTTCGCGATCCGCAAGCTGCATCTGCTCGAGCGCGCAAAAGCCGCCGTGTTCTTCCCGGGCGGGTACGGCACTTGCGACGAGTTGTTCGAGGTGCTGACGCTCCTGCAAACCCGGAAGATCGCGCCGCTGCCGGTCATACTCGTCGGCGAGGCATATTGGCGCCGCGTCGTCGATTTCGCCTTTCTCGCGGACGACGGGATGATCGATCGCAGCGATCTCGACTTGTTCGTCTATTGCGAATCCGCGCAGGACATCTGGCACGCAATCGGCTGCTGGTATGCGCAGCGGCGATCGCGGCCGCCGCGGCGCGTGACTTCACGGACGAGCCGCGCGATGTAGGAATCGGCCGATTTCATTTGCCCATTTCCTACACGCGGTTCGGGGCTGCCTGATTGAATCCCGCGGGAGCGGAAACGATACTGAATGCACGACGACCGCTTGTACCGCACATCGATTCCCGGCCGTTCGCTCAGGAGAGCCGTCATGCCACATGCGATGTCTTGTTTCGAACCGGGAAGCCGGGCAGCCGGCCGCACCGGCACCTCCAGGTCCGCTGCGCAGGGATGCACGGTACCCGATACGCAGGCGCTCCTCGCACTTGCGCGCGAAGCCGGCATGATGGTCATGCTCGATGCGCAGATCGGGCGCGAACGCTACGAAAGCGTGACGGGATCGCTTGCGTCGCTGGCCCGTTTTGCCCAGGCGCTGCAGCTTTCGGCGCTCCAGGCTGCGTGATGTCGAGCGCCGTCGTGTCGCGACGCCGGTATCCGGTCAGGCGGCAGCGGTCCCGTCATCCGGCGCAATGGCGCTTCCCGCTCTTGCGTTTCGCGCGCCTGTTACGGTCCGGCGGCATCCCGTCGAATGCACGCTTGCCGGAGCAAACCATGTCCGTCGCCCCGGCTTTTCCCTGACGAAACCGCGATGATCCGGCCTCTTTCCGGACACATCGCACGCATGCTCCCGGGAATCGCGCTGCTCGCGAACTACCGGCGGGTGTGGCTCTCGCGCGACCTGTATGCGGGCCTGGCACTCTCCGCGGTGCTGGTTCCGGTCGGCATGAGCTACGCGCAGGCGGCCGGCCTGCCCGCCGTCACCGGGCTCTACGCATCGATCGCCGCGTTGCTCGCCTATGCGGTGCTCGGCCCGAGCCGGATCCTCGTGCTGGGCCCGGATTCCGCGCTGGCCGCGTTGATCGCAGCGGCCATCGCACCGCTCGCCGGTCATGATCCGCAGCGGGCCGTCGCGCTGTCCGGCGCGCTGGCACTGTCGGCCGGAACGATCTGCATCCTGCTCGGTACGCTCCGCCTCGGGTTCGTCACCGATCTGCTGTCGCGCCCGATCCAGTACGGTTACCTGAACGGCATCGCCATCGCCCTTGCAGTCGGCCGACTGCCGGAGCTGTTCGGCATGTCCGTCCCCGGCAACGACGTGTTCTCCGGCCTGTCGCACATCGTGCGTGCCCTCTTCGAGCACCGGTTTTCGATCGATGCGTGTGTGCTGGGCGTGGGCGTTCTGGCGGCGATTGCGGCCATGAAGCGCGTGACGCCGCGTTGGCCCGGCGTATTGATCGCCGTGCTGGCGGCGACCCTGGCCGCACGCGTATTGCCGTTGCACGGGGTCGCGACGGTCGGCGCGTTGCCCGCCGGCGCGCCCACGCCCCATCTTCCGGTCGTGTCGCTCGCCGACGTGACCGCGCTCGCGTCCGGCGCGGTCGCCGTGGCACTGGTGTCGTTCGCCGACATCAGCATGTTGTCGCGCGCCCTTTCCGCTCGTGCGGGCGATGCGCCGGACCGCAATCAGGAACTGGTCGCATTGGGGGCGGCCAATCTGCTGGCCGGCGTGATGCAGGGCTGCGCGGTCAGCAGCAGCGCGTCCCGCACGCCCGTCGCGATTGCCGCGGGCGCGCAAAGCCAGGTCACGAATCTCGTCGCGGCGGCCTGCATCGTGTTGCTGCTCATAGTCGCGCCGGCGCTGCTGACGCTCGTCCCGCGTGCGGCGCTGGCCGCCGTGGTGATTTACGCCGCGTTCGGCATCGCCGACGTCCGCGGCGTGGTACGACTTTATCGAATGCGCCGCGGCGAATGCCTGATTTCGGTGCTGTGCCTTGCGGGCGTCGTCGGCATGGGGGTCGTACCGGGTGTCCTGCTCGCGAGCGCGCTGTCGCTGCTGTCGTTCGTCTGGCGGGCCTGGCATCCGTACGATGCGGTGCTTGGCCGGCTGGCGGGCGTTCGCGGTTATCACGACATTGCGCGACATCCGGACGCCGTGCAAACACCCGGGCTCGTGCTGTTCCGCTGGGATGCCCCGCTCTTCTATGCCAATGTCGAGATTTTCTGCGAGCATCTGCACGCTGCGCTCACGCAAGCGGCGGGCCCGGTCGATCGAATCGTCGTCGCGGCAGAACCCGTCACCGATATCGACGTCAGCGCGGCGGACCGGCTCGTGGCGCTTCGCGAGGAGCTCGGCGAGCAAGGCATCGCGCTGAATTTCGCGGAAATGAAGGGCCCGGTGAAGGATCGCCTGCGCGCTTACGGCTTGTTCGACGTATTCGGATCGGCCAGCTTCTTTCCGACCGTGACCGACGCGGTCGCGCATCATGTCCAGCGGCAAGGCGAACCCGTCGCGCGTCCGTCGTCACCGGGTCCCGCACGAGATCCAGCGGACGACTAGCCACATGAATGCATGCGATGGCGCGTGCCGCATCGAATGACCCGGGAAGTCGGCATCGATGCGACACGCCCGCGACGGCCGGCGATTCAGACCGTGAAGGTGTTCGATTTCCTCATCTCGACCCACGTCATCCCGGCTCGCAGCCCTTCGACCGCGGCCTCGCGCTCGGTGGCGTGGGTCCTGTTATGCGCGAACGTGTGTTCGCATGCGCCATCCGGCGACGTGAGCGTCACATGGATCCTGCAACGATAGCCGCCCGTTTCGACGGCGATCGTCTCGATCGCCACCGACCAGTCCGCGTCATGTACCTCGCCCGACACTGTCATCTGACTTCCCTCCTTCATCCGTGCCGACTGCGTATCCGGCCGCCGCTGCTCGGGTTCACTCGACGACCAGGTCGTCGACGACGGCACGCACGCCTCGTGCGGACCACGCTGCACCGCGCACGGCCTTGCGCTCGGAGAACGAGCCGACCTTGCCGGAAAGCCGCACGGTGCCGTCGCGCACCTCGATCGCGATGTGCTTCGCCTCGCGCTCCGCGTGACGCATGATCGCGCGCTTGATGTCGCCGCTGATGTCGGCCGATCCGACCGCCCCCTGCACGCTGATGTGGTCGGTCACGCCGGTCACGCTGCGCATCTGCGAGATCGCGCGCATGGCCGCATGGCTCTGGTATGCCCAGTCGACCTTGCCGGACAGCGTGATCCAGCCGTGCTCGACCTGCACCTTGACCGCATCGTCGTTCAGACCGACCGTCCAGTGCAGCACCGAACGCACTGCGTTGGCGATGTCCTCGTCGGTGCGGACGTCGTCGTTCGGCAGATGCACAGTCATGTCGACGACGAGCGCCTTGACGCCGGCCACGCGGTTCGCCGCGCGCTCGATCGCCAGTTTCTCCGCGTAGCTTGGCGGGTGACCCGATATCGTCACGATCCGGTCGGCTACCTCGACACCGATGCGTGTCGCGTCGATCGCCGGGTCCGACTCCAGTTCATCCTGAACGTCCTGCTTCAACTGCTTGTCGGTTTTCATCGCGTGCACTCCTGTGAGCCGCGGCGTGCCTGTCCGCCGCATGCAGCCAGATTTGCACACGCACGGCGCCGGATCGCTGATGCAGGTCAACGGATATCTCGCGCCGCACGTCGCAGGCTGCGCATGCGTCGCTTGACGAAGGTCAAGCCGGGGCGGCCCGGCCGCCTTATCGTGTGATCGCCGATGCGTGACGTTCCAGGCACGCGCAACGATGCTCGAAGGAGACTCAATTGTCGGAACAGCAACTGTTGACCTATTCGCCGGCGCCCCCGGCACTGCCGGCGTCGCCACAAGGAAAGTCGCCGGCCATCGTCGATCTGCCGCGCCCGAACCTCGACGACGGCATGCCGTTGACGATCGCACTCGCGACGAGAATAAGTTCCCGCGAATTCGCCGCCACGCCGCTCCCGCCCAGGATGCTCGGCACGATGCTGTGGGCCGCGAACGGCGTCAACCGGCCGGCAAGCGGCGGTCGTACGGCGCCGTCCGCGCATGCATCCAATGAAATCGACATCTATGTCGCGCTGCCGCATGGCGTCTATCGCTACGACGCGCCCGCGCATCGACTCGTGCTGAAACACGCGGTCGATGCCCGCAACCTGACGGGTTACCAGGACTTCGTCGGACGCGCGCCGCTGGATCTCGTCTACGTCGTCCGGACCTCAGCGATACTCGACATGCCGCCGCAGCAACGCGACGTATTTTCGGCGGTCGCGGCCGGGGCCATCGCGCAGAACGTTTCGCTCTACTGTGCGGCGACCGGCCTCGGGACGGTCGTGCGCGGCTGGATCAACCATCGCGCGCTCGCCGACGCGCTGTGCCTGAACGAGGACGAACTCCCGATCCTCGCGCAGACCGTCGGTTACCGGGCTGGCGGCACGGTGTCGGATGCGTGAGCGGACCTGCGGCCGCTTCACGATGAAACGGCGCGCGGATTGCCCGCGCGCCGGTTTCCCGCTTCGGGCGATGCAAGCATCGTCCGGCGCCTGCCGCCCGCTCAGCTGATCGTCAGTTTCTTCTGCCCGGCCGGCGTCTTCTTCGGCAGCGTCAGCGACAGCACGCCGTCCTGATACGCTGCCGTCGCGTTCGCGTCGTCGATCTCGCCGGGCAGCGAGAACGAGCGGCTGATCGCGCCGCTGTAGCGCTCGCGCCGAATCACGCGCTCGCCTTCCTTCTGCTCGGCGTTGCGCTCGATCTTCGCGTTGATCGATACGGTCCGGCCCGTCACCTGGACGTCGATGTCGTCCTTTGCGACGCCCGGCAGTTCCGCGTTGACCTTATAGGCATCGTCGCTTTCCGTGACGTCGATCTTCACGGACGCGAGATCGGGTTCGTCCGTCAGCGTCATGCCTCGCAACGGCCTGAACAGCCCCTGAAACAGGTCGGAGACGGGGTCCATCGAAAACGGATCGTAGCGGGTCAGATTGCTCATGATGTGCACTCCTCGAACGGTTGAGTTGAGTCGGCCCGGCGCGTTCGTCCTGACGGTGCCGGACCGGAATGCGGGACGCGTCGCTGCGACATGCGCCTGTCGCGCGGGGAACGAACCGTCCTGTCAGGAATCCAGCGTAGACGGGCGAGCCGGCTGCGGTTTGATACGCGTCAACGGCGCGAGCCGGTTACGTACAGAACCGGAAAAATCCACTGTGGAGCAGGATCGGCCGGCCGCCGACCTCCTCGAGCATGCGGCGCGCCGCGCATTCGATGGCGGGACGATTGCACGAGAACGCGGCCACGAGATCCGGCTCCCGAGGTGACGCGGCGAGGAAATGATCTTCCAGTGCCGCGGCCGTGATCGCGCATTGCACGCGCCGGCCTTCTACCAGTGCCGGAAAGGCCAGCGCGGGCTCCTGCCCGGAATACGCCGGTGGTTCGACGGGAAACGAGATTTCCATGACGGTCTCCTGACGGGATCGCGCACCGAACGGTGCTTGCGCAGTTGCGCTATGCGGCCGCAACGGCTGCACGCGTCGCGTCGTCGCCGCGCACGAGCAGTACCGGGCAACTCGACGTGCGCAGGAAGCGTTCCGCGACACTGCCGAGCATCGCGCGGCGGATGCCGCGCCGACCATGCGTGCCGAGTACGGCCAGATCGATCGCATGTTCGGCTGCATAGCGCTGCAGGCGTTCCGCAACATCCTGGCCGAGCTCCGTTTCGACGATTTCCGTATCGCCGTTCACCCCCGCGCGCGCAATCGTCCGCTCGGCATCTCGCAGCACTGCTACACCGTCGTGTCTGACCTCCTCGATCAATGCATTCGGGTCGAGTCGCCCGGCGTAGCTGAGCAAAATGGATTTGTCGACGACGAAAACGGCGAACAGGCGGGCCTGGTGCAGGCGGGCCATCTTCAGGCCTTCGTCGAGGGCTTGTCTGGACGAAACGCTACCGTCTACGGCGACCATGATATTCGTGTACATACGGACCTCGCGGGATGGACTGGCGTACATGCGACGTTTGGACTTGCCTCCATCATCGGCGCGCGACGGGATCGGACGTTGACCGAAATCAACGGTGCGAAAATCGACAAAATGGATTGAGGATCACGAAACGATGCAGGGCTGCCGAACGAGATGCGGCACCCTGCGGGGACCGGCCTTGATGAAGGCAGATTGGCGAGGCCGTGAGTTTCAGGAGGAGCCGACCCGCTTTCGCGAACGCCCTTCGGCATCGGTTTCCCGTGTCGCGGATCGTGCGTATGAATGCGGCCCGACTCGGCATGACGGGCGACTTCTTCGGCGGGGCGCGCGCACGTGTTATCGTGAGCCGATTGCCACATCGTCGCGATGCCGGTCGAACCGGCCGCCGCGATCGTTCCCTGCGCCTTCGCGCGCCACCTGGCTGCCGGTGGCGTGTTCCATCGATTCACGTATGTGCCGCGCGGCCCGAACCCGGCGCGCTATCTGGAGGCCATGCGCATCCGCGCCGTCCGAGCCGGCATCGCGTGGATGAATTTTCCGCCCGCCATCATGTATCGCTTCGAACGTCGGATCGAAGCGGTCGGCCATCATCGGCCTGGCGCGCGGCCGCCGTCACAGGTGGTCGCGGAAGCACCTGCCTTGCGTGGTCTCGACACAACCCGATTTCCCCGTACCCCATCACTCGACTCGAGCGGCGCCGGGCAGTCATCAGACGGAAGTCCATCATCATCATGAACGCTCTCGGGTATTGGCTGCTGTTCGGCCTCCTACGGTTCCTGGCCATTCTTCCGTACTCGCTGGTCGCGAGAACCGGCAGCGGCATCGGCGCTGCGCTCTACCGGATACCGAGCCGACGCAAGCACGTGGTGCATGTCAACCTGCAACTCTGCTTTCCGCTGAAGACCGCCGAGGAACGCGATGTGCTCGCGCGTGCCCATTTCGAACACGTCGTCCGGAGCTACCTGGAGCGCGGGTTCCAGTGGTTCGGCAGCGCGCGGTCGCTCGGTCGGCTGGTCGAGCTGGACAGCCGCATCGATCTCCACGATCCGGATGCACCGCCGACGATCTTCATGGGTTTTCACTTCGTCGGCATCGAGGTGGGCTGCATGCTCTATTCGTCGTCGCTGCCCGTTGCGGCGCTCTACACGCGCATGTCGAACCGTCGCGTGTGCGATCTCGCCAAACGTCAGCGCGGGCGCTTCGGCGCCGAGATGATCGAACGCAGTGCGAGCGCGAAACACCTCGTCAGACTGCTGCGCGCGGGCACCCCGGTGATGCTCGCCGCGGACATGGATCACGGCACGACGGGGTCGGTGTTTGCGCCGCTGTTCGGCGTGCAGGCCTGCACGTTGACGTCGGTATCGCGGCTGGCGAAGCTGAGCGGCGCGCGGGTCGTACCGTTCGTGACCGAAGTGCTGCCGGCATTCCGCGGCTACAAGCTGACCATCTTCGAGCCGCTCGACAGCTATCCGACCGCTAGCGAGTCGTTCGACGCGCGCACGATGAATTCCTTTCTCGAGGAGCAGATCCTTCGATTTCCCGAGCAGTACTACTGGGTGCACCGACGGTTCAAGCATCGTCCGGCAGGCGAGCCAGGGGTCTATTGACTGCGGCATGGCATGAGCGGCAAAACCCGGCGCTCACGCACAGATGCGAATTTGAATGATATTTGTCGCGCCATGACGGGCCGACTTCTCTCTGCCCTACGACCGGGGCGGTAAATCCGGCGGCAGCGGCTGCCATGCCCCGCTGTTCTTGCCGACCAGCGCCGAGGCCTGCCGATCGATGCAGCGCTGTTGATCGCTTGCGGCATGACCACCGCGGCAATCCGAAACGCGATGACCGCCATGACGCCGGTTTGCGAAATCCGCGCTCGGGAAACCACGGGGCCGGATCCGCGACACCGCCGTCGATCTTCGACGGCGTGCAGAGCACGCACCCGCGCGATGCAAGCGCCCGGCAACTACCACTACTGCCAGTACCCCCGCTGTCCGTGCCCCCGTAATCTTGTCGACATCGCTGGCGCGCCGTCGAAGGCCGCGCCGCTTCGACCGGAGACACGACAGATGCCATTTGACTGGACGCAGGAACAGCATGCGACGCTCGCGCGTTTTCGCGGGATCGGCGCGGAGATCGCCGCTGCCGCGGAGCACGACGGCAGCGCGCCTGTCGGCTTCGACGCAGCCGGCTGGGCGCGGCTCGGGCAGGAAGGACTGTGGGACATGATCGTGCCGGAGACGTACGGCGGCGACGGTCACGGCTGGTGGCACTTTTCCGCGGCGCTCGAGGGGCTCGCGTCGGCGATCCGCCGCCCGGCGCTGCTGCTGTCGGTGATCGCGCAGGCCGGCATGGTGCGCGCGCTCGAACGATACGGCACGGCGTCGCAGCAGGACCGCTATTTCGGCGCGATCCTGCGCGGCGAGCTGAGCGCGACCGCGATTGCCGAACCGGGCACCGGCACCGACGTGCGCAGCATCGCGACGAAGCTGGTCGAGCACGGCGACGGCTATCGGCTGACCGGCAGCAAATTCAATATCGCGCATGCGCCGCTCGCGCGCTTCATCCTCGTCGTCACGCGCATCGACACGCCCGGCCGGCGCAATACCGCGCTCGTGATCGTCGATCGCGACCAGCCGGGCATGACCGTCGCCGCGCCCGACCGCAAGCTCGGCCTCGATGACCTGCCCACCGGCGCGCTGCATTTCGACGACTGCCCGATCGCGCGCAGCCAGTTGCTGGGCGAGCCCGGTGCCGGGCTCGGCAACCTGATCGACATCATTTCGCTCGGCCGCCTCTACTACGGCCTCGTCGCCGCGCAAGTGACGGCGCCGTATCTGCGCGACGCGATCGGCTATTGCCGCAACCGGCGCAGCTTCGACAGCACGATCGACGCGCATCAGTACGTGCAGGGCCGTCTCGTGGACCTGCAGATCGGCATCGAGCGCGGCACGTGGCTCGCGCGCGGCGCGCTCGCGCAGCTGCTGACGGATCACCCGCACGCGTTGATGACCTGCTCGATCGCGAAGCTGGTCGGCGCGCAGGATCTCGTCGACGGCGCGCTCGGCCTCGTGCGGCTGTACGGCAGCCTCGGCTACCAGGCCGGGCCGGTGGCCGCGTTCGCGTCGGATGCGCTCGGCTTCATGAGCGTCGGCGGGACCGAGGAAATGCATCGCAAGAACATCTTCAACCAGATGATGCGCGCCGGCTGAACGCCCGCGCCATCGATACGCGCAACACGCGCCCTACAGGAAACCACGCATGACACCGACGAACCGACGCCCTTCCCGCCTGCGCCGCTCCTGGCTGTTTCTCGCCGGCGCCGATCACGACGCACTCGTTGACGGCGCCGCGAGCGGCGCTGACGTCCTGATCCAGGAACTCGAAACCTTTACGCCGCCCGACCGGCGTCCGGCCGCGCGCGAGCTCAGCGAGCGCGTGCTCGCGGGCTGGCGCGACGCCGGCATACTGGCGTCCGTGCGCGTGAACCCGCTCGACGCGGGCGGGATCGACGACCTGCGCGCCGCGATGCGCGGCCGCCCGGACATCGTGATGATGTCGTATGTCGCGACGCCCGAGCAGGTCGTCGCGCTCGACGAAGCCGTAACGCGTTTCGAGCGCGAATACGATATCGCGCCCGGTTCGACGGAACTGGTGCCGAACGTCGAGACGACGCTCGGTCTCGTGAACACGATGGCGATCGCGCGTTCGAGCCCGCGCGTGACGGCCGTGCTCGTCGCGACCGAGGACATGGTGGCCGACATGGGTGCCGAGCGCACACGCGCGGGCCGCGAGCTCGACTATGTGCGCTCGCGTTTTCGCGTCGAATGCGCGGCGGTAGGCGTCACGGCGATCGACTGCCCGTACAGCTATGCCGACAACGAAGGCGCGGAGCTCGACATGCGCGTGTCGCGCGGCCTGGGTTATCAGGCGAAAGCGATCGTCAACGCGCAGTTCGTGCCGGTCGTCAATCGCGTGCTCACGCCGACGGCCGACGAAGTCGCCCTCGCCCGCCGCGTGATCGACGCGTTCGACACGGCGCGGCGCGAATCCGGCGGCCGCCGCGTCGCCGCGGCCGTCGTCGACGGTTTCCTCGCGGAAGTCCCCGACTATCTCGCCGCGCATCGGCTGATCGCCCGCGCGACCCGATTCGGCATCGCATGAGCCACGCCATGGATACGATTGCAACGCGCCTGAAGGCGCTGAAAACACTCGCGCACGCGGCGCCGCACGTGCCCGCCCAGGACTGGCCCGACACGCCGCACGCGCAGTTCGCGCGCTGGCTCGACGAGGCGGTTAACGCAGGCGCTGTCGAACCGCAGGTAATGACGCTGTCGACGGTCCGCCCGGACGGCCGGCCCGATGCGCGCTCCGTCGTGCTGCTGAACGTCGACGCGCGCGGCTGGCATTTCGCGGCGAGCACGCGCAGCCCCAAGGGGCGCCAGCTCGAAAATCGGCCGTACGCCGCGCTGACGTTCTATTGGCCGGCGATCGCGAGCCAGATCCGGCTGAGCGGCCCGGTCGAACGGCTGCCGGCCGCCGAAGGCCGCGCCGATTTCGCGGGCCGCCCCGAGCGGTCGCGCGCGAGCATCCTGGCCGGACGGCAAAGCGAACGGCTCGACGATCCCGCCGACCTGACGCGCGCGATCGACGCGCAGCTCGCGCGGCTGGCCGCCGACCCGGCCCTCGCGTCGGACGACTGGCACCTGTACGCACTGGCGCCGGACGAAGCCGAATTCTGGCGTGCGGACAGCGCGCGGCGCTTCGCGCGGCAGGCCTACCGTCGCGCCGGTCAGCGCTGGGAACGGTGCGCGCTATGGCCGTGAAGTCCGCCGCACACGCGTCGCAGCCGCGCGACGGCATGCATGACCGACTGCACGAAGACACGCGGCTCGCGCACGCGGGCCGCGACAGCGCCGCGTGGCACGGTTTCGTCAATCCGCCCGTCTACCATGCGTCGACGGTGCTCAGCCCGACGGTGTCGGATCTGCTGAACCGCACGCAGCCGTATATCTACGGCCGCCGCGGCACGCCGACGACGGACGCGCTCGAGCGCGCGGTGACGAGCCTCGAGGGCGGCGCCGGCGCGGTGCTGTGTCCGTCGGGGTTGTCCGCGTGCACGCTTGCGCTGCTGTCCTGCCTGAAACCCGGCGATCACCTGCTGATGACCACATCGGTCTACGGCCCGGTGCGTCATGCGTGCGAAGGTGTGCTCGCGCGGCTCGGCGTCGAGACGACCTGGTACGACGCCGGCACGCCCGTCGCAGCCGCATTCCGCGCGAACACGCGGGCACTGTACGTCGAAGTTCCGGGGTCCTATACGTTCGACATGCACGATATCCCCGCGCTGGTCCGGCTCGCGCATGCGCACGGCGCGCTGGTGATCGCGGACAACAGCTGGGCCACGCCGCTCTTCTTCCGGCCGCATGCATTCGGCATCGACCTGTCGATCCAGGCCGGCACCAAGTATCTGGTCGGGCATTCGGATGCGATGCTCGGCACGGTATCGGCCAACGAGCGCGCGTGGCCCGCGCTGAAGCAGCTGCACGGCGATCTCGGACTGTGTGCGGGCCCCGACGACGTCTACCTCGCGCTGCGCGGGTTGCGCACGCTCGGCGTGCGGCTGCGGCAGCACCAGCGCAACGCGCTCGCGGTCGCGAGCTGGCTCGCGACGCGCGCCGAGGTGCAGCGCGTGCTGTATCCGGCACTGCCCGGCGACGACGGCCACACGCTGTGGCGCCGCGATTTTCGTGGCGCATCGGGGCTGTTCTCGGTCGTGCTGCGGCCTGCGCCTCGGCACGCGATCGAAGCGTTTCTCGACCACCTGACGCTGTTCGGGCTCGGTTATTCGTGGGGCGGCTACGAGAGCCTCGCGCTGCCGTTCGAACTGGATGCGCACGGTCTCGCGGAGCGCTGGCCGCCCGGCAGCCGCGGCGTGCGCCTGCACATCGGGCTCGAGGATGCCGACGACCTGATCGCCGATCTCTCCGCCGGTCTCGACCGCTACGCGGCGTGCGCGGATGCCGGTGCCTGCGGGGATGCCGCGCGATGCTGACCGTCTGGGGCCGCCGCACGTCGTTCAACGTGCAGAAGGTGTTATGGCTCATCGGCGAGCTGGGACTGCCGTACCGGCACATCCCGGCCGGCGGCGAGCACGGCTCGCTGCAGACGCCCGCGTTCGCGGCGCTGAACCCGACCTGCCGGATCCCGGTGATCGACTGGGACGGCGACGTCGTCTGGGAGTCGCACACGATCCTGCGCTATCTCGCCGCGCGCGTGCCGAACAATCCGTTCTGGTGCCGCGACACGTTCGCCCGTTCGCGCGCGGAGCGCTGGATGGACTGGTCGCAGACCTCGCTCGAGCCCGACGTGATGACCGGATTGTTCTGGGCGCTGGTGCGAACACCGCCGGAGCGGCGCGATGACGCGATCGTGCGCGACAAGGCCGCGCGCAGCGCCACGCACTACCGGCTGCTCGACCGGCTGTTGTCGACGCAACCGTTTCTGGGCGGCGCGACGCCGGGCCTGGCCGACATTCCGGCCGGCGCGACGCTGTTCCGCTATTTCTCGCTCGACGTCGAGCGGCCGCCGTTGCCGCACGTCGAGGCCTGGTACGCCCGCCTGTGCCGACGGCCCGCCTACCGCGAACAGGTGATGGTGTCGTTCGACGCGCTGCGCGGCCAGCCGGGCTGACTTCCTACTCAATCACACGACATGACGCACTCCGCACTTCGTCCGATCCTGATCGTCCTGCATCGCGAACAGTCGAGCCCCGGCCGGATCGGGCGGCTGCTCGCGGCCCGCGGCCATCCGCTCGACATTCGGCGCCCGCCGCTCGGCGATCCGTTGCCGGCGACACTGGCCGATCATGCGGGCGCCGTGGTGTTCGGCGGCCCGATGAGCGCCAACGACGGCGATCGCTGGATTCGCGACGAGATCGACTGGATCGGCGTGCCGCTGCGCGAGGCCGCGCCCTTTCTCGGCGTCTGCCTTGGCGCACAGATGATGATCCGCCATCTGGGCGGCCGCGTGAGCGCACATCGGGACGGGCGCGCGGAAATCGGCTATTGGCCGATCGCCGCGACGCCCGCCGGCCGACGGTTCGGTTCATGGCCGTCGCATGTCTACCAGTGGCATCGCGAGGGCTTCGAGCGCGTCGCCGGGCTCGAGATCCTCGCGACCGGCGAGCATTTCGAGAACCAGGCCGTTCGTTACGGGCCGCACGCTTACGGCGTCCAGTTTCATCCGGAAGTGAGCTATCCGATGATGCGGCGCTGGAGCACGGCCGCCGCGCACAAGCTGTCGGCGCCCGGCGCGCAGGATCTCGCTACGCAGGCGCACGAAGGCCGGCGGCACGACCGCGCGACGGCGGCGTGGCTCAGCGCGTTTCTCGATCGCTGGCTCGCGGGCATGCCCGCATCAGGTGGGCACCGTCACGTCGGAGATGTTGATCAGCCCCCACTCGACCGCGCGCAGCACGGCTTCGTGCCGACGTGACACGTTGAACTTGCGGCGGATGTTCATGAAGTGGAAATTGATGCACGACTCGGTCACGTTCAGGATGTGGCCGATTTCCCACGACGTCTTGCCCGCCGCGTGCCAGCGCAGGCATTCGACTTCCCGCCGGCTGAGCCGCGGCACGCTGTCGGGCGGTGCATGGCAACGCGTGCCGGCGATCGCTTCGCACGCGATGTCGCGCAGCAGCGTCAGCGCCGCGAGATGGCGGTCGCAGCGCTCGCGCGTACGGCCGAGGTCGTCCGCGCTTGCGCACGACAGCATGCCGACCTCCCCTTTCGCGCCGCGCACCGGCAGCACGACGCCGCTGCGCATGCCGTACGCGGACGCCGCTTCGTAGCACGGCCGCTGCTCGGGCAGCGCGAACAGCGCGTCGTCCCAGACGAGCGGCAGCGCCGAGCGGAAGCAATGCCGCAGCATCGGGTCGACGCGGTCGAACTGGCGCTGCCGGTACAGCGCCGTCCATCCGGGCACGCCGCTGCTCCACTTGCGCGCGAGATCGAACGACGCGCCGGTAAACGGCAACACGATCAGCACGACCTTGTCGAACCCCATCCCGGCGGCCGCGTCGGTCATCCGCTGCCATGACGCATCCGTGTCGCCGGGTACCAACCATTTCAGACAATCCAGTCCATTCATACAAGCCACCCCGTTTATCTAGTTGGAATCTGCATTCAGGCGGACTTGCGCAACCGGTTCGAGGCGTTGCGCGCGAACGGACCGCGCTAGACCGCCTCAGTCAGGCGTCGCCGGCCCGCCTGCTTCGCGTCTTCGAGCGAGGCCGTCACGTCGAGCGGAATCCCGAACGCCTTTTCGATGCCGGCCGCGTTCGCGATGGCCGCGTCGCGTTCCTTCGGGTCCGGTTCGATCGTGACGAGCGCGCGGCAGACCTCGGCGAACGCGGCGCGGTTCTGCTTGAGCCACATGCCGCGCGCCTTGCGGTCGTCGTGCGGTTCGTCCGGGCGGGCCGGCGGAAAGATCATGACAAACGGCTCGCCGTGCCGCATCAGCGTGTGCATGTCGTCGAGCCAGCGCTGTGCGTAGCCGGCCGCGATCGCATCGTTGCGCACGACGACGAGCGGAAATTCCGTGACGTCGAACACGGCAAGCGTCGCCAGGTCGGACGGCGTTTCTCCAGCGTGGTGGGTATGCATCGGGTCAACCTCCATCGAATTGAACAGCATGGGTCGGAACGGGCCGCGCAGCACCCGCTTCATCGTTTCGCGGCGGCGCCGGGGCCGAACGGCGGGCGCGCGAGCCACACCACCGCGATCACGGCGAGATACACGCAGCCGAGCGCGAACGAAATGTCGTTGAACGAAATCTGGTAGGCCTGTGCATCGACCAGGTTGCCCAGCAGCGTCGCCGCGCGCTGCGGATCGCCGCCGCCGAGCCGCGCGACTTCGGCCCGCACGGCCGGATCGAACGCGCTCACGTGTTCGCTGAGCTGCGCGTGATGCAGGATCGCGCGCCGGTCCCACAGGAACGACGTGATCGACACGGCGAAGCTCGCGCCGAGCGTGCGCAGGAACGTCGACAGGCCGGAGCCGGCGGCGATCTCGTCCGGCTTCAGGTCGGACAGCAGGATGCTGTTGATCGGCATGATGAACAGCGCGAGGCCGAGGCCCTGCAGCAGCTGGATCAGCGCGATGTGCGTGAAGTCGATGTCCGGCACGAAGCCCGCGCGCAGGAACGACGACATGCCGAGGATCGCGAACGCGCAGCACACGAGCACGCGCATGTTGAAGCGCGGTGCGTACTTGCCCATGAACGGCGTCATCAGCACGGGGATCACGCCCATCGGCGCGACCGCGAGCCCCGCCCAGAACGCGGTGTAGCCGAGCGTGCGCTGCAGCCATTGCGGCACGATCACGTTGACCGCGAAGAATGCCGAATACGCGAGCACGAGCGTCAGCGTGCCGGCCGCGAAGTTGCGATGCGCGAACAGCCGCAGGTTCACGATCGGATTCGGTTCGTTGAGTTCCCAGATCAGGAACAGCGCGATGCCGAACGCGGCGACCACCGACATCACGACGATGAACGTCGAGTTGAACCAGTCGGCTTCGTTGCCCTTGTCGAGCACGATCTGCAGCGCGCCGACGCCGACCACGAGCGCGGCGAGGCCAACGTAGTCGACGCGCGCGGCGACGGTCGTCTCGACGCGCGCGCGCATCTGCGCGAATACGCACATCGCGGCGAACACGCCGATCGGCAAATTGATCAGGAACGCCCAGCGCCACGAGTAATGCTCGGTGACCCAGCCGCCGAACACGGGGCCCGCGATCGGCGCGACGACGGTGACCATTGCAATCATCGACAGCGCGAAGCCGCGCCGCTGCGGCGGGTAGATCGACAGCATCAGCGCCTGCGTGGTCGGGATCATCGGCCCGGCCACCAGGCCCTGCAGCGCGCGGAACGCGACGAGCTGCGGCAGGTTTTGCGCGAGGCCGCACAGCAGCGACGCGAACGTGAACGCGAGCGTCGCCCACACGAACAGCCTGACCTGCCCGATGCGCTTGACGAGAAACCCGGTCAGCGGCAGCGCGATCGCATTGCTGACCGAGAACGTCGTGACGACCCACGCGCTCTGCGTCGTGCTCACGCCGAAGTTGCCGGCGATCGTCGGCAGCGACACGTTCGCGACGGTGCCGTCGAGCACCTGCATGAAGACCGCGAGCGCGAGGCCGAAGGTCGTCAGCGCAACGCTCGACGGACGAAAGCCGGCATCGGCGGCCGCCATCGGGCCGCTCATCGCACACGCTCCGCGCGCACCGCCGCGGGCTGGTTCGCATGCAAGACGTCGGCGATCAGGCTGTCGGCGCGCGCGAGCTCGTCGCGGTACACGTCGGTGCGGAACACGGGCGCGCGTTGCTCGCGATGCGACAGCATCGCACCGCTGCGGTCGTGCTGGTCGACGCGTGCGTGCATCGACAGGCCGATCCGCAGCGGATGCGCGTCCAGCTGGGCCGGATCCGTCAGTTCGATGCGCACCGGCAGCCGCTGCACGATCTTGATCCAGTTGCCGGTCGCGTTCTGCGCGGGCAGCAGCGAGAACGCGCTGCCGGTGCCGACGCCGAGGCTCTGCACGCGGCCGCTGTAGCGCACCGCGTCGCCGTACAGGTCGGCGCTCAGTTCGACCGGCTGCCCGATGCGCATGTGCTCGAGCTGCTTCTCGGTGAAGTTCGCGTCGACCCACAGCTCGCGCAGCGGCACGACCGCGAGCAGCGGCACGCCGGGCGACACGCGCTGCCCGACCTGCACCGTGCGCTTCGCGACATAGCCGGTGACGGGCGCGACGATGTCGGTGCGCGCGCGTGCGAGGTATGCGGCGCGCAGCCGTGCGGCCGCGGCCTGCACGTCGGGATGCGACGCGACCGCGGTGTCGTCGACGAGCGCCTTGCTCGTCTGATGCTGCTCGCTCAACGTCGCGAGCGCGCTTTGCGCGGCAGCGTACGCGCTTTGCGCGGACGTCAGCGTATCGCGTGCGTGAGCGAGTTCCTCGCGCGAGATCGCGCCGGAGCGGCCGAGATCCTCGCGGCGGCTGTAGTCGGCCTTCGCCTTGTCGAGCGCGGTGCGTCGCGCGTCGAGTTCGGCGCGCGCGCCGTCGATGCTGTTCGCGAGCCCGCGCTCGTTGCTGTACAGGCCGCGCACCTTGCGTACCGTTGCCGCGAGGTCGGCCTGCGCGGCCGCGAGCGCGATCTGCGCGTCGCTCGCGTCGAGACGGACGAGCGGCGTGCCGGCGCGCACGAGATTGCCGTCGTCCGCGTCGATCGACACGACGGTGCCCGTCACCTGCGGCGTCAGCTCGACGACGTTGCCTTGCGCGTATGCGTTGTCGGTGGCTTCGTACCAGCGGCCGACGAGCACGTACCAGATGCCCCAGCCGACGATGCCGAGCGCGAACACGGCGACGAGCGCGCGCACGAGGTGCTTGCGTCGCGCGGGCGGCGGCGGTGTCGCGGGCGCGGCGCCGCCCGGTGCCGGTTGCGTGCGCGCGTCCGGGCCGCCCGGCGCGCGCGGCGCACCGGTGTGGTCGGCCGCCGGGTTCTGGCGGGCGCTGGCGGGGTCGGCGGCTGCGGGCCGCGCGGGAGTCTGCAGGGTGTTGTCGCTGCTCATGGTTCGATGTCAAGGACGGTGGGAAGGAGTGGCGGCGAGCGCGGCGTCGTCCGGCTCGGCGCGGAAGCCGCCGCCGAGCGCGGCGACGAGCTGCAGCGACTGGTCCGCGCGCTGCGCGCGCAGCGCGGCGACCTCGCGGCTCGCGATCAGCAGTTGCTGGCGCACGACGAGCGCGTCGAGGTAGCTGCCGACGCCGGCCCGGTAACGCGCGTCCGCGAGCCGCCACGCATCGGTGGCGGAGTCGAACGCAAGCTGCTGTGCATCGGCCTGCACGGCGAGCGAGCGCAGGCGGTGCAGATCGTCGGCCACCTCGCCGATCGCACCGATCAGCGTCTTGTTGTAGCCGGCGACCGCGAGGTCGTATTGCGCGTCGCGCCTGCGCAGCACGCCGCGCCGCTCGCCGCCGTCGAAGATCGGCAGGCTCACGGCCGGACTGACGTTGTAGGTGCGCGACGCGGCCTGGAACAGCGATGCGCCGCCGCGTGTCGCGAGCCCGATCAGCGCGGTGAGACTCACGTTCGGCAGGAATTCCGCGCGGGCGGCCGCGACGTTGCGGCTCGCCGCCTCGACCCGCCAGCGCGCGGCGACGAGGTCGGCGCGCCGGCCGAGCAGCGCGGCAGGCAGATCGGCCGGCACCGCCAGCGCGGCGGCCGGCAGCGGCGCGGGACGCACGAGTTCGAGCCCGCGATCGGGGCCCGCGCCGAGCAGGATCGCGAGTGCGATGCGCGCGCTGTCGATCGTCTGCGCCGCGCGCGCCTGCTCGCGCGTCGCGGCCGCGACCTCGCTTTCCGCCTGGCGCTGTTGCGCGACGTTGTCGATGCCTTTCGATACGCGCTGGCGCGTCAGCGTGAGCGCCTCGTCGGCGCGCTCGTATTCGGCACGCGCGACGTCCTGCTGATCGAACGCGTACGCGAGGTTCACGTATGCGCGAGCGACGTTGACGGACAGCAACACGCGCGCGGCCTGCGCGTCGATCCGCGCGGCACGCGCTTCGCCGAGCGCGGCTTCCCATGCGGCGCGGCGGCCGCCCCACAGATCGAGATCCCAACTGAAGCCGAGATTCATCTCGCGCGTGTGGCTGAAGAAGCCGCCGCCTTCGCCCGCCGAGAACTGCGTGCCGGACATCCGTTCGCCCTTCGCGCTCGCGCGGCCGACGACGTGCGGCACGCGCGCGGCCTGTGCCTCGATCACCAGCGCCTGCGCTTCGCGTGCGCGCGCATCGGCGGTCGCGAGATCGGGATTGCCGGCGAGCGCTTCGTCGATCAGCGCATTCAGTTGCGCGTCGTTCAGCGTGCGCCACCAGTCGGCGGCCGGCCAGTCGGCGGCCGGCGCATGCGCGAGGCTGCGCGACGCGGCAAGCGTATCGGCGCCGCGCAGCGTGCCGGCGGGCGCGAGCCCGTCGCGGCTCGCGCACGCGCCGAGCACGGCGAGCGCCGCGGCGACGGCCATCCGCGACACGACGCGCAGCGCGCCGGCATCGCGTGTCCAGGGAGCAAGTGCTGCATGCATCGCATTCCTCTGCTTCGTATCGGTTTGAACACGACATGCATTGTTGGACGCACCCTGACAAAGCTGATAATGTTGTTTAGACAAAAAATAATGAATTCCGGCCATGCCCATCCGAGATGCTTCTCCGCCGCGCGCCATACAGCGCGCCGACATCGATCCGAGCGAACGTGCGGACGGCCCGTCGCTGATCGCCGTCTGGGGCGAGGACGACGGCAGCAACGCGTATCAGCTCGGCACCCGCGAGGTCGATTGGCACAGTCATCTGCGCGGCCAGGTGTTCTGCGTGGAAAGCGGCTTCGCGCACGTGCGCACGCCGCACGGTTCGTGGCTGCTGCCGCCGCATCGCGCGGGCTGGATTCCGCCGGGCGAGCAGCACAAGGTCAGCATCAGCGGTGCGTTGAGCGGCTGGAGCGTCGTGATCGCACCGGCCGCGAGCCGGCGGATGCCGGGCCAGCCCTGCGTGATCGCGATTACCGACCTGATGCGCGCGCTCGTGCGGCGCGCGGTGTCGTGGGCCGACCAGGACCGGCTCGACATCGAGCAGGCGCGCATCAGCGTCGTGCTGCTCGACGAGATGCGCCGCGCGCCGCACGAACCGCTGCACTTGCCGATGCCGCACGACCGGCGGCTTCTGCGGATCGCCAACGCGATCCTCGGGCAGCCGCACGATAGCCGCACGCTCGAAGCGTGGGCGGAATGGGCCGGCTTGTCCGCACGCACATTGAGCCGGCTGTTCGTCGCGGAAACCGGCACGAGCTTCGCGCAATGGCGGCAGCAGGCGCGTCTCACGCATGCGCTCGAACGTCTCGCGAGCGGCGACAGCGTCGCCAACATCGCGGACGCGCTCGGCTACGCGACGCCGAGCAATTTCATCGCGATGTTTCGCCGCGCGTTCGGCGATTCGCCCGCGCATTACTTCGCGAAGCGCAAACAGCCGTAGCACGACACGGCTGCGCACCGCCCCCCCCTATCACCCCTGCCAGTACTGCGCCTGCATCGACGCCGCTATAGTCGCCGTGCGACCGGCCGGTCGGTCGCCCAATACGCCATGTGGAGGGTGTCGATGTCGAATGCCGTCGGATCGGACAACACGCCGATCGTCTCAGAGCAGCAACTCGCCGATCATCTGGCCGCCGGCTGCAAGCCGGCCGCGCAATTCCGGATCGGCACCGAGCACGAGAAGTTCGTCGTCGCTCGCGCGACGCACGCGGCCGCGCCCTACGACGGGCCGTCCGGCATCGCCGCGGTGCTCGAGCGGCTGCGCGGCGACGGGACGCCGATCGTCGATGCCGGGCGGATCGTCGGCGTGATCCAGCGCGACGGCGCGGCGATCTCGCTCGAACCGGCCGGCCAGCTCGAACTGTCGGGCGCGCCGCTCGACACGCTGCACGACACGCATGCCGAATTGCATGCGCACCTCGCCGCGGCTCGCGCGGCGTGCGAGCCGCTCGGCCTGCGCTGTGCGCCGCTCGGCTTTCACCCTCACCTGTCGCGCGCGGCGCTGCCGTGGATGCCGAAGCAGCGCTACGGGATCATGCGACGCTATATGCCGCGCGTCGGCACGCGCGGGCTCGACATGATGCAGCGCACCTGCACCGTGCAGGTCAATCTCGATTTCGCATCGGAAAGCGACATGGCGCGCAAGATGCGCGTGTCGCTCGCGTTGCAGCCGGTCGCCACCGCGCTGTTCGCGAATTCGCCGTTCTGCGAAGGCCGCCCGTCCGGCCTGCTGTCGACGCGCGCACATACGTGGCTCGATACCGACGAGGATCGCTGCGGCGCGCCGGCATTGTTCCTGTCGCGCAGCTTCGGCTTCGAGCGCTACGTGAGCTGGCTGCTCGACAACGTGCCGATGTATTTCGTGCGGCGCGGCGACCGCTACGCGGATGCGACCGGGCGGACGTTCCGCGATTTCATGCGGCGGCGCATTCCGCATCTCGAAGGCGACACGCCGACGCTCGGCGATTTCGCGGACCACCTGACGACGGTATTCACCGAGGTGCGGCTGAAGCGCTATCTCGAGATGCGCGGCGCCGATGCCGGCTCGCCCGACATGATGATCGCGCTGTCCGCATTCTGGACCGGCCTGCTGTACGATCCGGCCGCGCTGTCGGACGCCGAGACGCTGGCCGCCGCGATCGATCGCGGCGCGCTGCTGGCATTGCGTCGCGACGTGCCGCGTCTCGGGCTCGATACACCGGTCGACGGCCGCCTGTTGCGTGCGTTCGCAGCCGATGCGCTCGCAATCGCGCATCGCGGCCTGCGCGCGCGGGCGCGCCTGGACGCGGCCGGCCGCGACGAATCGGTGTATCTCGCACCGCTCGACGAGATCGTCGCCGGCGCGCCGACCCAGGCCGAACACTGGCTCGCCCGCTACCGCGACGCGTGGGCCGGCGACGCGACGCGGATCTACGACGAAGCCGAAATCTGATGACGTCGCGCCGGGCCGCTCATGCGCAGCACGCAAGTAGCGGCTCGTGCGCGAACTCGATGCCGGGCATCGGCGCATGGCCCCGCCGCCGTGCCCGGACCGCGTGCGCGAGCGTTTCGAAGAGCCCGGCGGTGTCGGCGAACGACAGGCACGCGTCGGTGATGCTCTGCCCGTAGCGCAGCGGAACGCCGGGCACCAGGTCCTGCCGCCCTTCGATCAGGTTCGACTCGATCAGCACGCCGACGATGCGCGTATCGCCGGCCGCGACCTGCGCGGCAACGTCCGCGCCGACGCCCAACTGGTTCCGGAACTGGCGGCGGCTGTTGCCGTGACTGACGTCGATCATCACGCGCGGCGCGAATTGCGCGGCCGCCATGCGCTCGCATGCGGCATTCACGGCGGCCGCGTCGAAATTCGGTTCGCGTCCGCCGCGCAGCACGACATGCGTATGCGGATTGCCGGACGACGCCGTCGCGCACAGCCGGCCGCAGGCATCGACCGACAGGAAACGGTGCGCGCGCGCGGCCGCGCACATCGCATCGACGGCCACCTGGACGTTGCCGTCGGTCCCGTTCTTGAAGCCGATCGGGATCGGCAGCGACGACGCGAGCTCGCGATGCACCTGCGACTCCACCGTGCGCGCGCCGATCGCGCCCCATGCGACCAGATCGGCCAGGTAGCGCGGCGACAGCGGATCGAGGAATTCGGTCGCCGCCGGCATCTCCGCGCCGTTGATGTCGCACAGCAGCGCGCGGGCGGCATGCAGCCCGGCGTCGATCCGCTCGCTGCCGTCCAGCAGCGGATCGTTGATGAGCCCTTTCCAGCCGACCGTCGTGCGCGGCTTCTCGAAGTACACGCGCATCACGATTTCCAGCTCGTCCGCAAACCGCGCGCGTTGCAGCGCGAGCCGCGCCGCATAGTCGCGCGCGGCGGCCGGGTCGTGCACCGAGCACGGGCCGGCGATGACCACGAGACGGTCGTCCGCACCGTTCAGCACGTCGGCGATCGCGCGGCGGGTCGTATGGACGGTGCGCGCCGCGCGCAACGCCGGCTGCAGCGTGCCTGCCAGATCCGCGGGGGTCGGCAAGCGCAGCACGGCGTCACGGTCGGTCGTCCAGGCGTTTGCATGCATGGGGACTGCCCTCCTGTCGATAATTCGGGTGATTTTTTACTACAACGCGACTTTATTGAATGGTTCTTTCGTGGCGCAACTAACATAGTTATCAGTTTCTAATTCATAACCTTATGAATGACGGAAATAAGGGCGTTATTCGATATTTTCCGACATGAGTCGCGGCTGTTTTCGCAATGCGGGTCGGGTCGGACATTCGGTTTTACATGGAAATAAGGGAGCGCTTTGGCGGAATCGGAGAGCCGGATTTCACGGCCTTCGGCGGCAGATTGCTATTCGTTCTGATAGTGGCGGCCAGATAGGCATTCGATTAATTTTCTGGTGCCTGACAGGCCAGTCAGGTTCGAATATATAAATCAACCAAGTTATCCCGGAGAGTCACCATGTCGAAGCGTCATTACGAAACACCGATTCACGTCAAGTATCGCGATACGGATTCGATGGGGCATGTGAGCAGTCCCGTCTATTACGACTACCTGCAGCATTCGTACCTCTGCTACATGTTCGACCTCCTCGGCTTGCCGCGGAGCGAGAAGCTGCCGCACATCATGGTGAAGACGCAGTGCGAGTACCTCGCACCGGCGCAGTTCGGCGACAACCTGACGATCCGGTCGAGCATCGTGCGCTTCGGCAGCAAGAGCTTCGATCTCGAGCACCTGATGGAGCGCGACGACCAGACGATCGTCGCGCGCGGCATGTCGACGCACGTGATGTTCGATTACGCGAACAACACGACGCTGGCCGTGCCCGACGAATTCAAGACGCGCGTGCTCGAATTCCAGGGTTCGCTGTGATGCGCGTGCGCCATGTCGGGAGCGACACGTGAGCTGCGCGGTGGCGCGCGCGCGGCGCCGGATCGGCGCGATCGTCGAGCGGCGCGACGATCGCGCGATCGTCATCGTCCGGCATGCCGCGCATGCATTGCTCGAACCGGCCGCGCTCGACCGGCACCGTGCGCTCGCAAGCCGCCACGAGGACGAGCTGGAAGTGTTGCTGCAGCCGTGCGGTGGCGCACACGACGGCGTGCGGCCGCTGCTCGGCCGGTTGCGGGACGCCGGCGTGACCGTCGCGCTCGACGCGGCGACGCTCGCGCACGATGCGTCGCTGCTCGAGTTCGCGAGCTGGATCACGCGGTGCGCGGCACCCGGCGACATGGCGGAGCCGCGCGCCGACGCAGCCGTGCCGAGCGGCACGCTGTTCTGCGGCCTCGTCGTGCGCTGGCTCGACCTGCGCAACGGAGCGCGGCGGCCCGAACGCGACGGGACGCCCGAGCGTACGCCGCGGAGCATCGCGGCGGATGCGGCCGAGCACATCGCGACCGGCGATCCGGACGGGCAGGTGCTCGGCGCGCTGCTCGACGCCGACGACGTGTCGACCGGCGCGGCGCTCGACACGCTGTCGAACGCGGTGCGCGCGCGGCGGATCTGCCTGGCGACGCGGGCCGGCTGGCCGCTCGCCCGGCGGCTATGAGCGCCGTCGTCGCGGCGGCCGAGGTGCGCGCGCTGCCCGCGCGCGCCTTTCTGGTCGGCATGATGGGCGCGGGCAAATCGACGCTCGGCCGCGCGCTCGCCGCATCGCTCGGCTGGACGTTCGCCGACAGCGACGACGAGATCGAGCGGCGTACCGGCCGTTCGGTCGCCGTGCTGTTCGACATGGTCGGCGAAGGCGGCTTCCGGCTGCTCGAAACGCATATCGTCGAGGAGCTGACACAGCGCCCGAACGTCATCGTGGCGACCGGCGGGGGCGCGGTGCTGGATCCGCGCACCCGCGCGCGATTGAGCGAGCGCGGCTGCGTGATCTATCTGCATGCGGATCCGGACACGCTGTGGCGCCGTACGCGCGACGACGCGCGGCGGCCGCTGCTGCGGGTGGCCGAGCCGCGGCAAACGCTCGCTGCGCTGTACCGCATGCGCGACCCGCTGTATCGCGAATGCGCGCATGCGTTCGTCGATACGACCGCGCAGGGTGTCGCGCGTGCGACGGCCGAAGTGTTGACGGTGTTGCAGGCGCGGATGCGCGCACCGGGTTGAATGCGTGCATTCGTTTCAAGACCGTCGCCGGCCGGGGCAGCCGCGCCTTGACGACCGCTTCCCCGCCGTCGAATCGATGGAGCGTCGCATCGGAATGGTCTGGACGGTGACGTCAGGCACGTTTCTGAAACAGCGAGTTTTTATTCGCAATAGTGCTGTTGTGATAAGAAAAGTTATCCGGATGCGTGCATCGATTTATCCAACTGCGTGTGCCGTGACCGACAAATCGGCTCGTCAAGCCGCGGGAAAGTCGGTCCCCAGGTGAGATCGCGCCACGCTTCAAAACTCGTGTGCAGCGCATCGACGCGCTTGCGCGCGACGTCGGGCGCCGCTTTGCGTCGCCTGCATCTGCATGTCGATCGGCCGCTCTGACCCGAGAAAACCGGCCCTCCCCGCATTTGTTCCCGCGACGCAAGACTGTTGCTCCACGGTGGGTGTTCGAAATCGCGATCGGCGCGCCTACAGTTCGCCCATCGGATTCATCGATCCGGTCGGCACTGCAGCCGAACACCATTCACCTGTCGAGGCATGTCATGAGCACATCCAGAGTCATCATCGTCACCGGCGCATCGCAAGGCATCGGCGCGGAAACGGTCAACGCGTTCCGCGCACGCGGCCATCGCGTCGTCGCGACTTCCCGTTCGATCGGGCCGTCGAACGATCCCGATCTCGTCACCGTCGCGGGCGACATCGGCGATCCGGCCGTCGCGCGTCGCGTGGTCGACGCCGCGATCGAACGCTTCGGCCGCGTCGACACGCTCGTCAACAACGCCGGCGTGTTCATCGCGAAGCCGTTCACGCAGTACACCGCGGACGACTACGCGCAGGTCACGAGCGTCAACCTGAACGGCTTCTTTTACGTCACGCAGCGCGCGATCGCCGCGATGCAGCAGCACGGCAGCGGGCACGTGGTCAGCATCACGACGAGCCTGGTCGATCACGCGAACAGCAACGTGCCGTCGGTGCTCGCATCGCTGACGAAAGGCGGATTGAATGCGGCGACGAAATCGCTCGCGATCGAGTACGCAAAGGCCGGCATCCGCGTCAATGCGGTGTCGCCGGGCATCATCAAGTCGCCGATGCATGCGCCCGAAACGCATGCGACGCTCGCGTCGCTGCACCCGGTCGGCCGCATGGGCGAGATGAGCGACATCGTCGACGCGATCCTGTATCTCGACTCGGCGCCATTCGTCACCGGCGAGATCCTGCACGTCGACGGCGGCCAGAGCGCCGGGCACTGAGCATCGGCATCGAAAGAACGAGCCGGCGTGCCTAGCGCGATGCGGCGGCTCGTTTGGTGCGTGTACCGCGCGCCTGCCCGGCGGGCGCGCGCTCCAGATGCTCGACGAGAAAGTCGACGAACACACGCACGCGCGACGACAGAAAGCGCGCATGCGGGTACAGCAGCATGAACGGCCGCGACCGGCCGCCAAGGCCGGGCAGTACCTCCACGAGCGTACCGGCGCGCAGATCCTGTTCGACGATGAAGCGGTAGGTCTGGAACAGGCCGGCACCGCTGCGCGCGAGCGTCACGCCGGCGAGGACGTCGCCCGACGTACTGTAGCTGCCGGTCGTCGCGATATCGATCTCGTCCGATCCGTCGTCGAACAGCCAGGGAATCGGCCGCCCGCTGCTCGGCAGCTCGAACTGGATGCATTCGTGCGCATGCAGATCGTCGATGGCGGTCGGCGTGCCCGCGCGCTTCAGATAGCCGGGCGTCGCGACGATCACGAGTTCGGCATCCTCCAGCTTGCGCGCGACCAGGTTCGAATCGGCCGGCGCGCGGCCGCGGATCGCGAGATCGAAGCCCTCTTCGGCGAAGTCGATGTTGCGGTTGCTCAGGTGGGTTTCGACCCGTACGTCCGGATAGCGCTCGCGAAACGCGGGCAGCAGCGGCAGCACGCGGTAGTGCCCGTACGGCGTCGGCATGCTGATCCGGAGCACGCCGGCCGGCGTTGCTTGCTGGCCGGTCGCTTCGCGTTCCGCGTCGACGAGCTGCGACAGCGCATCGCGGCATTGCTCGAAATAGCGCCGGCCGGAATCGGTCAGGCGGATCTGTCGTGTCGTGCGCACGAACAGCCGCACGCCGAGACGCTCCTCGAGCCGCGCCACCGACCGGCTGACCGCGGCCGGCGTGACGCTCGCCGCGGTTGCCGCCAGCGTGAAGCTGCCGAGTTCGGCGGCGAGACAGAACAGCTCGATGCTGCCCAGCAGCAAGTCGTCGAATTTGCGTTGCATGGTGCGGTTCCTGCCGTCTCCGGTGTGGGGCGCGCGATGAAGCAACGAGTGTGCATGAAGATCGCGCGGGAAACCAGCGAGCGCGCGTGGCGTGATTCGTTACATCGTGTCCCGAATCAATTGCGCCGCTGACATTTACCGGCTTCGGCCGCATGACTAGAGTGACCGACAGGCAACACCGATCGCCCGATCCATTTTCCCGCAAGGAGAACGACATGACCGTCGAACAGAAGCTGGCCGAACTCGGCCTTGCATTACCCGAACCGCCGAACCCGCTCGGCAGCTATACGGCAGCAAGCGAAGCCGGCAACCTGCTGTTCGTATCGGGACAACTGCCGCTCGTCGACGGCAGGATCGCCTATACCGGCCGCGTCGGCGAGCAGTTGAGCGTCGACGAAGGCCGCGATGCCGCGCGGCTTGCGGCGCTGAACGTGCTCGCGCAGATCCGCAGGCATTTGCGCGGGTTCGACCGCCTGCGCAAGATCGTGCGCGTCGAGGGGCATGTGAGCTCGGCCGACGGTTTTTACGGGCAGCCGGCCGTGATCGACGGCGCGTCCGACCTGTTCGCCGCCGCGCTGGGCGGCAAGGCGGGACACGCGCGCTCGGCGTTCTCCCAGCGCCAGTTGCCGGCCGACGCGGCCGTCATCCTCGTCGTGATCGCCGAGATCGAGCCGGCGTGACGTATCGGCCGTCTCGCGGGGCGGCAATCCATTTCCAAGGGCGTTTCCGCCCGCCCTGCCCGGCGTTCGTCACCCGCCCCGTTAGCTTGCATATCGGGGCTCGATCGGCCGAAAGCCTTGTCCCGCAAAGCCCGACACGCTCCGGATACATTGAAATACAAAATATCGCGTGCGATTTAATCGAATACGCTTGACATGGGTGGTCGCCTCGACGAAACTCCATCGCATGCGATCGAATCGCATCAGAGAAAAACCTGCCAACTGACGGAGCAAATGATGAGCAAGATCGAAAAAGTGCTGTACACGGGCAAGACGCATACGACTTCGGGCGGCCGCGACGGCTCGGCACGCAGTTCCGACGGCCGCCTCGACATCCAGTTGTCGTCGCCGGGCAGCGCCGGCACCGGCACCAACCCGGAACAACTGTTCGCGGCCGGCTGGTCGGCCTGCTTCATCGGTGCGATGCAGCTTGCGGCGCGCGCCTCGAAGGTGACGCTGCCGGCCGATCTCGCCGTCGACGCCGAAGTGGATCTCGGCACGGCCGGCAACGCGTACTTCCTGCAGGCCCGGCTGAACGTGAGCGTGCCGGGGCTCGACCGCGAGGTCGCGCAGCGCATCGTCGATGCCGCGCACCAGACCTGCCCGTATTCGAAGGCGACGCGCGGCAACATCGACGTCGAAATCCGTATTGCGTGAATGCGGCATCGGGCGGCCGAGCGCCGCCCTGCCGAACTCCCGACTCTTTTCCCATAGAGGCAAATGATGAATACCCGATTGATCTCCGCCCTTCTCGTCGCCGTTTCGGCCGCTGTTGCCGCACCGGCGTTTGCAAACGAAACCGCCGTGACGCGTGCGCAGGTACGTGCCGAACTCGCGCAGCTTCAAACGGCCGGTTATCCGCTGAATCGCGCCACCGACGCAACCTATCCGAACGATCTGCAGGCCGCGCTGACGCAGATCCATGCGGCCGATGCCGTCGCGGCCAACGAGCAGGCATCCGGCTACGGCAGCAACGGCGATGCCGCGGCGCAATCGGGCCGCCGGCATGCGGTCAGCGTGGCCGAACGCTCGGTGTATTTCGGTCATTGAGCGCCGTGCGCCAGTACGTGACCCCTGAATTCTTTTTATTCCTGTTCCGAGGTGAATGATGAAAACCCAACTGATCGCTGCCGTTCTCGTGGCCGTTTCGGCCGCCGTTGCCGCCCCGGCGTTTGCCGATGAAGCCGTCGTGTCCCGCGCACAGGTGCGTGCCGAACTCGTGCAGCTCGAACAAGCCGGCTATCGGCCGGGACGCGCGAACGATCCGCACTATCCGGACGACCTGCAGGCCGCACTGACACGCGTTCACGCAAACGACGCCGTGACGGCCGATGCATCGGCATCCGGTTACGGCCGCGAAGCCGTCGCCGCCACGCAGTCGGGCAGCCGGCCCGCGACGCGCATCGCCGAGCGCTCGATCTACTTCGGTCATTGAACGAAACCGCGAACGGCGCCGGTTGCCGGCGTGCGGCGCGCAACCGCTGAATTCCTTTTTTCTTGTCGAGGTAAATGATGAAAACCCAACTGATTGCCGCCCTCCTCGTTGCCGTGTCGGCCGCCGTCGTCGCGCCGGCGAATGCCAGCGAAAGTACCGTGACGCGTGCGCAGGTGCGTGCGGAACTGGCCGCGTTGCAGCAGGCCGGCTACCTGCCGAACCGCCCCAACGATCCGAACTACCCGGACAATCTCCAGGCGGCGCTGAGCCGGATTCGCGATAACGGGGTAGCCGCAGCCGATACGATGGCGTCCGGTTACGGCAACGACGCGGATGGCGCGACGCAGTCCGGCAGCCGCAGCGCGGTTCGCACGGCCGAGCGCTCGATCTATTTCGGTCATTGAGCATTGCACGACGGAATCGGCCGTCCACGTCCGCCACATAAGGCGCATGCGATGTAATCGCGTGCGCTTTTCTATTTGGGGCGCCCTGATTTGCATCGACGTCTTCCGGTTATGGATTCGTCGAGAACGAAGAAGGCCAGCGCACGCGCGTCAGGCCAATGACGCGACCCACGTCGTTGCGGGGCTACCTGCCCGGCCGATCCGGTCTATTCTGTGCGGCACGAAATCTTCAATCGAGGAGCAGCCGATGCCGGAAGCCACGACCGGAAACACGACAGGCGGCGCACACCCGCTCGACCATGTCGTCTGGAACGCGCTCACGGGAAAACAGCGCCGCTTTGCGCTCGGCAGCGACCGCGCGCTGCGGTTTCCCGCGGCCATTGCGCCGTTCGCCGCGATCGCCGACGCGAGCCCGGCATCGTTCGACGCGTTGCGCGAACTGATCGCCGCGCACGGGCCGGCGACGCTGGTCACGCCGGACGAGATTCCGCCGCCGACGGGATTGTCGGTGCTCCGGCGCGCGACGTTGCTTCAAATGATCTGGCAACGGACACCCGATCCGGCGCATGCATCGGAGCATGTTGCGCTCGCCGAAGCCGACGTGCCGGACATGCTCGCGCTGACCACGGCCGCGCAGCCCGGCCCGTTCGGCCCGCGCACGATCGAGCTTGGCGACTATATCGGCGTACGCAGCGAAGGCCGGCTGGCGGCGATGGCCGGCGAGCGGATGCAGGTCGACGGGTATACCGAGATCAGCGCCGTCTGCGTGGATGCCGCGTTTCGGCGGCAAGGGCTTGCGGCACGGTTGATCCGGTCGTTGATTGCGGCGATCGGTGCGCGCGCGGAAACACCGTTCCTGCACGTCCTCACGTCAAACGAGGTCGCGATCGAACGCTATCTCGCGCTTGGTTTTGTCGTCCGTCGCGAAATGAACCTGCTGGTGCTGGGCGACGAACACGCATGACGAAGCGGCCGACGCGATACGCGCGTCGGCCGCTCGTTGCCAGTGTGTTTAGTCTTCGGTCGACCGGATCAGGTTGCCGCGCAGCGTGACGATCGCCTTCTGCACCTTCGCGAATTCGTCCGGCTTCAACCCGGTGGCTTCGACCAGGTTCATGTCGAGCCCCTTCTCGCGCACGCGCCGACCGCTCTTCGTCAGGCTGACGAGCACCTGGCGTTCGTCCGACGGATCGCGGTGCCGCTCCAGGTAACCCATCGCCTCGAGCTTCTTCAGGATCGGCGTCAGCGTATTGGATTCGAGGAACAGCTTCTCGCCGAGCTGGCCGACCGTCTGGTTGTCCTGCTCCCACAGCGCAATGATCGTGATGTATTGCGTATAGGTGAGGCCGAGCTCGTCGAGGATCGGCTTGTACGCCTTGCCGAACGCGAGGTTCGCCGAGTAGATCGCAAAACACAGGAACTCGGACAGCTTCGGCGCGGCGGGCGATGGTGCTTCGGTCGGTTTCATGAACTTCCTCCAGCGACGCGAACGGCCGCAGATAGACGCATTATATATCGCGTGCGATCTTATCGGAAGCATGATAAATCGGTGTCGATGAAGCGACGGGATGGTGCAACGCGGCCGGATCGCCGCCGTCAGTCCTGCCTGCGGCGCTTGCCGGATTGCAACCGGCTTTCCGACAGCAGCGAGCATTGCACCGGATGCGCGATTTCGGTCGCGAGCCCGCCTGCGGCAAACAGCAGGATCATCAGCCAGCGTTTCATGCGTCCTCCACGACCGACAGGCTCGCGCCGTTTGCGACGGTTGCGTCGAGCGCATACGGATCGACGCCGTCGAGGCAGCCGAGATTGACGCGCCAGCATGCGGGGTCCATGCGTGTCTGATGGAACGGATAGATGCCGCAATGGCTGCAGAAATAGTGGCGGGCCGTGTGCGTGTTGAAGCTGTAGCACGTCAGTGCGCCCTCGCCTTCGACGATCTTCAGGTGGTCAGCGGGAAACATCGGGCTCATCAGCGCGCCGCGGCGACGGCACAGGCTGCAGTTGCAGCGAACCGCCGGCGCAATGGCCGCTTTCACTTCGAATTTGACGGCCCCGCAATGGCAGGACCCTTTGAACCAGGTTGCAGACATGATGTGCTCTCGAAGAGGTCATGCCTGCTTTATAGCGGACGCCCGAACCTGCTTTGTATCGCTCTGTATCCGCGGTTCGCGCAGATACAGAGCATTGCAAATCGGCGGTGGGCGGCGCACGTTCGGCGCGGCGATCCGCGGCATGATCGCTGGCACTTGCGCGCGGCTTGCCGGCCGAGCGCGATCAGTCCAGCGCGTGCTGCAGGCGCTCGATCGCGGCCCGCGTTTCGCGCTCGAGCGCGGCGAACAGCTCGGCGGCCGGCAGCGAGCGGACGAGCGGCGCCGCCTGCCCGGCCCACTGCGCGCCGTAGCCGAATTCGCCCTGCGCCTTCGCGGCCGCATGCAGCGCCTTGCCCGCGTCGTACGCGATCGGATACGCGGGCGTGGCCGGCGCGTGCGGGTCGTCGCCGAGCGCGGTCAGGCGGTTCACGATACCGCGCGCGAGCCGGCCCGAGATCGCGGACGTAAACGTCGTGCGGCGCGCCGCGTCGCCGAGGATCGCGCGGCGATAACCGTCGTCGATCGACGTCTCCGGGCAGGCGACGAACGCGGTGCCGAGCTGCGCGGCCTGCGCGCCGAGCGCCAGCGCGGCGGCGATGCCTTCGCCGTCCATGATGCCGCCGGCGGCGATCACGGGCAGCGCGCATTCGCGCACGATCAGGCGCGTCAGCGCGAACGTGCCGAGGCGGTCGTCGTGGGCGCTCGAATCGAACACGCCGCGGTGCCCGCCGGCTTCAATGCCCTGCGCGACGATCGCGTCGATGCCGGCGGCGGCGATCTGCCGCGCTTCGTCGAGATTCGTCGCGGTCGCGAACAGCGTGATGTCCGCGCGCTTCAGCGCGGCGATCACGTCCGCGGACGGCAGCCCGAAATGGAAGCTGACGACGGCCGGCTTTTCTTCGGCGAGCATCGCCTGCATTGCGTCGTCCGCGACGAAGCTCGTATAGATCTCCGACAGCGATGCGGGCGGCGTTGCACCGTATGCGCGGAACGCCGGCGCGAGCCAGTCGAGCCACGCGCGTTCGACGGCCGCGTCGGCGCGGGCCGGACGATGGCAGAACACGTTGATGTTGAACGGCCGGTCGGTGAGCGCGCGCGTGTCGCGGATCATCTTGCGCGCGCCGTCGGCGTTCGTCGCGCCGACGCCGAGCGAGCCGAGCCCGCCCGCGTTCGACACGGCGGCGGCCAGCGCCGGCGTGCTGACGCCGGCCATTGGCGCCTGGACGATCGGTGTGCGAATGCCGAGCGTGCGCAACAGCGTCCGGTTATCGGTCGGGTGATTCATGTCGGTCAGGGGTGCGCTCAAGAAGCGGATTTTTACGTACGTTAAGGGATCGTTCTGCCATTCGCCGATGGTCCAATCCTATTTACCTTGTGCTTCCACGAACAGTTGCCATACTTTTCTGACCAGACGAGAAGTCTGGTCGCGTCTCGTCACCATGGACAGCGGCCATTTCGGCATCGCTGCATCGCAAATATGCGCAAACCGCACACCAGTGAACTGAAGTCGCTTTGTCGAAGCCGGCAGAATTGTCGCGCCGAGTTTCGCCGAGACGAGCGACAACATGGTTAAAGCACGGTTGGCTTCGGCAGCGATTCTGACTTCGAGTCCCGCCGTGGCAAATACTTCCAGAATCTGAGCGTGAAGTACGGGGCCCTGTCGAGCGGGAAAGAGAATCAACCCCTGTTCGGCAATTTCCGTTAACGTGATATCGCCGGTCGCGCCGTCGTCGAACAGAACGGCCATGCTGATTTCAGCGGGGAAATCGTGAACTACCAGGGCGTTCCTGGTGCTGAATGGCGGATGGGCGAATCCGATATCAATAACCCCGCCTGCCAAGGCCTCGAGCTGATCATTAGTCGAGAGTTCCTTCAGATCAGGGTGGATCGCTGGATATTGTGCCTTCAAGGCCAGCAATCGCTGCGGTAAGTGCTGATAGAGCGCGGCCGAATCGAAGCCGATCCGGATCACCCCAGCTTCTCCGAGCGATGCCGATCGCGCAAAGGCGGCTGCGCATTCTGCATGATGGACCGACGCTTGGGCTTCCTCACGAAAAGCCATACCGGCCGCGGTCAGGCTCAAACGCCGATGAGCCCGGACGAAGAGCGGAACTCCGAGCTCCTTTTCGAGGCGCGCGATCGATTGGCTGAGCGGTGGTTGTGCCATTCCGAGGCTCTGGGCGGCACGCCCCATGTGCAACTCTGCCGCGACAGCAAGAAAGTGGCGCAGATGACGAAGTTCCATATCACCACGATATCAAAAAACCTCACCAGCAGCATGGATGCATTACTAATCTGGCCAGACAATGGAGCTGACTCCCTTTACCTGGAAACGTCCGTGCGCCACTCTCGAATTGCCCTCGCTACGCTGCTCAGTCTGTCTGCCCTGTCGTCACACCAGACGTATGCGGAGATCATTCGTCGGGACTACACGATTCCGGGCGAAGATGGCCTGCACATTTTCGTACGAGAAATTCGTGATACTCGGGCATGTTCGGATCGCGGCCCGATGCTCCTGGTCAACGGCGGCCGGCCGGGTGTATTAGCGAGTTGGGACGTCAATGCGCCCAGCTCGTCAACGGCGGAGGAACTCGCAAAAGCGGGACATCACCTGTATCTGATGGATGTACGCGGGTTCGGGAGATCAGATTTTCCTGCGGAATTGAAAGGCGGACAGTTCGCCGCCCCGCCTGCAGTCCGGTCCAACGAAGCGGTGCGCGATATTGCCGCTGTGGTAAAGGACATCAAACGCCGAAATCCGGGCGAGACGCGCCTGGCAGCGATGGGCTGGGCGACCGGGTCTCAATGGCTTGGACACTATGCATCCCTTTATCCCGACAGCATCACGTACCTGGTTTACTACAACGGTGCATACGGCGGTCCGCCGGGTGGATGGAGCCTGCAGGCGGAATTTGGCGATCCACAGCATCCGGCGGAGCTGAATCGCAAGCACTACGGCGCATACCAGTTGTCGACCGCCGATGCACTCGCCGGCCGCTGGCGCAACGATGGGATCGATCCAGCTTTTCTCACGCGCTATGTTGCACTGGCCATGGAAGGGGATCCAACTGCAGATACGCGTACACCCGCGAGCTTTAGGTATCCCACCGGACCATTTGCCGACACCTTGTTGATGGTTAACGGCCGACAGATTTTCGACGCTTCATTTATTCGCTCTCATGTCTTGATTCTGCGATCAGGAAATGATTTTTGGTCGCGATCTGCCGATGCCCAAACATTATTGGCACATCTGATCAATGCGGCGTCAGCTCAATTTATCGAGCTCGCCGGAGCCTCCCATTATGCCAATCTCCAGCCGGGACCGGACAGGGAAAAATTTCTCCGAACTGTACTCGCCTTTACAGAGCCCATGGCGAAGATGCGTCAGGATGGCGCTATCGGATGTTCTTGACGAAGTGGCGTCATACGCGTTTTTGCGGCGTCTCCGCCTTGAACCGCCGCAGCGGCCGGAATCGTCCGTTAGCAACCGCGCAATGCGTCTCATGGTTTTCCCGGCCCGCCCGGTTGCACCGGAGCGAACCTGATCCGGTGCGCAACCGCGCGCCGCGCAGGCCGCACCGGCCTTTCCCTCGAATGCCGCCCGCCGCACGTTCGTACCCTTTCTGCGCAGGAAAGGATGCTTGAAACATCCGCAATTATCGCGTGCCGCCGATTCGCCCACCATGTGTCGGACGATCGGTGCAGCCCGCGCAGCCGGCCCTTTCATGGGCGTTGCGGTGCGTGCCGCCCTATCGTGCGGCCGGACGCATCATGCCGGCCGCGAACGGCCGGGCCGCGCGCCACGGCATATCGATAATCAGGAGACACGATGAACAGCCAATCCCTCGATCTGGGCGGCAACGCGGGCGGCCCCGCGTCCGCACGGCCGCCGGCCGCTTCCGCCGGCGTCGGCGCCGATGCGGCGGCCCTCCCCGCGCGCCGCGTCACGCTCGGCGATTTCATGGACGACCTGCCGGTCGGTGCATTGCACCGGTTCGTCGTGTGGGTGATCGGCATCGGACTGTTCTTCGACATGTACGAGATCTTCCTCGTCAGCACGATCGGCTCGGCGTTGCAGAACGAATACGGGTTGAGCCGGCAGAGCACCGATTTCAAGCTGCTGCTGGCATCGGCATTCATCGGGATGTTCGTCGGCGCGATGTGCCTCGGCAGCCTCGCCGACCGCATCGGCCGGCGCAAGGCGTTCCTGCTGACGCTCGTGTGGTACAGCGCGTTCTCGCTGGTCGGCGCGTTCTCGGTGAATGCCGACATGCTCGTCGCGTGCCGCTTCCTGACCGGCATCGGCGTCGGCGCGATCTATCCGGTCGCCGACAGCTTCCTGTCCGAAATCCTGCCGAAGGAAAAGCGCGGGCGGCTCGCCGCGTGGGCCTATACGACTTCCTATGTCGCGGTGCCGCTCGTCGGCTTCCTCGCGCTGTGGCTGAACCCGCTGCATGTGGCCGGCGTCGCCGGCTGGCGCATCATCCTCGCGATTGGCAGCCTCGGCGCCGTGTACGTGCTGCTCGTCCAGCACCGTCTGCCGGAGAGCCCGCGCTGGCTGCTCGCGCAAGGCCGCACCGCCGACGCGCACGCGGCGCTGCGGCGCTTTGCGGAAGGCACCGGCGTGCGCGTGCCCGAGCACTTCGCGGAATCGGCCGAGCCGCAACGGCCGCTCGGGCTCGGCGAGCGCCTCGCGCTGCTGCGTCGCGAGCCCTACGGCGCGCGCTACCTGATGCTCGCGATCTTTCACCTGTTCCAGGGCTTCGGCTATTACGGCTTCGGCACGCTGGCCGGCACGGTCGTGAAAAGCCGCGGCTTCGACGTGACGGACAGCACGCTGTTCATCGCGCTGTCGTTCGTCGGTTATCCGATCGGCTCGCTGCTGTCGATTCCGCTGCTCAACTGGATCGAACGCCGCACGCTCGTGATCGCGTCGATCCTGTCGATCGCCGTATTCGGGCTGTGCTTCGCGTACTCGGGCAATACCGCGCTGATCGTCGGCTTCGGATTGCTGACGACCTGCGCGTCGAACGTGTTCAGCAACGCGTATCACGTGTACCAGGCCGAGATTTTCCCGGCACGCGTGCGCTCGACGGCAATCGGCAGCACATACTCGCTGTCGCGCATCGTCAGCGGCGCGCTGCCGTTCGTGTTGCTGCCGGTGCTCGGCAGCTACGGCGCGGGCGCGATGTTCGGCGTGATCTCGGTCGCGCTCGGCATCGTCGCCATCACGCTGCGCGTGCTCGGGCCGCTGACCACACGGCGCAGCCAGGACGAAATCAATCCGGTGTAATCCAGTGGTGTAATACGGCGACCGCCACGGGGCGCACGCACGCGTGCCCCGTGCGTCGCCGTTTCGGTGCAGTCAGCGCGCCGACATGAAATCGAACAGCTTCGCGATGTCGGTGGTCAGCACGGTGCCGGCCTTCACGCCGACCCACAGCGTGCGCGTCGCCCACGCGTCGTCGAGCTTCACGACACCGAGCCGCGCGGCGCGCTCGCCGGTCACCGCATCGCGCGGCAGCACGCCGATGCCGAGCCCGGCCTCGATCATCCGGCTCACGCCGTCGAAATTCGATACCTGGATCCGCACTTTCAGCGAGCGCTCGGCCGCGAACGCGGCATCGGTCATGCGCGCGAGCAGCGAACTGCCGTCGCTCAGGCCGACGTAATCCTCGTCGAGCGTATCCGCGAAGCGGATGCTGTCGCGTGCGGCGAAGCGATGCGCGCGCGGCACGAGCAGCACGAGCTCGTCGCGCCGGTACAGCCGCCGTTCGATGCCGGGCGCCGGCACGTTGTCGGCGAACACGCCGAGATCGGCCTTGCCGGACCCGAGCGCATCGACGATCTCGTGGCTCAGCCGCTCCTCGAGACTCACCTTGATGCCCGGGTTGTCGGTGAGGAACGCGGCGAGATCGGCGGGCAGGAACTGGACGATCGCGGACGTATTGGTCCACACGTGGATATGGCCGCGCACGCCGGCGACGTAGTCGCTCATCTCGTGCGCCATCCGGTTGACCTGCTCGATCACCTTCGCCGCATGGTCGAGCAGCGCACGGCCCGCGGGCGTCAGCTCGACGCCGCGCGCATGCCGGATGAACAGTGCGCTGCCGGTCACGCTTTCGAGTTCTGCGATGCGCTTGCTGACCGCGGACAGCGTGAGCTGGCCGTGTTCGGCCGCCTTCGTCAGGCTGCCGTGTTCGGCGACGAGCGCGAACACGCGCAGCGACTGCAGATCGAAATGAAGCGGGTTCACCATGTCGTGGATCCTGGGAAGGCCGTACGGCGCGCGCCATCGTCGCGGCGGCCTGACGCCGATCATACGCCCGGCCGTGCGCGCGCGATATCGCGCGGCTAGCGCGGCGCGAGCGCCTGCAACGCGGCGAGCATCGCGCCGTCCGGCTTCGCGAGATCGTCGAGCACCGCGAAGTGCTGCATGCCGGGCAACCAGGTGCGCGCGACCCGTTCTCCGGCCGCTTCGCACGCCGACGCATATTCATGCGCTTGCCGGATGAGCTCGGGCAGTTCGGCGTCGCCGACCGCGACGACCGTCGGCGCGCCGGGCCCGATGTGACGCAGCGGGCTGTACGCGTCGACCTCTTGCGCGGTGAGCTGCAGCTTGTCGTTCAGGCAGCATAGCGAGATCGGTTCGAGATCGACGAGCGGGCTGATCGCGAGCGCTGAAACGACGGCCGGATGCGCGCGATGCACGGCAGTCAGGTGGCCGCCCGCCGAATGGCCGCTCAGGTGGATCGGCCGCCGCGCGGTGCCGAGGCCGTCGGGATCGTTCGCAAGATGATCGAGCAGCGCGCCGATCTCGCCGACGATGTCGGTCATCGTCGCGACCGGCGCGAGCGTGTATTCGGCGAGCACGACGTCGAAGCCGCGTGCGAGCGGGCCGCTCGCCGCGTACGCGAAATCCTCCTTCGTGCAGTGTTGCCAGTAGCCGCCATGAATGAACACGAACAGCGGCGCGTCGGGCTGCCCGCACGGCAGCCAGTCGAAGCGCTGCGCAGGTTGCGCGCCGTAACGCAGGTCGCGGCGGCCGGGTGTCGCGTCGTACAGCGCCGCGCTACGCGCCTGGCACGACGCGAGCAATGCCGGGAAATCGGGAACAGCCTTCGTGTTCAGGTAGGCGGCGTCGAGCGCCGCGCGGTCCATGCCGCGATAGAGGATCGTCATTCGGGGAGTGTCCGGGGCAGGTTGCGGAGGTGCGGGGCAGGTTCGTCATGCCCGCTGCGAAGGCGTCGGCCGGACCGACGCGTTCTTACCATTATCCGCAGCGCGGCCGGGTGCGGCTATCCGGAATCGGCGGGTGCGGCGCGGGCCTGTCCGCTTTCGGCGAAAGACTGCGACGCCGCGCGCATCGTGCCGGTGCTTTCGCGACCGGACTGATCGATGCGCCGAAGCGGCGCGACAGGCCGGCCGCCGCCGGTCAGATCAACTCGGAGATCTCGATCAGGTTCAGGTCGGGGTCGCGCACGTAGACCGAACGAATCTTCTGCGTCGCACCCGTGCGTTCGACGGGCCCTTCGACGATCGGCCATTCGACGCGCTTCAGGTGCGCGATCACGTCGTCGAGCGGCACCGACGCGATGAAGCACAGGTCGAGCGCGCCGGGCACCGGCACATGCGCTTTCGGTTCGAACTCCGCGCCGCGCACGTGCAGGTTGATCTTCTGGTTGCCGAAGCGGAACGCGAGCCGGCCGGCGCCGAAGGTTTCGAGCTGCATCTGCAGTACCTCCGTGTAGAAATGCTTCGTCCTGTCGGGATCGACGCAGGTCAGCACGAGATGGTCGAGGTGATCGATCAGCGCCATGGGATTCGCTCCTGTTTTCCGGTTCATGAGAATGCGCGCTGCGCGGGCATGTCGCCGGCGTCGGCGTGCGGTGGCGGATGAAGATCCGAGCGGCGCCCGGCCTTCAGGATCTGGCTCGGCACGTCATGCCCGATCAACGCGGGCAGCCGTGCCGACGCAGCGAGGACGGCCGCGAGGTCGATGCCGGTATCGTAGCCGTCCAGTTCGAGCATGTGCACGAGTTCCTCGGTGCACGCGTTGCCGGTCGCGCCCGGCGCGTACGGGCAGCCGCCGAGCCCGCCGAGCGACGCGTCGAAGCGGTCGATGCCCGCGTCGAGCGCCGCGAGCGTATTCGCGAGCGCCATCCCGCGCGTGTTGTGGAAATGCAGCGTGAGCTGCAGCGCGCCGAAGCGCTCGCGTGCACGCCCGGACAAATCGCGCACCTGCGACGGAAACGCCATGCCGGTCGTGTCGCACAGCGTGAAGCCGTGCACGCCGAGATCCGCGAAGCGCTGCATCCACGCGAGCACCGTTTCGGCCGGCACGTCGCCTTCCATCGGGCAGCCCATCGCGGTCGACAGCGACACGTTGATCGCGACACCCGTGCCGCGCACCGCGTCGATCACGTCGCGCAGCTGCGCGAACGACTGCTCGCGCGTCATCCGCAGGTTCGCGCGGTTGTGGCTCTCGCTCATCGACATCACGAGGTTCACTTCGTCGACGCCGCACGACAGCGCGCGCTCGGCGCCGCGCACGTTCGGCACGAGCACCGTATAGACGACGCCCGGCGCGCGCACGATGCCGTGCATCACGGCCTCCGCGTCGCGCAATGCGGGGATCGCCTTCGGCGACGTGAACGACGTGACTTCGATCTTCGCGTAGCCGCATGCGCTCAATGCATCGACGAGCGCGATCTTGTCGTCGGTGTCGACGAACGCCGCTTCGTTCTGGAAACCGTCGCGCGTCGCGACTTCGTGGATGTAGAGCCGTTTGCTTCGAGTGCCCATGTCGTCTCCTGTTGCCGGTTCAGATCACGCCGCGCGTGCGCCAGTCGCCGCGCGTCGCGGCATCGATGCCGATCGATTCGAGTACCGCATCGGTATCCGCGCCGAGCGCGGGCGCCGCGCGTTCGATGCGCCCGGGCGTCGCGCCGAGTTTCGGCACGATGCCCGGCACCTGCACGGGCGTGCCGTCGGGCAGCGCGGCGTCGACGATCATGTCGCGCGCGCGGTAATGCGGATCGGCCGCGATGTCCGCGACGTCGTAGATGCGCCCGGACGGGATGCGCGCGTCGTTCAGCGCGGCCAGCACGTCGTCGAGGTCGTGGCGTGCGCTCCACGCGCCGATCGCCGCGTCGATGCGTTCGACCTGCACGACGCGGCCGTCGTTGTGCGCGAGCGCGGGATCGTTGCCGAGATCGGGCCGCCCGATCAGCTCCATCAGCCGACGGAAGATGCTGTCGCCGTTGCCGGCGATCAGCGCGTACCGGCCGTCACGGCAGCGGTACGCGTTGGTCGGCGCGATGCCGGGCAGGCTGCTGCCGGCCGCCTCGCGCACCGTGCCGAACGCCGAGTATTCGGGCAGCAGGCTTTCCATCATGTTGAACACCGATTCGTACAGCGCGACGTCGACGACCTGCCCGTTGCCGCCCTGCTGTTCGCGATGCCGCAGCGCAAGCAGCACGCCGATCACGCCATGCAGCGCCGACAGCGAATCGCCGAGCGAGATGCCGACGCGCACCGGCGTGCGGCCGGGCTCGCCGGTCAGGTGCCGCAGGCCGCCCATCGCTTCGGCGATCACGCCGAAGCCGGGGCGGTCGCGGTACGGGCCCGTTTGCCCGAAGCCCGACACGCGCAGCATCACGAGCCCCGGATTGATCGCGGACAGCGCGTCCCAGCCGAGCCCCCAGCCTTCGAGCGTGCCGGGCCGGAAGTTCTCGATCAGCACGTCGGTCTCGGCGACGAGCCTGCGCACGACGTCCTGCCCTTCGGGCGTGCGCAGGTCGAGCGTGAGCGAGGTCTTGTTGCGCGACTGCGCGGCCCACCAGACCGACGTGCCGTCGTGCAGCAGCCGCCATTTGCGCAGCGGGTCGCCGAGGCCGGGCGGCTCGATCTTGATCACGTCCGCGCCGAATTCGGCGAGCATCCGGCCCGCGAACGGCCCGGCGATCAGTTGGCCGAGTTCCAGCACGCGGATGCCGTCCAGGGGGCGTGTCATGACTGTCTCCGATGAAATCGTGTTGTCGATGACGGCGATCATGACGGCGTTCGCGCACCGCGAAAATCGATCGATGCTCAACCAGCCTTTCCGAAACGGAAAGGCGCATGCCGGGGCGATGGCCGCGTCCGACCTCATGCGCGGTGCGCCGGCCTTTCCGTGCAGGAAAGCACGCTCGCACAACGGTCAAACGACGCCGCGCGCGCCGCCGGCAGAATCGATCCCGTTCCGCGCCCGCCGGGCGCCTGTCACCCCGTCACCGTCAGCGAGACCCGCCATGTTTTCCATTTCCTCACCCGCGAAGATCGTGTTTCTCGACCGCGCGACGCTGTCGCCGCAAACCGTGCTGAAGCCGTTCCCGTTTCCGCACGTGTTGCATGCGTTCGACCGGACGAGCGCGCACGAAATCGCGCCGCGCATTGCCGACGCGGACATCGTCGTGACCAACAAGGTGCGGCTCGACGCGGCGACACTCGCCGGTGCGCGGCGCGTGCGAATGATCGCGATCGCCGCGACCGGCACCGACATCGTCGATCTCGACGCGTGCGCGGCACGCGGGATCGTCGTGAGCAACATACGCGGGTATGCGGTCCGTACGGTGCCCGAGCATACGTTCGCGCTGATCTTCGCGCTGCGCCGCAGCCTCGTGGCTTACCGCGACGCGGTGCGCGCCGGGCGTTGGCTCGACAGCGGGCAGTTCTGCTTCTTCGATCATCCGATCCGCGACCTGGCCGGCTCGACGCTCGGGATCGTCGGCGACGGCGTGCTCGGGCGCGCGGTGGCCGGCATCGCGCGTGCGCTCGACATGCGCGTGCTGTTCGCGGCGCACGGCGATGCTGCCGGCGACGGCTACGCGCCGCTCGACACGCTGCTGAGCGACAGCGACGTGATCACGCTGCACTGCCCGCTCACGCCCGCGACGCGGCACCTGATCGATGCGGCCGCGTTCGCGCGGATGGCGCGCCGGCCGCTGCTGATCAATACCGCACGCGGCGGCCTCGTGGACGAAAGCGCGCTCGTCGATGCATTGCAGTCGGGGCAGATCGCGGGCGCCGGGTTCGACGTGGTCACGCAGGAGCCGCTGCCGGCCGTGCATCCGTTCCACGCGATCCTGTCGCATCCGGCGTTCATCCTGACGCCGCACGTCGCATGGGCGAGCGACGAGGCGATGCAGGCGCTGGCCGATCAACTCGTCGACAACGTCGCCGCGTTTGCGGGCGGCGAGCCGCGGCATGTCGTGTGATTCGTGCCGCAGCGGCACATCGATTCACGCGCGCAAACAGAACGGCCCCGCTCGATTGCTCGAAGCGGGGCCGACTGAATGAGGGGCTGCTTACGCCAGCGACTCGGCACGTGACGGGTTCGTGCATCCGCCCTGTCTTGCGGCCGGTTTCTGAAATTCCTGACGGGTGCTACTTCAAGGAATCCAGACCGCCAACGCTGTAGGGCCAGTCTGAAACCGAACGGGACGAATCATGAAAAGCGTCCGTTTCGGCTGCCGCGCACCGCTCGGCGCGCCGACCCCGACGCAAATTTCAGTAAGCGGACATCTCGACGCAAGGATCGACCTTGGACGGCGAGCAGATGACCGAATACTTGGCGCTCTCGCGCATCAGCGCTTCGCCTTCGTGCAGCGCGATCTTGATCTCGGGGTGACGCTCGTACGCGAGGAATGCCGAGCACACGACCGCGGACATTACGACGAGGGAAAACACAAACTTTTCAAGGGTTTGGAAACGTTCTGGCATGGTTCGACCTTTCTCTCAGCCAGCGATTATACCTTGAGATAAGGGTTTTCCCTATATCGCCAGCCGCATGCCGGGGATCGCCGCAATCCTTCCCCTTTTTGTCGTCGTTTCGCCCGCCCGTTCGCGCCCGGGCACCCGGCCGGACGCGCGACCGTCGCAGCGTCGCTCACGCGCGATCGCGAGGGTCGGCCGCTTCGACGGGCCTGACGGAAGACGGGCGCATGCCGATGCGGGCGGCGTCGACGCCGATCCGGTTGTGCAACGTGCTGCGCTCGAATCGCTTGAACGATTCGGCGATGTGCTGACGCAGCAGCGCGACGTCCCACGGTTTGATCAGCAGCTTCTGGACCGATCCGTCGCCGGGCGTGGCGGCGATCGACTGCCCTTCGCCATAGCCTGACAGCAGGATCCGCACGATGTCCGGATAAAGCGCCTTGACGCGCTGCAACAGGTCGATCCCGGACAGGCTCGGCATGCGGAAGTCCGACACGATCACGCCGACGCGATGTTGCGCGAGCAGGTCGAGCGCTTCGGCGGGATCGGTCGTGCCGAGCACCTCGTAGCCGTCGCGGCCCAGCGCCTGCCTGAGCGTCTGCAGGACGGCCGGGTCGTGGTCGACCAGCAGCAGCGTCCGGTGCAGCAGCTCGCGCTGCCGGCAATGCTCGGGAAGCTCCGAGCCGGCGCAGAGCATGTCGGCGATTTCCGCACCGGTGACCGGATGGCTGAAGTAATAGCCCTGCATCGCATGGCAGCGGTGCCGGTTCAGGAACGAAAGCTGCGCTTCCGTCTCCACGCCCTCGGCCACCGTCTCCATGTGCAGCGACTCCGCCATCGCGATGATCGAGCGCGTCAGCGACGCGCCTTCCGCGCTCGTGGTGACGTCGCTCAGGAACGACTTGTCGATCTTCACGACATCGATGGGCAGGTCCTTCAGGTAGGACAGGCTGGAATAGCCGGTGCCGAAGTCGTCCAGCGACAGCACGACGCCGAGCGCCTTCAGTTCGCGCAGCGTGTGCGCGATCGCATTGCGGTCCTGCATCAGCACGCTTTCGGTCAGTTCGAGTTCGAGCCAGGCCGGTTCCAGGCCGGTATCCCGCAGCGCCCTGTGCACCACGTCGGCCATGTTCTGCTGCCGGAACTGGCGCGCCGACAGGTTGACGGCGATCCGTAGCGGCGGATGCCCGTCCTGACACCACGCAACGGCCTGCGCGCAGGCCGTGCGCAACACCCATTCGCCGATCGGCAGAATCAGCCCGGTTTCCTCGGCGATCGGGATGAAGCGGTCGGGCGGAATCACGCCGATGCCGGGGCGGCGCCAGCGAATCAGCGCCTCGACGCCGCTGATCTGGCCGGTCTTCAGATCGACCTTCGGCTGGTAGTACAGCTCCAGTTCGCCGTTCGCGACGGCCTCGTGCAGCGCATTTTCGAGTTCGGCCTGTTCTTCCACGCGGGCGCCCAGCTCATGCGTGTAGAAGCTGTAGCCGTTTCGCCCGCGCTCCTTCGCGCAATACAGCGCGGCGTCGGCCGTCTTCAGCAGCGTCTCCGCGTCGGCGCCGTCGGTCGGGCAGACGCTGACGCCGATGCTCGTCGTCACGTGCAGGTCGTGTCCGTCGAGCATGAACGGCGCGCCGAAGGTGTTCAGGACCTTGCGTGCGACCGCGTCCGCATCCGTTGCGCTCGACAGGTTGACCAGCATCACGACGAACTCGTCGCCGCCGAGCCGCGCGACCGTGTCGCCGTCCCGCACGGACGCCTTGAGCCGGGCCGAGACGGCCCGCAGCAGGCCGTCGCCGACCGAATGGCCGAAGGTGTCGTTGATGTGCTTGAAGCGGTCCAGGTCGAGCACCATCACCGCGATCAGGTGTCCGGTGCGCCGCGCATGCGACATCGCCTGCTCCATGCGGTCGCTCAGCAGGTTGCGATTGGGCAGGCCGGTCAGCGCATCGTGGTTGGCGAGGTATTCGATGCGCCCCTGCTGCATCTTGCGCTCGGTGATGTCCTGCACGATGCCGCGCAGGATGATCGCGTGGTTCAGGTCGCGCCCCGCCTCCGCCTGGTGCAGCACGTGGCGCTCGCTGCCGTCCGGGTGAATCAGCCGGTGCTCGAGCGAGAACGGGGCGCCCTCGGTGCGCAGGCTCGTGAACGACTGGATCAAAAGCGGCTGCTCGTCGACCGGAACGGCTTGCAGCAGCCGATCGAAGGTCGGCGGCGTGCGTTCGGGGTCGAGCCCGAGGATCCGGAACAGCTCCGGCGACCAGCTGCCGTCGGTCCGGCCGGCCTGATACTCCCAGTTGCCCAGATGCGCGAGCGCCTGTGCATGCGTCAGGCTGATCTCGGTGGTCGCGAGCTTTTCGAGCGTCGCGGCGGCGCGCAGCAGGTAGCGGATCCGGTAGCCGAGCAGTTTCCAGCGCATCGGCTTGGAGACGAAATCGGTCGCGCCGGCGTCGAAGGCACTGGCGATCGATGCATCGTCGTCGTTGCCCGTGAGCATCACGATCGGCACGCGGCGGCCTTCCGGCAGCGCGCGCAGCCGGCGGCAGCACGCGAAGCCGTCGCCGCCGGGCATCTCGACGTCGAGCAGCACCACGGCGGGACGATGACGCAGGAACGCGTCGATGCCCTCCTGCGGCCCGGTCGCTTCCTCGACGCGAAAACCCTCCGGTTCGAGGGTCTCCACGACCAGCAGGCGCGTCATCGCATCGTCATCGACGATCAGAATCACCGGCGCATCGGCATTTTCCTCGTTCACGTCCGTTCTCCTGTTTTTCGGCCGGCCGCGATCGCCACCGCGATCGTCCGGCGGCCGCTCAATCCTCCACCATGCGTTCCGCCGTCAATGCGGCCAGCGCGTGCCCGAATTCGGCGTCCGTGCCGGCGACGAGGCCGGCTGCCGCGGCGACGTCGGCGGCGCGCGCCAGTTGCTCGATCGCCTTGCAGCGGGCCGACAGCACGTGCGCGCCGACGTTCGCACTGCTCGATTTCAGCGTATGGGCGGCCAGCCTCAGCGCATCGGCATCGCCCGCTTCGACGGCCGCGCGCATGTCGCGGATCAGCCGCGGCGCATCCAGCATGAACTGATCGATGATGCGGGTCAGGATATCGGGGCGGCCCGGCCGCTGGAGCGCGCGCAATGCGTCGAGCGCCTTGCGGTCGATCACGTTCGCGTCGCCGTCCGGATCGGCGATGGCTGCCGCGCCCGCTTCGGTGCCCGCTTCGACACCCGCCCGGGTTCCCGCGTCGCCGCTCGCGATGGCCGGCCCGGACGCCGCGCTGCGAGCATGGCGCGCGAGCATCTGCAGCAGCGCATCGCGACGGAACGGTTTTCCCAGGTAGTCGTCCATGCCGGCGGCCAGGCAGCGCTCGCGGTCGCCGCTGAGCGCATTGGCCGTCAACGCAATGACCGGCAGACGCGGTGCGCCGGCTTCCGCTTCGTGCCGGCGCAGCAGCCGCGTCGCTTCGAAGCCGTCCAGCACCGGCATCTGGCAATCCATCAGGACCACGTCGAACGCGTCGTCGGCCAGCATCTTCAGCGCCCGCCGGCCGTCTTCGGCCACGGCCACCCGATAGCCGGTGTCCTCCAGCATCGCCAGCGCGATCTGCTGGTTGACCACGTTGTCCTCGACCAGCAGCACGCGCGCCGATCCGGCGTCGGGCGGCGGCGCCGCGTCCGGCCCGGCTTCGTCGGACACCGGCGCGGCCAACGGCAGCGGCGGCGGCCTCATACGCATCGCCGACGCGATGGCCGTGTAAAGCTCCGCGCCATGGAGCGGCTTCGTCAGCCGGGCGTCGATGTCGAGTTCGCGCGCGACCTGGATGCTGTCCATCATCTCGAACGCGGTCAGCGTGACGATCCTGAGCGCACGCAGCGACGCGTCGTGGCGGATGTGCTGCACGAGCGAGATGCCGTCCATGCCCGGCATCCGCACGTCGACGATGGCCAGATCGAACGGCGCCCCGTCGGCGACGGCCGCCCGCAACTGCGACAGCGCATCGTCGCCGCCGATGGCCGTCGCGACGCACAGCTGCCATTCGATCGCATGTTCGACGAGCACGCTGCGATCGGTCTCGCTGTCGTCCACGATCAGCACCTTCAATCCCGCCAGCGACGACCTTGCGCCCGCCGCGACGTCGACCACGCCCGACACCGGCTCGAGCCGCGCGGTCACGGTGAACACCGAGCCCTTGCCGGGCGTCGATTCGAGCGTGAGCGTGCCGCCCATCATCTCGGCCAGCTGGCGGGAAATCACGAGCCCCAGCCCGGTTCCGCCGTATTTGCGCGCGGTCGAGCTGTCGGCCTGCTGGAACGGCCGGAACAACTGTTCGGCCACGTCAGGCGCGATGCCGATGCCGCTGTCGGCGATCGCGAACACGACGCGGCCGTCGTCCGTATACGACACGGCCAGCTCGACCTGCCCGTGCTCGGTGAACTTGATCGCATTGCCGATCAGGTTCGTCAGGATCTGGCGCAGCCGGACCGGGTCGCCGCGCATCCATTGCGGCACGGTATCCGCCTTGCGGAACACCAGCGCAAGCTCCTTGCGCCGCGCATTGGGTTCCAGCAGCGCGACGACGTCGTCGAGCAATTGATGCAGGTTGAAATCGATGCGCTCCAGCGTCAGCTTGCCGGCCTCGATCTTCGAAAAATCGAGTATGTCGTCGATGATGATCAGCAGCGTCTGACCGGATCGATACACGGTGTCGACGAACTTGCGCTGCTTCGACGTCAGGCGCGTGCGTTGCAGCAGTTCGGTCATGCCCAGCACGCCGTTCATCGGCGTGCGGATCTCGTGACTCATCCTCGCGAGAAATTCCGATTTCGCCGAATTCGCGGTTTCGGCCGCGGCGATTGCCGCCTGCAGGTCGATGTCGCGACGTTCGATTTCGTCGAGCATCGTATTGAAGCCGGCGATCAGCGTCGCGACTTCGTCGCGGCCCTTGTGGGACATGCGCAGCGACAGGTCGCTGCCGCTGCGGATGCGGGCCATGGTGCGCGTCAGATTCCCCAGCGGGCGGGAGATCGACGTGCCCAGGCGATGACTGATCACGAGGCTGCCGATCGCGAGCAAATACGACACGGCGACGATCATCGCGATGGCGCTCGTCACCGCGCGGTTGACCTGCGACACGATGCTGCGCTGCTGCAGATCGACGCGCACGGCCTCCTGTTCCGTATAGGCCGCGAGGCGATTCGCGGTCGTCTCCACGTCCGCGATGATGCGCTGCATGCTCGCGTCGTTGGACAACATGTTCGACCGCACCGCGACGATGCGGCGTGCGGATCCGGCCAGTTCCGCGGCCAGCGGAACCACATCCTGCGCGCGGCTCGACTCGCGCTGCCCGCTCGCGACGAGCGCATCGCGCAGCGCGCCCGCGGCGGCGGCGAGCTTGCCGATATTCTCCCGTGCGTCGGCGTCGGCACGCTTCAGATGTTCCGTGCTTTTGCTTTGCGCGACCATGCGAAGGTCGGCCGCCAGTTCCTTGATGCCGCCGTTGACGACGGTCGACAGGTACCTGATCCGGGTCGCTTGCCGCTGGAACGCGATCGTTTCGTCGAGACGCTGTCGCGCCTTGACGATCCGCAGCGCAAACGGGTCGGCGATTTCCGCCAGCTTCGTGTCCAGTGCATCGAGGGACTGCAGGATCTTGTCCTCCCTCGCGTGGTAGCGCGTCGCGACGGAAGGCTCCACGAACATCCTGCCGCGCAGCGCGACAAGACTGTCGTTGCCGTCGAGGATGTCGGCCGCGACGCGCCCGAGCGCATTCGCGACGTCCTGCGTCGTGGCGGCCTCGAGGTTCGGCGCCGCGATCGCCAGCGCATTGCGCGCCCCGCCGATGGCCGCCTGCATGCGCTCCCGCAGCGGAGCGAGCCGGTATCGGCTCGGCGCGGCGTCGACATGATCGGCAACGCTGACGATGTCCTTGACGTTCATGCGAACCTGGTCGAGCGCATGAATCGTCCGGTTGTAGGCGGTGTTGGCCGCCAGCGCGTCGCTCACCGCCGCGCTGGCCTGGCTGTCCAGCCGTTCGGTTTCGGCACGGATCGTACTCAGAAATGCGTCGCCCCGTGCCTGGACGCGCTCGATCAGACGGGTCTCGGCGCCCAGCCGTGCATCGTCGCGCAGACGCTGGCCGACGCCTTCGCTCATCGAGCGCAGCATCGTGCGCAGGTCGGTGGACGGCGCGTCGACGCCGTGCCCGTCGATCGCGCGCACGGCGGCCGTGATGGCGGCAATCCGCTGCAATTGCGTTTCGATCTCCGCCGTCGAGCGCTCCTGCTCGGACGCGTCCAGCGCCTGTTCGAGCCGGCCGAAATCCACCGCAAGCTCCGCATACGCGCGCTGGAGTTCGTTGCTGCGCACCTGCAGCGGCAGCGATTCCGTCGTCAGCGTGCTCACGCCGGACGCAATGCCGTGCACCGCGATCAGGCTGGTCGCGGAAATCGCCAGCGCACCCAGCAGCATCAGGCTGGTGCCGGTGACAAGCTTGGCCTTGATGTCCATGCAGCCTCCGGGATCGGGACGGCCCGCGCGCGGCCATCCGGCGGGTTATCTGGCCGGTGCGTCCACGGGCGTGATGCGGCCGTGCGCGATTTTCGACAGGAACACCGCATTCAGCGCCTGGTGATTGTCCGCGCCCAGATCGGCGACCAGGCCGCCCAGGTCGAGATGCCGGATCGATTCGAGCGCCTGCTTCAGCGCCGCCCGGGTCGGCGACGGGCCGGCGCGCTCGAGGCCGATCAGCATGATCTTCGCGTCGATGCAGCCCTCGATGTGCACCACGCCCGCGTGTTCTCCCGGAAAGCGCCGCTCGATCAGCCGTGCGCAGTCGCGGATCACGTCCCGGTCGTTCTGGGGAAGCGGCACGACCTGCGAGATCAGCGTGCCGTCCCCTTCGTCGCCGACCAGGCGCAGCAGGTCGTCGGTGCCGACGAACGATACCGATGCGAGCCGGGCCTTCAGGCCTTCGCGACGTGCCGCGCGAATGAACGCGGCAATCGGCGTATACGGGCCGGCCATGACGACGACGTCCGGCTGGCCGTCCAGCAACGATGCGAGGCCCGTGTCGACCGCCGTGGTCCCGCGGCGGAACGTGCCGGTCGCGACGACGTCCAGGCCATGGCGCTGCAGCGCCAGCCGCGTGCCCGCCAGCACCGCGAGCCCGAAGCCGTCGTCCTGATAGAACACCGCGAACCGTTTCGCGCCGTCGTGCGTGATGAAATGGTCGACCAGCGCGCGGGTCTCGTCTTCATAGCTGGCGCGGATGTTGAATACCTCCGGCACGACCGGCTTGCGCAGCGCCATCGCACCGGTGAACGGGCCGACGAGCGGAATGCCGGCTTCCCGGATGATCGGCAGCACCGCGGTGGTGGTCGGCGTGCCGACATAGCCGAACAGCGCGAACACGTTGCCCCGTTCGATCATCTCCAGCGTGCTGTCGACGGTCCTGTCGGGTTCGTAGCGATCGTCGCCGACCACGAGATCGATCTTCCTGCCATGCACGCCGCCGCGCGCGTTCACGTCGTCGAACACCGCTTGCGCGCCCGTCAGCAGCCCGCGCCCGAGGCCTGCCGAATTGCCCGATTGCGCGTTGACCATGCCGAGACGGATCGCGCCGTCGGTCACGCCGGGCTCCGCCGCGAAGCAGGCGCCGGCGTCGATCATCGCGGCAACGCAAGCCATCAGCGTCAGGGTCCGGCGCAACGTCGCGCGTCGCACGTGGGGACGGGCCGCGCAGTTGTGCTCAAGACCGACGGCAGGCGCGATCCATCCCGGGCCGCACCGGCTCGGGGATCGAACGATCGGCGCAAACGGCCGGCAATCGGCACAAGCAAGCGCGCGCAATACATGCGGAAACCGGGTAGCCGAACACATTCGTGCGACAGACACGCTATTGCCCATGCTGGGTTCCCCCTCCGCCCCCGGTTTCTTGATCTGGTCATGCCCGCCGCATGCCGGATTACCGACGCGGCACGAGGCGATTAGTCATATATATAGGTTGCATCAAATGCGACTGCAAGCCGGAGGGCGATTAAACGCGGATTATCGACGGCATTGCGCTTCACGCGCGGGAACGTTATCGCACGGAGGCTGCATTATGTTTTGCTTTCAGAATTTCGATTCGATTTTTAATCCGCCATTCTTTTTCTTGAATTCGCTTATTCGAATCGCGATGAATGTGCGCGGCGGTGGCGCGATCCGGTCCCGATTCGAAAACGGAACCGGCCTCCCCGACCAGCAATACGTCGGAGAAGCTCGCCTGCCCGGCGCGGATGTCCTGATCGTTGGATGGTAAAACCGGAATCCGCGGCGCGCCGGAACAGACGGCGAACGACGCCGCGGCGGCGTCACTTCGGTGCCGACGCACCGCTGGCCGCGTCGCCATGCCAGGCCTTGCCGATCTGGTCGATCAGCGACTTCGCGGTGCTGGTCGCGAGCGCCGCGTCGACGCCCGACGTCTGCCACGAGCCGTCGGCGGCCTTCACGAAGGTCAGGTTCGCGCGCGACGGCGAGTAATCGGCATTGCGCCACGTGACGACGACGTCGCACGAATACGTGCGATCGCCGAGCTTCTTGCAGTCGCCGTCCGGCTTCGCCGACACGACATCGGCCGACACCGGCAGCGGCTGGCCGAACAGCGCGTTCAGGCCGCCGTGGTTTTCCGCTTCGAGTGCGCGGCGCACCGCGGCGTCGACGTCGTTCGATCCGGGACCGTCGTGGAGCAGGTTGCAGGCGGCCAGCAGCGTCGAGGCACAGCCGAGTGTCAGCAGCGTTTGAAACTTCATGGAGATCCGTTGTCGAGCAAATGTCGGGTGGCGCGCGGGAACACGTTCGCCGGGCCGGTATGCCGCGTAGTCTGCAACGTCCGCGTGTCGTTCGCGGTATCCATTTGTAACCAATTGCACGGACGCGCGGCGGCACGGCGCGACCGTGCCTACTGCCGCTCCTGCTTCACGCGGCTGACGAGCTGCGTCGGGCTCACGAACTGCAGCGCGATCACGACCCACACGAGCGTGATGGCCATGTAGATCATCGCCATCGCGTCGATCGACTGCGGCGCACGCACGCCGGTCGAGAACACCGCGTAATACAGCGCGACGACGAGCGTCTGCGTGCTCGGGCCCGCGGTGAAGAACGTCAGCTCGAACATCCCGATCGTGCGCACCAGCACGAGCAGCGCCGCCGCGAGCATGCCCGGCACGAGCAGCGGCAGCAGCACGTAGCGGAAATAGCGCCACGTATTCGCGCCGAAGATGCGTGCGGCGGCTTCGAGATTCGGGTCGATCTGCTCGATGAACGGCGTCATCACGAGGATCACGAACGGCAGCGCCGGCACGAGGTTCGCGAGGATCACGCCCGGCAGCGTGCCCGCGAGCCCGACCTTGTACATCACGGTCGCCATCGGGATCCCGTACGTGACGGGCGGCACCATCAGCGGCAGCAGGAACACCAGCAGCGCGAAGCGCTTGCCGCGAAACTGCACGCGCGCGAGCGCATAGGCGGCCGGCACGCCGAGCGCGATCGACAACAGCACGACCGCGCCGACGACCTCTACGGTCACCCACAGCACGCTCGCGAGCTGGAAGTCCTGCCACGCCTTCGCATACCAGCGCAGCGTGAAGCCCTGCGGCAGCGGCGTGCCGAACCAGCGTGTCGCGACCGAGTTCACCGCGACGGTCGCGATCAGCAGCATCACGTTCAGCAGGAAGAACGCCATCAGCCCCCAGACGAGCGCCTTCCACGCACGGCCGGCGAGGTTGCTTCTCATCTTTTGCGGTTGCCTCGCATTGACGGGCCGTGCGTCGGGCGAACCCTGCTTCGGCGGCCAGGCCGGCGCGGCACGATTGTCGGTCGCCATCAGCCCTTGCCCCCCGTCACCGGCCCCGTATAGAAGAAACGGCGCGCGCCGAGCATCGATGCGACCACCAGCAACTGCACGAAGCCCATCACGATCGCGATCGCCGACGCGAGCGAATAGTCGTAGCTCTCGAACGCGGCCTCGGCCGCCGCGATCGAGATCACGCGCGTCGGCCCGGCCGGCGCGCCGAGCAGCACGGCCGACGGGAACACCGAGAACGCCTGCACGAACGACAGGCACGCGGCCATCGTGAGCCCCGGCACGAGCAGCGGCAGGTAGATCTGCCGGAACTGCTGCCACGGGTTCGCGCCGAGCGTCGCCGCCGCGCGCGCGAGCGTCGGATCGATGCCGCTGATGTACGACAGCATCAGCAGGAATGCGAACGGAAAGCCCGACACGATCAGCGACAGCAGCACGCCCCAGTAGTTGTGCGTGAGGCGCACTTCGTCCGTGTACAGGTGCAGCCCCTGGAGCGCCTGCGGGAACCAGCCGTTCGGTCCGAAGTACGTGAGCATCCCGTCGGCGACGAGCACCGTGCCGAGCGTGACGGGAATCACGAGCAGCGTCGTGACGAACTTCTGGTACGGCGAATGACGACGCAGCGCGAACGCGACGGGCACCGACACGCCGACGTTGAGCAGCGTGGCCGGTACCGCGAGCTTCAGCGTGACGAGCACGGTCGGCCACATCGCGGTATCGGTGAAGAACTGCACGTAGTTCGCGAGCGCGCCGCCGCCGTTCGTCGGCTGGAACGACAGCACGAGGCCGTACGCGAACGGATAGATGAACAGCGCGACGATGAATCCGAGCGCGGGCGTGACGAGCCAGGCCTTCGCGTCGCGCCGCGTGCCGACCGCGAGCGTGCTCATGCGGCCTCCCGGCGGGACGGCGCTGCGGTCGGGCCGCTCATGTCGCGTCTCCCGCATAGACGAGCGTGCGCGACGGCGCGACGCGCAGCCGCAACCGCTCGCCTTCCGCGAATTCGCCGGCGACGCGCGCCCAGATCGAACCGAACGGCGCGACCGCGCGGATCAGCGAATCGCGGCCGCCGTACTCGACCGTTTCGACCGTCGCATCGAACGCGTTGTCGCCGGCGTCGTCCGCGCGCTCGATATCGTCGGGGCGCAGCGCGACCACGACGTCCTTCGCGTCGAAGCCGGCCATCGGCACGCCCGTCAGGCGCACGCCGCCGGCCGTGACGTTCACGCAGTCGCCTGCCATCCCTTCGAGCGTGAACGGCAGCACGTTGCGATAGCCCATGAAGCGCGCGACATGCAGGTTGTGCGGGCGCGTGTAGACGTCCTTCGGCGACGCGACCTGTTGCACGACGCCCTCCTTCATCACGACGATGCGATCGGCCATCGACAGCGCCTCGTCCTGGTCGTGCGTCACGTAGATCGTCGCGCGTTCGAGCTGCGTGTGGATACGGCGGATCTCCGCGCGCATCTCGATGCGCAGCTTCGTGTCGAGGTTCGACAGCGGCTCGTCCATCAGCACGAGCGGCGGCTCGATGACGATCGCGCGCGCGATCGCGACGCGCTGCTGCTGCCCGCCCGACAGCTGCCCGGGCAGCTTGCCCTCATGGCCGACGAGCTGCACGAGTTCGAGCGCCTGCTGCGCGCGCCGCCGCGTTTCCTGCTTCGCCATGCCGCGCATCTTGAGGCCGAAGCCGACGTTGTCGAGCACCGACATGTGCGGAAACAGCGCGTAGTTCTGGAACACCATGCCGAAGCCTCGGCGTTCAGGCGGCAGCACGTCGATGCGTGTGTCGTCGAGCCAGATGCCGCCGCTCGTGAGCGGCTGCAGCCCCGCGATGCAGTTCAGCGCGGTCGACTTGCCGCAGCCCGACGGGCCGAGCAGCGCGATGAACTCGCCGCGCCGGATCTCGAGGTCGAGCCCGTTCAGCGCAGCGACCTGTGCGCCTTCCGCATTGGTGAAGCTGCGGCACACGCCGTCGAGCCGCAAGCGTTCGAAACTGTGCTTCATTACGCGAACTCCATGCACGCGGGCGCCGCGGCGCCCGCCGGTTCAAGCGTCACTTCGATTTCTGCGAACCGATCTCGCGATCCCACTTCTGGAACGCGGCAACCATCGCCTGCGCGCCGAGCGGCTGCACGTGCGGGCGATCGGCGAGCAGCTTCACGTATTCGGGGCGGCCGAACTTGCGGATCACCTCCTGGCTGTGCGCGGGCGCCATCTCGAGCGTCACGCCCTTCACCGCCGGGCCCGGATAGAAATAGCCGTCGTCGTAGGTCATCGCCTGCTGCGCCGGTTCGAGCAGGAAGTTCATCAGCTTGAACAGCACGTCGAGCTTTTCCTTCGGCACGCCCTTCGGGATCACCATGTAGTGCGCGTCGTTGACCCACGTCATGTTGTCGAACGCCTGGACCCGGAACTCGGCCGGCACGATGCCGAGCGCGCGCGGATTGAGGTCCCAGCCGGTGACGGTCACGGTCATGTCGCGGGTGCCCTCGCCGAGCTCCTTCATCACGGCCGACGTGCCGCCCGGGTAGTACGGGACGCAGTCGTTCAGCGCCTTCAGGAACGCCCAGGTCTTGTCCCAGCCGTTGATCGGGTCCTGCGGGTTCTTGTCGCCGAGCACGTACGGCAGCCCCATCAGGAACGTGCGGCCGGGGCCCGAATTCGCCGGGCGCGCGTAGATCAGCTTGTTCGGGTGCGCCTTGCACCATGCGAGCAGCTGGTCGGGCGTCTTCGGCGGGTCGCTCACCTTCGCCGGGTTGTATTCGAGCAGCGGGCCGGCCGGCATGTAGGTGACGGCGAGGCCGAAGCCTTGCGCGAGATCCTGCATCTTGCGCGGGCCGGGCGCGTATCGGTCGAGCACGCCGGGGAACGCGGCCGCGTTGTCGGGCAGGAGTTTCTGCCACAGGTTCTGCTCGATGCCGGCGGCCAGCGCATCGGTGCCCGTCAGCACGAGGTCGATGTCGGAGCGCCCGGCCGCCTGCATCGCCTTGATCTTGCCCGGCAACTGCGGCGCCGGCGCATTCGTGAACGTGACGTTCGATACGAGGTTCGGGTTCTTTTCCCTGAACGCTTCGATGGCCTTCTGCGTGAGCTGCAGGTTGCCCGCGACGTCGACGATGTTCAGCGACACGGGCGCGGCAACGGCCGGCGCGGCCCCTGCCGCCGTCAGCGTGAAGCCCAGCGCGACGGCAATCCGGCGGGCACGGCGCGCGATCGTGGTTGTGTTCATGTCTCCTCGCTTCGGTCGGTGGATGGGACCTTTCTTTCGGGAAATCATGACGGCGTTATACGATGTCGGTCAACAAAAAACCATGACGCGCGGGGCGGGACTTTCCCTGACAAAAACCTTCCGCTGGTTGACGATTTGTGCGCTGACCGATTTTTGTGGAACGCCGCAGCATCGATTACGCGTTGTGTTAGGACGTCGTATATCAGTGAGCGGAGAAATGGAATCGGTTCAGAGCCGCGCGGCGGCCCGACGGTGACGGGTGTTCGCGCCGGAACCGGATCGGGTCCGGCGCGTTGCGGATCGATACTCAGGCGGCGCCGAGCGCCGCGACCTCGCCGATCAGCCGTTCCGCGTCACGCCACTCCCCATACCCGGACGCCGGGTTCAGGTGCCCGACCTCGCCAAGATCGACGAGCCTGCTGCCCCACCCGGCCGCCAGCGCCTCGACGCGTTCGAAGCGCGCGAGCGGATCGTTGCGGCTTGCGGCGACGAGGCTCGGGAACGGCAGCCGTGCGGTCGGCACGGGCGTCCAGCCGTGCGCATCGATCGCATCGGGCGCCGGATAGCCGGCCGGCATCGGTGTATCGAGATCGGCCGGCGCCGCGAGCAGCGCGCCGTGGATCGCGCGCGTGGCCTGCCGTGCCCAGTGCACGACGATCATCACGCCCGCGCTGTGCGCGACGAGAATCACCGGGCCGTCGATCTCGGCCAGCGCCGCGTCGAGCGCCGCGACGCGCGCGGCGCGGCTCAGCTTGTCGGCTTCCAGCGGCGCGACCGAGCGTGCGTTCGGCAGGCGCCGTTCGAGGTGCGTCTGCCAGTGGTCTTCGACGTGATCGCGCAAGCCGGGCACGATCAGGATGGTGGGCGTGGTCGCCAGGGTCATGCAGCCTCCGGGAGGGTTCAGGAAAGGTGTGTCGCGCGCCGTTCGCGTTCGACGCGTGCGAGATCGGCCGCGTAGCTCGCGCGTCCGATCGCGAACAGCACGGCGGCCGCGAGCGGCACGACGGGAATCCATTGCAGTGCGCCGACGAGCCCGGCGCGATCGGCCACCCACCCCGTCAGCAGCGGGCCCGGCGCCATGCCGAGCAGGTTGTTGGCGAGCGTGAGCGTCGCGAACGCCGATGCGTGGATCGCGGCCGGCGTCAGGTTCGCGACCATTGCGCCCGATGCGCCGGACGCGCCCGCGCCGACCAGCATGCCCGCGCAAATCAGCGCGAGCTGCAGCGAGCCGGGCGGCAGCCGGAACGCGACCGCGAGGCAGACGCCCGTGATCAGGCAATACGCGATCGCGGTCAGCCATTTGCGCGAACCGTCGGCACGGCCGACGCGGTCGGTGACGATGCCGCAGCCGACCATCCCGACGCCCGCGAGCAGCACGAAGCCGGCCGCGAGCACGGCGGCACGGTCGGGCGCCATCGCGTAGTAGCGGTTCAGGTAGCTCGGCAGCCACGCGAACAACGCGCCCGGCACGAACAGGTGCAGCCCGCTGCCGAGATACGCGCAGATCACCGAGCGCGACGCGAACAGCCCGGACATCAGCGCACGCACGCTGCCGCGCAGGTCGCGCGGCCCGGCATCGCGCCGGCACGGCTCGACGCGGCACGCGGCGAGCCGCCGTTCGGTCACCACGCAGCGATACGCGACGAGCAAGACGATGCCGAGCGCGGCCATCACGCCGAACGACCAGCGCCAGCCGAGATGCGCGCCGACCAGCCCGCCGAGCGCCATCCCGAACACGGAGCCGAACGCGCCGCCGGCCATGAACGCGCCGGTCAGCGTCGCGCGCAGGCGGGCCGGAAAGATGCTGAGGATCAGCGCGACGCCGACGCTGCCGTACGCGGCTTCGCCGAGCCCGACGAGGCCGCGCGCCACCAGCATTTCGGCGTAGTTGGTCGACAGCGCGCAGCCGAGCGTCGCGACGCTCCACAACGCGGCCATCAACACGATGCTGCGCACGCGGCCGAAGCGGTCGGCGAGCACCGACAGCGGAAACGTCAGCAGGCCGACCAGCAGCGCGACGACGCCGGACAGTGAACCGAGCTGCGTGTCCGACAGGTTCCACGCGTGCTTGAGCAGCGGAAACACCGCGTTGAGCACCTGCCGCGACATGTAGTCCGACAGCAGCAGGCCGACGGTCAGCCCGAACACGAGCCACGCGTACGCAGGCGCGCGCCGCTCGGTGGCCGCCAGATCCTGCAGCGACGGCTCGACATGATGAATCAACATGCGTGTCTCCTCCGGCACCGGTGCGGCAACGCGCCGGCGCGGCTTGCGCGGCCCCGCTCCGTTCGTCGGAGCTTGCCTCGCGCGCTGCGCGAGGGTGGGTGCCGCACCACATCGATCGGCGGACGGCGCTCGCGGGCCGCCCGGATGCGCGGCGCGTCAGGCCGCGCGCAGCGGCACGCTCACCTGGCCCGGCCGGCGGTTCGGCGCCATCCCGAGCTGCGCGAGCGTTTCGTCGATACCGTCGTACTGCACGCCGATCCGATAGATCGCCTTCGCTTCCTTGCCGGTCGCGATGTCGCGGCCGAGTTCGCGCGCGATTCGCGCGCACTGCTCGACCTGCTGCACCGACGTCATGCGGTTGCCCTTCTGGTCGATGATCGTGTCCTCGATCCCGCAGCGCGGATGCAGGCCCAGCGCCATCGCGATCGTGTTGATCGGCAGCACGTTCTTCATCAGCGATTCGAGCGTGATGCACGCGCCGTCCGGGCAGCGCCGCACGAATTCCATGAAGTTGTACGGATTCGGGCCGTCGAAGCCGCCGCCGATGCCGACCCACGTGACGTTCAGCGGGCCGCGATAGACGCCGCGGCGGATGATCCGTTCGAGCGTTTCGAGCGCGTGCATGCCGGTGAGCTGGAAATGCGGCTGGATGCCGGCCGCCTGCAGCCGGCGCAGGTGTTCGTCGACCCAGCCGGGGCCGGCCGGCACGGTCATCTCGCGGTACGCGTCCCACAACGCGGTTTCGTTCAGCGACGTGCCGGCGATGTCCTTGCGGTTCATCAGCTCGGTGATGTTCATCTGCACGGTGTTGATCGCGACCGTCACCTGGTCTGGCTTCGGGCTCAGCTCGGCGAGCATGTGGCGCGTGTCGTCGGACAGCCATTTCGCTTCCGCGCCGTCGCCTTCCGGCGCGAACGAGATCGAGCCGCCCACCTGCAGGATCATGTCGGGCACCGCGTCGCGCAACCGGCCGAGCAGTTCGTTGAACTTCGACAGCCGCTTGCTGCCCTTGCCGTCGAGCTCGCGCACGTGCAGGTGCAGCACCGTCGCACCCGCGTTGTAGCAGTCGACGGCCTTCTGCACGTGCTCGTCCATCGTCACCGGAATGTCTTCCGGAAAATCGGCGGGCATCCATTCGGGGCCGTACGGCGCGACCGTGATGACTACCTTGTCCTGGTTTTCCGGGTGCAGCGAATCGTCGAGAAATTGCATGTCGTCCTCCAGTGGAAATCGTTGTATTCGGGCGTACGGGCGTGCGTATCCCGCCGCGCCGGGCGGCGGGCCCGGCGCGTTGTGTGGGGTTGCGAATCGATTACGGTGCGGGCGCGCTCAGAAAGGCACGTCGCCGACGATGCCCGCGCGCTCCATCTTGCGCACGCACGGCGGGTAGTCCATCACCGCGTAATGCTGGGTGCTGCGGTTGTCCCAGATCGCGACGCTGTTTTTCTTCCAGCGCCAGCGCACCTGGTATTCGGGGATGTAGGCCTGGCTGATCAGGTATTGCAGCAACTGGCCGGCGCCGGGGTTCGCGTCCTGCCCGAAGCGCACGCGCTCGGGCGTGTGGAAGTTCGTGAAATGCGTCGCGAACGCATTCACGTACAGCACCTTCTCGCCGGTTTCGGGATGCGTGCGCACGACCGGATGCTCGGCGTCCGGATACTGCGCCTTCAGCGCGAGGCGCTTGTCGATCGGCATCGCCGCGCCGAAGCTGGCCTCGATGCTGTGGCGCGCGCGCAAGTCGCCGATCTGCTGCTTCACGTGTTCCGGCAGGCGCTCGTACGCGAGCACCATGTTCGCCCACATCGTGTCGCCGCCGACCGGCGGACCTTCGATGCAGCGCAGCACGCAGCCGAACGGCGGCGCCACGCGCCAGCTCGCATCGCTGTGCCACGCATTCTCGTAGCGGTCGTTCGGCTGGTCGGGCGACTTGTAGATCCGCACGAGCCCCGGATGCTCGGGATCGCTGCCGGCGACCGGGTGATCCTCGAGTTCGCCGAAGCGCCGCGCGAACGCGACGTGCTCGGCGCGCGTGATGTCCTGGTCGCGCAGGAACAGCACGCGATGCCGGAGCAGCTGCGCGCGGATCTCGGCGAACAGGCCGTCGTCATGCACGGCGTCGGCGAGGCTCACATCCAGCAGTTCCGCGCCGATCGCGCAGGTCAGGGGTTCGACTCGCATGCGCGTCTCCTCAGACGATGAACACCGACGAACCGGTCGTCTTGCGCGATTCGAGATCGCGGTGGGCTTGCGCGGCGTCCTGCAGCGCATAACGCTGGTTGATCTCGATGCGGATGCGGCCGGCCGCGACATGCGCGAACAGTTCGCCGGCCAGGTCGTTCTTCTCGGCCGGGTCGGCGATATAGTCGGCCAGCGCCGGGCGCGTCAGGTACAGCGAGCCCTTCATCGCGAGGCGTTGCGGATCGAACGGCGGGATCGGGCCCGACGCGGTGCCGACGCATACCATCAGCCCGCGCCGCTTCAGCGAATCGAGCGAGCCTTCGAAGGTGTCCTTGCCGACGCTGTCGAACACGACGTCGACACCGGCGCCGGCCGTCAGTTCGCGCACGCGTGTCGCGACATCCTCGCGGCTGTAGTCGATCGTATGGTCGCAGCCGTGCGCGCGGGCGATGTCGGCCTTGTGTTCGCTGGACACGGTGCCGATCACCTTGAGCCCGAGCAGCTTCGCCCATTGCGACACGATCAGCCCGACGCCGCCGGCGGCCGCGTGCAGCAGCAGCGTGTCGCCCGGCGCGAACGCATGGATGCGGCGCAGCAGGTAGGCGGAGGTCAGCCCGCGCATCGTCATCGCCGCGGCGGTGTCGCACGCGATGCCGTCCGGCAGCCGGGTCAGCGGCGCGGCCGGGATCAACCGTTCGGTGCTGTACGCGCCGAGCGTGTTGATGAAGCCCGTGTAGGTCACGCGATCGCCGGCGGCGACGTTCGTCACGCCGGGGCCGACGGCCTCGACCACGCCGGCCGCCTCGACGCCGATGCCGGACGGCAACGGCACCGGATACAGGCCGCTGCGGAAATAGGTATCGGCGAAGTTCAGGCCGACCGCCTCGTGCCGCAGGCGCACCTGGCCGGGGCCCGGGTCGCCGACGTCGACTGCTTCCCAGCGCAGCACGTCGGGGCCGCCGGTTTCGTGGAATCGCACTGCATGTGCCATCTTGTTCTCCGTATGGTGTCAGTCGGATGCGCGTCGCGCATCGTCGGGTTCGTTCGCGCCCGGCGGCGTCGCGGCTGCGCCGCCCGCCTGCGGCTCGTCCAGCTCGGCCCAGTCGGCGTCGCCCAGGTAGCGCCGCGCGGCCGGGAAAATCACGCCTTCCATCCGCCCCATCTGCTCGAACGCGCCGTGTGCATAGCGCGCGAGCGCCGTGTCGAATTCGGCCGACGGCAGCCCGTCCTCGGCGGTCCGCGCCAGTGCGTCGAGCGCTTGCGCGTCGCGCTGCCGCTGGCGGTCGAGTTCGTCCAGTTCAGCCGCGACGCACTCCGCACGGGCACGCAATGCCGCGAACAGCCGCGCTTCGGCGGCCGTGCCGAACCGCGCGTGCTGCAGCGCTGCGAGCGATGCCAGCGCAGCGCGCGCATCGACCGCTTGCTGCCGTGGCCCGTTCGCGCATTCACCGCACGCCATCAGCATTTCCAGCAGCACGCCGACCGCGCGATGCGCATCGAGGCAGCGCGCCATCACGCGCGCCTCGGCCGGCGAGCGCTGCGACGTGCATACGAGTACCGGCACGCCGCTCGTCGCCAGCAGCTGCTGCCGCTGCGCGCAGGTTGCCGCATCGGCATCGTGCGGCAGCGCCGCGACGCCGATCAGGTCGCAGCCGAGCTCGACGGCAAGCGAGCCGGGCGATGCGTCGCCGGCCGCCGGGTGGCCGGCCCCCGGATGGCCGGCCCCCGCGATCGCATGGGACAGACCCTGCGCCCGTGCGGCGGCTTCCACTTTCGCACCGTGTTCCGGCAGCCGCGCTCCGGATAAACGCGAGTCCGGCGCGGTGCCGGGCAGCACGAACGTGACCCGCGCGCCGACCGCACGGGCCAGTTCGAGCGCATGGCCGATCGCGTCGATGCCGCCGGGCGCGCCGTCGACCGTCACGAGCAGATGGCGGTACATCGCGCCGCTCCGCTTATCCGGCGGTCGGCGCGCTGCGCCGCGCGCCGGTCGATACGATCTTCATGGGTGCCCTCCTCGTGGCGTTCGTCATTCGTCATGCATAGGAACCCATGCTATCGGCGCGGCGCCGGTGCGGCCCCACTCGTCGCGGGGGGGATTGACGCGCGAACGCGGTTCGAACGATCCTTGCCCCCACGCCCACCCCGGACGCTGGCCCGCACGGCACCGCCGGACTCCGACTGCTGCCCCGATGGCCCACCCACCCGATCGCGCCGACGCGCCCCCCACCGAACTGGTCCTGAAGACGACCGCGCCGCGCGTGCCGGCGCAGTTGCTTGCCCGTGCGCGGCTGAGCCTCGCCGCACCGGCGTTCGACGGTCGTCCGGTCACGCTCGTGCAGGCGCCGGCCGGCTACGGCAAGACGTCGCTGCTCGCGCAATGGCGCCGCGAAACCCTCGCGCTCGGCCGGGCGGTCGTGTGGCTGTCGGCCGACGAGCGCGACGACGCGCCGCGGCTGCTGCAGGGGCTCGTGCAGGCGGTGCGCACCGGCTGCGCGCGGCCCGGCTTCGGACGCCTGATCCCGGGCGGCGCGGCGCGCGCGCTGGACGGCCTGACCGCGTGGCTGGCCGAAGTCGCGCAACTGTCGATCGACGCGCTGCTGATCGTCGACGACGCGGAGCGGCTGCCGGCCGCCGGCCTCGACGCGCTGACCTACGTGCTGCACAACGCGCCGCAAAACCTGCATGTGGTCGTCGCGGCGCGGCGCGGGCTCGATCACGCGGCCGGCGACCTGCTCGCCGGCGGCCAATGCACGCTCGCGGGCGCCGACTGGCTGCGCTTCACGCTCGACGAGACGATCGAGCTGGTCGGCGCGCGCTTTGCGCAGCGCGTCGACGCCGATGCGTGCGCGCGGCTGTTCGAACGCGTCGACGGCTGGCCGCTCGGGCTGCAGCTCGCGATGGCCGCGATGGCGCGCTCGGCCGATCCGCGCCAGGCCGTCGACGCGCTCGCCGCGCGCGTGGACGGCACGCGCGACCGGCTCGTCGAGCTGCTGCTCGCGAACCTGTCGGCCGACGACACCGCGTTCCTGACGCGCACGAGCGTCGCCGATCGGCTGCATCCGTCGCTGTGCGCCGCGCTGCTCGACGACGCGGGCGCGCCCGACCGGCTCGCGCGGCTCACGCGCGACACGCCGCTGTTCATTGCATCGGACGATTCGGACTGGTGCCGGCTGCATCCGCTCGTGCGCGACACGCTGCGCGACCGCCTGGCCGCGGGCCCGGAAGCAGAGCGCAGCGTGCTGCATGCGCGCGCGGCCGCGTGGCTCGACGCGCACGGGATGACCGAGGAAGCCGCGCGCCACGCGTATGCGGCCGGCCAGGTCGAGACCGCGTATGCGCTCGCGCAGCGCTGCCTCGAGGATGCGATCAAGCAGGGCCGCATCAACGACGTGCTCGACTGGCTCGCGCTGCTGCCCGACGCGGAGCTCGACAAGCGCCCGACGCTGCGGATTGCGGTCGCTTGGGCGCTGGCGCTCGGCGAGCGCCATGTCGAGGCGCAGCGGCAGATCGCGGGCATCCTGGCCGACTCCGGCACGCCGGCCGCGATGCGCTACGAATGCGCGCTGATCCTCAGCGCGGCCGCGTACTACGCCGACGAAATCGATCGCTTCGTCGAACTGTTCGAACCGTGGGCCGACTTCACGCCGCCGGCGGCGACGTGGCTCGCGCAGATGCACGCGAACCGGCTGGCGGCACGCGCGATCATCGTCGGCGAACCGGCGCAGGCGCGCCGCTTCCAGCAGGCCGCGCCGCGCGGCGAGACGGCGGCCGGGTTCGGCTACGTCGCGCGCTGGGGCGAGCTGATCACGGGCCTGAGCTACCTGCGAGAAGGCCAGATCCGGCTCGCCGACGACGCGCTGTCGCCGGCGCTGGCACGCGCGGAAGCCGATCTCGGCCGCCGCCATCCGCTGACCTGCATGCTCGCGGCGATGTGCGCGGCGATCGCCTACGAGGCCGACCGCGTCGACCAGGCCGCCGCGCTGCTCGCGAACCGGCTCGACGTGCTCGAACACGCGGGCACGCCCGACACCGTGCTGCTCGGCTATCGCACCGCCGCGCGCATCGCGCTGCTGCGCGGCGTCGAGCACCGCGCGATCGACCTGCTCGAAGCACTCGACGCGATGGGCGTCGCGCGCCGGCTGCCGCGCCTGTCGGTCGCGAGTCTCGCCGAGCAGGTGCGGATTCACGCGGCGCGCTATCGCGAGGCGACCTGCCATGCGCTCGTCGAGCGCATCGACGCGATCGCCGCCGCCGAGTTTCCGTCGCACGGGCCGCTGTGGCGACGCCCCGTCGTGCTGCTGCAGGCGACCGCGCATGCGGGCGCGGCGCTCGCCGCGCGCCGCTGGGACGACGCGTGCGCGGCGCTCGACGAAGCGGCCGTGCTGGCCCGCGAAATGAGCATGGGGCGCGAGCGCATCGAGATCATGGCGCTCAGCGCGTTCGCGCTCGAACAGTCGGGGCACGGCGGCCGCGCGCTGCTCGACGAGGCGATGAACCTCGCGGACATGTTCGGGCTCACGCGCACGCTCGCCGACGCGCATCCGGCCGTTGCCGACTGGGCGCGCCGCGTCGGCGACGAGGCGGCCGCCGGCGACGGCCCCGCGCGGCACGCGCTGCCGCAGCCGCGCATCGTGCCGCCCGCACCGCGCGGCGCGGCCAGCCCGCGCGCGGTGCCGAGCGTCGTGCTGACGCCGAAGGAGCGCGCGATTCTCGAACTGCTCGCGCGCAACCTGTCGAACAAGGAAATCGCGGTCGCGCTCGCCGTCGGCGAGGAAACCGTGAAGTGGCACCTGAAGAACCTGTTCGGCAAGCTCGACGCCAGCTCGCGCAAGCATGCGGTGCGCCGCGCACTGGTGCTCGGGCTGCTCGAAAACGCGCCATGACGCGGGCCTGAAACGACCTGCTCCGCCCGCATTGCGGCGTCGTTCGTCGCTGCAATAGCTGCGGCCATTGCGCTTCCTCTCTCCTTGCTCGCGCCCAAAGGAAGTCCCCTTCGGGGACGGGCTGAAACGCACGTTCGCAAGCCCGTTATTGGCGTGAACGGGCCCTAACCCCGTTCGATTCTCCGCAACCCTGCCCCCCGTGCATGGGGGGGAGCGGCCGCCCGCCGTTGCGTAGTCTTTCCGCACGGTTCGCGCCGGCGTCGCATGTGTCGCCCTCCCGCCTGCCCCGATGCTTCCCCGCTTCACCCGGCCGGGCTCGATCCCGTCCGGTCCAATACGACCCTGGAGACTTCATGAAGACGAAACTGGCCGCGCTCGCGGCGCTTGCCGGCTGTTCGGCGCTCGCTCACGCGCAATCCTCCGTCACGCTGTACGGCGTGGTCGACACGGGCCTGCTGTACCAGAGCACGTCGGCCGCGTCGTTCAGCCCGACCGCGCCGAATACCGGCAAGGTGTTCCGGATGAAGGACGGCGGCATCTATTCGAGCTTCTGGGGCATCAAGGGCAGCGAGGACATCGGCGGCGGCTACAAGATCAACTTCAAGCTGCAGGGTTCGTTCGACAGCGGCACCGGCAAGCTGCAACTGAGCGACACGCCGGGGGCTGTCGCGATCTTCAACCAGGTCGCGTCGCTCGGCGTGTCGGGCCCGTTCGGCACGTTCACGGCCGGCCGCCAGATCGTGCCGATGATCTACGCGATGGCCGACACCGACGTGCGCAACGCGCAGTTCTTCGGCAGCGTGCTGACCGCGTGGCTCGGCCTGAACACCGCGGCCGGCTGGCCGGGGACCAGCACCAACGGCGCGATCGGCGCGCTGTACGACAGCAATGCGCTCGTCTACCAGTCGCCGACGTTCGCGGGCGCGTCGATCGCGCTCGAATACGCGCCGGGCGGCGTCGCCGGGCAGTTCCAGGGCGGCACGCGCGAATCCGTCGTGCTCAAGTACTCGAACTACGGGCTGAACGCGTCCGCGCTCTACTACAACGGCCACGACACGAACCCGTCGCCGGGCATCGCGCCGACCGGCGTCGACAACAACCGCTTCATGTACTTCGGCGCGAAATACACGATCCGCGATTTCTCGGTGTCGGCGTCGTACGGCAACGGCAGGAATCCTGCGCATGCCGACAAGGTGAACCTCGACATGCTGTCGGCGGGCGTCGGCTATCGCTTCACGCCGGCGCTGCAGGTGACTTCCGCCGTGTACTACCTGAAGGACCGCAACCGTTCCGAGAACCGCTCGACGACGGTCGTGCTCGCGGCCGACTACAGCCTGTCGAAGCGGTCGATGGTGTATGCGCAGGTCGGCCGCGTGAACAACCGCGGCACGATGGGCCAGATGCTCGTGTACGGGCAGCCGGTCGCGTCGGGTGTCGGCACGACGGCCGCGATGATCGGGCTGCGGCACAACTTCTGACGACGTGACGACCTGACGACCTGGCGCGGAATGGGCCAGGCGGCGCCCGGGTGCGAATCCCGGCCACCGCCTGCATCGATTCCGGGGATCGGCTACAGTGGGCGTTTTTCGGCGCGCTCCGGCGCCGTCGCCGCGCCGCGGATCGTGCGCGAGCGCGGCGGCAAGGCGGAGCGCGGATCACCCACCTCGTCGACGAGCGAACTTCCATGCCCGACCTGTCCGCCTTCCCGATCACGCAAAAGTGGCCGGCCCAGCATCCCGACCGTCTCCAGCTGTACTCGCTGCCGACGCCGAACGGCGTCAAGGTGTCGATCATGCTCGAGGAAACCGGCCTGCCGTACGAGCCGCACCTCGTGCGCTTCGACACGAACGACCAGTTGTCGCCCGCGTTCCTGTCGCTGAACCCGAACAACAAGATCCCGGCGATCATCGATCCGAACGGCCCCGACGGCAAGCCGCTGCCGCTGTTCGAATCGGGCGCGATCCTGATCTATCTCGCGGACAAGACCGGCCAGTTGATCCCGAAGGATCTCGCCGGCCGCTACGAGACGATCCAGTGGGTGATGTTCCAGATGGGCGGCATCGGGCCGATGTTCGGCCAGGTCGGCTTCTTCCACAAGTTCGCCGGCCGCGACTACGAGGACAAGCGCCCGCGCGACCGCTACGTCGACGAGTCGAAGCGCCTGCTCGCCGTGCTCGACGCGCATCTCGCGAACCGCAAATGGATAATGGGCGACACGTACACGATCGCCGACATCGCGATCTTCCCGTGGGTGCGCAACCTCGTCGGCTTCTATGAAGCGGGCGATCTGGTCGGCTTCAGCGAATTCCGGCACGTCGCGCGGGCGCTCGACGCGTTCGTCGCGCGTCCGGCCGTCGCGCGCGGGCTCAATATCCCGGCACGAGGCTGAGCTGCCACGCGGGGCGCGCGTCGTGCGGCCCGCAGTCTGCGGACTTGAACCGCCCGCCGCATTGTGCGGCGGGCTTTGTGGGGGCATTGCGAATTTCCAGGGAACGCTGGGAAGACCGTTGGTGTTCGGCCATAAGCGGACGCTCCGGTACCATCCGTTCATATCCCCCATCTAATCGATAACAGTCTCAGGCCAAAAGTCTTTCGATTTTTATCATGTCAATCAACGCGCGCAAGCCAAGTGAGACATGGCGATGGCCTGGGTAACAAAGGCACAGCCCGGGAAGTGGTGGGCACCAGTCATCGAGGACACGTTCAAGGCGACCGTCGGCCAACGCATCAACGGCTAGATGGTCCGGTACGAAGGCAATGCCAATGCCGTCGATCGCTGCCTCCACCATCAGTGGCTGGTCCGTCAGCGTTAATCGGCCATTGACGTTGATGGTCTCGCTGGTGCCGTGTCGCTCAAATTCCCACTGGTAGATATTGCCGCTGTCGAAACGAAAGCGGATACAGTCGTGATGGTAAAGATCCTGCGGTGTGGTGGGCCTTCCCCGTAACGCGAGATAACTGGGTGACGCGACGGCTGCGAAACGCACGCTTCCCATGAGCGGCACGGCCACCATATCCTGCGGCACAGCCTCAGCCAGTCGAATGCCGGCATCGAAGCCTTCTCCGACGATATCGCTTAGCCGTCCGTCGGTGACAATGTCCAGATGAACCTCGGGGTACGACTTTAAGAATCGCGCCATGATGGGCCGCAGGATCAGGCGGATTGCGCCTTCGCTGGCGTTGATCCGCACAGTTCCTCTGGGTGTTTCGCGTAGGTCATTCAACTCCCGCATCGCCTCGTCAATGGCGGAAATCGCCGGGCGCAGCTTGGCGGCCAGACGTTCACCGGCTTCTGTCAGCGAAACACTGCGCGTCGTCCGATTGATCAGACGCACCCCCACACGCTGTTCAAGCGCCTTGACGGAATGGCTGACTGCTGACGGCGTGATGTTGAGTTCAGTCGCTGCACCACGAAAACTGCGTCGTGTTGCAACCGCTAGAAACACGGCAAAAGCGAAGAGATCACCGCCCTTCGATTGATGAGAAGTGTTCATCTAACTGTAAAGAATTGATGACATTGCTTTGATGCTACGGCCTCCCTACACTGAACGCAATGTCCTGAAGGAGTCGTCGATGTCACAGAAAATCCTCATTACCGGCGCCAGTTCCGGCTTCGGTCGCGGCGCCGCCATCGAACTTGCGCGCCTCGGCCACAAAGTAGTGGCAGCCGCCGAAACCTGGCCGCAGGTTCGTAGCCTGCGCGCAGATGCCGCCGAGGCAGGTGTTGCCCTTGAAGTCATCAAGCTGAATCTGCTCGATCCCATCGATATCGCACATGCAGGCTCATTCGACCCTGACGTGCTGGTACTCAATGCCGGCGTCATGGAAGGGGGGGCTATCGTGGACATCCCCATGCAGCGCGTGCGCGAATCTTTCGAGATCAATGTGTTCGGGCACTTGCAGCTGGTCCAAGCCATCGTGCCGAAGATGGTGGCTCGTCGATCGGGAAAAGTTGTATGGACGTCGTCGATGGGCGGCATCCTGGTCGTCCCGTTCGTCGGCATCTACTGCGCGACGAAGCACGCAATTGAAGGCATTGCCGGGTCAATGAAGGCGGAGCTTGCGCCCTATGGCGTCAAGGTCGCGACCGTCAACCCAGGCGTGTTCGGCACAGGGTTCAACGACACCGGCGCTGAGAGTTACGTGCAGTGGTACAACGCGGACACTGCTGTGGTGCCGATGCCCGATTTCAGCGAGAGCCTGGTAAACCAGGCAGACCCGCAAGAGATGATCGATGCCATGGTAGAGATCATTCCCGCCGATCAGCATCTGTATCGCACCATGCGTCCGTTTGCGACAGTCGATGCAGCAAAGCAATGGCAAGAGACGGAGTGGACGCAAAATGCCTGATCTGACGCTAGACGTCGCACATGGAATCGTGGCCCGAGGCCAAGCAGCTGCAAAGCAGGCTGGCCTGAACGCAGTCTTCGCGATCCTGGACGCTGGCGCGCAGATGGTGACCTTCTCAAGAATGGATGGCGCATGGCTGGCATCGAACGAGCTGGCAATCGCCAAGGCACGCACCTCCGTCATGTTCCAGGCACCAAGCGAGGCACTCAATGCCCCATTGCAGGTTGGTCAACCGCTACCGCATTTCGATCATATCCATACGGGTGGGCTGTTGCTGATGGGCGGAGGGCTCCCGCTCTTTAACGACGGCGGCGCGTTGATCGGGGCAGTCGGCGTATCTGGAGGGACCCCGGAACAGGACGCGGCACTCGCCCGGGCCGCGGCCGCGAAGTAACCGCAGTCTTGGTCCCGATGTGGAGCTGAGGTGTAAAGAGGAGCGTATTGCTTCTCTTTTCTATTGCGCTTTCTCCAATCGCTGGCACGTTCGGCCGTTGAGATCGCGCCAACTCGAATGACTGATCCGGGTCGGCAAGCGACGTCGACGAAAATTCACGAAGAACTATGTTTTTGCCCGCGGCGTGCATTTGCGTGACGCATTCGGCACCGCTAGTTGCCATCTGCCCCTATCGGCGCCCCGTCTCCCAGCCCCGCCAGCAGCTTCTCCAGCAATTGCGACAACTGTGCCTGTTCCGCGTCCGACAGCACGGCCAGCAGCGCACGCTGATTGTCGATGTGCGCGACGACCGCTTCATCGATCAGCGCGCGGCCGGTTTCCGTCAGCGCGACGAGCGTGCCGCGCCCGTCGGCCGGGTTCGGCCGGCGCTCGACCCAGCCGGCCTTCTGCAGCCGATCGATGCGTGCGGTCATCCCGCCCGACGACATCATCAGCGCGTCGTACAGCGCCGTCGGCGTCAGCGCGAACGGCGCGCCGCCGCGCCGCAGCGTCGCGAGCACGTCGAATTCGCCCGGCTGCATCCCGTAGCGCGCAAACAGCGGATTGAGACGGTCGCGCGCGATCACCAGCGCGGCTTCCTGCAACCGCCCCATCACGACCATCGACGACGCGTCGAGATCCGGACGCTCGACGCGCCATTGCGCGAGCGCATGCGCGGCTCGATCCATTAACCCTCCTCGGCTCACCAGTTATCTTGACGTCGAGATAAATCGGCGTTTATCTTGATGTCGAGATACTTTACATGAAAAACGCACAGCGCCCGGACGGACGTCGTGCACCGATACCGAGGGCCTGTCGATGAATCGCTTCACTTCCCCCGGATGGCGGCTCGCCGCCATCGTGCTCGTCGGGCTGAACCTGCGGCCGGCGCTCGCCGCGGTCGGCCCGCTGCTCGACATGATCCAGCGCGCGACCGGCATCGGCGACGGCGCGGCCAGCCTGCTGACGACGATCCCGATCCTGCTGATGGGGCTCGGCGCGCTGAGTGCGCGGCGCCTGCAGCGCGTGACGGGCATCGCGGGCGGCGTATGGCTCGGCGTCGCGCTGATCGGGCTGGCCTGCGTGTCGCGCATCGGCGCGCAGCACGCGTGGCTGCTGCTCGCGAGCGCCTGCTGCGCGGGCGTCGGGATCGCGATGGTGCAGGCGCTGCTGCCCGGTTTCGTGAAGGCGCATTTCGCGACACGCGTCGGCGGCGCGATGGGCGTCTATTCGACGTCGATCATGGGCGGTGCGGTGCTCGCGAGCGTCGTCGCGCCGTTCGCCGCGGCGCGCTGGGGCTGGCTCGCCGCGCTCGCGGGCTGGGCGCTGCCGGCCGCGGTGGCCGCGCTCGCGTGGCCGCTGGCCGGTCGCGGCGGCGATGCGCTCGCGGCCGGGCCGGCTGCGGCATCGGCTGCGCAGCCGTCGCGCTCGCCGCGCGCATGGCGGCTCGCGCTGTTCTTCGGGATCGCGACGGGCGCGTACACGCTGGTGCTCGCGTGGCTGCCTCCGTACTACATGCGGCTCGGCTGGTCGCCGACGGCGGCCGGCAGCCTGCTCGGCGGCGTGACGCTCGCGGAAGTCGTCGCGGGGCTGACGATCTCGGCGACGATCGACCGCCTGCCCGATCGCCGTCCCGCGCTGCATGCGGCGATCGCGTCGCTGTTCGTCGGGTTGCTGGCGATGCTGGCCGCGCCCGAAGCGCTCGCCTTGCCGGCCGCGCTGCTGCTCGGCGCGGGAATCGGTGCGCTGTTTCCGCTGTCGCTGATCGTCACGGTCGACCATGCGGCGACGCCGGCGGACGCCGCATCGCTGACGGGGTTCGTGCAGGGTGTCGGCTACCTGATCGCCGGGTTGTTCCCGTTCGCGGCCGGCGTCGTGCGCCAGCATCTCGCGGACCTGACGCCCGCGTGGGTGGCGATGGCGTGCCTGTGCGTCGTGCTGTTCGCGCTGGCGGCGGGTTTTGCGCCGCGGCTCGCGCGGCGTGTTGCGAGTGCCTAGGCGGTCGGCCGCGCGTCAGCCGCTCGTTTCCCGCTCCGACGGCAACTGTCGATAGGCACGCATCGCCGCAAATCGCACGCGTCTTCGTCGCACAGCCGGCACACCCGGATCGCGGGCTGCACGTCGTCGGCCAGTGCGCCGATCAATTGCTCGCAGATCGGCATGAGGCATGGGTTGCGAACACGGTTCGGCCATCACCATGCCCGTGATGTCCGCGATCGCCGATCCGCGTGCGACGCGCACCTGCGCGAACGTCGTGCCGAACGCCGGCCGGCGCACGCGTGATCAGCCCGCGCTCGCGTACAACGTCGAATCCGCGAACCCTTCGGCATCGAGCACGCGCCCGATCAGGATCAGCGCGGTGCGCTCGATCTGCGTGCCCTGCACCTTGCCGACGATGTCGGCGAGCGTGCCGGTCACGCGTTCCTCGTCGGGCCAGCTCGCGCGATAGACCACCGCGACCGGGCAATCGGCGCCGTAATGCGGCAGCACTTCGTCGACGATGCGCGCGAGATGGCGCACGCCGAGATGGATCGCGAGCGTCGCGCGATGCGCGGCGAGCGCGCCGAGCGCCTCGCCTTCCGGCATCGTCGTCTTGCCCGCGAAGCGCGTGAGGATCACCGTCTGCGCAACGCCGGGCAGCGTCAGCTCGACGCCGAGCGTCGCCGCGCACGCGGCCGTGGCCGTCACGCCCGGCACGATTTCGTACGGAATCCCGAGCGTCTTCAGCCGGCGGATCTGCTCGCCGATCGCGCCGTACAGCGACGGATCGCCCGAATGCACGCGCGCGACGTCCTGCCCCTTCGCATGCGCGGCGGCGAGCAGCGCGACGATCGCGTCGAGGTCGAGCTCGGCCGTATTGACGACCTGCTCCGCGCGATGGCCGTCGAGCACGGCCGGCGGCACCAGCGAGCCTGCATACAGGATCACCGGGCAGGTGCGCACGAGGCGCTGGCCCTTCACCGTGATCAGCTCCGGGTCGCCGGGGCCCGCGCCGATGAAATACACCGTCATCGAAAAATCTCCGTCAATTCGTTGGATGATCGGCCGCGCGGCGTCACGCGCGCGCGGCCGGATCGAGTGCGTCGAGCAGCGCGGCGGCCGAGTCGAACGTGCGGTCGGCGTCGGGCAGCGGCGGCCGGCGCAGCATCACGACCGGCAGCCTGCGTTCGCGCGCGACGTCGAGCTTGGCCTCGGTGGCCGCACCACCGCTGTTCTTGCTGACGACGACGTCGATCCCCATCAGCGCGAACAGCGCGCGCTCGCCGTCGAGCGTGAACGGCCCGCGCGCGGCGACGATCTGCGCGTGCGCGTTGCCGGGATGTGCGTCGAGGCAACGCACGAGCCAGAACTGGTGCGGCGGGATCGCGTCGAGATGCGCGAGAGGCTCGCGGCCGAGCGTGAACAGCGGCCGCTTGAACGGCGCGAGCGCGGCCTCGATGCCGGCCCAGTCGTCGACCATCCGCCAGTCGTCGCCCGGTTGCGGCGTCCATGGCGCGCGGCGCAGCGCCCACAGCGGCACGCCCGCGTCGCGCGTCGCGGCAGCGGCATTCGCGCTGATTTGCGCGGCATACGGATGCGTCGCGTCGATCACGAGGCGGATACCGGCACTGCGCAGATACGCGGCCAATCCGGCGGCGCCGCCGAAACCGCCGACGCGCACGTCGCAGCGCAGGTCGTCGGGTACCTTGCCGAGACCGGCCAGGCTATACACGTGGTGCGGGCCGAGTGCGCGCGCGATTTTCAGCGCGTCGCCGGTGCCGCCGAGCAGCAGGATGCGCGCGCTCATCGCGCCTGCCCGACGAAGCGGCCCTGCCGGTCGATCGCGAACATCTCGACGGCGACCGATGGCGGCACGATATCGCGCGCGACGCGCAGCGCCTGCGCGCAGACGAGATCGCCGAGCGGCACGCCCGCGGCCAGCGCCAGCTTCAACGCTTCCTGGCTCGTGTTCGCGGCGCGCATCGCGGCCTGCAGCGCATCGCTCGCGCCGGCCTCGGCCGCCCACTGCGCGAGCAACGGCAGGTCGATGCTCGAATGGCGGCTGTGCAGGTCGAGGTGGCCGGCCGCGAGCTTGCTGAGCTTGCCGAAGCCGCCGCACATCGACAGTCGCGCTATCGGTGCGCGGCGCAAGTGCTTGAGCACCGCGCCCGCGAAATCGCCCATCTCGACCAGCGCCATGTCGGGCAGGTGGTAGTGCGCGCGCATCGCGTCCTCGCTCGTATTGCCCGTGCACGCGGCGATATGCTGGATGCCGTTTGCGCGCGCGACGTCGATGCCCTGGTGGATCGACGCGATATAGGCCGAGCACGAGAACGGCCGCACGATGCCGGTCGTGCCGAGGATCGACAGCCCGCCGACGATACCGAGGCGCGGGTTCATCGTCTTCAGCGCGAGCGCTTCGCCGCCTTCCACGCCGATCGTCACGTCGAAGCCGCCCGCGTAGCCATATTCGGCTGCCAGCGCGTCGAGGTGCGTCGTCATCATCTGGCGCGGCACCGGGTTGATCGCCGGTTCGCCGACCGCCAGCGTCAGCCCCGCACGCGTGACCGTGCCGACGCCCGGCCCCGCGTGAAACCGTACGCCGGGCGCCGTCGCGAGTGCGACGCGCGCGAAGATCAGCGCGCCGTGCGTGACGTCCGGATCGTCGCCGGCATCCTTGATCGTGCCGGCTTCGGCGCCGTCGGCCGTGATCCGGCAGAACTCGAGCCGCATCATCACGCGCTGCCCCTTCGGCAGCACGATCGCGACCGCATCGTCCACCTGGCCCGCGAGCAGCAGGCGCGCGGCGGCGAGCGACGTCGCGGTCGCGCAGCTGCCGGTCGTATAACCGAAGCGCAGCGGCGCGTGCTGTTCGGGGGTTTCGTCGCGCATCACGCGTCCACCGGGTTCGTCGGTCCGGCCGTGGTGGCCGCGTCGGGCTTGCGCACGTCGTACAGCGTGACCGGCAACGGCTGCCGCCATGTGTCGAAGCGGCCGAGCGGCTCCGCATGCGCGAGCGACACGCGCGTGAGCGTGCCGCCGTGCGCATCGCGCCATGCGGCGAGCGCCATCTCGCCCTGCAGCGTGACCGCGTTCGCGACCAGCCGGCCGCCGGGCTTCAGCGACGACCAGCACGCGTCGAGCACGCCGGGCGCCGTCGCACCGCCACCGATGAAGATCGCGTCGGGCGCGGCGAGCCCGGCGAGCGCGTCGGGCGCGCGCCCCGCGACGAGCTGCAGGCCCGGCACGCCGAGCGCGTCGCGGTTGTGTTCGATGAAGCGCTGCCGCTCCGCATGCGCTTCGATCGCGATCGCCTGGCACGACGGATGCGCGCGCATCCATTCGATGCCGATCGAGCCGCTGCCGGCGCCGACGTCCCACAGCAGCTCGCCGGGAGCGGGCGCAAGGCGCCCGAGCGTCATCGCGCGCAGGTCGCGCTTGGTGAGCTGGCCGTCGTGGCGGTACGCATCGTCGGGCAGGCCGGGCGTGAGCGCGCGGCGCGGCGCGTCGGGGCCGGCCTGGCAGTCGAGCGCGACGAGATTGAGCGCGGCCGTTTCGTCGACGTTCCAGTCCTGCGCGAGGCCGTCGACACGCCGCTCGAGCGGGCCGCCCAGATGTTCGAACACGCTGATGCGCGTCGGCCCGAAGCCGCGTGCGGTGAGTTCGGCCGCGACGGCGGCCGGCGTGCGGCCGTCGGCGCTCAGCACGAACAAGCGCCGGCCCGGCAGCAGATGGCGCGCGAGCGTCGCGAGCGGACGCCCGACGAGCGATACCGCGCCGATATCCTGCAGCGCCCAGCCGAGGCGCGCGGCCGCGAGCGACAGCGACGACGGCGCGGGCAGCACGCGCCATTCGTCGGGGGAAAGCCGGTGCGCGAGCGTGGCGCCGACGCCGAACAGCATCGGGTCGCCGCTCGCGAGCACGCAGACGGGCGACGGGCGACGCGCGAGCACGCCGGCGACGTCGAACGGCGACGGCCACGTTTCGCGCGCGGCCGGCAGCCGCGCGGGCAGCATGTCGAGATGCCGCTGCGCGCCGACGACGAGCGTCGCGTCGAGCAGCGCGCGCCGCGCGCTGCGTCCGAGCCCCGCGTAACCGTCGTCGCCGATGCCCACTACCGTCAGCCACGCCGTCATGCACCCTTCCCCATCGTTCGATTCCATCGTGTCGCCGCACGGCCGTAAAAGGGCCGGCGCAGCCGTCCGCATTGCGAAAGACGGCATGGTACCGTGTTCCATCCCGCGTTTCATCTGCCTGCTCGCCGGCGCCGGGTCGTCCCCCGCTTCGCCCGGCGCGAACGGCTTTCCAGTCGCGAACCGCGGTCGAAATCGGGTATCCTACGGCCGTTCGTTCGCCGGTGCCCTTCGGGGCCGAAGAGGGAACACAGGGCGCGCCGTGCGCGCCGCTGTGGCTGCCCCCGCAACTGTAGACAGCGAGCCGATCTCCCCCTCACGCCACTGGTTCGACCGGGAAGGCCGGGAGCCGGTGCCGACCTGTCAGCCAGGAGACCTGCCGGCCAGAAAGTGCGTGCGTGCCAGTCGGCGTCGGGCGGGGTGTACCGATGCGTTGGCCGCGGCGCGACACTGTCCCGATACCCCGTGAGTTCCGCCCCCGATTCGATTCCTGCGTCGCCCGTCGTGCGCCCGTCGGCTTGCCCGGGGCTCGTGCGCGTCGTCGCGGCCGCCGACGGCGGGCTGTGCCGGATCAAGCTGCCGGGCGGCCGACTCGATGCGCGCCAGATGCGTGCGATCGCCGCCGCCGCGCGCGCATACGGCTCCGGCGCGATCGACGCGACCAATCGTGCGAATCTCCAGCTACGCGGCATTCGCGACGGCGCGGCCGCCGACGCGCTGACGCGCGCATTGCTCGACGCGGGGCTCGGCCCGCGCGCCGATGCCGCCGCAAAATCGACTGCGGATTCAACCGCCGATGCGGCCGCGCTCGCCGCGAGCGACGACGTCCGCAACGTGATGCTCAGCCCGCTCGCCGGGCATGACCCCGCCGCGCTCGTCGACAGCCGCGCGCTCGCCATTCCGCTGCTCGATATGCTGGCGAGCGAGCCGCGCCGCGGCGAGCTGTCGCCGAAATTCTCGATCCAGCTCGACGGCGGCGAATCGGTCGCGGCGCTCGATCATCCGCACGACATCTGGCTCGCCGCATGGCGCCGCGCCGACGGCGCGGTGCGCATCGCGGCCGGGCTGGCCGGCTGCCCTCCGGTTGCACTCGATGACATGCGTGCTTCGGTCGATGTGTCGCCCGACCAGAGCGTCGCGCTCGTCCGCGCACTGCTGCTCGCGTTCCTCGATCTCGCGTCGGCCGACGTCACGCGGATGCGTGCACTGCTCGCGACGTGCGGCGAACGCACGTTGCTCGACCGCGCGCAGCACTACCTGCCCTTCCCGCTCACGGCCGATCCCGCGCTCGCCGGCTGGCGACGCACGCGTTCCGATCCCGCACTGCGTTTCGGCGCGCGTCCGTCGCTCGATGCAGCGCGCTGCAGCGTCGGCGCGCAATTCGTGCTCGGGCGGCTCGACGCGACGCAGCTGGAACGGCTCGCCGCATGGGCCGAAGCCGAAGGCGACGGCACGCTGTCGATGACGCCGTGGCAAGGCGTGTTCATCCACGGCGTGCCGCACGCACGCGCACCGGCCACGCTCGATGCGCTCGCGTCGCTCGGCCTCGTCTGCGCGTCGACCGACCCGCTCGCGACGCTCGTCGCGTGCACCGGCAGCGCGGGCTGCGCGAAAGCGCACGCCGACACGAAACGCGATGGGCTCGCGCTCGCCGCACGCATCGGCCGTCCAGTCGACGTGCACCTGACCGGCTGCGAGCGCCACTGCGCGCTGCCGCATCCCGCTGCGCACACGCTGGTCGCGGTCGCGCCCGCGCACTACGACCTTTACCGGCGCGACGCCGCCGCGGGCCTCGGCGCCCCGCTCGCGCGCCATCTGACGATTGACCAGGCCGCGGCCCGACTGACGGGCGCACGGCATAGCCAGGACACCACCACCGATGCTTGACTACATTCGCGACGGGCAGGAAATCTACCGCCAGTCGTTCGCGACGATCCGCGCCGAGGCCGACCTGTCGCACGTTCCGCCCGACCTCGAGAAACTCGCGGTGCGCGTGATTCACGCGTGCGGGATGGTCGACGTCGTCTACGACCTGCGCTTCTCGGCCGGCGCCGGCACCGCGGGCCGCACGGCGCTCGCGGCCGGCGCGCCGATCCTGTGCGACGCGAAAATGGTTGCCGAAGGCATCACGCGCGCACGGCTGCCGGCCGGCAATCCCGTGATCTGCACGCTCGGCGAGCCGGAGGTGCCCGATCTCGCGCGCCATCTCGGCAACACACGCTCGGCCGCCGCGCTCGAACTGTGGCGCCCGCATCTGGCGGGCAGCGTCGTCGTGATCGGCAATGCACCGACCGCGCTGTTCCACCTGCTCGACATGATCGACGCCGGCGCGCCGCGCCCCGCGCTGATCCTCGGGTTCCCGGTCGGCTTCATCGGTGCGGCCGAATCGAAGGCGATGCTCGACGCCGACAGCCGCGGCGTGCCGTACGTCGCGCTGCTCGGCCGGCGCGGCGGCAGCGCGATGGCGGCCGCCGCGGTCAACGCGCTCGCGACGGAGGTCGAATGACGACCGCGCGCGGACGCCTGTTCGGGGTCGGCGTCGGCCCCGGCGACCCCGAACTGATGACGATCAAGGCGCTGCGCGTGCTGCAGGCCGCGCCCGTGGTCGCGTATTTCGTCGCGAAGGGCAAGAAAGGCAATGCCTACGGCATCGTCGAAGCGCACTTGCTCGACACGCAGACGCAGCTGCCGCTCGTCTATCCGGTGACGACCGAAGCGCTGCCGCCGCCGCTCTGCTACGAGACGGTGATCGCCGACTTCTACGATACGGCCGCCGAAATCGTCGCGGCGCACCTCGACGCGGGCCGCGACGTCGCGGTGATCTGCGAAGGCGATCCGTTCTTCTACGGCTCGTACATGTACCTGCACGACCGCCTCGCACCGCGTTACGACACCGAGGTCATCCCGGGCGTATGCGCGATGCTCGGCGGCACGGCCGTGCTCGGCCAGCCGCTCGTCTATCGCAACCAGAGCCTGTCGGTGCTGTCGGGCGTGCTGCCCGAGCACGAACTGCGCGCGCGGCTCGCGCAGGCCGACGCGGCCGTCGTGATGAAGCTCGGCCGCAATTTCGACAAGGTGCGGCGCGTGCTCGACGAACTCGGTCTCGCGAAGCGCGCGCTATATGTCGAACGCGCGACGATGGCGAGCCAGCGCATCGTGCCGCTCGACGAAGTCGATCCGATGGCGTCGCCGTATTTCTCGCTGCTCGTCGTGCCGGGGGAAAAATGGCAAGGATGACGACTCCGCCCGCGATCGTGATACTCGGCGCCGGCGCGCTCGACACTGCGCGACGCATCCAGGCACGCTACCCGGGCGCCCGCGTGCATGGGCTCGCATCGCGCGTCGATGCCGACGAGCCATTCGACGAACTCGGCGCGCACCTGCGCGAGCTCTATGCACGCGGCCTGCCGATCGTCGCGCTGTGCGCGGCCGGCATCGTGATTCGCTGTCTCGCGCCCGCATTGGCCGACAAGGGCGTCGAGCCGCCGGTGCTCACGGTAGCGGAGGACGGCTCGGCCGTCGTGCCGCTGCTCGGCGGGCTGACGGGCGTCAACGTGATCGCGCGCGAACTGGCCGAATGGCTCGGCGTCGCGCCGGCGATCACGACGAGCGGCGAACTGCGCTTCGGCGCATGCGTGCTCAATCCGCCTGAAGGCTATGCGCTCGCCGATCTCGCGCAGGGCAAGCGCTTCGTGTCCGACCTGCTCGCGGGCGCGTCGACGCGCATCGACGGCGCGGCGCCGTGGCTCGACGATGTCGCGCTGCCACGCGACGACGCGGCCGCGCATGCGATCCGCGTGACGCCCGATGCATGGCGCGGCACGCAAGACGAACTCGTGATCCATCCGCGCAGCGTGGTGGTCGGCGTCGATGCGCAAACCATGCACGCGGACGAAGCGCTCGCCGCGCGCATCGAAGCCGCGCTCGACGCACAAGGCCTCGCGCGGCTGGCGCTCGCGGCCATCGTCGCACCGGCGTCGGCGATCGGCGAAGCAGTGCTGGAGGACGCAGCGCAAACGCTCGGCGTGCCGCTGCGCTTCGTCGATGTCGACAACGAAGCGCAAACCGACGCGGCCACGCTGCTCGGCCGCGCATTGCGCGTCGTGCACACGTCGCGCGCAACGTCGAACGGCCTCGCGTGCGCGGTCGCGTCGCATCCGGTCGATCCCGCCACGCTCGGCCGTGCGCGCGGCCGCCTGACGGTGCTCGGCCTCGGCCCGGGCGGCGCCGCGTGGCTCACGCCGGCCGCGCGCGCCGCGCTCGCGGACGCGACCGATATCCTCGGCTACACGACCTACGTGAACATGGCCGGCCCGTTCCGCGCGGACCAGCGCGTGCACGGCACCGACAATCGCGAGGAAATGCAGCGCGCGCGCCACGCGTTCGAACTCGCGGCCGAAGGCCGGCGCGTCGCGGTCGTGTCGTCGGGCGACCCCGGCGTGTTCGCGATGGCCGCGGCCGTGCTCGAAGCGCTCGACGAATCTCGCGACCCGCAATGGGCCGCGGTCGACCTGCGCGTGGAACCCGGCATATCGGCATCGCTCGCGACCGCCGCACAGGCCGGCGCGCCGCTCGGCCACGACTTCTGCGCGATCTCGCTGTCGGACAACCTGAAACCGTGGGACGTGATCGAGACGCGCCTGCGGCACGCAGCGCAAGCCGATCTCGTGATGGCGTTCTACAACCCGATCTCGCGTGCGCGGCCGTGGCAGCTCGACCGCGCGCTCGATGTCGTGCGCGCGCATCGTGCGGCCGATACGGTGGTCGTGCTCGGGCGCGACATCGGCCGGCCGGGCGCGACGCTCGCGACGACGACGCTCGGCGCGCTGCGCAGCGACCAGGTCGACATGCGCACGATGGTGATCGTCGGCTCGTCGACCACACGGCGTTTCGCGATCGACGGCGGACGCGAGTGGGTGTATACGCCGCGCTGGTATCGCTGAACGCGGTCAGCGTGTGAACCGGGCGCCGCGCACGTCGGCATGCGCAGGCGTCGTCAATGTACCGCTCGCCGGTGCGCGTTCGGCCGAGCAGATCGTGTCGCGGAGCGAGCTGTTTGCGTCGGCGTGCGTCGAACGCTTCGTCGCGCAGGCCCGCTCACTGGTGCAGCCTGTATCGGCGTAACGCAACGTGAGCGATATAAGCGACGTTAGCGACGCGCATCGGGCTTCATGCAATCAGCACGAACGATCGGGAAAATCGCCCGCCCGATGCATTACGGAACGGTGTCGAATCGGCAAGATCGTTACGTATCGGAAATCAAATAACAAAAAGAACTCCTGACCATTCACTATTCGGCGCGAATCCTCCAAGATGGGCACGCCGCCGGCCGGGCATGCCCGGTCGTCCGTCCGGCGGCGATACGCGGGCCAGCGTATCCCTCTTCCACTTGGAGAACAGAATGAACAACAACGTGTTGCAGCGTTTCATCCCGCGTGCGATTGCCGCGGGTTGTCTGCTCGCCGCCGCGAGCGTGTCCCACGGCGCCGGCGTCTACGCGCCGTTCGTCGACGTGACGCTCTATCCGACGCCGCTCGTCGACCAGATCGGCGTCCGGCAAGGCATCCAGCAATTCACGCTCGCGTTCGTGGTCGCGGGCAGCGGCTGCGCGCCGTCGTGGGGCGGCGTGCAGCCGATCGGCAACGGCGCGAGCGGCGGCCTGCTCACCGCGCTGTCGACGTCGATCGCGAGCTATCGCGCGAAAGGCGGCGAAGTCGCCGTGTCGTTCGGCGGCGCGAACGGCACGCCGCTGATGCAGGCCTGCTCGACGGTTCCCGCGCTGAAAACCGCCTACCAGACGGTGATCGACACATACGGCCTCACGCATATCGACTTCGATATCGAAGGCGCATCGCAGCAGGACACGGCTGCGGTCGCGCGCAACTTCCAAGCCGTCGCGCAACTGCAAGCCGACTATGCGGCGAAGGGCAAGCCGCTGCACGTCACGCTGACGCTGCCGACGATGCCGACCGGGCTCACGCAGGACGGCGTGAACGTCGTCAACGCCGCGATCGCGAACAAGACGACGTTCGATGCCGTGAACCTGATGACGATGGACTACGGCCCCGCGAACATCGACATGGGCGCGGCCGCGATCAGCGCCGCGCAGGCGCTGTATTCGCAGCTCGACACCGCGTTCAAGTCCGCCGGCCAGCCGAAGACCGGCGCGCAACTGTGGCAGATGGTGGGTGTCACGCCGATGATCGGCGTGAACGACGTGCAGGGCGAGACCTTCACGCTCGCGAACGCGCAAAGCGTGCTGAACGCGGCGGTCAACAACGGCTACGGGTTCTTCGGCAACTGGTCGGTCGGCCGCGACCAGCCGTGCCCGAACAACGGCGCGTATGCGTCGCCGACCTGCTCGGGCGTCGCGCAGCAGCCGTACGCGTTCGCGGCGATTTTCCGCAAGCTCGACGGCAAGTGGGGCGCCGGCGTCACGCAGGACCCGAACTACGGCGGCGGCTCGGACGGCGGCACGCCGCAGCCGGGCGCGCCCTGGGCGGCCGGCCAGGTCTATACGGCCGGCGCGACGGTCACCTACCAGGGCACGACCTATCAGGCGCAATGGTGGACGCAGGGTGACGTGCCCGGCCAGGCGGCCGTGTGGAAGCCGGTCGGCGGCGGCTCGCCGGTATGGTCGGCCACGACCGCCTACCAGGGCGGCACGTGCGTGACGTACCAGGGCGCGAAGTACTGCGCGAAATGGTGGACCCAGGGCGACAACCCGAGTGCCGGCGGCGTATGGGTAAAGTCGTGATGGCGCAACGCGCCGGCGCATGATGCGCGGCGAGCCGTTTCCGGCGCGGCAGGATCGAATGCCGGAACGGCTCGTCATGCTTCGCCTTCGGCCTAAGGCCGAAGGTTCGTGAAAGACCGAGCACCAACACTCGGCACTGTCCAAGAAATCCAGGCGGTTCATGAAAACCCCCCAAACGCTTGGATCGGTGCCCGACTTTTGCGGTGTAGTCCAGACGCCGGCCCGCTACTGGCTCTCGCGTGCCGCTACCCTACCCGCGCGCGTGTTCGGCCAGCAGCCGCGCCTTCGCGTCGACGAGCAGCGCCGCATGCGTGTCGCGATGCTGGCGGATCCGCTCGGTCGGCCCGACGACCGACAGCCCGTACCAGTCGCCGTCGAGCGTCAGCGCGACCGCGATCGCCGACAGCTCGGGCGCGCTTTCGCCGAAGTTCTCGGCCCAGCCGAGTTCGCGAAACCGCGCGGTTTGCGCGACGAGCGCCGGCAGGTCCGCGATCGTCGCGTCGGTGAAACGCTCGAACGGCAACTGCGCGCCGAGCGCCTGCTGCGCATCGCCGGCGAGTTCCGCGAAGATCGCCTTGCCGATTGAGTTCGCGTGCAGCGGGCGCAGCTCGCCCGGCTGGCGCGTATAGCGGATCGCCTGCTCCGATTCGACGACGTCGAGGTACGTGACCGACAGGCCCTGGATCTTGCCGAGCACGGCGGTCTCGCGGCTCGCGTCGCGCAGCGCGACGAGATGCGGATGCACGATGTCGACGACGGGATCGGTCGCGTCGATCGCGGCGGCGATCGTCTGCAAGCGCCGCGTCGGGTAGTAGCCGCCGCGCTTGCGCACTTCGTACAGGTAGCCGCGGCTCACGAGCGTGCGCGCCATCGCGAGGCAGCTCGACGCCGGCACATTGAGCAGGCGCGCGAGTTCGGTCAGCGGCAGCGGCCGCCGTTCGGCGGCGAACAGCTCGAACAGGTCGAGCGTGCGGGCAACGAGTTTGACGTCCATGACGAGCGCTTGATTCGGAACGGGAAACCGCGCGCCGGGCGGGCCGCCGCGCGTCAGTAAGACTTCGGCAGCCCGAGCACCTTCTCCGCGATGTAGCACAGGATCAGTTGCGGACTCACGGGCGCGAGCCTCGGAATCATACACTCGCGCAGGTAGCGCTCGACATGGTATTCCTTCGCGTACCCCATCCCGCCATGCGTCGCGATCGCCGTCTGGCATGCCTGGAACGCGGCTTCCGCGCCGAGGTATTTCGCCGCGTTCGCCTCCGCGCCGCACGACTGCCCCGCGTCGTAGCGCGTCGCGGCCTTCATCACCATCAGCCACGCGGCCTCGAGCTGCATCCACGCCAGCGCAAGCGGATGCTGGATCGACTGGTTCTGCCCGATCGGCCGGCCGAACACGACGCGCTCGCACGCATACTGCGTCGCGCGGCGCAGCGCCGCCTGCCCGAGCCCGATCGCCTCCGCGGCGATCAGGATCCGCTCGGGATTCAGCCCGTGCAGCAGATAGCGGAAGCCGTCGCCTTCGTTGCCGATCAGGTCGTCGCGCGACACGCGCAGGTTGTCGATGAACAGCATGTTCGAATCGACGGCCTTGCGGCCCATCTTCTCGATCTCGCGCACCTCGACGCGCGAGCGATCGAGGTCGGTGTAGAACAGGCTCAGCCCGTCGGTCGGCTTCGCGACCTGGTCGAGCGGCGTCGTGCGCGCGATGATCAGCATCTTGTTCGCGACCTGCGCGGTCGAAATCCAGATCTTGCGCCCGCTCAGCACGTAGTGGTCGCCGTCGCGACGCGCCTGCGTGGCCAGGTGCGTGGTGTCGAGGCCCGCGTCGGGTTCCGTCACCGCGAAGCACGCCTTGTCGCGCCCGGCGATCAGCGGCGGCAGGAAGCGCGCCTTCTGCGCGTCGTTGCCGAATACCTGCACCGGATTCAGCCCGAAGATGTTCATGTGGACGGCCGATGCGCCGGACAGGCCGGCGCCCGACGCACTGATCGTGCGCATCATCAGCGCGGCCTCGGTCATCCCGAGCCCGGCGCCGCCGTAAGCCGGGTCCATCGCGATGCCGAGCCAGCCGGCCTCGGCGAGCGCCGCGTGGAAATCGGCCGGAAACCCGCCCGCGCGGTCGCGTTCGAGCCAGTAGTCGTCGCCGAAGCGCGCGCAGATTTTCTCGATCGCGCTGTCGATCGCGCGCTGGTCGTCGGTCAGGTCGAACTGCATGGATTGCTCTCCCGGAAAACGTGAACGGCCGCGCCGTACGCAAGAAAACGCCGAGCCGCCTCGAAGGAAGTTCCCTCGGGAGCCTGGCGCGAAGCAACAGGTCTGCGGGCGCTCATAGTGGAAACACGCCCGTCGCGACCGCGGCGAAGACCATCAGCACGGTAGCGGCGAACAGGAACGGAATCGTGAATTTCTGGTGCTCGGCGAGCTCGACGCCGGTCAGCCCGACGATCAGGAACGTCGCGGGCGTGAGCGGGCTCACCGGAAAGCCCGTCGTCATCTGGCCGAGCAGCGCGGCCTGCGCCATCTGGATCGGCGGCACGCCGAGCAGCTTGCCGCTTTCCGCGAGCACCGGCAGCACGCCGAAATAAAACGAATCGGGATCGAACAGCAGGCTGAGCGGCATCGACAGCAGCCCGAGCACGAACGGCATGTGGCGCGCATGCTCGACCGGCACGTGCGCGACGACGACTTCCGCCAGCGCCTTCAGCATCCCGGTGCCGGACATGATGCCGGTGAACGCGCCGGCCGCGAGCAGCACGCTCGCCATCATCAGCGCGGCCTTCGCATGCGCGTCGATCCGCTCGCGCTGGGCTTGCACGTCCGGGTAGTTGATCACGAGCGCGGCGACCGTGCCGAGCATGAACATCACCATCGGGTCGACGATGCCCGACACCAGCGTGACGAGCACGACAAGCGTCAGCGCGAGGTTGATCCGGAAGCGGCCGGGCCGGCGCAGCGCGCGCTCGGCGTCGGTCAGCTCGCGCGGCGCGATCGCGAGCGACGCCGCACCGGCGCGATCGAGCCCGAGCCGTTTCGCCTCGCGGACGCCGAGCACGTACGCGGTGCCGAACACGAACGCGAGCCCGACGATCTGCACCGGGATCATCGGCATGAAGATCGCCGAGCCGGGAATGTGCAGCGCCGCCGACGCGCGCAGCATCGGCCCGACCCACGGCAGGAAATTGACGCCGGCCGCCATCGACGCGACGCACGCGAGGATGCGGCGATCCATCCCGAGCCGCGTATAGAGCGGCATCATCGCGGGCAGCGTGACGAGAAACGTGACGGCGCCCGAGCCGTCGAGATGGATCAGCAGCGCGAGCAGCGCCGAGCCCATCACGATGCGCGGCGGATGGCAGCCGATCACGCGCAGCACGCCCGCGATGATCGGGTCGAGCATCCCCGCGTCGGTGAGGATTCCGAAAAATAGAATCGCAAAAACGAACATCCCGGCGATCGGGCCGATGTTCTGTACGCCGTGCACGATGAACTTGCCGGTCGTCAGCCCGAAACCGGCCGCGAGCGACGCGGCCACCGGCACGACGATCAGCGCGACGAGCGGCGACAGCCGCTTCGTGATGATCAGGCCGAACAGCGCGACGATGGTGATCGCGCCGATCCATGCAAGCATGATGCGTCTCCTCTTCAGCCGGTGCGTCCGTGCGCGGGCCGGCGTGGTGTCCGAACGAGGTGTACGGCCCGCGCGGCCGTGCGCCGCCGTCGGGCGCGCGGCACGGCCGGCGGCCGCGATGCCGGTCAGTCCCGGCGGTTGTCGTGATCGTTTTCGGCGTCGACGTCGGCAAAAACCTGCGCCGCATGCTCATTCAGCGCTGGCGGCGGCCGCCGGTACGTGGCCGGCGTGCGGCCGAGCTTGATCGGCGACGCGATGCCGCGATGCCGGCCCAGCTCGACCTTCATCTGCCGATGCGCGACATGCGGATGGTCGAGCGCCGCATCGAGCCCGAGCACGGGTGCGCATGGCACGCCGCGGCGCATCAGTTGCTCGGCGAGCGCCGCGCCGTCGTGTCCGGCCAATGCCGTTTCGAGCAGCGCGCGCAGCGCGGCGCGGTTCGCGCTGCGCGCGCGGTTGTCCGCGAAACGCAGATCGTCGGGCCAGTCGCGCGTGCCGAGCACGTCGCACAGCGCCGCAAACTGCCCGTTGTTGCCGACCGCGAGAAAGATGTCGACGGTGGCCGTCGGGAAGCTGTCGTACGGCGTGATGTTCGGATGCGCGTTGCCGGTGCGCACGGGCGCGTTGCCCGAATGGAAGAAGTTCGGCGTATGCGGATGCAGGATCGACAGCGCGCAGTCGAACAGCGTCGATTCGACGAACTGGCCGCGGCCGCTCGCGTCGCGCTCGCGCAGCGCCATCAGCACGCCGAGCGCCGCGTTCAGTCCGGTCACGAGATCGACGATCGGCACGCCGACGCGCAACGGCGCGCCGCCTGCTTCTCCGTTCACGCTCATGAGCCCCGCGAGCGCCTGCACGGCTGCGTCGTAGCCGGGCAGCCCGCCAAGCGGGCCGTCCGCGCCGAAGCCCGATACGCGGCAATAAACGAGCCGCGGAAACCGCGCATGCAGCGTATCGAAACCGAGCCCCCAGCGCTCCATCGTGCCGATCTTGAAGTTCTCGACGACTGCATCGGCATGTTCGAGCAGGCCGAGCAGGCGCTCGCGGTCGTCCGGTTGCGTCAGGTCGAGCGCGACGCCGAGCTTGTTGCGGTTCACGCCGAGGAAATACGACGCGGTGTCGCCGTCGAACGGCGGGCCCCACGTGCGCGTCTCGTCGCCGGACGGCGGTTCGACCTTGATCACCTCCGCGCCGTGGTCGGCGAGGATCTGCGTCGCGTAAGGGCCGCCCAGCACCCGCGACAGATCGACGATGCGCAATCCCGCCAGCGCGCCCTGCTGCTCTCGTTCCGCCATGCGTCTCGCTCCTGGTTCCGGTTGATCGGACTGCCGGTTCCGGCGGCCGGCGCCTGCGGCGCGACTTTCCGGATTCGGCAAATAATTCTTGTATGTGAATTTATATTCACACTCAGGAATTATGTTGTCAAGCCCGGATGCACTCGGCGGAAGCGCGGACAACGCCGCCGGGCGCAACTGGAGACGACACCGAAGCCGCGCCGGTTGCGGCACCACCCCGCCCTTCGTTAAGCTGGCGGGCAACCTTCATCTCGAAAAGCAACGCGGAATATTCATGAAACGGATCCTGCTGGCGACCTTCATGCTGGCGTCGACGCTGGGCGTCGGACACGCGCAAACCCGGACATTCAATTTCGGCGAAGGACAGACGCAGATGCCGGCCGCGGCACCGCAGGCCGCCGCGCCGACCGCACGGCCCGCGCCCGCGCGCCGGCACGTGACGGTGCCGCCCCATCACCGGCGCGCCGTTCACCAGCGCCGCCGTTCGCACCACGTGAAGCCGACGCGCAGCGGGATCTACACGCACGCATGACACGGCTCACGCGGCGCGACGCCATGCACGGAACTGTCACGAACGGCCGGTAAGATCGCTGCGGCTGCCTGCATGCCGTCGCGGCCCGCGGCCGGACAACGAACCGCCGACGCGCATTTTCTCCACGATTCAGCACCTGTTTTGCCGAACATGAGTACCGGGCCGGACATTCTCGCCGTCATCAAGGAAAGAGCCACGATTGTGTGCCGCCAGCGCAGCAGCGTGCTGCTGGTCGCCCGCACCGCGTCGCGCTGGTCGCTGCCGGGCGGCACGATCCAGCGCGGCGAGACGCCGCTCGAGGCTGCGCAGCGGGAGCTCGCCGAGGAAACGCGGCTGGAGGGGCTTGCGCTCGACTACGCGGTGCAGTTCGGCGGGCTGACGAAGCTGCATCACGTGTTCGTGGCCGACACGTGCCCGCGCACCTGACGCCGCGCGCGAGCAACGAGATCGCCCGCTGCAAGTGGTTCACCGTCGACCGGCTCGACACGCTCCATGCGAGCGTGCCGACGCGCAAGATCATCGAACTGCTGCGCCTCGACTGCTTCTCGGCAATCGCGAACGGCCCGCTGCGCTGATATCGATGCCGCCTGCGCCGGTCACGCGCGCAGGAACGGGCCGGCCTTGCGTTCGAGCAGCGCGACGAGTTCGGGCTGCATGAACGCGTAACGGTCGGGGATATCGAGACAGACGATCTTCTTGTGCTTCAGATGAGCGCCGAATTGCGCCGACAGCCTCGCCTTGTGCGCGCGCTCCATCACGAAGACGATGTCGGCCCATTCGAGCTGCTCGGCGGACAGGCGCGTGTCCGCGTCCGGCGCGAGGCCCGCTGAGTCGGTCTCGACACCCGGCCACGCGGCGAATACCGCTTCGGCCGTGGGGCTGCGCAGCCGGTTGCGGCTGCAGATGAACAGTGCCCGCATCATGCCGCTTCGCGGCCCGCTCACCACTCACCCTTGCGGAATCGTGCCGGGTCGCACGTACGCGAGCATGTGCGGCACGTAGTCGGCCTTGCCGAGTTCGACGCCGTGATGGCGCAGGATCGCGTACGCGGCGATCGCATGGAAGTAGAACTGCGGCAGCGCCCAGTCGCGCGCGTATTGTTCGCCCGTCATGTCGAACGCGACGCCGTTGGGCAGCTCGAGCGCGATCGGCAGCGCGGCGCCGCCATCGAGCGCATCCGGCGCGAGTTCGCCGAGAAACGCGAGCGTGCCCGCGATGATCGCCTGCGCGTCGCTCAGCGAGCCGGGCTGCGCATCCGCATTCCATCCGGCTTCGCGCAATGCCAGCAGCGCGGCCGGCAGCGGCTCGCCGCGCAGCCGGTAGACCGGCTCCATCGCCTGGAAGCATGAGAAGCGCACCTGTGCGGCGAGCGGATACATGTCGGCTGCCAGCTTCAGCGTCATCGCCGCGTCGGGCTCGTCGCCCGCGGCCTGCCGGTGTGCGACAGCCTTGTCGAGCCACGCGGACTGCGCGCGCAGCATCTGGGTAAACGTCGGAACGAGAAGTTGGGTCGGCGACACGTGCGAGCTCCTGTGTAGTGGTTCGCGCCACGATAGCAGCGTCGGCGCAAACCTGCATTCCGGCCTGAGCTGCGCACACGATCCGATGCGAATTCGACGCATTGCCGCATGGCGCGTACGAGCGTTTCCGTATGCGGAACGATCGATCGCGCGTGGCCGCCGAAACGCGGCCTTACGGCTTGCCGTATCGCGCCAGGAACCGGTCGAGCTGCGATGCGAACGTCTTGCCGTCACGCGCGCTGAACGGCGCGGGCCCGCCCGTGTCAATGCCCGTGCTGCGCAACTGCTCCATCATCGCGCGCGTCGACAGGCGTTCCTCGATGTTCTCGCGGCTGAACCAGTTGCCGCGCGGGTCGAGCGCATGCGCGCCCTTGTCGAGCACGGCGGCGGCCAGCGGGATGTCGGCGGTGATCACGAGGTCGCCGGCCTCGGCCAGCTCGACGATGCGCGCGTCAGCCACGTCGAAGCCGGCCGGCACCTGCACCGCCTTGATGAACGGCGACGGCGGCGTGCGCAGAAACTGGTTCGCGACCAGCGTCACGCGGATTTCGGCACGACGCGCGGCGCGAAACAGCATGTCCTTGATGACGGCGGGACACGCGTCGGCATCGACCAGTACTTGCATGGCGGGTTTTCCAATGGGGAGAAGCAGAAGCGGCGATCATATCGCACCGTCGGCCGTGGCCTTGCGGCCGTCACTCGGCCCGCTAGATCAGCTAGGTCCGTGAGAGCTGCAAGGTCCGCAAGGCCCGCTCAGCCCGCGAGGTCCGTACAAAGCGCATCGACCGTCACCCACTGCGCGCCCCACGCAGCAGCGAGCCGCACGCCCTGCCCGATCCGCACGGCCGCGTCGTCGAAGTCGACGAACACGACATGATCGGCCGCCGCGGGTTTCGCCGGCGCTTCGCGCGTGCGGCCGTCGGACAGCACCCACAGCCAGCGCTGCTTGTCGGGCGCACGCCGCGCTTCGCGCGCGAGCAACTGCGCGGCGGCCGCGATGCCGTCCGCGAGCGGCGTGCCGCCGCCGCCGTCGACCGGTTCGAGCCAGCGCGCGTTCCACCAGCGCGGCACGGCCGGGCCGAAGCGCCGCGCGGCGCCGTTGCCGCCGAAGCAGACCAGCGCGGTTTCGACACGGTCGCGCGCCGCGCGATCGAAATACGCGACGATCAGCCCCTTCGCCAGCGCGAGCCGGTCGTGCGACAGCATCGACGCCGAACAGTCGAGCACGAAGCAATGCAGCGCGTGCGGCGTGCCGGCCCGTTTCCGGAAGCGCAAATGGCCGAGGTGCAGCGAATCGCCGCGTTTCGCGGCGAGCGTCGCCGGCCACGCAACGGCCGTGCCGGCGCGCGCCGTGCCCGGCACGCGCGCGGCTGCGCCTGATTGCCATCGAGGACCGCGAACGGCGTTCGCGGCGGCGCCGACTCGATGGCTCAGCGTTTTTTTAGCGGCAGCGGCACGACGCTTTTCACGTCGCGCAGCCCGGCGGGTTCGGGCGGCAGGTAGCCCCAGTCGCGCTGCGATGCTGCGGTGTCGTTCTTCGTCGCTCCCGATTGGTTCTCCGGCCGCTGGCGCGCATCCGGCGGCGAGCGATCGTCACGTTCATCACGTTCGCGGTCCGGCTGCGACGCGCCGGAAGATGGCGGCGCACCCGCATGGCGCCGGTGCCGCAGCACCGCTTCGGCCACACGCTCCACATGCGACACCGTCACCGCATCGGCCCGTTCCAGCGCGGCGAGTGCGCGCGCGGCGCGCAGCATCACGAGATCGGCGCGCAGCCCGTCGACGGCCGCGTCGATGCACAGCGCACTGACGCGCGCATGCACCGCATCGTCGAAATCGAGCCTCGCCAGCCGCGCTCGCGCCGCATGAATCCGGTCGCCGAGTTCGCGCTGCGCGGCTGCATGACGAGCGCGGAACGCATCCGGATCGAGATCGAATGCAAGCCGCGCCTTCACGATCCGCTCGCGCTGCGCGGCATCGAAGCAGTTCTCCAGTTCGACCATCAGCCCGAAGCGGTCGAGCAACTGCGGACGCAGTTCGCCTTCCTCGGGATTCATCGTGCCGACCAGCACGAAGCGCGCGTCATGCGCGTGCGATACGCCATCGCGCTCGACGATGTTCACGCCGCTCGCGGCGACGTCGAGCAGCGTATCGACGAGCCCGTCGGCGAGCAGGTTCACTTCGTCGACATACAGCACGCCGAGATGCGCGCGCGCCAGCAGGCCCGGCCTGAAGCGCACGCCGTTTTCGGCCAGCGCATGTGCGAGATCGAGCGTGCCGGTCACCTGTTCGTCGCTCGCCGACAGCGGCAGCGTGACGAACTGCCCTTCGGGCAGCAGCTCCGCGAGGCCGCGCGCGGCGGTCGATTTCGCGGTGCCGCGCGGCCCGCTCACCAGCACGCCGCCGAGCGACGGGTCGATCGCGGCGAGTAGCAGCGCCTGCTGCAACGCGTCCTGCGCGACGAGTGCCGCAAACGGAAAGACCGCGCGCGCGCGGTGCAGCGTCGGATCGGTCATCGCCGTCCTCCTTCCTGGAGTTGTTCGCTTTCGAGCCAGACCGCTTCGATCCGCTCGCGATAATCGCCCGGCTGCTGCCACAGGCCGCGCTGCATCGCCTCGACGAAGCGTTCGCAGATGCCGTGCAGCGCCTTCGGGTTGTGCCGTTCGAGGAACGCGCGCGTGTCGTCGTCGAACAGGTACGCGTCGGCGACGAGTGCGTACTGGTGGTCGGACAGCACGCGCGCGGTCGCGTCATAGCCGTACAGGTAGTCGACGGTCGCGGCCATTTCCGCCGCGCCCTTGTAGCCGTGGCGCTTCACACCGTCGAGCCATTTCGGGTTGACGACGCGCGAACGGATCACGCGCGCGATCTCCTCGCGCAGCGTGCGCATCTTCGGCGCGGCCGGGTTCGCGTGGTCGCCGTGGTAGATGCTCGGCTGCTGCCCGGACAGGTGCCGCACGGCCGCCGTCATCCCGCCCTGGAACTGGTAGTAGTCGTTCGAATCGAGGATGTCGTGCTCGCGGCTGTCCTGGTTCTGCACGACGACGTCGATCGTCGCCAGCCGCTCGCCGAACACGTCGGGTGCGGCGTCGCCCGCGCTGTTCTGCGCGTACGCATGCCCGCCCCACTGGCGATACGCATCGGCGAGATCGGCGTCGGTCTGCCAGCGGCGCTGGTCGATCAGGTCCTGCAGGCCCGCGCCGTAGCTGCCCGGCCGCGCGCCGAACACGCGCCAGCCGGCGCGTCGCCGCGCTTCGTCGGGCGCCACGCCCTGCGCGATCCATTTCGCGCGTTCGCGCTCGATGCGCGCGCGGACCGGGTTCAGTTCCTCGGGCTCGTCGAGTTCGGCGACGGCCTGCACGGCCGCGTCGAACAGGTGCATCAGGTTCGGGAACGCGTCGCGGAAGAAGCCCGATACGCGCAGCGTCACGTCGATGCGCGGCCGGTCGAATATCTCGATCGGCAGGATCTCGAAATCGGTCACGCGATGGCTGCCGTGCGCCCATTTCGGCCGCACGCCGAGCAGCGCGAACGCCTGCGCGATGTCGTCGCCGCCCGTGCGCATCGTCGCCGTGCCCCATACGGACAGGCCGATCGCGCGCGGATAATCGCCGTGATCCTGCAGATGGCGCTCGATCAGCTGCTGCGCGGATTTCAGGCCGAGCGACCACGCGGCCTGCGTCGGCACCGCGCGCGTGTCGACCGAGTAGAAGTTGCGGCCGGTCGGCAGCACGTCGGGGCGGCCGCGCGACGGCGAGCCGCTCGGCCCCGGCGGCACGAAGCGGCCGTCGAGCCCGCGCAGCAGCTGGCGCATTTCCTCGCCGCCGCATGCGTCGAGCGCAGGCATCAGCGTCGAGCGGACGCGTTCGATCACCGCGAGCGTATGCAGCCATTCGCCGGGCGGCGTCGCATCGGTACGAGTGTCGCCCGACACGGCCGCGCACAGCCCGTCCAGCCATTGCTGCGCGAGCCGTTCGAGCCGCTCGCGCGTATCGCCCGCATGGCGCCACGGCGACGCGTCGAGCGCCTGCAGGATCGCCGGTCGCGGGCCGGCCCACGGTGCGGCCCAGTCGGCCGACAGCGGATCGAAATCGTCGCCGAGCATCAGGTCGCGCGCGAGCGCGCCGATCAGCCCCGCGCGCTCTTCCTTGCCGTCGCCGACCGGAAAGCGTGCGAGCGCGAGCAGCGTGTCGCGCCGCTGGCGATCGGCCGGCGACGCGCCGAACACATGCAGCCCGTCGCGAATCTGCGCTTCCTTCAATTCGCACAGCCACGCGTCGACGCGCGTCAGCAGCGCATCCTCGTCGCCCGCGTCGCGCGGCGGCGATACGCTCAGTTCGTCGTGCAGCCGGTGTTCGGCGATCGTCGCGAGGATCGTCTTCCTCAGCAGCTTCGCGCGCCGCGCATCGACCATCAGCGCTTCATAGTATTCGTCGACCTGCCGCTCGAGATCCTGCAGCGGGCCGTAGTTTTCGGCACGCGTGAGCGGCGGCATCAGGTGATCGACGATCACCGCCTGCGCGCGGCGCTTCGCCTGGCTGCCCTCGCCCGGATCGTTGACGATGAACGGATACAGGTGCGGCAGCGGCCCGAGCGTCAGGTCGGGCCAGCATGCGTCGGACAGCGCGACGCTCTTGCCCGGCAGCCATTCGAGGTTGCCGTGCTTGCCGAGATGGATGACCGCGTCGATGCGATACGCATCGCGCAGCCAGAAATAAAACGCGAGATACGCGTGCGGCGGCACGAGATCCGCGTCGTGGTAGCTCGCGTAGTCGTTGTCGCCGCGCGAGCGCGACGGCTGGATGCCGACGAACACGTTGCCCGCGCGCCAGCCCGCGATCGTGAAACGCCCGTGGCGCAGCGTCGGGTCGGCTTCGGGCGGGCCCCAGCGTTCGTTCAGCGCATCGCGCACGGCTACCGGCAGCCGCGCGAAATGCGCGACGTAGTCGGCCAGCGCGAAACTCTGGAACGCCGGACGCAGCGCATGCACGGCCGCGTCGTTGGTCACGCCTTCGGTGAGCCGCGCGATCAGCGCGTCGCCGTCGGGCGGCAGGTCGGCCAGCGCGTAGCCCGCATCGCGCAGCGCCGCGAGCACGCGCAGCGCGGACGCCGGCGTGTCGAGCCCGACGCCGTTGCCGATCCGCCCTTCGCTTTGCGGATAGTTCGCGAGGATCAGCGCGACGCGCTTGCTCGCGTTGTCGAGCGTGCGCAGCCGGCACCAGCCGCGCGCGAGCGCCGCGACGAACGCGATCCGCTCCGCATCCGGCTGGTAGCGCACGACGTCGACCTCGGTGTGCGGGCAGCGATACGCGAGCCCCTTGAAGCTCACCGCGCGCGTGACGATGCGCCCGTCGACCTCGGGCAGCGCGATATGCATCGCGATATCGCGCGCATGCAGGCCCTGGTTGTCGGCCACCCATGCGTCGCGATTGCCGCCGGACAGGATCACCTGCAGCACCGGCGCGTCGCCGGCGAGCACGTCCGGTTCGGCGGCATCGATCGCGCCTGCCGCGAACGCGGTCGTGTTCAGCACGAGCGCGACGCCGTGCGTGTCGCACAGCTGCGTGATGACCTCGCGGCTCACCGCGTCCTTCAGCGACGTCACCGCGATCGGCAGCGGATTCAGCCCTTCCTGAACGAGCGCGTCGGCCAGCGCATCGAACACGGCCGTGTTCGCGGCCTGCCAGTGCGCGCGATAGAACAGGATCGCGACGACCGGCGCACCCGGCGTCCAGCGCGGCCGCCAGTCGTCGACGCTCGCGCGGTCGCGCGCCGGGTGATACAGCGCGGCCGCCGGCAACGGGCGCGGCGGCTCGGGTTCGTCGCCGAAGCCGAGCGTATGGAACGCGATGCTGCGCAGCAGCGCTTCGGCGTTGTGCACGCCGCCTTCGCGCAGGTAGCGCCACCACAGCCGGCACAGGTCGGGCGCGACCGTGCTTTTCGCGACGAGGTTCGGGTCTTCCTGCAGGTCGCCCGAGAACATCGCGAGCTGCTGTTCGCGCTTCGACGCGAGCGACACGGCCTGCTCGATCCCGTACGGCCAGTACGCTTCGCCGCCGAGATGATCGATCACGACCGTCTTCGCGTGGCGCAGCACGTCGTCGACATAGAAGTCGACGGACGCCGGCTGCCGCAGGAACGTGACGTTCGCGAGCCGCACGCTCGGGAAGCCGGCCGGCAATTGCGGCACGACGCTCGCGAGCAGCGACAGCGTCGTGTCGGCCGAACTCAGGATCACGATGTCGGCCGGTTGCTGGTCGATCCGGACGACGCCCTGCGTATCGTCGACGAAGCCGCCCGGCGTGGTGCGCAGCAGATGCATCGCGCGTTACGCCTGTTGCGGCTCGGCCGCGCACGCGGCGTCGAACGCGCGTTGCAGCGCGGCCGCGTCGAGATCCTCGCCGATCAGCACGAAACGGCTCGCGCGTGTTTCGCCGTCCTGCCAGCGGCGGTCGAAATAGCTGTCGAAGCGGCGGCCGACGCCCTGGATCACGAGCCGCATCGGCGCGCCGGGCAGCGCGGCGAAGCCTTTCGCGCGGTAGATCGTGTGCGCTTCGACGACGCGCTGCAGCGCGGCGATCGTCGCTTCGCGCGAGCCAGCGTCGCCCGACACGACCACCGAATCGAAATCGTCGTGATGGTGATCGTGATCGCCGTCGTCGGCCGAGCCGTGATGGTCGTGGCGCAGGTGGATCGTTTCCTCCGATGCCGATTCGAGCCCGAGCAGCATTGCGAGGTCGAGCTCGCCGCGCGTCGCGCGCACGATCTTCACCTGCGGCGGGATCTCTTCGCGGATCGCGGTTTCGATCTGCGCGAACTGCGCGTCGCCGACGAGATCGGCCTTGTTCACGATCACGAGATCGGCGGACGACAGCTGGTCGGCGAACAGCTCGTGCAGCGGCGATTCGTGGTCGAGGTTCGGGTCCGCACGGCGCTGCGCGTCGACGGCCTGCGGGTTTTCCGCGAACTGGCCGCTCGCGGCGGCCGGCCCGTCGACGACGGTCACGACCGCGTCGACCGTGAAGCTGTTGCGGATCGTCGGCCAGTTGAACGCCTGCACGAGCGGCTTCGGCAGCGCGAGCCCCGACGTCTCGATCAGCACATGGTCGATGTCCGCGCGGCGCTCGACGAGCGCTTCCATCACCGGATAGAACTCTTCCTGCACGGTGCAGCACAGGCAGCCGTTCGCGAGCTCGTAGAGCTGGCCCGACGCTTCGTCCTGCGCGCCTTCTGTCTCCTCGCAGCCGATGCCGCAGCCCTTGAGGATTTCGCCGTCGATGCCGAGCTCGCCGAATTCGTTGACGATCACCGCGATGCGGCGGCCTTCGGCGTGTTGCAGGATGTGGCGCATCAGCGTGGTCTTGCCGCTGCCGAGAAAGCCCGTGACGATCGTGACGGGCAGCTTGCGTAGGGTCATGGAATATCCAGGGTCGTAAGGGGGAGTCAGGCCGAGATCGTCACGTCGATCTCGTCGTAGCGCTTTAACCGGTAGATCAGGGCCGACACGAGCCAGCATGCGAGGAACAGGCCGATCACGACGTAGCCGAGCATGCCGAAGTGCGACGCCACCATCGACGCGAAGCCCCATACCGGGCCCTGCAGCGACAGCTTGTCCGCGAGCAGCGCAAGCACCTCGATGCCGCCGATCAGCGCGGCGACCAGCACCGACACGAAGGTGATCGTCATGTTGTAGTAGATCTTGCGGATCGGCCGCACGTACGCCCAGCGATACGCGCCCATCATCAGGATGCCGTCGGTCGTGTCGACCAGCGTCATGCCGGCGGTGAACAGCATCGGCAGCGCCATCACCGACCAGAACGACAGGCCGCCCTGCACCTGCGCCGCCGAGATGCCGAACAGCGCGATCTCGGTCGCCGTATCGAAGCCGAAGCCGAACAGGAACCCGACCGGATACAGGTGCCAGCTGCGCGACACGAGCCGGAACAGCGGACGGAACAGGCGCGCGAGCACGCCGCGCTGGTTCAGCAGCAGGTCGAGATCGGCGTCGACGATCGGCTCGCCGCGCCGCGCGGCGCGAAACGTCCGGTAGACGGAAATCAGGATCAGCAGGTTCGCGATCGCGAGCACCAGCAGGAAGAACGCCGACACGCTCGTGCTGATCACGCCGCCCCACGCTTTCATGCTCTCGAAGCGCGCGAGCGACGCGGCCGTGAGCGCGACCACGACCGACATCACGATCACGACCGTCGAGTGGCCGAGCGAGAAGAACAGGCCCGCGCCGAGCGGGCTGCGGCCCTCCTGCATCAGCTTGCGCGTGACGTTGTCGATGGCCGCGATGTGGTCGGCGTCGACCGCATGGCGCAGCCCGAACACGTACGCGAGCAGCGCGGTGCCGAGCAGCACGGGCTGGCCGTGGAAGGCGGCGAACGCCCAGATCCACGCGCCTGCGTTGAACGCGATCAGCAGCGCATAGATCGCGACGATCTTGCCGCGCAGCCCGGACGGACTGTCGTTGAACAGGCGAAACAGCGAATCGAGCATGGTGCTCCTTTGCGAACGGTCGACATGAAGAATGCCAACACGGCCGTCGCTGCGCGGCCCCGCGCGGTCCGGCCCGTCATCGGGCCGGATCATGCGCGCTCGCGCGGGCGGTCGGACGACGGGAATCGGGAAACGCTCGGGTGTCGGGCACGCTGCGGCCGTGGACGATGCGCCGCCTCCCCGCGGCGCTGAACCCCAACGTTTAGGCCGGTATCCGGGCTGACGAACGCGCCGCTTCGCCTTCCCGGATGCGCAGGGCATCCAGTGGCGGTCGTCCGCATGCGCGCGGCATGCGGCGAAGCGGCGCTGCATCGCGGCGGGCACGATGCGTTCGCTTACCGTTGCGGGGGCAGCACAGGTTGGCTCGACTGCGACGCAGGCAGGCTCCCTGTTTCCCGTTTAACTGCACGCGCCGGAGGGCGCGCGCGAGCACCAAAACGCGTGCGAGTGTAGGCGCCGGGGGCGGGAGCGTCAAGGCGGCGCAGCCCGCCGAACGGCGGCTTGCATGGCCGCCGCGCCATGCCGGGGGCGGCTTCCGGCATCGGCGAAGCGGGTTAGCGCGGGCGGCGCGCTGTGCTATCGTAGCGCCGCGTTCGGTGCTCGCATGCGCATTCCGCGCATGCAGTTAAACGGGAAACAGGAGGCGGACTACCGCCCGGCCTGTGCTGTCCCCGCAACGGTACGCCGCCCGCGCGACGCGCTTCCCCGCGCACGCGCCCATGCCGCCCACGATGCCACTGCCCTTCAGCCGGGCGGGAAGGCCGCGGCCTGGCAAGCGGCCAGCCCGGATACCGGCCGACGCAAGGGGCGAGCCCGACGCTCGCCGAACGCCCGATCCGCGGGGGACGGATGGGGTGCGCATTCCACCCGCGTTCGCGCGGGCTTCGCCCGATCCGTCATGCATTGCCTGTCCGCCGGCCGCCGATGTGCCGCCCGCCTGCCCCTTTCCACTGTTTCGACACGGTGCGCGCCGTGCCGCGCGCGATGAGCCGCGCCTGGCTCATCGGCGCCGGCCCCGGCGACGCCGACCTGCTGACGCTCAAGGCCGTGCGCGCGATCGGCGCGGCGGACGTGCTGCTCGTCGACGATCTCGTGAACCCCGACGTGCTGCGCCATGCGCGCGCCGACGCGCACATCGAGCATGTCGGCAAGCGCGGCGGTCATGCGTCGACGCCGCAGGAAGCGATCGTCGCCGCGATGCTCGCGCACCTGCGCGCGGGCCGCAGCGTCGCGCGGCTCAAGGGCGGCGATCCGTTCGTGTTCGGCCGCGGCGGCGAGGAACTGGCCGCGCTCGGTGCGGCGGGTTTTCCGGTCGAGGTCGTGAACGGCATCACCGCGGGCATCGCCGCGCCGGCCGCGCTCGGCATTCCGGTCACGCAGCGCGGCGACGCGCAGGGCGTGATCTTCGTCACGGGCCACGGCGCGGGCGCCGACGAGCCCGACTGGCGCGCGCTGGCGGCCACGCGCATGACGATCGTGATCTACATGGGCATCCGCCGGCTCGATGCGATCGCGGCGGCGCTGCGCGACGGCGGCCTGCCGGGCGATACGCCGTGCGCGGCGATCGAGAACGCGACGCGCCCCGGACAGCGGCACGTGCTCGCGACGCTCGACACCGTCGTCGAACGCGTCGGCGCGACCGGCATCGGTTCGCCGGCGATCGTCGTGATCGGCCGCGTCGCGGCGCTTGCCGACGATCCGTCGGTGCGTGCGGCGCTCGGCGGCGGCGCATGATGCGCGTCGCGCTCGGTGTCGGGTTCCGCGCGGGCGTGACGGCCGCGCAACTCGATGCCGCGATCCGCGCGGCGCTGGCGCGCTACCCGGCCGCCGAACCGGCGCTCGTCGCGACGCTCGCCGACAAGGCGCGTGCCCGTGCGCTGCGCACGCTGTGCGCGCGACGCGGCTGGCCGCTCGTCGCGTTCGACGCGGCGCAACTCGCGAGCCGTCCCGAACTGGCCGCGAGCGGTCCGTCGGACGCCGCGCTCGCGCGCTTCGGCGTCGCCGGCGTGGCCGAGCCGTGCGCGCAGCTCGCGGCACCGCACGGCCGGCTGCTCGGCCCCAAATCCATCCGGGACGGCGTGACGGTCGCACTCGCCGGCCCGCTCTGAACCCTTTGTTTCGCTTTCGACAGGACGATTCCCGATGAAGACCGATTCCGAATCCCATCAGCGGATGGCCGAGCGCCGCCGTGCCGGCCACGAGAAGAAGCAGGCCGCCGCCACTCATGAAAAAGGCCTGCTGATCGTCCACACCGGCAACGGCAAGGGCAAGAGCACGGCCGCGTTCGGCATGGCCGTGCGCGTGCTCGGCCACGGCATGCGGCTCGGCGTCGTGCAGTTCATCAAGGGCGCGCTGCACACGTCCGAGCGCGACTTCCTCGGCGCGGTCGCCGAATGCGACTTCGTGACGATGGGCGACGGCTACACCTGGAACACGCAGAACCGCGACGCCGACATCGCGACCGCCCGCAAGGGCTGGGACGAGGCGCGCCGGATGATCGAAAGCGGCGACTACCGGATGGTGATCCTCGACGAGCTGAACACCGTGCTGAAGTACGAATACCTGCCGCTCGACGAAGTGCTCGCAACGCTCGTCGCGCGTCCGGAGTCGGTGCATGTGGTCGTCACCGGGCGGCACGCGCCCGATGCGCTGATCGACGCGGCCGATCTCGTCACCGAAATGCGGCTCGTCAAGCATCCGTACAAGGAGCAAGGCGTGAAGGCGCAGCGCGGCGTGGAGTTCTGAGCGTGCCGGCCTGCCCCGCGCTGTTCGTCAGCGCTCCCGCGTCCGGCCAGGGCAAGACGTCGGTGACGGCCGGCCTCGCGCGGCTGCACCGCCGGCTCGGCCGCCGCGTGCGCGTGTTCAAGACCGGGCCCGATTTTCTCGATCCGATGCTGCTCGAACGCGCGAGCGGCGCGAGCGTGCATGCGCTCGACCTCGGGATGGTCGGCGAGGCCGGCTGCCGTGCGCTGCTGGCCGAGGCCGCGCGCGATGCGGACCTGATCCTGATCGAGGGCGTGATGGGGCTGTTCGACGGCACGCCGAGCAGTGCCGACCTCGCGGCCGCGTTCGGCGTGCCGGTCGTCGCGGTGATTTCCGCGAAGGCGATGGCGCAGACCTTCGCGGCGATCGCGTTCGGGCTCGCGCGGTTCCGGCCGGGGCTGCCGTTTCACGGCGTGCTGGCGAACCGCGTCGGCTCGGCCCGGCATGCGCAATTGCTGCAACAGGCGCTGCCCGACGGCCTGCGCTGGCTCGGGCACGTGCCGGCCGATGCGGGCATCGCGCTGCCGGAGCGGCATCTCGGCCTGCACCAGCCGGCCGACATCGACGACCTCGACGCGCGGCTCGAACGCGCGGCCGACGTGCTCGCGCAGACGGCGCTCGCCGAATTGCCGCCTGCCGTCGCGTTCGCGGAACCGGACGCGGCAGCGCCGCTGCCGCGCGCGCTCGCCGGGAAACGAATCGCGGTTGCGCGCGATGCGGCGTTCTCGTTCATCTATCCGGCGAATCTCACGCTGCTCGATGCGCTCGGTGCGCAGTTGCGGTTCTTCTCGCCGCTCGCCGATGAACCGGTGCCGGACGATTGCGACGCGCTGTTCCTGCCGGGCGGCTATCCGGAACTGCATGCGGCGACGCTCGCGGCGAATGCCGAAACCGCGCGGACGATTCGTGCGCATGCGGCTACGGGCAAGCCGATCGTCGCGGAATGCGGCGGGATGGTGTATCTGTGTGAATCGCTGACCGACGTGGACGGCGCAACGACGCCGATGCTGGGCCTGCTGCCGGGCCACGCGACGATGCAGCGCCGGTTCGCGGCGCTCGGCATGCAGCAGCTCGATACGCGCATCGGGCCGATGCGCGGCCATACGTTTCATTATTCGCGGCTCGCGACGCCGCTGGAACCGGTCGCGAACGCGGTGCGCCCCGACGGCGCGCCGGGCAGCGGCGAAGCCGTCTATCGCCGCGGCGCGATCGTCGCGACGTACATGCATATGTACTGGCCGTCGAATCCGGATGCGGTCGTGGCGTTGTTCAGCGGAGAAGCGTTCTAGATTGCTCGATGCCGCGCCCGGATCGAGACGGCACAGCTGATTCGAGATCCAGCTCGGCCAGCGGAGTCAGCCGAAGCTGTCTGCCTTTAACCGCCATGCGTTGTCCGCATGCGGACCAGGAAGGCCTCGCTGGCAAAGGCATGGGGCTCCCCCGATGCCTCGCCGGCCTTCAGCGCTTCCTGCAACGCACGGATTTGCGTTTCGTGTGACTCGAGGAGCCGCAAACCGGCTCGGACGACGTCGCTTGCGGAACTGTATCGCCCCGATTGCACTTGAGCGTCGACGAATTCGGCAAAGTGGTCGCCCATGGAAACGGATATGTTTCGCGACATGAGTCACCTCCTCTTGAATGCGAGCACCATATACCAACGTTCACCAACGTTCGGTACATTTGGCATTCAGCTGCAGTGGCAGCCTTGCCGATGTCCGGCCTGCGTCACATGCGTTGCGTCCTTCGTCAGGTCAGGGTTTTTCGCGGCCCGGCGCTTCCGAACGCGAAGTCCGGATCACGGTGCCGTCGGGTGAGAAATGTGCATTGAACATCGCGTCGCCCGATACGCCGCCCTCGGCCCAGTGCCAGCTCCACACCTCTTCATGGCTCAACGCGTATTGCGCGACCTCGGTCGGCTTGCCGAGCAGTTGCCGCACGTCGTCCTTCGACATCCCGGGCACGACCTTCGCGATGTTCGCCGCCGTCAGCGCCTGCGTGATCGACACGAGCCGGCCGTCGGGCCCGAAATCGAGCATGTAGGTGCTCGTGCCGTACGGGCCGCGCGGATACTCGAACCGCTGCGAGCCGTCGTCACCCTGCCTGACCATCTCGGGCTTGCCAGCCTGACGGAGCACGTCCTCGGTCGTCGAGACGCCCGGCTGCAGCTTGCCGAACGCCATCGGATCGGGCTTGATCGCGTTCACCGCGTCGGCCACCTTCTGGTCGTCGCACCCGGCCGCCAGAACGCCGACCGCACAGGCCGTCAGCACGGTCAGAAGCTGTTTTCGCATTTCGTCCACACCTGTATTCATCGAGCCGATTCGGCGTCGCGCGCAGCGTAGCACGCGGCCTGTCCCGCCGATGTCAAGGAGCGTCAAATCGAAGTGCAGCCTGCGCGCGTCCGGTTTCGTGGACACGGACGCGCTTACGCACACCGTGCGGCGACCGCCGCGTCGCCCGTCAAACCAGGAACGCCTCGGCCAGCTTGACCCAGTACGACGCGCCCGTCGGCAACGCCGCATCGTTGAAGTCGTAACCGGGGTTGTGCACCATGCAGCCGCCCTCACCGTCACCGTTGCCGATGATCAGGTAGCAGCCAGGCCGCTTCTCGAGCAGGAACGCGAAATCCTCGCTGCCGGTAAGCGGCACCATCCCGTCGATCAGGTTCGCATCGCCCACCCACTCGCGCGCGACGTTGCGCGCGAACGCGGTCATTTCCGCATCGTTGACGAGCACCGGGTAGCGGCGCTGGTAGTCGATCGTCGCGGTCGCGCCGAACACGGCCGCCTGCGCATGCACGACTTCCTTGATGCGCGTCTCGAGCAGGTCGCGCACCTCCGGTTTCAGCGCGCGCACCGACAGGCGCATCTGCGCGCGATCGGGGATCACGTTCGGCGCGTCGCCCGCGTGGATCGCGCCGACCGTGACGATCGCCATGTCGAGCGGCGACACGTTGCGCGACACGATCGTCTGCAACGCCAGCACGATCTGCGCGCACACGACGACGGGATCGATCGCCTTGTGCGGCACCGCGCCGTGGCCGCCGCGGCCCTGCACGTCGATGATCACGGTATCCGACGACGCCATGAACGGCCCCGGCAGGAAACCGAACTTGCCCGTCGGGAAGCCCGGCATGTTGTGCATCGCGAAGATCGCGTCGCACGGGAACTGCTCGAACAGCCCTTCGTCTAGCATCTTCTTCGCGCCGCCGAGCCCTTCCTCGGCCGGCTGGAAAATCAGGTTCAGCGTACCCGAGAAGCGGCGCTCGCGTGCGAGATGCTTCGCGGCCGCGAGCAGCATCGCCGTGTGGCCGTCGTGGCCGCATGCGTGCATCTTGCCGGCGATCGTGCTCTGGTACGGCAGGCCCGTCGCCTCGTGGATCGGCAGCGCATCCATGTCGGCGCGCAGGCCGAGGCGCTGCATGCCGTTGCCCAGCTTCAACTGCGCGACGACGCCCGTGCCGCCGAGCCCGCGATGCACCGTGTAGCCCCACGCTTGCAGTTGCTCCGCGACGAGGTCGCTCGTCGCGAATTCCTCGAAGCCCAGTTCGGGGTGAGCATGGATGCGGTGCCGGATCTCGATCATTTCGTCGGCGAGGCCTGCGGGAATCACGCTGTGCGTCACGGTGTCGTCTCCTGTGTGCCGTGGGGAATGTGCAGGCAAGGATAGACGGTTCACCGGCAACCGGGCAGACGGAAAGTCGTCACGGCAGCAACCGATGGTTGCCACACCATGGCACGGTGCGCGATAAGTGCGAGCTGGCCATGTGGACGACTGCCGCACACGATCCGGATACGTGAAACTGTGCGTTCCGCATCGATTTTCCGTGCATGAGGATCCGGCGATGGCTGCTCAGACATCTGAAATACAACCTACACATCAAAGACTTGCGGATATTTGTTCACTTTTTGACGTTTGTACATTTTTTGTGTACGCTGACAAAGAAGTGAACAAGCGATCGCCTCCGATGCCCGAGAACGCTCCCCTCCCGATGTCGGAACAGCATGTGCTCGACGAAGCCTGCGCCGCGTTCGAACGCGCGACCCGGCGCTTCAGCGCGCGGCCCGCGCGCGTGCCGGCCGCATACAACGCGCATGCCGACGCGATGATCCGCTTCGACGTTGCCGGGCAGGCATTCGAGATGCCGGTCGCCGTGAGCCTGCGCGTCGAATCGCTGCCGGGCGCGCTCGCGGAATTGCGCCGCCGCGGCGGTGCTACCGCGATGCCAGGCGAACGGCCGCTGATGCTGGTCGCGCCGTATCTTTCGGCCGAACTGGCCGCCGGCCTGACCGACCGGGGCATCCCGTTTCTCGACACCGCCGGCAACGCATGCCTGCTTCAACCGGAGGCGACCGTGATGATCGCCGGCCGGCCGAAGCCTGCACGCACCCCGCGCCGGCAGGCGTCGCGCGCGACGACGCCGAAGGGACTGGCCGTGATGTTCGCACTCGCGACGCAGCCGGGCCTCGTCGCGCAGCCGTATCGGGCGATTGCCGCCGCGTCGGGCGTCGCGCTCGGCACGGTCAATCTCGCGATGGACGATCTGATCGCGCGCAGCCTCGTCGGGCAGCGCCGCAACGGCGAGCGCCTGATTCCCGACTGGCCGCGCTTCGTGCAGGAATGGGTCGCGCTGTACCCGAGCCGCTTGCGCGCGAAACTGTCGAGCCGACGGTTTGCCGGCCTCGCCCCCGACTGGTGGCGCGGCTTCGATTTCGCGTCGTTCGATGCACAGCTCGGCGGCGAGCCGGCGGCCGACTTGCTGACGCACGACCTGAAACCGGCCGCGATCACCGTCTATACGCACGGCGCGGTGTCGAACCGTCTGCTGCTCCAGGCCCGCCTGCGTCCGGACGAGCGCGGCGACGTCGAAATCCTCGAAGCGTTCTGGCCGCGCACGCCTGCGCTCGACTGGCGCGAGCAGGATGTGCCGCTCGTGCCGCCGCTCCTGATCTACGCGGATCTCGTCTCGTCCGGGGACAGCCGCAATCTTGCCGCCGCCGAACGGATCCATGACCGATACCTCACCCATCCGCCCGCTTGAAGTCGATGCGCGCCGGCCGCTCGAGCCGGCGGCGGTCGCGCTGCTGCAAGCGGTCGGCAGCGCTTGCGCGCGTCTCGACGCGGCGTTCGTCGTCGCCGGCGCAACCGCGCGCGACATCCTGATGTGGCATGTACATGGCATCCGGCCGGTGCGTGCGACGCGGGACGTCGACGTCGCGGTGTGCGCGGTGAGCTGGCCGTTCCACGAGCGGCTCGTCGATACGCTCGTCGCGACCGGGCAATTCACGCGCGCGCCGAAGCAGCAGCAGAAACTGCTGTTCGAAAGCGGAACGCACGGTTTTCGCACCGAACTCGATCTCGTGCCGTTCGGGCCGCTCGAAACGCCGCCGGGCGAGATCGCGTGGCCGCCGGGCGGCGAATTCGTGCTGAACGTGCTCGGGTTCCAGGAAGCGGTCGACACGGCGCAGCCGGTGTCGATCGACGCACGCACCGTAGTGCCGGTGGCCAGCCTGCCGGCGCTCGCGCTGCTGAAGTTGCTCGCATGGAAGGACCGGCGCGCGCGCCAGAACAGCGACGCGTACGACCTGCTGTTCCTGCTGCGCAATTATCACGACGCCGGCAATCGCGAGCGCATCTGGGAGGCCGCGCCGGACCTGCTCGAGGCGCATGCGTTCCAGCCGGGCCTCGCCGCCGCCGCGCTGCTCGCGCGGGATGCGAAGCGGATTGCTTCGCCGCACACGCGCGACGCCATTCGCGCGCTGTTGTCCGACGCAGCGACTTACGCGGCGCTCGGCCAGGATCTGCTGGCACGCGCGTTCGCGCAGTTGTCGGGCGAATTCATCGATGATGCCGACCGGTATCTCGACGCGTTCCGCAACGCGTTCCTCGTCGATCCTCCCGCACCGCACGCGTGACGCGCCGCTGCGAAACAGCAACGTCATCGCGCTTTCGCCGCACTGCGCTCAGGCCGCCCAGTCTTCGAGCGACAACCCGGCGACACGGCCGAATTCGCGGCCGTTGTTCGTGACGAGCACCGCGCCGGCCGCGATCGCGTGCCCGGCGATCGACGCATCGTTCGCGCCGATCGGCATGCCGCGCGCGGCGAGATCCGCGCGAATCGCGGCCGTTGCGTCGACGGCCGCCGTATCCCACGACAGCACGCCATCCAGCCGCGAAACAAATGCCGTCACGAGTTCCGCATGCTTCGGCGACGCTTTCCTGCCGACCGCGCCGAACCGCATTTCGGCATAGGTGATTGCCGACACGACGATCCGGTGCTGAGCGTTGACGCACGACTGCAACCGCGACAGCACCACGGGCGGCCGCTCGCGCATGATGAACGAACAGATGTTCGTATCGAGCATGTAGAGCGTGGTCACCGGCCGGACTCCGTCGGCGCGCCGGCGTCACCGGACAGGTCGAAGCGGCCGGATTCGATGACGGCCGGGCGGTCGGCGAGGAACTCGGCGTCGGCCAGCGGTTCGTTCGCGAACGACAGCCACGTGGGACGAACGGGGCGCAGCAGCAGCGTGTCGCCCTCGCGGCGGATCTCGAGTTCCGTCACCCCCTCGAACTCCATGTCCTTCGGGATGCGAATTGCCTGATTACGGGCGTTCTTGAAAATGGAAACGGTGCGCATGAGCCACTCCATGGGAGTACGATGCGCCCATTTTAGACATATGTCGGCATATGTCAATTTGAGGGAGCGCGAATCGGACGTCGCGCCCCACGCTGTCGCGGGTGTTTTTGTCATGCTGTCGGCCTGTCGTCGGTAAGAAGAGCGATCCATTCTTCACGACGCAGGCCGCGCGGTCCATATCCCGGACGGCCGATGCTGGCGCGATGCACGGCCGCGCGCAGCGTCGCGCCGACGCTGCGCGCCCGCCCCGTCACGGCAACCGGAAAGTGTCGAAGAATGTATCGCGCTCGATCACGGTGAGCGCCGCGCGCTTGTGCGGGAAGTCGAATTCCTTCAGCGTATAGAACCCGAGCCGGTGCATGTACGCGATGTGCCGCACGTGGTCGACGCGCGGCTCGCCGACGAGCCGCTGCGTGCGCGGTTCGTCGACGAACATGTAGTGCAGCACCCCGCTCCACCACGCATGCAGCTTGCCCGCGCTCTGGAAGCGCGAGTCGCCGATCAGCAGGTGCAGCCCGCGATCGTAGTCGTGCGCGTCGTAGAACGGCGCGAGGCGGTCCTCCTTCGCCCAGTAGAACTCGAAATAGCCGAACGGCGTGTCGTCGAAATAGCCGATCATCGGGTGCATGTGCGGATCGGCGAGCCGCTCGGCGAGATACGCCGCATGCTCGTCGCGCGTGCCGCGCTGGTCCCAGAACTGCGCGACGCGATCGAGGTTCATCCAGCCGCTGAACAGGTCCGCGTGCGCGTCGATGTCGACGGTGCGCAGGCTGAACGTCATCCCGACCTGCGGCATGGTGCGCGCATAGATCTCGCCGGCCGGCGACGGCGGCCGCACCGGGTGCCGGTGGCCGTTCGTGATCGCGTAGCGCAGCGGCATCCCGCTCGACGCGGGCGCCCTCAGCCACGGCCGCGGGTTCTGCCAGAACGTCGTGCGCGACACGTTCAGGTGCAGCGTGTCGCCGGCGACCTGCGCGCCGTCGATCACGCCCTCGCGCACCGCGCGCGCCACGTACGACGCGACGGCCGCCGCACTGGCGCCGCCGAGCGGCACCGAGATCGTTGCCGCGTCGTACCGCGTGTCGGTGTTGAACAACGGGACGAACGCCGCAAGCAGCCAGTCCGGCGAGTCGTCGGGATGCCAGGCGTCGAGCGTGTGCTCGGCGACCTGCGTCGCCTGGCCATGCGCGGCACCGTCGAGCGCGGCCGCCACCTCGCCTTCGACGGCATCCGCGGCGCCGGCCGGTTTCGTCAGCGTGTCTTCCATCACAGTGCTCCCGCGTCGTGGCGGTCGGCGAGCACGTGAAGCCCCCGCTCGAGCGCCGGAAACAGGCTGCGCTGGAAGTTGTTCCAGCGCAGTTCGAGAATCGTGTCGTCCGGCGCGATCGGCGTGTCGAGCACGTCGCAGATCACCTCGCCGGAATCGATGCCGTTGTCGACGTAGTGGAACGACGCCCCCGTCATCGTCACGGGCTCGACCGACGACGTCGCGCCGCTCGCCCAGTCGACCCGTTCGCCGCGCGCGCCGTGCAGCGCGTCGAGCGTCGCCCACGCGCCGCGCCGCTGGTACGGCGAACCGTCGGCCGTGATGCCCGGGTGGATGTTCGCGATGCGCCGGTGAAAGCGCGCACCGGGCCGCACGAGTTCGTCGAGGATCACGAGCAGCCCGTCGAGCACGACGACGTCGGCGTCGAGTTCGAGCAGGCGCTCGAGCACGCGGCGCTCGAACGCCTGTTTGCCTGCCACCCGTTCGCGCGCGTCGCGCGGCAGCCGCCGGTACGTCGACGCAATCGTGCAGAACAGTTCGTCGACCGGCCGGCCCTGCACCGTCAACCCGTCCGGCAGGATCCACGGCCGGCCCGGCGTACGCGCGAAGCCGTAGTCGGCCACCTTCGCGCGATCGGCCGGCGAACCGTCGTCGTCGTCGACGATCACGCCCTGAAGCGTGTAGCGCTCGCCGAGCGACGAGTCGTTCAGGCGCTCGACGAGGAATTCGAGCGGCGCCTTCATGTAGCGCGTGCCGCCCTGATAAGCGACCGGCTGGCCGGCGCGATCGGCCGCGCCGTTGCGCAGCGACTGGATATAGACGAGATTTTTCTTCGGCATGGATGCGTCGTGGAAAAGCGGACGAAGGCGCCGCGGCCGTCCCGCGCCGGCCACGAAGGCCGGCCGGCGGGCCGCGGCGCGCAACGTCACCAGTTGTATTTCGCGGTCGCGATCACCGTGCGGTCGGTGCCGAAAACGCAGACGTTGGCCGACTGGCAACCGCTGATGTAGTGGCGGTTGGCCAGGTTGGTCCCGTTCACGGCGAAGCGCCAGTTACGCGTGTCGTAATGCACGCCCGCGTCGAACAGCGTGACGCTCGACACCGTCAGCGAGTTGTCGGCCGCACCGGCCGACGCGCTCTGGTAGCGAACGCCGCCGCCGAGGCCGAAGCCCGCGAGCGGCCCCGTGTGCCACGTCCAGTCGGCCCACATCGACGCCATCTGGCGCGGACGCGGAATGTCGACCGGCCAGTTGTTCAGCGACACGTCGTTCGCCTTCACGTTCTTCACGTCCTGGTACACGTACGACGCGATCAGCGACAGGTTCCGCGTGACCTTGCCGGTCGCGCTCAGCTCGATCCCGCGCGAACGCACCTCGCCGGTCTGCACCGACTTCGTGCCGGTCGTGTCCTGACTCGGCAGCGCCGGCGTGATCCCGTTGGTCTGGTTGATCTGGTAGATCGCCGCGTTCAGCATCAGGTTCTTGCCGGGCGGCTGCCAGCGCAGGCCGGCCTCGATCTGCTTGCCGCGGGTCGGCTGCGGCAGCCCGCCGCCGAGCAGGTTCACGCCGATCAGCGGGTTGAACGACGTCGCGTAGCTGACGTACGGCGACAGCCCGTAGTCGCCCTGGTACGTGAGGCCGACGCGGCCGGTGAACGCCGTGACGTCCGCCTTCGTCTGCGTGCCGCCCGCGCGGTCGTCCATCCGCATGTTGACCCAGTCCTCGCGGCCGCCGAGCGTCAGCGTCCAGCGGTTCCACTTGATCTGGTCCTGCGCGTACAGGCCGAACGTGTTCATCGTCGTGTACGTGTTGGTGCGGAACGTCGACGCCGGATCGAACACCGCCGTCGTCACCGGCGTGTACACCGGGTTGTAGATGTTCAGCGGCGGCGCCGCGGCGAGCCATTCGCTGTCGGTCGCGGTCTGGCGGTTGTACTGGAAGCCGAGCAGCAGCGTGTGCTGGAGCGGGCCCGTCGCGAAGCGGCCTTCCACGTTGTTGTCGATGTCGAAGCGGCTGTAGTTCATCTGGAACACGCCGGCCCAGCGCGACACGTCGGTCGTGCTGCCGTCGACGAAGCCGTTGCCGAACACCGAGCCGTTGTCGAGCGACAGGTGCATCAGGCGCACGTTCTGCCGGAACTTCCACGCCGAAGTCAGGTTCTGCTCGAACTGGTAACCGACCGACCACTGCTTCTTGCGGTAGTAGTTGAAGTTCGGGTCGCCTTCGTACACATCCTTGTTGATCTGGCCGTTCGGGTTCGGCAGCACCGTGCCCTGCGCCGGCAGGAAGTTCGACGAGATGTCGCCCCAGTCCTGCAGGTACGTCGCGGACAGCGTCAGCGACGTATCCGCGTTCGGGCGCCAGCGGAACGACGGCGCGAGCGCGACGCGCTGGTCGTTGTTCGGGCCGGTCAGCGCATTGCCGTCGCGCGCGACGCCGACGAACCGGTACGCGTACTTGCCGTCCGCGTCGAGCTTGTCGCCGACGTCGATCATGAACTGCTTGCGCGCATAGTTGCCGATCTGCACCCCGGCTTCGCGCACGCGCTCGCCGTCGGCGAGCTTGGTCTGCACGTCGATGATCGCGCCGGGATCGCCCGCGCCGTACAGCACCGACGTCGGTCCGCGCAGCACGGTGATGCTGTCGATCATGTACGGATCGACGCGCCAGCTCGCGAGGTTGATCGTGTTCGGCACCTGCAGCCCGTTCACGTAGGCGGTCGGCGTGAAGCCGCGCAGCGCCGCGTACCAGTCCGAACGGTTGTCCGAACCGTACGACGAGAAGCCCGGCACGTAGCGCAGCGCCGCGTTCACGTCGGTCGCGCCGGTCATCTCGATCTGCTGCGCGGTGACGACGTTGATCGTCTGCGGAATCTCGTTGATCGGCGTGTCGGTCTTCGTGCCGGTCCTGCTGCGCTTCGCGACGAGCCCGACGGTGCCGTCGCCTTCCGAGGCCGCGTTGACGGTGATCGCCGGCAGCGTGCCGTTCGGCGCGCCGTTCGTCGTGCCGTTCTGCGCACTGCTGGCCGACGCCGCGGCGCCTGCGTTCACGGCCGGCGCCGTCTGGGCATAAGCCTGCCCTGCAGCCGCACCGAACGCCACGCTCGCCGCGGCTGCGATCGCACGCAAACGCGTGCCTGTTGCCCACTCCATCTTTCTCTGCTCCACTTTTTTCATGCGGTCTCCGACCGCGCCTTTGTCAAAGAGCGAAAGCCATCCGGCCCGCGCTCACCCCGTTTTCCTGTCGTTTTTCGTGCGACTCCCGAGCCGCGCCATCGTCATGGGCGGGCGCGAGCCCGTCTTCGAGCGACGCGCAGATCTCGTCCGCGCGGCGTGCCAGTACCGACAGCAGCGTGTCGGACAAGCCGTGGCTGTCTTCGCAGCAGCCTTGCAGGTAGATGCGCGGCGCGAAGTGCTCGGGCGTCGCGAGCAGGTAGTCGCGCGTCACGTCGCCGCGCGTGAGCGCATCGCCCAGGTGCGGCGCCAGCCCTTCGAGCAGCGCGGAATGCGTGTCGCGGCGATAGCCGGTCGCGAGCACGAGCGCGTCGAAGCGCTCGACGCGCGTGGCGCCGCTCATCCGGTCGCGCAGCGTCAGCTCGATGCGGCCGTCGCCGGTGCGCACCGCGGCCTCGATCGCGCTGTTCGCGAGCAGCGCATGACGCGGCGTGCCGTCGATGCGCTGCAGGTACAGCATTTCGTAGATCTGCTCGATCAGCGGTCGGTCGACTACTGCGTAGTTGGTGTCGCGATAGCGTTCGAGCAACGCGCGGCGCGCGTCGTGCGGCTGCGCATAGACGACATCGGTGAACTCGGGACTGAAGATCTCGTTGACGAACGGGCTGTCGTCGGCCGGCTTCAGCGCACCTGCGCGCATCACGAGGTTCGCGTCGACATGCGGGAAGCGGCGCGCGAGGTCGATGAACACCTCGGCCGCGCTCTGCCCCGCGCCGATCACCGCGACGCGACGGCGTTCGCCGTCCGGCGACGCGACGAGCCGGTCGATGTCGGTCAGATAGGATGACGAATGGATCACGCGGTCGCGGCCGAGCGCGGCGAACGCATCCGGAATCGCCGGCGTGCCGCCGACGCCGACCGACAGCGCGCGCGTGACGCGCTGGCGCTCGTGGCCCGCGGCATCGCGCGACAGCACGCGCAGCGCGTCGATCCGCGCACCGTCGCCGCGCACCGGTTCGATCGCCAGCACGGTCTCGCTGTAATGGACGCGATCCTCGAACGCATCGGCGACCCAGCTCAGGTAGTCGTGGAATTCGACGCGGGTCGGATAGAAGTTCTTCAGGTTGACGAATTCGTTCAGGCGGCCGCGTTCGAACAGGTAGTTGATGAACGTGTAGCGGCTTTTCGGATCGCGCATCGTGACGAGATCCTTCAGAAACGAGATCTGCATCCGGCAGTCGTCGAGCAGCATCCCACGATGCCAGCCGAATTCCGGCTGGCGCTCGACGAAGCAATGGGCGAACGTGCGTGCGCCTGCGTGCTCCGCGAGGCGAATGGCCAGCGCCAGATTCGACGGCCCGAAGCCGACGCCGATCAGGTCGAATACGGTTTCTCTCTGCATGTCTCAGCTCCCTTGTCGGTGATTCCGGCCCGTCAGACGTGACGACCGGAGAAGAACGTCTCGCGCAGCGTGCGCATCCACAGCGGCTGCGCGTCGGCCAGCGCGAGACGGCGCTGCCGCGCGAAGCCATGCCGCGCGAGATGGTCGGCAACCCGCGCGTGGCCGGCCGGAACGGCACAGCCGACCGCTTCGGTACGCGGGTCGTCGAGAAACAGGTAATGAACGACGGACGGCAGCCAGCCCGCCACGCAATGCGGGCCGCGCCAGCGCGATTCGCCGACCAGCATCCGCAGCCCGCGGTCGTAGTCGCGCGCCGCGACGTGCGGCGCGAGCGCGTCTTCCTTCAGCCAGACCGCCTCGAAGTACGCGAACGGCTCGCCGTCGAAACAGCCGACGAGCGGCGTCACGTGCGGATCGGCGTCGGGTGCGGCCCCTTGCGGGCCGTCCGCGCCGGGCTGCGCGCCCGGCCAGCCGTCGCGCACGCGCGGCTCGTCGAACCAGCGCGCGAGCCGCACGGTGTCCTCCGCCGGCTGCCAGCCGCGCAGCGTGAAGCGCACACCGAGCGCCGGCAGGTCGCGCGCGTAGACGTCGCCGCGCGGCGCCGGCGGCCGGCGCGGATGACGCCGGCCGTCGGTAAACATCGGCAGCGTCGCGCACGGCAGGTGCGTGCCGACGAGCCACAGATCGGCCTGCTGCGCCCAGCCGTCGCGCATGCAGCGGCCGCCGTCGGCGAGCACGCCGCTCGCGCGCAGCGCGTCGAGCGCGACCGCCGGCCACGCGGCCGGGTCGAGCCGGATCGCCGCATGATGCGCGCCGTCCGAAAACGCCGCGGACAGCGCGGCCAGCAGCGCGCGCCGCTGGTCGGCCGGCGCCGCGCGATGGTTGTATGCGACGAGGCGCAGCGTGCCGTCGTCGGCGAGTTGCGCGCGCAGCAACTGCGCGCCGATGCCGTAGCCCTGCGCGACGCGGATCTCCGTGCCGTCGCGCGCGGCGAACAGCCCGTCCGCGAACGCGAGGCGGCACGTATCGGGCATCGTGAATCCGTCCGGACGCACTTCAGCCAGCATGGCGTTCCTCCTGTCCTGTTTCCGCGCGCGCATCGAGCCGCGCGCCGAGCGCCGCGAGCGTCGGCGACGCGAACACGTCGGCGACCGTCAGCGCGTGACCGGCACGGCCTGCCGCGTCGATGAAGCGCACGACGTCGAACGACGTCGCGCCGGCTTCGAACAGGTCCGCGCCGGGCTCGGGCGCGGCCGTCGAGAATGTGTCCGACCACAGCGCCGCGAGCACGGCGGCCGCGTGCGACGGTGCGTTGGGCGGTGCTTCTACGCTCGTCTGTGCAATGAAGTTCGCGTGCGCGACGGCACGCGTATCGGATGCACCAAGCGCCGCTTCCGATGCGCCGGCAAAGCGCGCGACTTCGTCGTGATAGACATCGACCAGCGCATCGACGAAACCGCGGTCGAGCAGTTCGTCCGCATACGAGAACGCGGCGCTCACGCGGCCGTCCGGATGCTCGACGACGTCCAGCTCCAGCGTGAACACGACGCGATGGCGCACGTCGTCGAATTCGGCAAGCGACAGGCCGGCCCAGTCGCGCTCGGCCGCACCCGTCGGGCGCAGGTAGTTGAACATCACCTGGAACAGCGGATTGGCCTGCGCGGCACGCGGCGCGCGCAGCGCCGCGACGACGTCGGCGAACGGCACGTCGGCATGCGCATACGCGGCCAGCGCCGTATCGCGCACCTGGGCGAGCACGTCCGCACGGCGCGCGGCCGGGTCGATCCGCGTACGCACGACGACCGAATTGATGAACAGGCCGAGCGCATCGCGTGCCGCATCGCCCGTCAGCTCGCGGGTCGACGCGAGCACGCCGACCGGCTGGTCGGCCGCGCCCGTCGCGCGGAACAGCGCGGTGTTGAGCGCCGCGTGCAGCAGCATCGGCAGCGTCGCGTGCGCGGCCGATGCGGCGTCGCGCGCGGCGCGGATCAGTGACGCGTCGAATTCGAACGCGATGCGTGCCGCGCGCCATTGCGGCACGGCCGGCGCGTCCGCGCGCTGCGGCAGCACGCGCGACGGCAGATCGACCAGCGCGTCACGCCAGTACGCGACGCGGGCCGGATGGCACGGTGCGGTCAGCACGAGCGGTACAGCCGTTTGGACAGCTTCGTCGACCGGCACGGAGTCGCCGCGTACGCGGGTGACGTAGCGTGCACGAACGGCATCGAGCCACAGCTCGATCGATTCGCCGTCCGACACGATGTGATGGATCGTCACCGACAACACGTGGTCGTCCGCGCCGAGCCGCAGCACGCGTGCGCGCCACAGAGGCGCATCGGCTATGAGGTCGAACGGCGCGAGCGCATCGTCGTCGGTCAACGCCGACGCGCGGGCAAGCACATCGGGTTGCGCCGACAGGTCGACGACCGGCAATTCGACCGGCGCCGCCACGTCGATCCACTGGCCCGGCAGCGCGCCGTCGCGAGCGACGAGCCGCGCGCGCAGCGCCGGATGCACGGCCGCCGCATCCGAGAACGCAGCGCGCAGCGCATCGATGTCGAGCGGGCCGCGCATGCGCAGCGCGACCGGAATGTTGTATGCGGCGCTGTCCGGCTGCGCGCGCCACAGGAACCACAGGCCGAGCTGCGCGGGCGATAGCGGCCACACGCCGTTCGCATCGGGTTTGGCCACCGCGACGCCCGGCGCCGCAGCGCCGGCATGCGCGGCGCGCGGCGCGTCGGCCACCTGCAGCGCGTACTGCGCGAGCACGGGCGCCTCGAACAGCGCGCGCACCGGCACGTCGCGGCCGAGCCGTTCGGCCACGCGCGTCGCGACGCGCACGGCGGCGAGCGAATGGCCGCCGAGATCGAAGAAGTGATCGCCGCGGCCGACGCGCTCGAGATTCAGCACGTCGCACCAGATCGCCGCGAGCGCGGTTTCGTCGCCGTCGCGCGGCGCCTCGTACGCACGTTCGACGCGCACCGGTGCCGGCAGCCGCGCGCGGTCGACCTTGCTGTTCGCGTTGCGCGGCAGCGCATCGAGCACGATCAGTTGCGCGGGCACCATGTAGTCGGGCAGCGTGCGGCGCAGGTGCGCATCGAGCGTCGCGGCTTCGACGGGCTGCGCGGCCGCCCGTGCATCGGCGGTCAGTTCCACATATGCGACGAGCTGCGCAAGCGCGCCCTGCCCGTGCACGACTGCGCACGCTTCGCGCACCGCATCGTGCGCGGCCAGTTGCGCCTCGATTTCGCCGAGCTCGATGCGCAATCCGCGCAGCTTCACCTGGTGATCGACGCGGCCGATGAAGTCGAACACGCCGTCCGCGCGGCGCCGCACGAGGTCGCCGGTGCGGTACAGGCGCGCGCCCGGCGCACCGTACGGATCGGGCACGAAGCGCTCGGCCGTCAGCGCCGGGCGGTCGAGATAACCGCGCGCGACGCCGATCCCCTCGCCGCCCAGATACAGTTCGCCGATCACGCCGACCGGCAGCGGATGCAGCCGCTCGTCGAGCACGTGCGCGGTGCGTGCGCCGACCAGCGTGCCGATCGGCAGATACGCGGCGTCGCCGAGCGTCGCGAGATCGTCGCCGGGCCGGAACATCCACAGCGTCGGCGTGATGACCGTCTCGGTCGGGCCGTAGCCGTTGACCACACGCACGTTCGGCAGCGCACGGCGCAGCATCGCGAACGCCTCGCGCGACGTCGCCTCGCCGCCGACGGTCAGCGAACGCAGCGTCGGCGGTGCGCCGTGCGCGAGCGCCCATTCGGCGAGCTGCGCGGCGCAGCCGGGCGGCACGTAGGTCATCGTCACGCCGTCGCGGACCATCATCGCGCAGGTCTGTGCGGGCGGCCACAGCACGTCGGCCGTCACCGACACGGCGGCGCCCGACATGTATTGCGAAAACCAGCCTTCGTGCGCGCCGTCGAAGTTGACCGACTGGAACAGCAGGAACACGTCGTTCTCGCCCGCGCCGTAGCGCTCGGCAATCGCCGCGCAGTGCAGCGCGAACGACGCGTGGTCGACGATCACGCCCTTCGGCTTGCCGGTCGAGCCCGACGTGTAGATCGCGTAGGCGGCATGGCCCGGCAGCACGTCGGGCAGCGCGACGCCGGCGGCTTCGTCGAGCGCATCGATTTCGTCGGCGCGCCACACGCGCAGTTCCGGTAGCTCGGGCAACGACGCAGCGCTCGCGCCATCGGTCAGCACGTGCGCGATGCTCGCATCGCCGACGATCTGCGCGAGCCGTTCGCACGGATGGGCCGGATCGAGCGGCACGAACGCGGCGCCGGACTTCAGCACCGCGATCAGCGCGACGAGCAGGTCGACCGAGCGCTGCAGCGCGACGCCGACGCGCATCTCGGGCCGCACGCCTGCCGCCACCAGATGACGCGCGAGGCGCGCAGCGCGTGCATCGACCTCGCCGCGCGTCAGTGCGCGATCGATATCGGCGACGCCGCGCGCGTCGGGCCGCGCGTGCGCATGTGCGGCGATGCGCGCATGCACGGGCACGAACGGTTCGGCTTCGGTCGCGCCCGCCGGCGCGTTCCACGCAAAGAGCTGTGCGCGCTCGTCGGCGGGCAGCCAGTCGAGATCGCCGGTCGGCAGGTCAGGCCGCGCGAGCGCATCGGCGAGCAGCGTGACGAAGCGCGCGGCCAGCCGCGCGATCGCGTCGGCGTCGAACAGGTCGAGCGCGTAGATGAACGCGGCGTCGAACGTACCGTCGGGCGTTGCCTCGACGGAGAGCGTGAGATCGAATTTCGCGGACGGCGTGCCGGACGGCAGCAACGCGGCGGCTGCCGCGCCGAGCGCCGGCAGCGCGCGGCGCTCGCCGTACGCTGCCATCACCTGGAACAGCGGATGGTGGCTCGCGCTGCGCGGCACGCCGAGCGCATCGACCACCTGCTCGAACGGCACGTCCTGGTGCATCTGTGCGTCGACGAGCGCGCGCTGCGTGCGCGCAACCAGCGACGAGAAATCGCCGTGCGCGGGCACGTCGACGTCGATTGCCAGCGTGTTGACGAAGAAGCCGATCAGGCCGGCGACTTCCGCGCGTTCGCGGTTCGCGGCCGGCACGCCGACGCAGATCCGCGCATCGCCGGTCGCGCGCGCGAGCAGCGCATCGAGCGCGGCGAGCAGCACCGCGAACGGCGTCGCACCCGACGCGGCCGCGAACGCACGCAGTTGCGCGCCGATGCGCGCATCGAGCGAAAACACATGGCGAGCGCCGCGCGCACTGCGGCGCGCCGGTCGTGCGGCTGCACCCGGCAGCGTCAGCACGCCGCGCTGCGGATCGAGCCGTTCGCGCCAGAACGCAAGCTGGCGATCGCGTTCCCCGGCGTCGAGCCAGCGGCGCTGCCACAGCGCGTAGTCGGCGTACTGGATCGGCAGCGGCGCGAGCGGCACCGGCTGGTCGGATGCATACGCGCGATAGAACGCCGCGAGCTCTTCCAGCATCACGCCCGACGACCAGCCGTCCGACACGATGTGGTGCACCGTCAGCGCGAGCCAGTGATGCGTCGCGTCGAAGCGGACCAGATGCGCACGCACGAGCGGCGGCGTGCCGAGATCGAACGGTTCGGCTTCGTCGGCCGTCGCGACGGCCTCCGCGCGCGCGGCGCGCGGCGCGTCCGGCAGCGCTTCGAGATCGGTTTCGCGCCACGGGCAGCGCAGCGGCGCGTGGATCGTTTGCGCAACACCGTCCTGCGCCTCGTCGAAGGTCGTACGCAACGCTTCATGGCGGGCGATCAGTGCATCGCAGGCAAGACGCAGCGCATGCGCGTCGAGCGGGCCCGTCAGCGCCAGGCGCTCGGTGATGTGATACGCGTCGGGCGCATCGATCAGCCGTGCATGCAACCACAGCCGCGTCTGCGCGAACGACGCCGGCACGCGGTCGCTGCGCGGCGTGCGCGGCGGGATCGGCAGCACGCGGAAGTCGATGCCGGCTGCGCCGAGCTTGTCGATGAAGACCGCGCGCTGCGCGTCGGGCAGTTGCGCGAAACGCGTCGCGAGCGCGAGCCAGTCGGGTTGAACCTTCGTCATCCGTCGTCCTTATTGGGTTTCCAGTTCGCCGAGCAGCGCATCGATCGCGCTCGCCGCATCGGTCGCGCCGCGGGCCGCGCAGGCCGCGTCGATCGCTTCCGCGCAGCGCGCGAGCGTGCGTGTGTCGAACAGCGTGCGCAGCGGCAGCGCGAGCCCCCAGTGCAGGTTCGCCTGCGCGTGGGCCTGCGTCGCGAGCAGCGAGTGGCCGCCGAGCAGGAAGAAATCGCCGTCGCGGCCGATCGCATCGACGTGCAGCACGCGTTGCCAGATATCCGCGAGCGCACGTTCGGTATCGGTCGCGAGTTCGACGGCTTCAGCCGCTTCGCGCACCGGCGCGGGCAGCGCATGACGGTCGCACTTGCCGTTCGGCGTGACGGGCAATGCGTCGAGCTCGATCAGCTGCGACGGCACCATGTAGGCCGGCAGTTGCGCACGCAACGCGTCGAGCAGCGCCGCACAGTCGAGCGAGCCGGCGTCGCCGCGTGCGACATAGCCGATCAATTGCTCGTCGCGCACGATCACGACCGCATCGTTCACGCCGGGTACCGCGCGCAGCAGCGCCTCGATCTCGCCCGGCTCGATCCGCTGGCCGCGCAGCTTCACCTGCGTATCGACGCGGCCGAGGTAGTCGAGCGCACCGTCGGCGCGCCGGCGTGCGAGGTCGCCCGTGCGGTACATGCGTGCGCCCGGCACGAACGGATCGGGCACGAAACGCTCGGCGGTCAGCGCCGGGCGGCCGAGATAACCGCGCGCCAGGCCCGCGCCCGCGAGATACAGTTCGCCGGTCGCGCCGGCCGGCACCGGCTGCCATGCGGCATCGAGCACGTGCAGTTGCAGGTTCGCGATCGGATGGCCGATCGGCACCGCGGCCGCGTTCGCGTCGTCGGGGCTGCAGGTCCAGTGCGACACGTCGATCGCGGCTTCGGTCGGCCCGTACAGGTTCACGAGCGTCGCGTTCGGCAGCAGCCGTGCGATCTTCGCGACGAGTTCGGGCGCAAGCGCCTCGCCGCTCGCGACGATCAGGCGCACGCTGTCGCATTGCGCGGCGGCCGAGAAATCGTCGAGATACGCGGCGAACGCGGCGAGCATCGACGGCACGAAATGCAGCACTGTCACGCCGTGCGCATGAATCGCGGCCGCGAGACGCGCCGGATCGCGATGGTCGCCGGGCGCGGCGATCGCGAGCTTCGCGCCGATCGCCAGCGGCCACACGAATTCCCAGACCGACACGTCGAAACCGAACGGCGTCTTGTGCAGCACGACGTCGTCGCGCGTCAGACGGTATGCGTGCTGCATCCACGCGATCCGGTTCGCGAGTGCGCCGTGCGTGTTGCCGGCGCCCTTCGGCTTGCCGGTCGAGCCCGATGTGTAGATCAGGTACGCGAGTCGGGCGTCGTCGATGGCGATGCCCGCAGGCGCTTCTTCATCTTCGTCCGCTTCATCGGCGAGCAGGTCCGCAACCGTCAGCAACTGCGTCGCGGCACCGTCGCCAAGCGCGGCTTCGACCTGCTCGCGCAGGTGCGCCTGCGTAATCGCGACGGCCGGCCGCGCGTCGCGCAGCAGGTACGCGATGCGCTCGGCCGGATAGTCGGGATCGACCGGCAAGTAGGCGGCGCCGGCCTTCAGCACGCCGACGAGCGCCATCACCATGTCGAACGAACGCTCGACGCACAGCGCGACCGGCGTGTCGGGCTGCACACCACGCCGGCGCAGCGCGGCCGCGATGCGCGACGTGCTGATATCGAGTTCCCGATAGGTCGCACGATGCACGCCGCCATGAACGTCCGCGTATTCAAGCGCGATCGCGTCGGACGTCGCTTGTGCCGCATCGGCGAATTGCAGGTGCAGCGGCTGCCGTTGCGAAGCCGGCCACGCATGCGCGGTGTCCCGCGCAAGCGCCAGCGCGTCGCGGGTTGCGTCGTCGGCGATCGACAGCGTGCCGAGCAGCGCGTCCGGCGTGCGGGCCAGCGCATCGAGCGCGCACGCGAACGCACGGTGCCAGGTCTCGACCTGCCGCGCATCGACGCGCGCGGTGTCGTAGCCGTAGTCGATCGTCAATTCGACACCACTCTCGATCACGAGCGTCAGCGCAAAATCGGTCGCTTCGATACTGCGTACGCCGCTCAGCGCAAGCGCGCGCGGATCGGCGTCGCGCGCCGTGTCGTCCACCGGGTAGTTCTCGAACACGACCAGCGTGTCGAACAGTGCGCCACCCGCGCCATGCGCCCAGCGCTGGATGTCGGCGAGCGGCGTGTGTGCATGCTCGGCGGCCGCCGCATTCTCGCGCTGCAGCGTCTGCAGCCAGTCGGCCGCGCGTTGCTGCGGCGCGGGTGCGGTGATCACCGGCAGCGTGTTGATGAAAAGACCCAGCACCGTGTCAACGTCCGTGAGCGCATCGGGGCGGCCCGCGACGGTCGCGCCGAACGCGACGGCCGGCTGGTGCGTCATCCGCTGCAGCGCGAGTGCCCATGCGCCTTGCACCAGCGTGTTGACCGTCAGCTTCAGCGCGCGCGCCGTCTGCGCGACGCGCGTCATCGCGTCCGCATCGATCGTCGCGCGCCACGTGACCATCTCGGCGTCCGCGCGGTCGGCCGCGCGTTCCGCGATCAGCGTCGGCGCGTCGAGCCGCGCGAGGCGCTCGGTCCAGAAGCGCTCGTCGGCATCGCGGTCGCGCGTGCCGAGCCACGCGATGAAGTCGCGATAGCGCAGCGCCGGACGGCTCGCGAACGGCGACACCGCATCCGGGTCGCGATAGTCGCGCAGCACGTCGGAGAGCAGGCGCGCGGTGCTCCAGCCGTCGAGCAGCACGTGGTGACGCGTCCACACGACGCGCCATGCGTCGTCCGTCACGCGGATCAGCGCAAGCCGCATCAGCGGCGGCTCGCGCCAGTCGAAACCGCGTGCGCGGTCGGCCGCGAGCCATGCGTCGAAATCGGCGTCGAGCGTGTCGCCGCGCGTGCGCCAGTCGAGCTGCTCGACCAGCATCTGCGCGTGGCGATGCACGCACTGCAGCGGCGCGGCTTCGTCGGGCATCACGCTCGTACGCAGGATGTCGTGGCGAGCGACGGACGCGTCGAACGCGGCCGCGAGGCGGTCGGCATCGAGCGCGGTCGCGTTCGCGACGAGCTGGTTCACGTAGCTCGCGTGGCCGGGCGCGAACTGCGCATGGAACAGGATGCCCTGCTGCATCGGCGACAGCGGATACACGTCGTCGATCGTGCGCCAATCGAGCGGCGTGCGTTCGATCGCCGCCTGCGTGAGGCCGGCGGCCTGCGCGAGCGGGAAATCGCCCGGCGTCGCGCCGCCGCCGCGATGCGCGACGCGCGACGCGCAGGCTTCAACGAGTTCCCGCAGCGCGGCCGCGAAGCGTTCGGCGAACGCGTCGATCGTCGCGCGCTCGAACTGCGGCACGCCATAGACCCAGTGCACTTTCAGCGTGCGTGCGCCGTCGCGGTCCGTATCGAGGTACGCGTGGATCGCGAGCGTATTGCCCAGCGGCCCCCGCGGATCGCGCTCGACGCCGGTGCCGCCGAAACGCGGCACGAGCGTCGCGTCGCGCGGCGCGTCGAACTGGCCGAGATAGTTGAACGTGACGCGCGGGCGCGGCACGGCGGCCAGCGCCGCGCGCGTCGCCGCATCGCCGTAGTGCGCGAGCACGCCGAAGCCGAGCCCCTTGTGCGGCACCGCGCGCAGCGTGTCCTTGACCGCGCACAGCGTGTCGCTCGCAGTCGCTTCGACCGGCAGCGTCACCGGGTAGTGGCTCGTCAGCCAGCCGATCGTGCGGCTCGCGTCCGCATCGTCGAACAGCGCCTCGCGGCCGTGCCCTTCCAGTTCGACGCGGCACGATGCGCCACCGCCGCGTGCGCCGGACAGCGCCAGCGCGAGCGCCGCGCCCAGCAGTTCGATCGTCTGCGTGCGATAGGCTGCATGTGCATCGGTCAGCGCCGCGCGGGTCAACGCCGCGTCGATCGTCTGCACGACGACGGCTGCATCGGCATTCGTCGCCGCTGCGTCCGGATGATCGGGCACGAGGTCATGGCCCTGCGCCATCCCGGCCCAGTACGCGGCTTCGGCTACAAACGGCGATGCCGGTTCCGTCGCGGCGCGCGCGAGTCGTGCGGCCCATGCATCCGCGCGCAGGCCCGGCTGCGACAGCCGGACCGGCGTGCGGTCGCATGCGGCGCGGTAGGCCGTGTCGAGGTCGTCGAGCAGGATGCGCCACGACACGCCGTCGACGATCGCGTGGTGAATCGCGAGATAAAGCTGCGTCGAGCCGTCCGGCAGCCGTGCCGCGCACGCGCACGCGAGCGGCCCGCGGCCGAGGTCGAGACGGCGCTGCAACGCGTCGAAGCGCGCGAGCGCGTCGGCTTCGTCGCGTGCGGCGACTTCGACGAACGGCAGCGCATCGTATGGCTTAGCGGCATCGCTCGCGTGCCACGTGCCGTCCGCACCAAGCGCGAAGCGCTGGCGGAACGCGTCGTGATGCGTCAGCAACGCATCGAATGCGCGCGCGAATGCGTCCGCGTCGAACGGCCCGCGCACGTCGAACGCGACCGACTGGTTCCAGTGGCCGCGCTGCGGGACGTCGAGCGCGAAGAAGCGTTGCTGCGCGGGCGTCAGGATTGGCGCGGCAGCCGGCGTCGCCACTGCGGTTGCGATTGCAGGCTGCGCGGTAGGAGTCACGTCCTCGGTCTTCGCGATGCGTGCGAGTTCGGCCACCGTCGGGTTGTCGAACAGTTGCTTCGGCGTGAAGCGCACGCCGCGCTTGCGCGCACGAGCGATCACCTGCAGCACGAGGATCGAATCGCCGCCGAGTTCGAAGAAGTTGTCGTCGCGGCCCACCTGCGGCGCCTTCAGCACGGCCTGCCAGACTTCGGCGAGCACCGTTTCGACCGCGCCCTGCGGCGCATCGCCGGACGCGATCGCGATCGGCGCCGCAGCCAGTTCGCGCAGCGCCGCGCGATCGATCTTGCCGTTCGCGGTCACCGGCAGGCGCGCGAGCACGACGAACTGCGCGGGCACCATGTAGTCGGGCAGCTTCGCGGCAAGCGCCGCGCGCATCGCAGCCTCGTCGAACGCCGCGCCGTCGCGCATCACGACGAAGGTCGCGAGCCGCAGGCGGCCGTCGTGCTCGATCGCAAGCGTTTCGGCTTGCGCGACCGGGCCGGCCGCGCGCACGGCTGCACTCACCTCGCCCGGTTCGACGCGGTAGCCACGGATCTTCACCTGGTCGTCGATGCGGCCGAGAAACGCGAGACGGCCGTCCGCGCGCAACCGTACGCGGTCGCCGGTGCGATACAGCCGCGCGCCGGGCATGAACGGATCGGGTACGAAGCGTTCGGCGGTCTGCGCCGGACGCCCGAGGTAGCCGCGCGCGACGCCCGGCCCGCCCAGATACAGCTCGCCCGTCGCGCCGGCCGGCACGCATGCGCCGAACGCATCGAGCACCAGCGCGCGCGCATTCGGCAGCGGCAGGCCGAGCGGCACGCCGCTCGCGGGATCGCGCGCATCGGCGGCAATCGACGCCGTATCGCACGCAATTGCGCCGACCGTCGCTTCGGTCGGCCCGTAATGGTTGATCACGCGGCAGGCCGGTGCGAGTGCGGCCAGGCGCGCGACGAGCGCCCACGTGAGCGTTTCGCCGCCCGTCACGAGCGCGTGGCGCGGCAGCACGTCGGCCGGCACGCGCGCGTCGAGCAGCGCCTGCAGGTGGCTCGGCACGATCTTCAGCACGCCGACGTCGCGGCGGCGCATCTCGTCCGCGAACAGGTCGGGATCGAACGCACACGCGGCCGGCAGCAGGTGCAGCGTGCGGCCCGCGCACAGCGCGCCGAACAGCGTCGTGTGGCCGAGATCGGCCGCAACGGTCGACACCATCGCGAACGATGCGTCCGGCGCGAACGCGAGTTCGTCGAGCATCCCCTGCACGTAGTCGGCCAGTGCGCCGTGCGACACGACGACGCCCTTCGGCGTGCCGGTCGAGCCCGACGTATAGATCAGGTACGCGCCCTGTTCCGGATGCGGTGCGACGCGCACGCCGGCTGCATGCGCGAGCGTCGCGTCCTGTGCGAGCGTATCGACGTCGAGCGGCTGAGCGTCGATGCCGGCCGGCCACGCGGCCGTATCCGCGACGAGCGCCCAGCGCGCGCCGCAGTCGGCTGCCGCCGCGGCGAGTCGCGCGGCCGGCTGTGCGGGATCGAGCAGCACGACGAGCGCACCGGCCTTCAGCGCGCCGAGCAGGCCGACGACGAAGCGCGCCGAACGTTCGATGCAGACGATGACGGACGCTTCGGCGGCGACACCGCGCTGCGTCAGCGCACGCGCGATGCGGTTCGACGCATCGTCGAGTTCGGCGAACGTCAGCGACGCCGACGCATCGGCGAGCGCGACGCGATGCGGATACGCGGCCGCCTGTCGCGCGAACGCGGCGACGATGTCGGCATGTTCGACGCTCAGCGCGCGGCCGTCGCGCGGCTGGCGCAATGCGGCCGATGCGTCGCACGGCAGCGCGGCCGTCGTGCGTTGCGGATCGTGCGCGGCCGCGCCGACGAGCGCCGCATAGCTGTCGAGCCACGCGCGTGCGGTGTCGGCGTCGATGCAGTCGGTCGCATAGGCCGCGACCAGTTCGATCCCGTTCGCGTCGTCGGTGAAATCCAGCGCGAAGTCGAAACGCGCGGCCAGATCGGGCCCCGGCGTAGCAACAGCGATCGCACCCGGCAGCACGCTGTCGTGCCGCGCGTCGAACTGCTGCGCGAATTTCACGCGCAGCCATTCGTCGCCGCGCTTGACCGGCGGCTTCGCCGCATCGACGACACGCTCGAACGGCACGTCCTGGTGCGCGACCGCGTCGAGCGCCGCCGTGCGCGCCGCGTCGACGAGCGCGCGGAACGGCAGCGTCGGCGCCACGCGCACGCGCAGCGCGACCGTATTCAGGAACAGCCCGAGCAACGCGCGCGTTTCAGCGCGCTGGCGATGCGCGACCGGCACCGCGACGACGACGTCCGTTTCGCCGGTCAGACGCGACAACCATGCGTCGAGCGCGGCCAGCAGCACCGTGAAGACGGTGGCCTGCGCGTCGCGCGCGAGTTGCCGCACGTCGGCCGCAACCGCGTCGGGCAGGCGCACCGACACGCGTGCACCCTGCAGCGTACGCGCAGCGCCCGGCTGACGGTCGACCGGCAGCGGGATCGGGCCCGGCACGTCGCGCAATGCGCCGCGCCAGTAGTCGAGCTGGCGTTCGCCCTCGCCGCCGGCCAGCATGTCGCGCTGCCAGTCCGCGTAGTCGGCGTACTGGATCGGCAGATCAGGCAGCGACGGTTCTCGGCCTTCCGCATACGCGCTGTATGCAGCCGACAGTTCGTCGAACGCGCAGCGCGAGCTCCAGCCGTCGGTGATCGCGTGATGCGCGGTCAGCAGCAGGCGGTGACGGTCGTCGGCGAGTGCGACGAGCGTCGCGCGCAGCAGCGGGCCGCGTGCGAGATCGAACGGTTCGGCCGCATCGCGCTCGGCGAGCCGCGCGGCTTGTGCGTCGCGCGCGGCCGGCGGCTGGTCGCGCAGGTCGAGGTCGGCGATCGACACCGGCAGATGCGCATGAATCCGCTGCATCACGATGCCGTCGTCGTTGTCGACGAGCGTCGTGCGCCACGCCTCATGACGCCCGATCACGTGATCGAGCGCGCGCTGCAGCGCGTCGCGATCGAGCGTGCCGTCGAGCGTCCAGTGCGCGGCGATGTGATACGCGGCGCTCGCATCGCGCGTTTGCGCGAGCACCCAGAAGCGTTGCTGCGCGAGCGACGCCGCACGGTCGACGTGCGGCGCGCCCGATGCGGCCGCATCGGCCTTCGCGCGGCGTGCGGAAATGGCGGCCAGCGGCTCGCCTGTCTCGCGTTCCGCGCGATCGACCGTTTCGGCCAGTTCGGCGAGCGCCGGATCGGCGAACAGCGTATCGAGCCGCAGGTTCACGCGCGATGCGGCGCGAATCGCGGCCTGCAACTGCATCGCGGCGAGCGAATCGGCACCCAGCGCGAAGAAACGGTCGTCGCGCGACGGCGCGGCGTCGAGGCCGAGCAGCGTCTGCCAGAGGCCGGCGAGCTGCTGCTCGGTCGGCGTGCGCGGCGCGGCGCCGGCACCTTGCGTCGTGTCGCGCGCGGCGGCAATCCGCTCGCGCAGCGCGGCACGGTCGATCTTGCCGTTCAACGTATACGGCAGCGCATCGCAACGCACGAACCGGTGCGGTTGCCATGCCGCCGGCAATTGCGCGGCCACGTGCGCCTTCAGTGCCGCATCGTCGGCCGCCGCGCGCAGCGCGACGCATGCGATCAGCCGCGTCGGTCCGTTGCCGGCTTCGGCGACCACCGCCGCGTCGGCCACGGCCGGATGCGAGCGCAGGCACGCGGCGATTTCCGCGGGCTCCACGCGCACGCCGCGCACCTGGACCTGGTCGTCGAGGCGGCCGAGATAGTCAAATGCACCGTCGTCGCGCAGGCGTGCGAGATCGCCCGTGCGGTAGACGCGCGCGCCGGGCTCGCCGTCCGGATCGGGAATGAAGCGTTCGGCCGTCAGCGCCGGGCGGCCGTGATAGCCGCGCGCGATGCAGACGCCGCCGAGCAGCAGCTCGCCCACGCCAGCGGCCTCATCGCCGTCAATGCGCGCGACGCGCGGGCCGATCACGCGGCCGATCGGCAGCGACGCATACGCGTCGTCGGCGGCCAGCACGGGCGCTTCGCCCGGTTCGACCGGCCACAGCATCGGCGAGATCACGGCCTCGGTCGGCCCGTAGCCGTTGATCAGGCGTACCGACGGGAACGTGCGGCGCACGAACTCGAATGCCTGCTGCGGCAGCGCTTCGCCGCCGAACGCGAGCACGCGCAATGCCGGCGGCACGCCGTCGCGCGCGGCGACAGCCGCGAATTCGCGCAGGTACGCGGGCGGGAACGCGGCGACGTTGACCGATTCGCGCACCATCAGCGCATGCGCGGCGTCGGGCGCGAACGGCTGCGGCGGCGCCACGACGATACTGGCGCCGATCGCGAGCGGCGCGAGCCAGCACTCATGAGCGGCGTCGAAATTGACCGACGCGAAATGCAGCAGGCGGTCGCCTGCGACGATCGGCAGCGCGGCCGCGAGCGCGTCGCAATGCGCGGCGAGCGGCCCGTGTTCGACGACGACCGCCTTCGGCGTGCCGGTCGAGCCCGACGTATAGATCATGTAGGCGGCCGCACGCGGGTGCACGGGCACGTCTTCGTCATCGGCAGCGAAGTCCTGCTCGCCCACCGCTTCCGCTGCCGCATCGAACGCGTATTCGAACGGCATGCCCAGCGCCGTGCGGCCGGCTTCGTCGACGATGCCGTGCCGCAGTTGCGCATCCTGGATGATCCAGTCGAGGCGCGCGGCCGGATGACGCGGATCGAGCGGCACGAACACGCCGCCCGCCTTCAGCACGGCCAGCAGCGCGACGAACAGCTCGCACGAGCGCTCGACGCAGACGCCGACCCGCACTTCCGCGCCGACGCCGGCCGCGCGCAGTTGCCGGGCCAGCCGCGACGCACGCGCGTCGAGCGCACCGCGCGACAGGCGCAAGTCGTTCTGGAAAGGTACCGCGATTGCAGGCGCGTCGGGCGCAACGCGCGCCAGTTCGCGGATTCGGTGATGCAGCGCAGTCGGGAAACTCGTCATGTGCGTGAAGTCCTTCGGTCCGGCCGCTTCGGCCAAGTCTCGGGGCCGCTTGGGGCGGCTTCACTGGTGTGACGAACGGCGCGGCCGATTTTTTACCGTTTTGCGCTCAAAGTGCGTGCAGCCGATTTTTTTCATGCGCTGCTAAATATTTGCGCGGCTCGTTCGTCTATCAGGAAGGAAAGCCGGAACGGGCGCACCCCGCCCGCCGCTTTCGCATCGACTTTTCCGCTTCCGCGTATTCGCTCGCCTTCCCTTTACCGACGTTGCCGATGACTGCTGCCCACGAGCCTTCTTCCCCGCCGTCCCTCGACGCCTCGCCCGCCCGCCCCGCGGCGCGCCTGATCCTCGCGCTGCTGCGCGAAAGCCGCGCGTCGCTCGCGCTGGCGCTTACCGCGTGCGTGCTGAACGGCGTCGCGAGCGTGCTGCTCGTCGCGACGCTGAACCGCGCGCTCTCGCAACCCGGTGCGGCCGATGCGTCGCTCGCGTGGCGCTTCGCGCTGTGCGCGGTGATCGCGCTCGTCACGCGGATCGTGTCGGGCACGCTGTTCGCGCGCCTGTCGCAGGACACGATGGCGCGGCTGCGCGTGCATCTCGCGCGGCGCGTCGGCGCGGCCGAACTGCGCGACATCGAGCGGATCGGCGCGGCGCCCGTGCAGTCGGTACTGACCGACGACGCGACCAACGTGTCGATGCTGTTCTTCGCGCTGCCGAACCTGGTCATGCACGGCTCGATCGTGTTCGGCTGCCTCGGCTATCTCGCGTGGCTGTCGTGGCCCGTGTGCGTGCTGGCGCTCGCCGCGATCATCGCCGGCTCGCTCGGTTATCACACCGGCGACCGCCGCGCGATCGCGTCGCTCGAAGCGGCCGGCCAGGCGCAGGACCGCCTGTTCGGCTATCTCGGCTCGCTGTTTTCCGGCGCAAAGGAACTGAAGCTGCACGATGCGCGCGCGCGCCAGTTCGTCGACGGCCAGCTCGGCGCCGCGATCGGCGAAGTGCGCGACCACCGCCGCCGCGCGTTCAGCGCGTACGCGGTCGGCGTCGGCTGGATCATCTTCCTGTTCTACGTATTCCTTGGCGTGGCGTCGTTCTGGCCGCAGCTCGGCGTGCATGCCGATCCGGGCACGGCGGCCGGTTATGTCGTCGTGTTTCTGTTCATGCTCGTGCCGCTCGACGGCCTCCTGAACAATCTGCCGACCGTCAACGCGGCACGCGTGTCGCTCACGCGGATCGAAGACGTGATGGCCGAGTTCGGCGCGCTGCGCACGGTGCCGCCCGCGGCCGACGCGCCCGACGTGCCACCGGCCGGCGCCGTCACGTTGCGCGGCGTCACGCACGCGTATTTCCACGAACGCGACGAACGGATGTTCAGCATCGGGCCGATCGACCTGACGATCAAGCCGGGCGAGCTCGTGTTCATCGTCGGCGGCAACGGCAGCGGCAAGACGACGCTCGCGAAGGTGCTGACGGGGCTCTATGAGCCCGAGGAAGGCACGATCGAGGTCGACGGCCGCACGATCGGCTGGCGCGAGCGGGCAGCGTATCGGCAGCGCTTCAGCGCGGTGTTCAACGATTTCCACCTGTTCGATGCGCTGCTCGGCATCGTCGATCCCGACGATCCGGCCCGCGCGCAGGCCGATGCGCGGGCGAACGCGCTCGTTGCGAAGCTGGCGCTCGATCACAAGGTGAAAGTGGTCGACGGCGCGTTCTCGACCCGTGCGCTGTCGACCGGGCAGCGCAAGCGGCTCGCGCTCGTCGTCGCGTATCTGGAAGACCGGCCGTTCTACCTGTTCGACGAATGGGCGGCCGACCAGGATCCGTCGTTCAAGGCCGTGTTCTACGAGCAGCTGCTGCCCGAGCTGCGCGCACGCGGCAAGGCCGTGATCGTGATCACGCACGACGACCGCTATTTCGATCTCGCCGACCGGCTGCTGAAGCTCGACAACGGGCGCATCGTCAGCGACACGATGCCCGCGCGTTTGCGTGCTCAGGATGGTGTCGATGCGCTGAGCGCGTAAGCCATTCGTGGATAGATCGCCGACGCGCCGCAATGGCAGCGCGTCGGCGATGTTCGATTCGGAAGGGAATGTTGCCGGAGATTGGCGACAAGGAAAGGCCGGGGCCATCGGTCGTCAAGCCGATCACGACGTCATGCCCGTCGAAACGGCGGTATCTGCGCCGCTCGCTCAACGCACGGCCGGCAGCTTCAGCATCGTATCGGTCATCACGTCGGCCAGCTTCAGCGCCGACATCGGCCCGCCGAATCCCCAGATGTTGCGCTCAATGAGCGCGATCCGGCGGTCGCGCAGCGCGGGCACGAAGCGCCACACCGGCGAATCGAGTTTCGCCGACAGCGGCACGTCCATCCCCGACGCGGTCACGAACAGTACGGCCAGGTCGCGCTGCGTGAGCAGGTCGGCCGACGTCACGTACAGCGTGCCTTCCCGCGTCGGCTTCTTCGGCCACGGATCGAGCCCGAGCGTACGCGCGAGGCCGGCCGACGTGCTGTTGCCCGTATAGGCCCAGTAACGGTCGGGCAAGCCGAGATCCTGCAGCAGCGCGATGCGCTCGCCCTTTCTTCCCGCTGCCGCGAGCCGCGCCGCATTGCGCGCGATTCCCGCGTCGAGCTGCGCATCGACCGCCTGCGCGCGCGCGTCGCGCCCCGTCACCGCGCCGATCGTCCGGAAGATCTGCCGCATCCAGTCGAGCTGCGTAACGGGTACGCCGCCGTCGGAAACATTCGGGCTGAACTGGAACAGGATCGTCGGCGCGATCCGGTCGAGCGCGTCGAAGATCGGCGCATGCCGGAAGCCGACGCCGATGATCAGGTCGGGCTTGACCGCCGCGATCGCCTCGAGCCCCGGCTCCTGCCGCGAGCCGATGTCGGTCACGTGCGCGAGCCGGTCGCTCTGGTAGCCGAGCCAGCCCGGATAGAACGCGGTATCGGCCATCCCGACCGGCACGAGGTCGAGCGCGACCACGCTTTCCGCGAACATGAAGTCGAGCGCGACCACGCGCTGCGGCCGCACGGGCATCTTCGCGCTCGCCTGCGACACGACGGGGTTGCCGGCCAGCGACACGGCGCTCGGCGTACCGGGCCCGCCACCGGCAACGGCAACCGCACCGGCCGACGCGGAAAACACGCCGCAGCACGCGGCACCGAGCACAGCGAGCGCACCCAACGCGTGCCGGCGGCCGGCATCCGTCACCGGATCGCGTCCTGCCCGGCCAGCGCCGCGTCGTCCATCGTCAATAGCAGGGGGCAGCTTCCACACAGTTGCGTTTCTCCAGGAATTTCGTAGCGCAGGCAGCACACGCGGCGCGCGCGAAACGGCGTCGGCAGCAGCGGCGAGCGCGGCACGGCGTCGCGCACCGGCATGCGCAGCGGATTCGGTTCGCACGCGAAGCACGTCGAGCCGAACAGCCAGCCCGCGTCGCGCACGGGATCGGCCGCGCAACGCAGCGAACGACAGGTGTCGAGCAGATAGTCGAGCAGATTGCCCGCGTTGCTCCACAGCACGCGCGGCGTGACGCGGCCCATCGCCGCGAGCAGATCGATCACCGCGCCGAGATGCGCGACGAGCCCCGCATAGCGCGGCGCGGGATCGTCGCACGGCGCGCCGAGCGCGTCCGCCGCGAAATACAGCGCGGCGGGCATCCCGTCGTCGAGCGCGACGAACGTGCGTTCGGGCGCCATGTCGAGCGGCCGGCCGAGCGTCAGCGCGGCGACGACACCGGCCGGCGCCGCACGACCGAAATAGTATTTGCTCCATTGCGAGATCAGCGCGCGCGCATGCTGCGCCGGATCGCCGCCGTAATGACGGACCATCGCGTCGAGCACGGCCTCGCGATGCTCGGGCAACGCGCTGACGGGCACGACGATGCGGCCCGGCGCGTGCGTGTCGTCGGGCATGCCGAGCCAGACGACGTCGAGATGGTCGGCGAACGGTTCGGGCGCGAACGCCGAGAAGCGCGTGGCGCGCACGCCGTCGAGCGACGGCGTCATCGCCCCGCGCGCCGGGCGCGGCGCCCCTCGAGGATCAGCAGCCCGAGCAGGTACGGCGCGCCGATCAGCGCGGTCAGCACGCCGGCCGGCACTTCGCGCGGCGCGACGACCGTGCGCGCCGCGAGATCCGCGGCGCCGAGGATCAGCGCGCCGCACGCGGCCGCGAGCCACAGCCGCGTGCGATGCCGGCGCGCGCCGAGCATCGTCGCGACGTGCGGCGCCATCAGCCCGATGAAGCCGACCGGCCCGACCGCCGCGACGGCCGCGCACGCGGCGAGCGTCGCGATCGTCAGCGCAAGCGGCCGCAGCGCGGCCACCGGCAGGCCGAGTGCGGCCGCCTGGTCGTCGCCGAGTGCGAGCATGTCGAGCGGTCGCGCGAGCCACGCGAACACGGGCACCGCGAGCACGCACCACGGCAGCAGCATCGACACCTCGCCCCAGCTGCGGCCATAGGTGCCGCCGACGAGCCATACGACGAAGCGCGCGGGCTGCACGCTTTGCTGCGTGATCAGCCATTGCGCGAGCGTCGTCCACAGCGCGCCGATCACGATACCGGTCAGCGCCACCGCGAGCGGCGCATAACGATGCCGGTGATTCAGCGCGAGCGTGATCGCGAGCGACAGTCCGCCGCCGATCAGCGCGGCCGCCGCGAGCGTCACATGGCCCATCAGCGGCCACGTCGACAATGCGAACAGCGTGACGAGCCCCGCGCCCTGCGTGACGCCGAGCACTTCGGGGCCCGCGAGCGGATTGCGCACGACGCTCTGCATCGCGACGCCGCTCACGGCCAGCAGCGCGCCCGCGAGCAGCGCGCACAGCAGGCGCGGCATGCGCAGGTCGATCAGCATCCGCGCGAGCGCATCCTGGCCGTGCAGCGCGGCGGACCAGCGCGCGGGCGACAGCCACTCGGGGCCGGCCGACACGCCGATCAACACCACCAGCGCGCCGACCACGACGAACAGCGCGGTGCGCAGCGGCCAGCCGAGCCGTTCGAGCCAGCCGACGAGCCGCGTCGAGCCGCCGCCCGCCGTGCGTTCGGCATCCGCGTGCAGCACGCCTGACCATGCGGCGCCGCGCCGGATCATCGCGAGCATCAGCGGCGTGCCGACCAGCGCGATCGCGACGCCGGTCGACAGTGTCGCGTCGAGTCCCGACGCGAGCACCGCGCTGTCGGTGACGAGCACGAGCGCGCCGCCGGCGAGCGCCGACAGCGGCACCAGCACGCCGAGCCGCGCCGTGCGCGCACCGCGCACCTGACGCAGCAGGTTCGGCGCGACGAGGCCGACATACGACAGCGGGCCCGCGATACTGACGGCCACGCTCGTGAACGCGACCGCGACGAGCGTCGCGGCGAGCCGCGTCGCATCGACGCGCACGCCGGCCGCGGCCGCGGCATCGTCGCCGAGCGTGAGCGGGTTCAGCGGCCGGATCACGAACGGCAGCGCGACCAGCGGCACGACGAGCCAGCGCGCGGCGAGCGCGAGGCCCGTCGCGCCCGGCTGGTACAGGCTGCCGTTGGTCCACAGCGCGGCGCCCGCGATGTTCTGCTCGAAGAACGCGAGCACGAGCGTCGACAGCGCCGCGAACAGCAGCATGCACACGCTGCCCGCGAGCACGAGCCGCAACGGCGTCGCGCGCCAGCCGCCGGCCGCGACGATCGCGACTGCAGCGGCGGCCAGCCCGCACACGAACAGCAGCGGCACCGATGCGACGCCCGCCAGTGCCGGCACGAGCATCGCCGCGAGCAGGCCGAGTTGCGCGCCGCCCGTCACGCCGAGCAGGTCGGGCGACGCGAGCGGATTGCGCGTGAGCGACTGGAACAGCGCGCCCGCGATGCCGAGGCAGCCGCCCGCGACGAGCGCGGCCGCGACACGCGGCAGGCTGAGGTCGAACAGGAACACATGCGCGAGCGCGGCACCGTCGCTGCCGGGCGCCGCCGCCCACCACACGCGCAAATCGGGTGCAACGCGCAGCGCCGCGAGTATCGCGATCAGCGCGACGAGGCCGATCGCGATCGTGCCGGCCCGGCCGGTGGCCGCGCCCTTCCCCGTCGCCGCGAGGCGCTTGCGCATCGCGAACGTCGTCATACGGCGAGATCCCGGTCGAAGACGCCTGCCGCCTGCGGTGTGTCGGATGTGGACGGCCCGTAGGCCGGCACGCACATCGGCGCGCCCGTCTGCGGATGCGCGAGCTTCAGCATCTCGACGCCGAACGCCGCGCGCAGCCGCGCCGGATCGAGCATCGCGTCGGGCGAGCCCTGTGCGACGAGGCGGCCCGCGCGCATCAGCACGATCTCGTCGCTGTACGCGGCCGCCTGGTTCAGGTCGTGCAGCACCCACACGATCGTCAACCCGCGCGCGCGGTTCAGCGCGCGCAGCGCATCGAGGATGTCGAGCTGGTGATGGATGTCGAGATAGGTGGTCGGCTCGTCGAGCAGCACGATCGGCGCCTGCTGCGCGAGCGCCATCGCGATCCACGCACGCTGGCGTTCGCCGCCCGACAGCGCGCCGACGTCGCGGCCCGCATCGCCCGCAAGGCCGCTGGTCTCGAGCGCCTCGTCGATCGCCGCATGGTCGGCGCGCGACAGGCCGCGCAGGAAGCCGCCGTACGCATAGCGCCCGTACGCGACGAGCTCGCGCACCGTGAGGCCCGACGGAATCTGGTTGAACTGCGCGAGCATCGTCAGCTCGCGCGCGAGCGCGCGACGGCGAAACGACGCGAGCGGCTTGCCGTTCACTTCGACATGGCCGGCACGCGCGGGCTGCAGGCCCGCGAGCGTGCGCAGCAGCGTGCTCTTGCCGCAGCCGTTCGGCCCGCACAGCGCGGTCACGCGGCCGGCCGCAATCGACAGGTCCAGCCCGTCGATCACGACATGGTCGCGATAACCTACCGTCAATCCGCGCGCGGCAAGCGCGGCGGTACTACGCGTCATCGGTCCTCCGTTCGGTCGCGCGCGGGACCGTGTAACTCTGCGCCATCGCGACGACGACCTTGCGCGGCCCCTCGAACGGGTCGCGCGCATGCGCGGTCAGCATGTTGTCGAGCATCAGCACGTCGCCCGTGCGCCACGGGAATACGATGCGCTGCTGGTCGAGCACGCCGCGGATCTCGGCAAGTGCATCGGCTTCGAGCGGCTCGCCGTCGCCGTAGTACACGTTGCGCGGCACATTCTCGAGCCCGACCGCATCGACGAGCGCTTCCTGCATGTCGTCGTCGAGCGCGGACAGATGAAACAGGTTCGCCTGGTTGAACCACACGCGGTCGCCGGTGCGCGGATGGCGCGCGACGGCCTGGCAGCGTTCACGCGTGCGCAGCAGCAGCTCGCCGTCGTCGTCGGTGCGCCATGCGCATTCGATGCCGCGCGCCGCGCACATCCGCTCGACCTCGGCCGGCTCGTCGGTGCCGAACGACTGCTGCCACGGCAGGTCGAGCCCCTGCCCGAAATTGCGCACGTACAGCAGCTCGCGCCGCTCGAAGCGCGCGATCAGCGCCGGATCGAGCGCGCGGTACACGGCGCGGCTGTCCGCGATCGGCGTCGCACCGCCCTTCGGCGCCGCGAGCGCGCAGTGGAACCAGATCCGCAGCGGCCATTCGCGCGTATACGACTGCTCGTTGTGCAGCGGAATCGCGCGGTGCGGCGGGTATTCGGTCGACGTGTAGACCGCGCCTTCGACCTGGCTGCGCGGCGTCGACGCGTATTCATAGCCGATCAGCGGATCGCCGAACGATGCCGCGAACTGCTGGAACGCGTCGATCGACGGCACGTGAAAGCCCGTGAACAGCACGCCGCCCGCCCGTTCGAGCGTGTCGGTCGCGATCTCGCGCGCCAGCGGCGCGACGTCGTCGATCGACATCCCGTCGCTGCCGCGCGGCGACACGACGGTGGGCAGCCCCGGCTCGATACGCAGGTCGTCGAGCGTCGGCAACGAAAGCAGGGTCATGCAACGTCCTCTTCAGGTGGCGCGCCGGGTCGCGGCGCTGAGGGTCACGAGGCGCGCGTCGCGCGCTCGCCGTCCATTGCGCGGCGCAGGCTCGCGGGGCGCATGTCGGTCCAGACGGTCTCGATGTGTGCGAGACAGTCGGCCTTCGGGCCGCTCACGCCGACCTCGCGCCAGCCGGCCGGCACGGGCCGGAACGTCGGCCAGATCGAATACTGTTCTTCGTCGTTGATGACGACCGTGTAGACGAGATCGTCGGTGTCGGCGGAAGGCGTCGTGGCTTGCGTCATGATCGGAAAAAAGCAGGAGGCGGTTGAAGGATGCGAAGCGGCGGATTGCGCCGCTCCTGTCTGATAGACGATTGGCCGGCGCGTTTTTTTACCGCCGCCGCGCACGGCCGCCCAGGAACACCGGGCACGCGACGCCGCGATGGCACGCGTCGAGGCATTCCGCGCAGTGGCGCTCCGCGTCGCGCACCATGAAATGCACGAGCGTCTGCGATACGTTCAGCGCGCGCGCCGCGGTCTGCAGCGTCTCCTCGCGCAGCCGCACCATCTCGAAGGCCGCGCGGCTGCGCGCGGGCAGGTCGTCGAGCGCGGCCCACACGCGCCGCAGCGTATCGCGCGTCATCAGCGCGGCTTCCGGCGACGGCTCCGGCGACGGCACGTCGAAGCCGTCGTCCTCTTCCGTGTGATAGACGTTTTCGAGGCTTTGCCGGCGGCACGCGTCGATCGACGCATTGCGCACCATCCGCGTCACGTAAGCGACCGGCTGGCGCACCGCGTCCTGGTTCGGGAATTCGACGAGCTTCACGAATACGTCGTGCACGACGTCCTCGGCACGGCTCGCACAGCCGACGAAGCCGCGCGCGACATTGACGAGCATCGCGCGATGCGAGATCAGCACGTCGAGCAATGCGCCCTGCGCGCGGGGCTCCGCGGCACGGCGCGCGCGTGGCGCGGCGCGCAACGGCAGGTCCGGATAACTGCCGAGGAACGGGTTTGCCGTTGCCGCCGCGGGTCGGTCGAGCACTTCCGCCATCGCCATCGATCTGCTCCGTCAAATTCTGAGATAGCGCAATTTAACGTAAACGCAAATCATTCTCAATCCGATTACGAGATACCCCTTCCGGCTGTCAGGATTTGTCTGAACAATTGACGGGATCGTTGTTCGAGCGAACGCGATCGTGCGATGCCGGCCGCGACATCGCATAAGCTTTCGACATGAAAGGCGCCGGGCAATGCCGGCGCCGGGTTGACGGCTTGCGGCCGACTGTCGGGCGCCGGCCGCGCACGCATGCGTCAATAGATGAACAACCGGATCGTCGCCGTCGCATCGAATCGCCCGATCTTCGGCGGCCCGAACGACTTCAGCACCGCGTCCATCAGCACGCTCTGATTCATCACATTGGACGGAAACTGCGTCAGCGTGAACTGTTCGTTGAACGGAATCGCCTTGCCCTGGCTGTCTTCGATGCCGATGCCGAAATTGCTGTCCTTCGCGGGTACCAGCAAACCGTTCCGAACCGGATAGCTCGTTTCGAAGTACCCGTCGACGCGCACCGCGACGTTGCATTTCTTGGTCAGCGACAACGAGAATCGCTTGCGCGGCACCGCCGGCAGGAAGCCGTTGCCGACCGCCTGCACCTGCCCGAAATTGACGATGCCCGGTTCGGGCGTCACGAGTACGTCGACGAAGCACGGCGTCGGCTTGAGGTTGCGCAGGCCGCTCAGGCGGTACTGGAAACTCGTGCCGAATGCATTCAGCCCGAACTCGCCGTCGAACTGGAACACCGTATAGATATCGCTCGGCGGCTGGACCCAGTTGCCCTTCTTGCGCACGACGACCTGATAGTCGATGCTGATGCGCGTCTGCTGGCAGCGCCCGCGGTCGAAGTCGTACCGGCTGCACGGCGGCACCGAAAATCCGGTAAACACCCCGCCGCCGCGATTGCTGGTCTTGTCGAAATAGTCGACGCCCTTGTAGCGGATGCCGATCTCGAGTCCCCATGCGGCAGGGTTCGTGCGATTCGGATTCGCGTAGAAGTAAATGTTGTCGACGACCTTCAGGCTGCCGTCGTCACCCAGGTCCTTGTAGCAGTACCCCGACGTCGTGCGCACCGGCGACACCCAGATCACGTAGCCGTCCGGCGCGTCGGTCGGATACGACGCAACACCACCGATCGGCTCGGTCAACGAAGTCGCGCCGCTGTTGGTCAGGCAGCGCAGTGCCCACGCGGGCTGCACGGCCGCGACCAGCAGCACGAGCACGACCCAGCGCAACCATGCCGCCGGCGATTCCCGATGACGCATTCCCCCGCTCATTTCTTCACGCTCTTGCAAGCCCCCGCGTCGCACGCATACTCGACCGCCACCTGGCCGCCGTAATCGTCGATATGCGTGACGAACAGCGTCGACGGCGTCGCAGCCTTGAACGGCACGTCGGCCGTGCTCATCGGGCTCACCATCACCGGCTCGATCGGCACCGGCGTCTTCTGCGCGCCCGAGCTCACGTCGACCACCGTCACGTGGTACGGCGTCGGGTTGTCGAACACCAGCTTGTGCGCGGCCGCGTCGACGCGCAGCGTCATCGGCAGCGTCCAGTCCTCGTCGCGCGCGGGCTGCACGGCCTTCGGCCGGTAGAACAGCTTCATCTGCGTATGCAGCGCGATCTGCAGCGTGTTCGGCGTATCGGTCTTCGGCGGCACTTCGCGGATGTTCAGGTAGAACACCGATTCGCGATCGGCCGGCAACTCGGTGCCCGGCAGCTTCGCGATCCGCAGCACGTTGCGCTCGTTCGCCTCGACGCGCTGCAGCGGCGGCACGACCATCAGCGGCGACGTGATCTTGTTGCCCTTCGCGTCCTCGAGCCACGACTGCACGAGATACGGATACGTCGTGCTCTTGTTGGTGATCGTGACGATCGCGGCCTGCTCGCCTTCGTTGAAGATCACGCGCGTGCGGTCCGGCACGATCGCCGCATGCGCGGCGCCCGCGAGCAGCGCGCCGGCGGTCGCGAGTGCGCACGACGCGCGGCGCGGAAAGGAAAGGGAAAGAGAGTTTTTCATCGCAGGATCCGTGGATTCATCGTTCGACCCGCGCGGCCGCTGCGTGCGACTCGCCGGGCGTCTGGCACGTCACCGGGATCGGCGTGCCTTCGAGTTGGAGCTGGTTCGGCAGCGCATCGACCGTGCAGAGCGTGCGTTCGCCCGCGCGCACCGCGAGCGACGACTTCGGCTGAACCTGTGTCAGGAACGCCGCACCGCCCTCGCCGACGATGCCGAGCTCCTTGCCGTTCGCCGCGTCCTGCACCGACGCGCCGAACGGCAGCGGCTTGCCGGCCGGGTCGGTCAGCGTCAGGTACAGGTTGCTGCCGCGCGCGGCGGCGAACTTCACGAAGCCGATCGCGCCGTCGGTCAGCACCATGCGCTGGATCGGGTTCGTCACCTGCACTTCGAGCGGCAGCTTCTCGACGTTGACGGTCGCGTCGTACACGTTGTACGGCGAGATGCCGTCGAGCACCGCATAGCCGCGCGAATCGGTATGCGTGAGCGTGCCGGACAGCGGCACGTCGGGCACGCCGTCGGTCGACACCAGCAGCCGCGTGTCGCCCGCGTTGCCGTTCGCGTGCGCGGACACGCCGTACTGCGTCGCGACGAACGAACCGTCGACTTCGAGCGACGCGGCCGCATACGCATTGGCGAGCGTCGACGCCTGTGCCGTGAGCTGGTACGCCGACGAGCGCTGGCGGAAGCTCGCGTTCGCCGATGCGCGGCCGTCGGTCGCGCCCGCATTGACCTGGTAGGTGCGGCCATCCGGATCGTCGTAGATGTAGCCCGCGTTCACGCTCGTGCTGCCGCTGCCCGTCGTCAGGTTCGACGTGACGGTGTGGCGGCCGCCGATCGGCAGCGTCGCGGTGATCGAGAACTGGTTGCCGCTCGCGCCCGCGCTCTGCGTGCGAAATGCCGACACGCTGACGTTCAGGTTGCGCAGCGCGCCGACCGAGAACGCACGCGTCAGCGTGAGGCCGACGCGCTGCTCGGACGAGCGCGCCCAGTAGGTCGTCTGGTCGTACGAGAAATAGGTCGACGTGTCGCCGAAGCGCTTCGACATCGTCGCCGAGTAGCGCTGCTTGCTGTTCGCGAGGCCGTACGCGGTCGGGTCGCCCGTGAACTGCGCGAAGTTCGTGTAGTCGCGCTCCGAAAACCGGTAGCCGAAGAAGCGCACGTCGGCATCGAGCCCGTCGAAGTGCTTCGAATAGTTGACGCGGTACGAGTTGCCGTTGCGCGTCGCGCCGTTCCACCACAGGCGCGCCCGCGCATGCGTGACATCAGCCGACACCGCGCCGAACGTGCCGAAATCGCGGCCGACGCCGAGCGCGATCGACGTATAGCCCGATGCGGCGATGAAGCCGCCGTACACCGTGACGTCGAGCGGCAGGCCGTATGCGATTTCACCGAAGCCGAAGAACGGCGTGATGCCGGCGCCGCCGAACAGGCGCGGCTTGCCGACGGCAGCCTTGTAGCGCAACTGCCCGGTACGCGCGAGAAACGGCACGGCGGCCGTCGTCACCTGGAAGCGCTGCACGCTGCCGTCTTCTTCCTCGACCGCCACGTCGAGCGTGCCCTGCACGCTCGTGTTGATGTTCTGCAGTGCGAACGCGCCCGGCGACACGCGCGTTACGTACAGCACACGGCCCGCCTGCGACACGGTCACGGTCGCATTGGTGCGCGCGACGCCCGCGATCAGCGGCGCATAGCCGCGCAGCGAAGGCGGCAGCATGCGGTCGTCGCTGCGGATCGACGCGCCCGTCAGCGCGAACGTGTCGAAAATGTCGGAGCTCAGGTAGTCGTCGCCGAACGTCACCGTCGACTGGATCGACGGCAGCGCACGAAATGCATAGAGCCGGCTGAAGCGGAACGTGCGATCCGCGTACGCCGTGTTGCCCACGTTCGACTGCGCCTGGTAGTCGCCGCGAAAGCGCCATGCATCCCAGTTCGCGCCGATCGTCCCGTAGGCCTGGATCGAATTCGTCTGCCCGCCGCCCGCACCGAAGTTGCGGTTCGTGTTCGCGATCACGCGATAGTCGAGCATCGCGCCGGGAATCCCTTCGGACCAGCGCTCCGGCGGCAGGTAGGTCGAATCGGTGAATTCGAGCGCGGCCTGCGGAATCGTGATCTTGAGCCGCCCGTCGCTCTTCAGGTAACGCACGGTCGCCCCCTCGATCGCACCGAGGTCGACGCAGCGTCCGCCCTGGAAGCGCGGCAGGTCCTTCGCGAGCGACGGCTTCAGCCCGAACTGCGCGACGAGCTCCGGTCGCAGGCACGGCTTGCCCGCGCCGGACGCATCGACGGCAATGAATTCGATGGACTGCAGCCCGTAGAACAGGTCGTTGACCTGCACATCGAGCATGTACTCGCCCGGCAGCGTGAAGTCGGCCTGCGAGAACTGCGACAGGTCGACATTGCTCGTTCCGTCGATATCGAGAAACGACGCATTGAATTCCGTCGCATGGCTCTGGCTGCCGACGACCAGCACGGAGACGCAAAGGAAGGAATGTCTGATTCGCACGCGGTGCTACCGGAAATCCGAGGAGAAGGAAACAGGAAGGAAAGAAGAAGGAGGAAGGGATGCACGCACCCCTCCTCCGATACGGACGCTTACTGGTAGCGGACCGTGAAGTTCGCGACGCCGTCGGCGGTACCCGGCGTCACGCCGGCTGCCGTCGCTTCGTACATCGCTGCGAAGCGTGCGATGTTCGTGCCGTTTTGCAGCACGGTCGGAGCCTTCTGCTCGGCGCCGTTGTCGAGGTATTCACCCGACGCGGCCTGCAGGCGGATGCCGATGTTGGTTGCCGAACCGATCGTGGCGAGCAGCTTCGGCTGGCCAGCGCTCGACGTGCCCGTGAACGTGAAGTACGCGTTCTGCGCGATGCTCGTGTCGCAGTCGGTCAGCTTGATGTCGAAATTGGTCGGCGTGGACTTGTCGCCAGCCTGCTTGAACACGTTGGTCGGCACCTTGCCGAGGTTCACGGTCTGGTTGACCGAGCCCGAATCGATGCCGCACGCGCCCGCGACGATCTCGCCCGTGAAGTTGATCGTGCCGGTGCCCGCTGCGAAGGCCGAGGTCGACAGGGCCGCGAGTGCGACAGCGGTCAGGAGGGATTTTTTCATGACGTTTTCCGTGAGAATTGCAAAGGGAATGGACGACGTGGCGGATACAAAAGGCAGCGTGTGGTGGCTCCCGTCCGTCACGAGGCGGCATTATCGAGATAGTCGTGAAAGTTTTTTGTAAATCATTGTTAAATATCCCTGACAATGTTCCATTTGCATCTTACAAATCACATTCATTCTCGACAATTTTTAATCTCACCGATTTCACCTGAAGTTCTCTTTTGCTCCACGGAACCGATTGAAGATTAACGATATTTTTCTCCTGCATTCCTCATAATCGTCCTCACCCATACTGGTATTGGTTCATATCGGCCCCGATCCGAAAAAGACAAAACGTTGTCCAATGCCGCCATCGTTGTCGGACGGCAACATCAATATCAAATCATTTTCAACTGACAGGAAATTAACCCCGGCTTTCAGCAACTTCGATTTATTGCGCAAACGATTGCGAAATGAATGCGAAACGAATGCAAACGTTTTACCGCGACACTTTGCCGCCGGCATTAATTCCAATACATGAATTAATTCGACCGTCAATTACCGATCGAGAATCAGATATTTGCGCGGCCGTCGGCACGCGATGCGCGTGTCTGAATGGACGAGATGAAAAAGGAAGATGCGCGGCACATGTTTGCGCCGGGAGGCGACACGATCGATCGCCGGATGCGGGCCGTTCCGGAAGATGCCCTTCCGCGCTGCCGCGGTATGAAAACGGTCTGGACGACTTGCCCGACAGCGGAAGCTAACGCCGATAGCGATCGGCGATGCAGCGGGCAACGATGTCGATCGAAACGGGAAACGGCGGCCGCACGTCGAATCGTGCGGCCGCCGTCTCGTTGCCCGGCGCGCTGCGGCGTCAGGCGACGCGCATCATGCGGAAGCCGCGACCTCCGCCGACGCCGATGCCGGCGCCCAGCCGCCGCCAAGCGCGCGATACAGCGCGATCGCGTTCGCGAGCCTGAGCTGCTTGAGCCGGATCAGCTCCTGCCCCGACTCGTACGTGCTGCGCTGCGCGTCGAGCAGTTCGAGATACGTCGCGACGCCGCCCGCATAACGGCGCTCCGCGAGCTTCAGCCGCGCACCGTCCGCCGTGTAGACGTCCTGCTGCGCGGCAAGCTGGCGATCGATCCAGTCGCGCGCGGCGAACGCGTCGGCCACTTCGCGGAACGCGGTCTGCACGGTCTTCTCGTATTCGGCGACCGCGATGTGCTTGCGCGCGTTCGCGACGTCGAGGTTCGCGCGATTGCGTCCGCCCGCGAAGATCGGCAGCGTGATGCGCGGCGCGAACGTCCACACGCTCGTGCCGGCCGCGAACAGGCTCGAGAACGCGTCGCTGACCGAGCCGTAGTCGGTCGTCAGCGCGATGCGCGGGAAGAACGCCGCGCGTGCGGCGCCGATCTGCGCGTTCGCGGCCTTGAGCCGCGCCTCGGCCTGCCGGATGTCCGGCCGCCGTTCGAGCAGCGCGCTCGGTGCGCCGGGCGCCACGGGCGCGATCGACAACGTGTCGAGCGCGGTCGCGTCGCCGGGCACGTTGCGCGCGAAATCGCCCGCGAGCAATTGCAGCGCCCGCACGGCCTGCGCATGCTCGCGCTGCAGCGCGGCCTGCGACGCACGCGCGGACGCCACCAGCATCTCGGCCGAGCGCAGCTCGATCGCGTCGCTCGTGCCGGCCGCGTAGCGGCGCTGCGTGAGCGCGGCCATGTGCACGCGCGCGTCGAGCGTGCGCTGCGCCAGCGCGAGCTGCTCGTACAGCGAGCGCTCCGATACATACGCCCCCGCCACTTCGGCGATCACGCCGATGCGGACCGTGCGCTGCGCGTCCGCCGTCGCGAAATATTCGGCGAGCGCCGCGTCGGACAGGCTGCGCACGCGGCCGAACAGGTCGAGTTCGTACGCGCTGACGCCGACGCCCGCGCGATACAGCCCGCTGATCGCGCTTTCGCGCACGACCGGGTCGTACTGGCGCGTGCGTTCATAGCCGAGATTCGCATCGACCGACGGCATCAGGTCCGCGCGCTGCACGCCGTACAGCGCACGCGCCTCCTCGAGCCGGCCGGCTGCGATCCGCAGGTCGCGGTTGTTCGCGAGCGCCGCGTCGATCCACGCCTGCAGCGCCGGATCGGTGAAATACGCATGCCAGTCGTCGAGCAGCGCGGCGTCGGCAGGTGTCGCATCAGGCGCCGCAGCCGGCTCCCGGCTTCCGTCTGCCGGCGCATAGGTAGCCGGCACCGGCGCCGCCGGCCGCTCGTAGCGCGGCGCGAGCGAGCAGCCGGCCAGCGCGAGCGCGGCGGCCAGCGCGAGCGGCGCCCGCAGCGCAGCGCGTGCATTCAGCGCAAACATCATTGCGATCCCTCCATCGTCGCCGGCTGCGTGCCGCCGCGCCGGCGCGGGCCGACGTCGAACAGGCGGCCGACGATCACGAAAAACAGCGGCACGAGGAACACCGCGAGCACGGTCGCCGTGATCACGCCGCCGAGCACACCGGTGCCGATCGCCATCTGCGCGCCGGATGCCGCGCCCGACGCGAACGCGAGCGGCAGCACGCCGACGCCGAACGCGAGCGACGTCATCACGATCGGTCGCAGCCGCAGCCGCGCGGCCTCGAGCGCGGCGTCGACGAGCGACATGCGCTGCGCGACCAGATCCTTCGCGACTTCGACGATCAGGATCGCGTTCTTCGCGGACAGCCCGATCGTCGCGATCAGCCCCACCTTGAAATAAATGTCGTTCGGCATCATCCGCAGCGTGACGCCGAGCACCGCGCCGATCACGCCGAGCGGGACGACCAGCATCACCGCGAACGGGATCGACCAGCTCTCGTAGAGCGCCGCGAGCGCGAGGAACACGACCAGCACCGACAGCGCGAACAGCATCGGCGCCTGCGCGCCCGACAGCCGCTCCTCGAACGACTGCCCCGACCACGCGTAGCCGATGCCGGCCGGCAGCTTCGCGGCGATCCGCTCGATCGCGGTCATCGCCTCGCCGCTGCTGTGGCCTGCCGCGGCCGAGCCGTTGATCGTGAACGACGGATAGCCGTTGTAGCGCGTGAGCTGCGGCGGCCCCATCGTCCAGTGCAGCGTCGTGAACGCCGCGAGCGGCACCATCTCGCCGCGCGCGTTGCGCACGCGCAGCTTCTTCACGTCGTCCGGATCGAGCCGGTGCAGCCCGTCGGCCTGCACGACCACGCGCCGCACCTGCGTGCCGTGCATGAAGTCGCCGATATAGTCCGAGCCGAACATCACCGCGAGCGTCGTGTTGATCTCGTCCATCGACACGCCGAGCGCCGACGCCTTCGCGCGATCGATGTCGAGCTTCAGTTGCGGCGCGTCCTGCGTGCCCGCGAACATCAGGTCGGTGAGCGCGCGGTCCTTGCCGCCCGCCGCGAGCAGCTGCTCGCGCGCGGCGCTGAACGTCGCGGAGTCGAGCCCGCCGCGGTTCTGCAGCCGGAAGTCGAAGCCGCTCGACGAGCCGAGATCGGGCAGCGCCGGCGAATTCATCGCGAACACCGTCGTGTTCGGCGTGCCCGCGAAGCGCTCGTTGATGCGCGCGACGATCGCCTGCACATGATCGCGCGCGGCCTTGCGCTCCTTCCAGTTCTTCAGCGTGACGAAGATCATCCCGCCGTTCGGCCCTTCGCCGTACAGGTTGAAACCGCCGAGCGCGAACGTATACGCGGCCGGCTCGTCGGTGCGGATATACGACTCGACCTCGCGCACGCTCTGCATCGTTTCCGCGAGCGGCGTGCCCTGCGGCCGGATCACCATCACCATGAAGTTGCCCTGGTCCTCGTCGGGCAGGAACGCGGTCGGCAGCTGCGTGAGCATCAGCGCCGCGGCCGCGGTCAGTGCGCCGTACACGACGAGCCAGCGCAACGGCTTCTTCAGCATCGCGCCGACACGTGTCGCATAGCGCTGCGTCGCACGCGCGACGAAGCGGTTGAACCAGCCGAAGAAACCGCGCTTCTCGTGATGGTCGCCGGACACCGGCTTGAGCAGCGTCGCGCACAGCGCGGGCGTCAGCGACAGCGCGAGGAATGCCGAGAAACCGATCGACACCGCGAGCGACAGCGCGAACTGCCGGTAGATGTTGCCCACCGCGCCGCCGAAGAACGCCATCGGCACGAACACCGACGTCAGCACCACGGTGATCCCGACAATCGCGCCGCTGATCTGCTTCATCGCCTTGACGGTCGCGTCGTACGGGCCGAGCCCTTCCTCGACCATCAGCCGCTCGACGTTCTCGACCACCACGATCGCATCGTCGACGAGGATGCCGATCGCGAGCACCATCCCGAACATCGTCAGCACGTTGATCGAGAAGCCGGCCGCATACATCACGCCGAACGTGCCCGCGAGCGCGACCGGCACGACGAGCGTCGGGATCAGCGTCGCGCGCAGGTTCTGCATGAACAGGAACATCACGAGGAACACCAGCACGCCGGCCTCGATCAGCGTCGTGACGACCTTGTTCATCGACACGCGCACGAACGACGACGTCTCGTACGGAATCTGGTACTTCACGCCCGGCGGGAAAAACGCGGACAGCTCGTCCATCGTCGCGCGCACGCGCTTCTCGGTCGACACCGCATTCGAGCCCGGCGCGAGCTTGATGCCCATCCCGGTCGCGACCTTGCCGTTCACGTAGGACGGATAGTTGTAGTCGTTGCCGCCGAACTCGACGCGTGCGACGTCGCGCAGGGTCAGCGCGGAGCCGTCGGCCTGCGTGCGCAGCGCGATCGCGCCGAAATCGGCCGGCGTCTTCAGCGGCGCGTCGGCGAACACGGTCGCCGCGATCGGCGCGCTGGCCGGCACCGCGCTGCGGCCGATGTCGCCGATCGTCACGCGCGCGTTGTGCGCGCGCACCGCCGACGCGATGTCCGACGCGGTGAGGCCGTGCCCGGCCATCTTCACCGGGTCGGGCCAGATCCGCATCGCATATTCGGCGCCCCAGAACTGCACCTTGCCGACGCCGTCGACGCGGCGCAGCGCCTGCACGACGTTCGCCGACGCATATTCGCCGAGCTGCACGTCGGTCATCCGGCCGTCGTCGGAAGTGAGCGACACGACGAGCTGGATGTTGTCGGCGGCCTTCTCGACCTGGATGCCGTCGCGGCGCACGGGCTCGGGCAGGCGCGCCTCGACCGTCTTCAGCCGGTTCTGCACTTCGACGGCCGCGAGATCGGCATTCACGCCCTGCTTGAACGTCAGGTACAGCGACGCCATCCCGGCGCTGCTCGTCGCGGACGTATACATCAGCCCCGGCGCGCCGTTCATTTCGCGCTCGATCAGCGCGGTCACCGATTCCTCGACGACCTGCGCCGACGCACCCGGGTAGGTCGCATAGATGCTGACGACGGGCGGCGCGATGTCCGGGTATTGCGCAACGGGCAGCGCGCGGATCGCGAACATGCCGCCCAGCATGATGAAGATTGCGATCACCCACGCGAAGACGGGGCGATCGATGAAGAAACGTGCCATGGTGGTTTGAACCGGTCAGGTTTGACGGGCGGCCGCGTGCGAAGCGGCCGCTGCCGGCGCCGCCTTCGACGGCGGCACCTTCTCGACGGGCTTGACGGCCGTCTCGGGCGCGAACTGCGCGGCGTTGTCGACGATCACGCGTTCACCGCCCGTCAGGCCGCGCGTGATGCGCCAGTCATGGCCGCTCATCTGGTCGGCCGCGACCTCGACGTCCTTGACCTTGCCGTTCGCGCCGACGACGCGCACCGACGTGCGATCGGTCGTGCGCAGCAGCGCGTCGCGCGGCACGAGGATCGCCCGCTGGTCGACCGCCGTGTCGAGCGCGATCCGCACATACGCGCCCGGCAGCAGCTCGCGCTCCGGATTCGGGAACAGCGCGCGCATCGCGACGGTGTCGGTGGTCGGATCAACCGCGAGATCGCTGAACAGCAGCTTGCCCTTCAGCGGATACGCGGTGCCGTCGGCGCGCAACAGCGTCACCTCGATGTCGTGCTGCGCAATGCCGGTCGCGCGGCCGCTCTTCACCGCGCGGCGCAGCGCGTCGACGTCGGCGGCCGGCTGCGAGAAGTTCACGTAGATCGGATCGAGCTGCTCGACGGTCGTGAGCGGCGTCGCCTGGTCCTGGCCGACGAGCGCGCCTTCGGTCACGAGCGCGCGCCGTGCACGGCCCGCGATCGGCGCGGTGACGGTCGCATAGTCGAGCTGCAACTGCGCACGCGCGAGCTCGGCCTTCGCGGATACAACCCCGGCTTTCGCCTGCGTGTCGTCGGCAACGGCCTCGGTATGGTCGCGCTCGCTGACCGCGCGGTCGCGCACCAGGTCGTCGTAACGGCGGCGCTTGTCGCTCGCCGCGAGCGCGGCGGCCTGCGCCTTCGCGAGCGCACCCTGCGCGGCGTCGCGCGCGGCCTTCAGCGGCGCGGGATCGATGCGGAACAGCACCGCGCCCTGCTTCACTTCCTGGCCTTCCTCGTAGGTTCGCGCGGTGACGATGCCCGCGACCCGCGCGCGTACTTCCGCCTGCCGGTACGCGTCGAGCCGGCCCGGCAATTCGACGGTCATCGGCACGGCCGTCGGGCGCACCGTGACGACGGTCGCCTGCTTCGCGGTCTCTTTCTCCGCGTCCTGCTCGCCCTTGCCGCATCCGGCCACGACGAGCGCGGCCGCCAGCGTGAACGGCGCCAGCCGGCGGCAGCGCGACAGGAAGCAATTGTTGTTATTCATGGTGACCTCGGATCGTTCGCCGCCGATAAAATGCGGCGGCTCAGGGTGGTCGATTATAATCAGTCACGACTGATTAAATAAACGCTGTTTCAACCTGACCGCCACACTGTCTCAATAAAACGACAGCGAATTGTAAGGAAACTCACGACATGGCCCGCAAGACCCGGGAAGAATCGCTCGCCATCAAGCACCGGATCCTCGACGCCGCCGAGCTCGTGCTGCTCGAGAAAGGCGTCGCGCAAACCGCGATGGCGGACCTCGCCGAGGCCGCCGGGATGTCGCGGGGCGCCGTCTACGGCCACTACCGCAACAAGATGGAAGTGTGTCTCGCGATGTGCGACCGCGCGTTCGCGCGCACGTCGGAAGGTTTCGACGCGGGCGACGGCCTGCCGCCGCTCGCCACGCTGCGGCGTGCCGCGTCCCACTATCTGCAGGAATGCGGCGAGCCGGGCCCGATGCAGCGCGTGCTCGTGATCCTCTATACGAAGTGCGAGCAGAGCGAGGAAAACGGCGCGCTGCAGCGGCGCCGCATGCTGCTCGAGCTGCAGATGCTGCGAATCACGAAGGCGCTGCTGCGCCGCGCGATCGCGGCCGGCGAACTCGCCGCCAATCTCGACGTGCACCTGGCCGCCGTCTATCTCGTGTCGCTGCTCGAAGGCGTGTTCGCGTCGATGATCTGGACCAACCGGCTGCGCGGCAATCTGTGGAACGACGCCGAAGCGATGCTCGACGCCGGCTTCGACGCCGTCCGCACGTCCGCCGCGTTGCGCGGCCGCGCGCAAAAATTGCCGGACTGACGAAAATTATCGTAACAAATTCTGATTTAACCCGATTTACCGCACTGCGAAACGAATGAGCTGACCCCCTTTAAAATTTTTAACGTTTCGCGGAACATCGGTAGACTGACGCTGTCATCATTCTTTAGCGTCTTCGTGATAACCGGGTTCGACCCGGTAAACACGCCGCCGTTCGAAGCGGGCCCGCCCCGCGCGTTGGGTCGAACGGAAACGACACAGGCCCCTGGCGGGGCCTGTTTTGTTGCACGCCCGCCGCCCGCCCCGTCGCCATTCGACGGTTGAGCCGCCGGCGGCCCCTGCCCACACCCCTTTGAACCGCTTTCCTGGATGTGGACACCTTGGTCAAGCCTGCCGCAACTCCTGATGCTTTCGCGCCCGGCCGCGCGCAGCGCGTCGTGCGCGCGCTCGTGCCGGCCGCCGTGCTCGGCGCCCTCGCCGCCCTCGGCCTTGCCGCCGCGCTGCCGGCCGTGTCGCAACTGCCGGGCGCCGTCGACTCGGGCACGGCCGTGCTGCCGCAGCGCGTGCTGTCCGACACGCCGTTTCCCACCGCGCAGCATTTCGTGACGAGCGAGCTCGCCCGCACGCTCGGCGAGCGCAACGAACACGGCGAACGCAACGACCGCAGCCTGCAGCCTGGCCTGTTCGCGCCGCTCAGCGCACACCGCAACGACATGCTCGGCTATGCGAGCCTGTTCCAGCTTGCGCCGCCCGAAAACCAGCACGGGATGCGCGCGGGCGACATCGAGCTCACGCTGTCCGATACGCTGAACCGGCTCGACGTGCCGCCCGAGGTGCGCATCCAGCTCGGCGATCTCGTCACCGGCAAGGTCGCGATGCGCGCGAGTGCGCAGCGCGGCGACTATTACCGCGTCGCGTTCGACACGACCGACGGCACGCCGCGCCTCACCGCGCTCGAACTGCGCGTCGCCGGCCGCACGTTCGGCGCGATCTGGTTCCGCGCGCCGGGTGCCGAGCACGGCGCGTACTACACGCTCGACGGTTCGCCGCTCGAAGCCGCCGCGTTCACGATGCCGGTCAAGTGGACGCGCATCAGCTCGTTCTTCGGCGAGCGCGTCCATCCGCTGTCGCAGGCGATGGCGTTCCACACGGGCGTCGATCTCGCCGCACCGAGCGGCACGCCCGTCGACGCGGCGGCCGACGGCGTCGTGTCGTTCGTCGGCACCGATCCGGGCGGCTACGGCCGCTACGTGATCGTCGATCACGCGGACGGCTACTCGACCTACTACGCGCACCTGTCCGCGTTCGCGCACGGGCTCAAGACCGGCGAAACCGTGAAGCAGGGCCAGCGGCTCGGCTCGGTCGGGATGACGGGCGCCGCAACGGGCCCGCACCTGCATTTCGAAGTGCGCGTCGCGAACGATCCGGTCGACCCGCTCGTCACGCTCGCCAGCGCGCAGACGGCGCTGTCCGACATGCAGCTCACCGCGTTCCGCCAGGAAGCCGCGCAATGGCGCTTCCGCCTCGCGTCGATCAATACGGCGCCGTTCGCGTTCGCGCAGAACGACGGGCCGCTGTGGGGCGATTTCGCAACCGACAAATCGACGCTGCGCGCGGTCTTCAACACGCACTACTCGGCGTCGTGACGCACGTGCCGCCCGCCGTCGCTCCGGAAGCGGCGGCGCAGGCGGCCGGCCATCCACCGTTGCTGTCCGTACCGCACGCCGGGCACGACCTGCCCGGTGTGCCGTCAACTGCGGATATTCACCAGCGCGTCCTCACCGGCCGTTCGCCACGGCCGTGGCACACCGTCACCGCGCGGGCTCCGTGCGCTCGGCCGTCGCTTGCTCGACGTGTTGCGCACGCGTGCCGCGCGACAACAGCCAGCGCGCCGCGCCGTCGAGCGACGTGCACAGCACCAGATAGATCGCCGCGACGAACAGGAAGATCGGCGCCGGATACACCATCAGCCGGTTGTTCACCTGCGTCGCGACGAACGACAGTTCCGGCACGCCGACGATATACGCGAGCGACGTGTCCTTCACGAGCGCGACCCACTGGTTGACGAACGACGGCGTCATGATCCGGATCGCCTGCGGCAGCAGCACGTGGCGCACCGTCTGCCAGCGCGTGAGCCCGAGCGACAGCCCGGCCTGCCATTGGCCATCGCCCGCGGCGACGATGCCCGCATGCACCGCATGCGCGAGATACGCGCCGCCGACGAGCGCGAGCGCGCACACGACCGTCGCGAGCCCCGGCACATCCATGTGCAGCAGCACGGGCATCAGGAAGTACGTCCAGAAGATCAGCATCAGCACGGGAATCGCGCGGAAGAACCCGATGAACGTGAGCAGCAGCACGCGTACGGGGCCGCGCGCGAGCGCCATCGCGACGCCGAGCGCGATGCCGAGCACGGCCGAGGCAGCGGCCGACGCGATCGCAAGCACCAGCGACAGCGCGGCGCCGCCGAGCGGACCTTCCGGGAACGCGCCGACGAGCAGGTACGGCAGGTTGGAGAGCAGCAGCGAAAAATCCATCGTCAACGCCCCGCGCCAAGCCGGTCGCGCCATTGCGTGGCCGCATACGCACCGGCCTCGATCGCGGCCACCGCCGCGACGTACAGCAAGGTCGCGACGCCGAACGCGGCGAAGGTCTTGAACGTTTCCGTTTCGACCTGCCGCGACGCATACGATAGCTCGGCCACGCCGATCGCCATCGCGAGCGACGAGTTCTTCACGAGATTCATGTATTGGCCGAACAGCGGCGGCAGCACGATGCGCACGGCCTGCGGCAATACCACGTAGCGCAGCGACTGCATCGGCGTGAGGCCGAGCGCCGCCGCCGCGTCATGCTGCGCGCGGCGCACGCCGCGCAGGCCGGCTTCGCATTCCTCGGCGACGAATGCGGCCGTATACGCGCTCAGCCCGACCCAGCCCGCGACGAATTCGAACGACGGCCATGCGAGCGTGAGCGGGCCCGCGCTCACTTGATGACGCGCGTTCAGCCACGCGATCCACGTGTCGGGCAGCAACGACGCGACGCCGAAATACCAGAACAGCAACTGCACGAGCAGCGGCGTGTTGCGGAACGCGACAATATATGCGGCGGCCGCCGTGCGCAGCGCCGTGCCGCGCGCATGCCGCATGACCGCGAGCAGCAGCCCGCCGGCGGTCGCGGCGACGGCCGACGCGGCCGCGAGGCCGAGTGTCAGCAGGAAACCCTGCCAGAGCCAGGACAGATATTTGGGAGCCAACCCGAGCATGCTGAGGGACGTGCGCGAAGCACGCGATCGGAACAAATCGGAAAGCGCCGCGCTGCCGACGTTCCGGCAAATCGCGGCGCGCGTGCGGCGTGGCTCAGGTCTTGTCGCCGATGCGGAAGATGCGCGTGAGCGGCGTCTTCGTCGTCGGCCCGAACCATGCATCGTAGATCTGCACGGCGCGGCCGTTCGCCTCGAGCCCCTTCAGCGTGTCGTTGACGAAGCCGAGCAGGCGCGTCTCGCCCTTCGGCACGCCGACGCCCATGTAGTCGTTCGAGATCGTGAACGCGGGAATCTCGTAGTTCTGCTTGTCGGGCACGTTCGCGAGCAGGCCGATCAGTTTCGGGCCGTCCTGCGTGATCGCCTGCACGTTGCCGGCGCGCAGCGCGGCGAACGCGAACGGCGTGTCGTCGTACGCGACGATCGTCGCCTTCGGGAATTTCTCGCGCAGCGTGATCTCGTTCGTCGTGCCCTTGTCCGCGCCGACGCGCAGGCCGTTCAACTGGTCGGCCGATTTCAGCACGCCCTTCTTCGCGAGAAACTGCTGGCCCGACGAGAAATACGGAATGCTGAAGTCGACCTGCTTCGCGCGCTCGTCGGTGATCGTGAAGTTCGCGAGCACGAGATCGACCTTGCCGGATGTCAGGAACGGAATGCGGTTCGCGGGGTTGGTCGGCTGAAGCTGCAGCTTCACGCCGAGCTTGTCGGCAAGCGCCTTCGCATAGTCGACGTCGAGACCGACGATGTGGTTGTTCTTTGCATCGACATAACCGAACGGCGGGTTGCTGTCGAACGTCGCAACGCGCAGCACGCCGGCCTTCTTGATGTCGTCGAGACGGTCCGCATGCGCGACCGTACCTGCGGTGACGAGCGCAGCCCCGACGAGCCACGTAGCGAGAGTGTGGATTTTCACGAGCACGACCTGATTTGTTATGAAGGCCGCCGCGGATCGCGCGGCGGCCGGTTCGAGGAACATCGCGACGGAGCGTGTGGTCGCGAAGCCGCTAACGTATCAGCGCGTGCGGCGAATCCGAACCAACAAATGGTGCTTTGCTCAGCGGGTTTCGTGATGAGGCAAGCGAGCCGTGCGGCGGCACGCCGCGCACAAAAAAAGACGCCCGCTGCGGACAGCGGGCGCGAATCCCAGTCAAGGAGGTGTCACACGAACTACGGGTTCAGATTAAGGAAATTGCTCGTAACGGACAACGAATCGATTTCGATATCGATATGACGCGCCCCACCGACGCGATGCCGAGGATGTCTACCTGCGCGATCGTCCGGCTCCCCGTATACGGCCCGTCGCGCTCGCCGAGCGTCGAGCAGATGTTCGCATGGCTGGTCGAGCGTGTTCGATCACGCGCCGCCGCACGCGTAATCGCACGCCGCAAAAAAACGTCCCGCCGGCTGGCGGGACGTTCGTCACGATGCGACTGCGCGCGATGCGCAATCGATCACGGTTCGTTGCGCAGATACCCTTCCTTGCTCGGATCGCGCATCCGCCACGACACGATCAGCGAGATCGCGCACAGCACCGTCACGTACCAGTAAAAGGTTTCCTCGCTGCCGATCGACTTGAACCACAGCGCGACATACTCGGCCGAGCCGCCGAAGATCGCGTTCGCGACCGCGTACGACAGGCCGACGCCCATCGCACGCACTTCCGGCGGGAACATCTCGGCCTTGATGAGGCCGCTGATCGACGTGTAGAAGCTGACGATCGCCAGCGCGACCGTGATCAGCACGAACGCGGCCACCGGGCTCGTCACGTCCTTCAGCGCATGCATCAGCGGCACCGTGCCGATCACCGCGAACGAGCCGAACAGGATCATCGACGTGCGGCGGCCGATCTTGTCGGACAGCGCGCCGAACACCGGCTGAATCAGCATGTAGACGAGCAGCGCGACGGTCATCACGTTGCTGGCCGTCTTCGCGTGCATGCCGGCCGTGTTCACGAGGTACTTCTGCATGTACGTCGTGAACGTGTAGAAGATCAGCGAGCCGCCGGCCGTGAAGCCGACCACCGTCAGGAACGCGCCCTTGTGCCGCCACACGCCGCGGATCGTGCCGGCGTCCTTCTTGTCGCGCGACGCGCTGGTCGACGTCTCGTCGAGCGATTTCCGCAGGTACAGCGAGATCAGCGCGGCCGCCGCGCCGACGACGAACGGGATGCGCCAGCCCCACGCCTTCAGTTCGTCGGTCGACAGCGTCTGCTGCAGGATCACGAGCACGAGCAGCGCGCACAGCTGGCCGCCGATCAGCGTCACGTACTGGAACGACGCGAAGAAGCCGCGCCGGCCCTTCAGCGCGACCTCGCTCATGTAGGTCGCGCTCGTGCCGTATTCGCCGCCCACCGACAGGCCCTGGAACAGGCGCGCGACCAGCAGCAGCGCCGGCGCGAGCGCGCCGATCTGCGCATAGGTCGGCAGCACCGCGATCACGAGCGAACCGCCGCACATCATCAGCACCGAGATCATCATCGCCGCGCGGCGGCCGTGACGATCGGCGATGCGGCCGAACAGCCAGCCGCCGATCGGGCGCATCAGGAAGCCGGCCGCGAACACGCCCGCCGTATTCAGCAGTTGCGTCGTGGTGTTGCCGCTCGGGAAGAACGCCGGCGCGAAATACAGCGCGCAGAACGAGTAGATGTAGAAGTCGAACCACTCGACGAGGTTGCCCGATGAGGCGCCGACGATGGCGAACACGCGCCGCCGGGTGTCATGCGCGGACAGCGCAGCTTGGTCGGTCTGGACGTCCATGGATTGGTCTGTTCCTTTTAATGCTTTCTGGGCGAGACGGCTTGGGGGCCGCCGCGTGCGGTCGCACGTGGCACCGGTTCCGGCGGCACGGCGCTACGGGATTTTAGCGAAATGTAAAGTAACAGGCTTTCCGGGTTCGTCCGGATGTAGAAAATTTTTCTCCCGCCGCGCGTTCGTCATATGAAAACGCCAGCCCGCGGGCTGGCGTCCGATGCAAACTATTCGAAAGCGGCGCTCAGACGCGCACCTCCGGCGGCACGTAGCGGCACTCGTAGCGCTTGCGCACGGTGCCGGCCTCGTCGACGCTTTCCAGGTACACGTCGAACTGCCACAGCCGCGCCATGTGCTTGAGCACTTCGTCGCTGTCGTTCGACAGGTGGCGGTTGTCGGTCATGAAGTGACGCAGCGTGAGACTGCGGTCGCCGCGCGTGTTCACGGCCCACACCTGGATGTTCGGCTCGCGGTGATGGATGTCGTACTGCCGCGACAACGCCTGCCGCACGTACTGGTAGCCGGAATCGTCGTGGATCGCCGACACCTCGAGCGAATCGCGCATGTCGTCGTCGAGCACCGAGAAGAGCCGCATCTCGCGGATCAGGTTCGGCGACAGGTACTGTGCGATGAAGCTTTCGTCCTTGAAGTTGCGCATCGCGTAGTGCATCGCCGGCAGCCACGGCGTGCCCGCGATCTCCGGAAACCACTTGTAGTCCTCTTCCGTCGGCGCTTCGCAGATCCGCCGGATGTCGCTCATCATCGAGAAACCGAGCGCATACGGGTTGATCCCGCTGTAGTACGGCTTCGTGACGGGCGGCTGGTAGACCACGTTGCTGTGCGAATGCAGGAACTCCATCATGAAGCTGTCTTCCAGCTTGCCCTGGTTGTACAGCGTGTTCAGCAGCGTGTAGTGCCAGAACGTCGCCCAGCCTTCGTTCATCACCTGCGTCTGCCGCTGCGGGTAGAAATACTGGCCGATCTTGCGCACGATGCGGATCACTTCCCGCTCCCACGGCTCGAGCAGCGGCGCGTTCTTCTCCGCGAAATACAGCAGGTTCTCCTGCGGCTCGGGCGGATAGCGGTCTTCCTGCTCCTCCATCAGCTCGGGTTTCTTGCCCGGCAGCGTGCGCCACAGTTCGTTCACCTGCGACTGCAGGTACGCCTCGCGCTCGCGCCGCAGCGCGGCTTCCTTCGACAGCGACGGCTTCTGCGGCCGCTTGTAGCGGTCGACGCCGTAGTTCATCAGCGCATGGCACGAATCGAGCAGCTCCTCGACGCGATCGAGCCCGTAGCGCTCCTCGCATTCCGCGACGTAGTTCTTCGCATACACGAGATAGTCGATGATCGCGTGCGCGTCGGTCCACAGCCGGAACAGGTAGTTGCCCTTGAAAAACGAGTTGTGCCCGTACGCCGCGTGCGCGATCACGAGCGCCTGCATCGTCATCGTGTTCTCTTCCATCAGATACGCGATGCACGGGTTCGAATTGATGACGATTTCGTACGCGAGGCCCATCTGGCCGCGGCGGTAGCTCTTCTCGGTCGACAGGAAGTGCTTGCCGAACGACCAGTGGCGGTAGTTGACTGGCATCCCGACCGACGCATACGCGTCCATCATCTGTTCGGCGCTGATCAGTTCGAGCTGGATCGGATAGATGTCGAGCTCGTATTGTTCGGCGACCTGCGAGATGTGCGTGTCGTATTCCTCGAGCAGTTCGAACGTCCAGTCGGACGGGCACGGCAGCGGCTTGCGTTCGGCAACGTTCATACGCGCTTCCTTTTGCCCGGAACCGGGCAAGTCGGCGGCCGGCGGCGAAGGTTCGGCCTGCGCGCGTTGCTGCGATGCGGCAGGGCCGGCCGTGTCGTCGCCGGAGGGGCGCGGCTCGTAGCCGCGCGACTCGTTGTGCAGATGGCGGGTCGTCATGACGTTTCCACCTGCTTTTCGAACAATTCGCGAAATACCGGGTAAATGTCGGCAGCCGATTCCACTTTTTTCATCGCGAGATGCGGTTGCGACAGTGCCAGTTGCGCGTATTCCAGCCACAAATTCTGCTCTTCCGGCGCGACCTGGATATACGCGAAGTAACGCGTCTTCGTGAGGATATCCTCTTCCAGGATTTTGCGACACTTCGGCGAATCGTCGGTCCAGTTGTCGCCGTCGGACGCCTGCGCGCCGTAGATGTTCCATTCGGTCGGCGAGTAGCGCTCGTTCTGCACCTTGCGCATCAGTTCGAGCGCGCTCGACACGACCGTGCCGCCGCTCTCGGTCGAATGGAAGAAGGTGTCCTCGTCGACCTCCTCGGCGCGCGTATGGTGACGGATGAACACGACCTCGATGCGCTCGTAGTTGCGCTTGAGGAACAGGTAAAGCAGGATGAAGAAGCGCTTCGCGAGATCCTTGCGCTGCTCGTCCATCGAGCCCGACACGTCCATCAGGCAGAACATCACGGCCTGGCTCGACGGCTGCGGCTGCTTCACGCGGTTGATGTAGCGCAGGTCGAACGGATCGATGAACGGAATCCGCCAGATGCGCCCCTTCAGGTGATGGATCTCGGCCTCGAGCGTCGCGATTTCCGCGCGGCGGTCTTCCGGATCGCTCTTCATCGCTTCGAGCTGGGCCTCGAGTTCGCGCAGCTCGTTGACGAGCGGCGAGCCGAGCGCGATGCGCCGGCCGAGCGCGCTGCGCAGCGAGCGCACGACGTCGATGTTGTTCGGCGTGCCTTCCGCCGACCAGCCCGCGCGCACGTTCTTCCAGCTCGGCACCGTCAGCAGGTGCGTCTTCACGAGGCGCGGCAGTTCGAGATCGTCGAAGAAGTACTGCATGAACTCGTCGCGCGACAGCTCGAACACGAAGTCGTCCTGCCCTTCGCCCTCGTTGCTGGCCTGACTGCCGCCGCCGCCCGAGCCGCCCTGCGGGCGCGGGATCTTGTCGCCGCGCACGTAGTCCTCGTTGCCGGGATGCACGTATTCACGCCGCCCGCCCGGCCCGTGCCGGAAATTCGGCTCCGCGATGTCCTTGCGCGGGATCGTGATGCTCTGCGTGCTCTGGATATCCTTGATGCTACGGTCGCGCACCGCGTCGGACACGGCACGACGAATGTAGTTCTTGACGCGACGCAGGAAGCGTTCGCGGTTGGCGATGCTCTTGTTCTTGCCGGCCAGCCTGCGGTCGATGATTTGATGAAGCACTGCCGGTCTCCCGCTCGAAAGTCGATATGCCGGAACGCTCGCCGCACATGCCGTCTCCCGTCATGCGGGCGGCGTCCCTGAAAGCGCCCGTGCGGACTCGCCGCACGGGCTCGGTACCGCGCGCGTCATGACGACTTGCGCACGCGCAGGTACCAGTCGCAAAGCAGCCTCACCTGCTTCGGCGTATAGCCCTTCGCGACCATCCGGTTTACAAAGTCCTCATGCTTGCGCTGCTCTTCCGCCGAACCCTTTGCGTTGAACGAAATCACCGGCAACAGTTCCTCGGTGTTCGAGAACATCTTCTTCTCGATCACGACGCGCAACTTCTCGTAGCTCGTCCACACGGGGTTCTTGCCGGCATTCGCCGCCCGCGCACGCAACACGAAATTCACGATCTCGTTGCGGTAATCCTTCGGATTGCTGATGCCGGCCGGCTTCTCGATCTTCTCCAGCTCCGCGTTCAGCGCGGCGCGATCGAAGCTCTCGCCGGTATCGTGATCGCGGAATTCCTGATCCTGGATCCAGAAGTCGGCATACGTGACGTAGCGGTCGAAGATGTTCTGGCCGTACTCCGAATACGACTCGAGGTAGGCCGTCTGGATCTCCTTGCCGATGAAATCCGCGTAGCGCGACGCGAGCACGTCCTTCACGAAGGACAGGTACTTCTGCTCGGTTTCCGGCGGGAACTGCTCGCGTTCGATCTGCTGTTCGAGCACGTACATCAGGTGCACGGGATTGGCCGCGACCTCGCTCGAATCGAAGTTGAACACGCGCGACAGGATCTTGAACGCGAAGCGTGTCGACACGCCCGTCATCCCTTCGTCCACGCCCGCGTAGTCGCGATATTCCTGGTACGACTTCGCCTTCGGATCGGTGTCCTTCAGGTTTTCGCCGTCGTACACCTGCATCTTCGAGAACAGGCTCGAATTCTCCGGCTCGTGCAGGCGCGACAGCACCGAGAACTGCGACATCATCTTCAGCGTGCCCGGCGCGCATACGGCCTCGGCGAGCGACGAGTTGCGGATCAGCTTCTCGTAGATCTTGGTCTCTTCCGACACGCGCAAGCAGTACGGCACCTTCACGACGAAGATCCGGTCGAGCAGTGCCTCGTTGTTGCGGTTGTTGCGGAACGCCTTCCACTCCGACTCGTTCGAGTGCGCGAGGATGATCCCGTCGAACGGAATCGCGCCGAAGCCCTCGGTGCCCTTGAAGTTGCCTTCCTGCGTGGCGGTCAGCAGCGGGTGCAGCACCTTGATCGGCGCCTTGAACATTTCGACGAATTCGAGCAGGCCCTGGTTCGCGAGGCACAGGCCGCCCGAGTAGCTGTATGCGTCGGCGTCGTCCTGCGCATACTGCTCGAGCTTGCGGATGTCGACCTTGCCGACCAGCGACGAGATGTCCTGGTTGTTCTCGTCACCCGGCTCCGTCTTCGCAATGCCGATCTGCCGCAGGATCGACGGATAGCGGCGCACGACGCGGAACTGGCGGATGTCGCCGTTGTATTCGTGCAGGCGCTTGACGGCCCACGGGCTCAGGATGCTCTTCAGGTAGCGGCGCGGAATGCCGTACTGTTCCTCGAGGATCGGGCCGTCTTCGTCGTAGTCGAACAGCCCGAGCGGCGATTCGTTGACGGGCGAGCCCTTCAGCGCATAGAACGGCACGCGCTCCATCAGTTGCTTCAGACGCTCGGCGATCGACGACTTGCCGCCGCCCACCGGACCGAGCAGGTAGAGGATCTGCTTCTTCTCTTCGAGCCCTTGCGCGGCGTGGCGGAAATACGCGACCACCTGCTCGATCACTTCCTCCATTCCGTAGAACTCACGGAATGCGGGATAGACCTTGATGACCTTGTTCGCGAAGATCCGCGACAGGCGCGGCTCGTTGCGGGTATCGATGTGTTCAGGTTCCCCGATTGCTGCCAGCATGCGTTCACCAGCCGTCGCGTACGCGGATGGATCGTTCTTGCAGAGCGCGAGATACTCCTCCAGCGAGAGCTCTTCCTCTCGCATTTTTTCGAAGCGGTTCGCGAAGCTGCTGTAAATATCCATGCTACCTCCCTCGCCTGAGTCTGAAGACGTGCCTGCCTTCGTACGACTGCGCAGAAGCAAGCGCGTTCGAATTCATCCTAAACCCTTTCTAATTTTTTTTCACGAACTCTTCGTATGAAGTTCGTCATTCTCGACAACACCGCTTGGACAACGTATTTCGTCGTTTTACAATCGACCTCCCGAGCCGCAGAAACTGCATCCGTCGCGTCTCGTCGAACAACGAATCGTCTTGTGCGTTGGACACTTCCGACGTCGTCACGCCCCCCTTCATCCCTATACGTTCGAGCCGTCGTTTACGACGACACGCCGCGCGCACCGTTACAATTTTTTTGCCGTGCCCCTTACGGAGATACCCGTACGACGGATGCGGGAACACGACGCGCACCGTTGCGCGTATTGCGCGCATCCGGCGGCGCGGGCCGCGCGATGCATGCGACGATGCGTGACCGTTCACGCGCGCTGTCATATTTTGTCCGCCGCCGAAACGACGACGCCCGCATGTCGCGGGCGTCGTTCGTCACCAAATGGGGATAGATGCGCGGCACGCGCGAATCAGAAGGTCTCCCAGTCGTCGGCGCCGGCGGCGGCAGCGACCGGCGCCGCTGCGGGCGCTGCGGATGCAGCCACGGGCTTGCGCGCCGGCGGCGTCGCAGCCATGCGCTTCGGCGGTGCATCGCGATCGTCGCGCGCAGCAGCCTGTTGTGTCGGCGCCGGTGCCGGTACGGCAACCGCCGCCGCGGGTGCACGCGACGCGTGACGCGCTGCGACCGGCGCGACGGCGCCCGCGCGTGCCGCTTCGTCGTCGAGCTGGAACACCGCCGCCGTTTCGCGCAGGCGCGCGGCCTGTTCATCGAGCGACTGCGCGGCGGCCGCGGCTTCCTCGACGAGCGCCGCATTCTGCTGCGTGACCTCGTCCATCTGCGCAACGGCGCGCGCCACCTGGTCGATCCCGCCGCTCTGCTCCTCGGACGCCGCGGCGATTTCACCCATGATGTCCGTCACGCGCTGCACCGCACCGATCACGTCGCTCATCGTGCGCCCCGCTTCGTCGACCAGCGTGGAACCCGACCGGATGCGCTCCACCGACGCGTCGATCAGCGCCTTGATCTCCTTGGCCGCGGTCGACGAACGCTGGGCGAGGCTGCGCACCTCGCCCGCGACGACCGCGAAGCCGCGCCCTTCCTCGCCCGCGCGTGCGGCTTCGACGGCCGCATTCAGCGCAAGAATGTTGGTCTGGAACGCGATTCCCTCGATGATCGCGATGATGTCCGCGATCTTGGCCGAGCTGTCGTTGATCTCGCCCATCGTGCCGACCACCTGGCCGACCACCGTATTGCCCTTGTTTGCAATCTCCGACGCATTCGCGGCCAGCGCGCTTGCCTGGCGTGCATTGTCCGCGTTCTGTTTCACAGTGCCGGTCAACTGTTCCATGCTCGATGCGGTTTCCTGCAGCGCAGCGGCCTGTTCCTCGGTGCGCGACGACAGGTCGATGTTGCCGGCCGCGATCTGGCGGGCCGCGGTCGCGATCGACTCGCTGCCGCCGCGCACGGTGCGCACCGTGTCGACGAGCCCGCGCTGCATCTTCGCGAGGCCTTCGAGAAGCTGCCCCATCTCGTCGCGCCGGTGCACCACGATCGGCCGGCGCAGGTCGCCTGCGGAGATCGCGTCGAAATGCGCGAGCGCGTCCGCGATCGGGCGGCCGATCGCGCGGCTCAGCGTCAGCCACGACAGCAGCGCGGCGCCGATGCCGGCCGCGAGCGCGACGATCGACAGCACGCGCAGCGTGTCGTACACCGATTGCGCATGATCGAAGCTCGCCTTCGCGGCAGAGAACTGGAAGGCACGCAGCGCCTCGCCCGCCACCGAGAGCTCGGTGTAGTTCGCCTGGAGCTGCTTCGCGCCGTCGCCGATGCGATCGCGCTGGTCGGACCCGACGATGCTCGCGAACGCGTCGCAACTGCGTTGCAGCGCCTGCCGCTTCGCGGCGACATCCTGCGCCAGGCGATCCTCCTCCGCGTCGCGCGGCAGCGCGAGGTATTTCTGCCACCACGCGTCGGACTGCGCGCGCATCGCGCGGCTGCGCTCGATGGCCGCCGCCGAGTCAGGCGTGCCGGACAGCAGCGCCGCGCGGTCGAGCGCGAGGCGCTCGCGTGCGGCGAACATTTCCGCGACCGCCACGTCGACCGCACTCGGCATCTGGTTCGTGAAAATCTCGCGCGTCGAGTCGTTCGCACGCGTCATCCCGTACAGCCCGAGCACGCCGGTTACGCCCAGCAGCACCGCCAGAAACGCCATCGTCACACCGATGCGCGCACGAATCGTCAGGTTCCTGAAGACCATCATCCTTCCTGTGTTGCGTCGTCATGAACGGGCCGGGCCCGTTGGCTCGAAGCATTGCCTCACTCCCTCGGTGCATTTACGACCGCATGGCGCACAACTTGATGGTTTTGACGGTATTTTTTCGAATTATTTGTCTGTTTATTGCGGGCGACCGAATAATCAGCGCGAGATCCGGGCGACGACAAACTGGATCGGAGAAGGCTTTGCGCGATGCCGGCCGGGGCAGCAGGCAGGAGGTACGGCCGGCCGTCTCGTGCGACGGGCCGGCCGTGATGCGGAATCCGTGATCCAGCCCTATTCGGCCAGTTCCGCGAGCGTCGGAATCGACGGCTGCGCGCCCGCTCGCGTGACCGACAGCGCCGCCGCGCGTTGCGCGAAGCGGATGGCCGTGTCGACGTCCGCGCCGGCTGCGATCCGCGCGGAAAAGCCGCCGATGAAGGTATCGCCGGCCGCCGTCGTGTCGACGGCCTGCACGGCCGGCGCCGGATAGTGCCGCGCGACGCCGTCGGCCGTCAGCGCGAGCACGCCGCGCGCACCGAGCGTGACCAGCACGTTGCGCGCGCCGCCGGCCTGCAGCGCACGCGCGGCGGCTTCGGCACCGGCCGGATCGCGTACCGGCAGCGCGGTCAGCGCGGCGGCCTCGACCTCGTTCGGGATCAGGTAATCGACGAGCGGCAGCCAGCCGTCCGGCAGCGGCGCGACGGCCGGGGCCGGATTGAGCACCACCGTGCGGCCGAGCCGCCGCCCGGCCAACAGCGCCGCGAACACCGCGTCGGGCGGCGTCTCGAGCTGGCAAATCAGTACGTCGGCCGACGCCAGCGCGGCTTCGTGCCGTGCGATCGTATCGGTCGTGACCTCGCCGTTGCCGCCCGCGACGATCACGATCGCGTTCTGGCTCGCATCGTCGACGACAATCAGCGCGACGCCGGTCGACGCCGACGCGCTCGTCGCGAGCCCCGTGCAGTCGATGCCCTCGGCTTCGAGGCCGGCGCGCAGTGCCGCGCCGTGCGCATCCGCGCCGACGCAGCCGATCATCGCGACCTGCGCGCCGAGCCGGGCGGCGGCAACGGCCTGGTTGCCGCCCTTGCCGCCCGCCGCCTGCGCGAACGCGTGCCCGGCGAGCGTTTCGCCCGGCAGCGGCAGCCGCGGCGCACGCACGACGAGATCCATGTTCAGGCTGCCGACCACCGTCACGCGGCCGGCACCCGCGGCGTGCGTCGTCATGCGCGACCGCCCGATGCGGCCGGTTCGCGGTAGATCGCCGTCGATTCGCGCAGCACGAGGCGCGGCGACACGACGCGACGGCGGCTCGGCACGGCCGTCGAGCCGCCGCCGATCCGCTCGATCAGCGTCTGCGCGGCCATTTCGCCGAGCGCGCGCACCGACTGGCCGACCGTCGACAACGCCGGATACGTGTAGCGGGAAAATTCGATGTCGTCGAAACCGATGATCGAGCAGTCGTCGGGCACGCGCAGCCCGCGCTCGGCCGCCGCGCGCAGCGCGCCGACGCCCATCAGGTCGTTGCCCGCGAAGATCGCGCTCGGCCGCACCGATTCGAACAGCCGCGACGCCGCGTGATAACCGCCGAGGCACGAGAAATCGCTTTCCGCGATCGCGCCCGGCACGATGTCGACCCCGCGCTCGGCCATCGCGCGGATGAAGCCGTGCACGCGCATCGCGCTGACGGCCGTGTCGGTCGGCCCGGTGATGCAGCCGATCTTCGCGTGCCCGAGTTCGAGCAGGTGGCGCGTCGCCAGGTACGCGCCGCGTTCGTGGTCGATCTGCACGAGATCGGCCGCGAGCCCCTCGATGTTGCGGTCGACGACGACGAGCGGCGCATGCGTGTCCGCGAGCGTCTGCGCCAGCACCGCATCCTCGCCCGCCGATGCGACGATCAGCCCGTCGATGCGCTTTTCCTGCAGCACGCGCAGGTAGTTGCGCTGCTTCACGGGATCGTCGTCCGAGTTGCAGAAGAACACGCAATAGCCGTTGGCCGCGCACTGATCCTCGATGCCGCGCGCAAGCTCCGCGAAGTACGGATTCGTGCTGTTCGGCACGACGAGGCCGATGGTCGCCGTCGCCCGCGCCTTCAGCGAGCGCGCCACGGCCGATGGCACGTAGTTCAGCTCGCGGATTGCGCCCTCGACCTTCGCACGCACATCCGCGGACACCGGCCGCGAATTGTTCACCACGTGCGAGACGGTCGTAAACGACACGCCCGCCATGGCCGCCACATCCTTGATCGTCGCCATTTCCCGTTTCTCTCTGGTCTGTTCTGTCTGTCTTTCTATCGCGCGCGTGCACGCCGGCTGCGATAGGTATCGAGCACGACCGCCACCACGATCACCGCGCCAGTGATGATCCGTTTCGTCGGCTCGTTCGCGCCGATCTGCGCCAGCCCCGCGGCCAGCACGGAGATGATCAACACGCCGAAAAACGTGCTGATCACCGAGCCGCGCCCGCCCATCAGGCTCGTGCCGCCGATCACGACAGCCGCGATCACCTGCAGTTCGAGGCCCACGCCCGCGTTCGGATCGGCCGCCTCGAGCCGCGAAATCTGGAACAGCGATGCGAGCCCCGCGAGCGCGCCCATCAATGCGAATACGAGGATTTTATACGGCCTCGGGTTAACCCCGGCAAGTCGGACGGCTTCCTCGTTCGTGCCGATCCCGACGAGATAGCGTCCGAACACGGTGCGCGTGAGCACGAACTGGGCTGCGATCATCACCGCGACCGCGATCAGGAATGCCGGCGAGATGCCGAGCGCGATCGGGTTCGACAGGAAATCGAACGCGTCGCCGATATAGGCCGTGCGCGAATTCGTCAGCTGATAGGCGAGGCCCCGCGCGGCCTCCAGCACGCCGAGCGACACGATGAACGACGGGATCCGCCAGCCGACCGTGACCGCGCCCGTCAGCGCGCCCGTGACGGTTGCGACCGCGATCCCGATCAACGCGGCCGGCAGCGGCCCCCACTGCCATTTCAGCGCGGCGACGCTGACCATCGACGCGGCGAGCGCAAGCACCGAGCCGACCGACAGGTCGATCCCGGCGATGATCAGCACGAAGGTCATCCCGACCGACATCACGACGAGATCGGGAATCTGGTTCGCGATCGTGCTGAACGTGTCGTAGGTCAGGAAATGCGAACTCAGCGCCGAAAACAGCGCGATCATCGCGGCCAGCGCGCCGGCGAGCCCGAGATAGTTCGACAGGCCGAGCCGCGTGCCGGACAGCGTGCGCGCGCGGCGCCCCGTCACGTCCTGCTGCGCGCCTGCGTCGGTCGGGGATACGGGAGGCTGGGTCATTGCTGTCGTCCTGTCGTCGAAGTGCCGGGAGCGGCGCCCTGCGCCGGCCCCGCGTCCGGATGCTGCGCGCCGCCCGGCGGCGCTTCGCGGCCGAAGCCGGCGAACGCCGCGGCCAGCAGCGCATCCTGGGTCCAGTTGCCGCGCTCGAACACGGCGGTCATGCGCCCGGCCGACATCACGCCGATCCGGTCGCAGATCAGCATCAGCTCGCGCAGGTCGCTCGACACGACGACGAGCGCGCGGCCTTCGCGCGCGAGCGCGCCCATCAAAGTGTAGATCTCGAATTTGGCACCGACGTCGATCCCGCGCGTCGGCTCGTCGAACAGCAGCACGCCCATGTCGCGCGCGAGCCAGCGGCCGATCACGACCTTCTGCTGGTTGCCGCCCGAGAGCTCGCCGACCGCCTGCGCCGCACCGTGCGTGCGGATCCGCAGCGCGTCGATCTGCCGCTCGGCGAGCGCCGTTTCGCGCGCGGTGTCGACGATGCCGCCGCGCGCGAGCCGGTCGAGCTGGCCGAGCGACACGTTCGCGGTGACCGACTGCGACAGCAGCAGCCCTTCACCCTTGCGATCCTCGGTAATCAGTGCGATGCCATGCTTCACCGCGTCGACCGGCGAACCGATCCGCGCCGGTTTCAGCGGCTGGCCGACCGCGATCATCCCGGCATCGGGCGTATCGGCGCCGTAGATCAGCCGCAACAATTCGGTGCGCCCCGCGCCGATCAGCCCCGAAATGCCGAAGATCTCGCCCGCGCGCACCTCGAGCGACACGTCCCGCACGGCCGACCCGCGCGTGAGGCCCGACACGACAAGCCGCGGTGCGCCGATATGGCGTTCGCCGAGATCGATGTGCTCGCCGACCTCGCGCCCGACCATCAGCGTGACGAGCCGGTCGGACGTCGTCGCCGCCATGTCGCCCGCATGCACGAGCCGGCCGTCGCGCAGCACCGCGACACGCTCGGCGACGCGCGCGAGTTCCTCGAGCCGATGCGAGATGTAGACGATCGCGACGCCGCGCGCCTTCAGCCGGTCGATCTGCTCGAACAGCAGCGCGACTTCACGTGCGGTCAGCATCGCGGTGGGCTCGTCGAGGATCAGCACGCGGCAGTCGCCGATCAGGTTGCGCGCGATTTCGACCATCTGTTGATGGCCGATGCCGAGCGCGCCGACGGGCGTATCGGGATCGACCATGTCGAGCCCGACCTGCGCCATCGCGGCGCGCGCGTCGTCGCGCAGCCGCGCGCGGTCGATGATCCCGAAGCGCCGCGGCAGGCGGTTCAGGAACAGGTTTTCGGCAACCGTCAGCGTAGGCAGCAGGTTCAGCTCCTGCATCACCATGCGCACGCCGAGCGCCTCGGCCTGCGTGCGGCTCGCCGGCGCATACGCCTGGCCGCCGAGCTGCATCGTGCCGGCGGTCGGTTCGACGAGCCCGCCGATGATCTTCGACAGCGTGCTCTTGCCGGCGCCGTTCTCGCCCGTCAACGCGAGCGCCTGGCCCGCCGCGAGCGTCAGCGTGACGTCGGCGAGCACGGGTTCGGCATAGGTCTTGCCGATGCCGGAGACGGACAGCACCGGAGCGGCTGAACGGGAGGGTTGGAAGGTCGGTTCCATCGCGATCCTGGTTGCGGCCGCGCGCACGCGGCGCGCGGGTGTGACGCTCACTAGTGCATGGGCATGCAGTGGCCGTGATCGCGCTCACACCGGATAACGGCCGCCGCGCCCGATTCTTGAGGGCGGCGGCCGCACCGGCGCGGCGTCACTTCGTCACGAGATCCACCGGCGTCTCGACCACGCCGGACATGTCGGCCTGCTTGCGATGCTCGGCGATCGCCTTGAGTGCCGTGTCGATGCCGAACACGGCCTGCTTCGCCGCGTACTGATCGGCGGTCGCGAGCACGCGGCCGTCCTTCAGCATCGGCTTGATCGCGTTGATGTTGTCGTAGCCGACCACGGCCACCTTGCCCTGCTTGCCGGCCGCGCGCACGGCCGACACGGCGCCGATCGCCATGTTGTCGTTGCCGCACAGCAGCGCCTTCAGGTTCGGGTATTCGTTGAGCATCGCGGCGGCCACCGCATTGCCCTTGTCGATCTCCCATTCGCCGGACTGTACCGACACGACCTTCATCCCGCCCGCCTTCATCGCGTCCTCGAAGCCGGCCGTGCGCTGCTGCGCATTGGTCGTCGTCGACACGCCTTCGACGATGCCGACCTGGTCGCCCGCCTTCAGCTTCTTCGCGAGGTAGTCGCCGATCTTGCGCGCGCCCTTGCGGTTGTCGGGGCCGACGAACGGCACGTTCAGGTTCTTCGACTTCAGTACGTCGGGATCGAGCCGGTTGTCGATGTTCACGACGATGACACCCGCGTCGACGGCCTTCTTCACGACCGGCACGAGCGCCTTCGAATCGGCCGGCGCGAGCACGATCGCGTCGACCTTCGACACGATCATCTGCTCGACGATGCGGATCTGGTTCGCGGTGTCGGTCTCGTCCTTGATGCCATTGGTGATCAGGTCGAACTGATTCGCGTTGTGTTTCTGGTATTCCTTCGCGCCGGTTTCCATGGTCAGGAAGAACTCGTTGGCGAGCGACTTCATCACGAGCGCGACCTTCGGCTTGGCCGCAGATTGCGCGTGGACGGCCGGGGCGGCGGCGACCGCGACGGCGGCGAGCGCGGCGGTCAGGAAGCGACGGCGAAAGCGGACATTCATACACATCTCCTGGCGACTGGCCCGAAGGGCCGGACTGTTGTTTTAATGTAAGCAAACGTTTGCGCCACACTACCCGGACAATGGCCATCGATGCTGCTGTCGGTACCACGGAATGGAAGCGAGGCAGACGGCCGACTGCCTGGCGCGTGTTGTTGTTTACGCGCCGCCGCCGGCTGGAAGCCGGCGGAGTGGAGGCTATGCTGTACCGATTCGCTTCGGCGCGCAACCTGTCTGATCAATATTTAAGGGTTTTTTCGGAGTGCGCGATCGTGCGTCGCGACGCGCAAAAACCACACTTGCGCAGGCCGCCGCGCGTCACGCAGGGTCCTGCGGCACCGGCTCGTCTTCATCGGCCGATCGCGGCTCGCCGAAGCGGTTCGCATGCGGCGTGCCGGCGATGAAGCCGTTCATCGCGAACTACGCGATCGCGCCGACGATCGGCACGAAGAGCAGCATCCACACCACGACTTGTCGATGTCGTGCAGCCGCTTCACGGTGACGGCACGTTCGCCGCTGCGCATCGCCTCCGGCGAGCGCATGCCGCGCCGCCCGCGGCAACCGCCCGGACGGCGCGCGAAGCGCTGCCGTCAGACGGCTTCGCGCAACATCCCCGCGATTTCCGCTTCGTTCAGGTGCGGCGCGAACATCTCGATCAGCCGGTACGCATACGCGCGCAGGAACGCGCCCTTGCGCAGCCCGACCCGCGTCGTGCTCGCCTCGAACAGGTGCTGTGTATCGAGCGCGACGAGGCCCGTGTCGCGCTGCGGATCGTAAGCCATCGCCGCGACGACGCCGATCCCCATCCCGAGCTCGACATAGGTCTTGATCACGTCCGCGTCGATCGCGGTCAGCACGACGTCGGGCACGGCGCCTGCCTGCGCGAACGCCTGGTCGATGTGCGAGCGGCCCGTGAAATCCTGGTCGTACGTGATGATCGGGTACTCGGCGATTTCGTCGAGCGTCAGGTTCTCGCGGCCGACGAGCGGATGGCCCTTCGGCACGACGACCGTGTGGTGCCACGAATAGCACGGGAACGTGACGATGTCCGGATAGCGGTCGAGCGCCTCGGTCGAGATGCCGAGATCGGCCTCGCCGTTCAGGATCATCTGCGCGATCTGCTGCGGGCTGCCCTGACGCAGCGCGAGATGCACCTTCGGGAACACGTCGGTGAACTGCCGGATCACCTTCGGCAGCGCGTAGCGCGCCTGCGTGTGCGTGGTCGCGACGACGAGGTGGCCGCTGTCCTGGTCCGCGAACTGGCGTGCGACGCGGCGCAGGTTCTCGGCGTCGAGCAGCATCCGCTCGATCAACTGGTGCACGGCCTTGCCCGGCTCCGTGAGGCCCGTCAGCCGCTTGCCGCGCCGAATGAAGATGTCGACGCCCAGCTCATCCTCGAGATCCTTGATCTGTTTCGACACGCCCGACTGCGACGTGTACAGCACGTTCGCGACTTCCGTCAGGTTCATGTTCTGGCGCACCGCTTCGCGCACGAACCGCAATTGCTGAAAATTCATGGGTATGCCTCTTAGGCTGTCGTTGTTTGATTGTCGAATCGGAGCGAATTCCGCCCCCTGCCCTGCATTCTCGCCTCAACGCGCGGGAAACACGCGCACCGCGCGCGGCACGGCCGTCGCACCGTCGCCGACCTGCAGCGAGAGCGCACGCCATGCATCGCGATCGAGTTCCGCCTCGAGTGCGCCGCCCGCGCGCGCCTCGAGCTCGACGCGCACCGAGCCGCCCAGCGGGATCACGCGGCGCACGTCCACGGCGATGCCGTCCCGGTGCCCTTCGCCCGCCGGCCAAAGCTGCAGGTCGTGCGGCCGCACGTATGCGTTCGCGGGGCCCGCGAAGTCGGCGTCCACCTCGATCGGTGCAGCGGCGCCCTCGGCGACGAAGCCGCGCCCGGCGACCGTGCCCGGCAGCCGGTTCGCCGCGCCGAGGAACTCGTACACGAACGCGCTCCGCGGATGGTCGTAGACGTCTTGCGGGCTGCCGACCTGCTCGACGTGGCCGCGGTTCAGCACGACGATTCGATCGGCCACCTCCAGCGCCTCCTCCTGGTCGTGCGTGACGAAGATCGTCGAGATGTGCAGGTCGTCGTGCAGACGGCGCAGCCAGCCGCGCAGCTCCTTGCGGACCTTCGCGTCGAGCGCGCCGAACGGTTCGTCGAGCAGCAGCACCTTCGGCTCGACCGCGAGCGCACGGGCCAGCGCGATGCGCTGGCGCTGGCCGCCCGACAGCTCGGACGGATAGCGCTGCGCGAGCCAGTCGAGCTGCACGAGCTTCAGCAGCTCGTGCACCTTGTCGCGAATCGCGGCTTCCGACGGCCGCTCGCGGCGCGGCTTCACGCGCAGCCCGAACGCGACGTTCTCGAACACCGTCATGTGGCGGAACAGCGCGTAATGCTGGAACACGAAACCGACCTGACGGTCGCGCGCGCCGACCGACGCGACGTCGAGCCCCTGCAGCACGACCTGGCCGGCGTCCGCGTGCTCGAGGCCCGCGATCACGCGCAGCAGCGTGGTCTTGCCGCAGCCGGACGGCCCGAGCAGCGCGACCAGCTCGCCGGGCGGGAAGTCGAGCGACACGTTGTCGAGCGCCGTGAAATCGCCGAAGCGTTTCTGAAGGTTACTGACGGTGATACCCATTCTGGTTGCCTCTTTACGATTTCGACGAAACGGCGGCGACAGGGCCGGCATGTGCAGGAACGGCGTCGCGCGCGCCGGCCAGTTCGGCGGCGAGATGACGCTCGGCGAGCAGCTTCAGCGCGAGCGTGACGAGCGCGAGCAGCGCCAGCACCGACGCCACCGCGAACGCCGCCGCGAAGTTGTATTCGTTGTACAGAATCTCGACGTGCAGCGGCATCGTGTCGGTCACGCCGCGGATGTGGCCCGACACGACCGACACCGCGCCGAATTCGCCCATCGCGCGCGCGTTGCACAGGATCACGCCGTACAGCAGGCCCCACCGCACGTTCGGCAGCGTCACGCGGCGAAAGATCTGCCAGCCCGACGCGCCGAGCACGCGCGCGGCTTCTTCCTCGTCGGTGCCCTGCGCCTGCATCAGCGGAATCAGCTCGCGCGCGACGAACGGGAACGTGACGAAGATCGTCGCGAGCACGATGCCCGGCACCGCGAAGATGATCTGCACGTCGTGATCCTGCAGCCACGGCCCGAGCCAGCCCTGCGCGCCGAACAGCAGCACGTACACGAGGCCCGAGATCACCGGCGACACGGAGAACGGCAGGTCGATCAGCGTCGTCAGCAGCGCCTTGCCGCGGAATTCGAACTTCGCGATCGCCCACGATGCGCACACGCCGAACACGAGGTTCAGCGGCACCGCGATCGCGGCGACGATCAGCGTCAGCTTGATCGCCGCCCATGCGTCGGGATCGGCCAGCGATTCGAGATAGAAGCCGACGCCCTTTCTCAGCGCCTCGACGAACACCGCGGCGAGCGGCACGACGAGGAAGAACGCGAGGAATACCAGCGCGATGCCCGTGAGCAGCCAGCGCACGACGCGCGACTCGCTGACGGGGTCGAGCCGTTTCGCGGCGCGCCCTTGCGCGGCCGACGGCGAGGTTTTCAGCACGACGGTGGCCTCCTGGCTCATTGCTGGCCTCCTGCTGCGGTTGCGGTGACAATCGCGGGCGCGGGGCCGCTTGCGCCCTTGCTCGTGCGGCGCTGCAGATACCATTGCAGCGTGTTGATCAGCAGCAGCATCAGGAACGACACGACCAGCATCACGACCGCGAGCGCGGTCGCGCCCGCGTAGTCGTATTGCTCGAGCTTCGTGATGATGAGCAGCGACGTGATCTCGGATTTCATCGGCACGTTGCCGGCGATGAAGATCACCGACCCGTATTCGCCGAGCGCGCGCGCGAACGACAGCGCGAAACCGGTCAGGAGCGCCGGCAGCACGGCCGGCAGCACGACGCGGCGGAACGTCAGCCAGCGCGACGCGCCGAGGCACGCGGCGGCCTCTTCCTGCTCGCGCTCGAAATCCTCGAGCACCGGCTGCACGGTGCGCACGACGAACGGCAGCCCGATGAAGGTCAGCGCGACCAGCACGCCGGCCGGCGTGAACGCGATCTTGATGCCGAGCGGCGCGAGATACTGGCCGACCCAGCCGTTGGTCGCGTAAACGGCCGCAAGCGAGATGCCGGCGACCGACGTCGGCAGCGCGAACGGCAGGTCGACGATCGCATCGACGAGGCGCTTGAACGGGAACGTGTAGCGCACGAGCACCCACGCGACGAGGAAGCCGAACACGGCGTTGATCAGCGCGCCGCCGAGCGCGGCCGAGAACGTCAGCCGGTACGACGCGAGCACGCGCGGCGACGTGACGGCGGTGACGAACTGGTCCCACGACAGCGTCGCGGTCTTCAGGAACGTGGCGGCGAGCGGAATCAGCACCACGAGGCTCAAATAGGCCACCGTGATGCCTAGCGTCACGCCGAAACCGGGCAGCGCGCTCGGCTTGCGAAAGGTGTACGTCGTCATCGGATGCTCTTGCTGGGTCGATGCTGCTCATGGGCCCGACGCAAACGCCGGCGCGATGAATTGCGCCGGCGGCCCGTCGGGGATGCGGCGCGCTGTCGTGGCGCGCCGCTGTCGTTATGGCGTTACTGCGGCTTGTAGATCGAGTCGAACACGCCGCCATCCGCGAAATGCGTCTTCTGCGCATTCGTCCAGCCGCCGAACGTGTCGTCGACCGTGTACAGCTTCAGCTTCGGGAACTGCTTCGTCAGTTCCGCCGGCACGTTCTTCGAACGCGGCCGGTAATAGTTGCGCGCCGCGATCTCCTGGCCCTGCGGGCTGTACAGGAAGTTCAGGTACGCGTCGGCCAGCTTGCGCGTGCCCTTCTTGTCGACCACCTTGTCGACCACCGCGACGGGCGGCTCGGCCAGGATGCTCACCGACGGCACGACGATCTCGAACTTGTCGGTACCGAATTCCTTGACCGACAGGAATGCCTCGTTTTCCCATGCGATCAGCACGTCGCCGATTCCGCGCTGCACGAAGCTCGTGGTCGCGCCGCGCGCGCCCGAATCGAGCACGCCCGCGTTCTTGTAGAGCTTCGTGACGAACTCCTTCGCCGTCTGCTCGTTGCCGCCCGGCTTGTGCACCGCATACGCCCACGCGGCCAGGTAGTTCCAGCGCGCGCCGCCCGACGTCTTCGGGTTCGGCGTGACGATCGAGATGCCCGGCTTGGTCAGGTCGTCCCAGTCCTTGATCCCCTTCGGATTGCCCTTGCGCACGAGGAACACGATCGTCGACGTGTACGGCGACGCGTTGTCGGGCAGGCGTTTCTGCCAGTCCTTGTTGACGAGCCCCTTGTTCGCGAGCGCGTCGATGTCGTACGCGAGCGCCAGCGTGACGACGTCGGCCTGCAGGCCGTCGAGCACCGAGCGCGCCTGCGCGCCCGAGCCGCCGTGCGACTGCTTGAAGTTGACCGTCTCGCCCGTCTTCGCCTTCCACTCCTTGCCGAACGCCTGGTTGAAGTCCTGATACAGCTCGCGCGTCGGGTCGTACGACACGTTCAGGAAGGTCGTATCGGCCTGGGCGTGCGTCGCGACGCCCAGCGCCGCCGCCGCGCCCAGCGCGAGTGTTGCGATCAGGCGGCCCGCTCCGCCCACCAGCCCCGTATTGCGCTTCGCCATCCTTGGTTCTCCAGTGTTGTCGGTATTGCGATGTCGGGCCAGTCTAGCGAACGGCTTACATGATTAAAAATAATCGTTCCTCATTTTTTAATACTCAAAAGTGCTAACGCATACGGGATGGACGGTTGCGGCAGATAAACCGGCGTCCGGACGTCGCGAAATCGCGCCGGAACCGGCGCGATCGCGTCGAACTTCAAGTAACGCTTGAAATTCGCGAAGTACTGTATAAAAATACAGCTCACTGTCTATCCATACAGTTGAGCCATGACCAAACTCACCGCCCGTCAGCAGCAAGTTTTCGACTTGATCCGTCGCGCGATCGAGCGCTCCGGATTCCCGCCCACCCGTGCCGAAATCGCGGCCGAACTGGGCTTCAGCTCGCCGAATGCGGCCGAGGAACACCTGCGCGCACTGGCGCGCAAGGGCGTGATCGAGCTGGCCGCCGGCGCATCGCGCGGCATCCGCCTGCTCGGCATCGACGACGCGCCGCACCAGTTCACGCTGCCGCACGCCGGCCTGATGCAACTGTCGCTGCCGCTCGTCGGCCGCGTCGCGGCCGGTAGCCCGATCCTCGCGCAGGAGCACATCTCGCAACATTACGCGTGCGATCCCGCACTGTTCTCCAGCAAGCCCGACTACCTGCTGAAGGTGCGCGGCCTGTCGATGCGCGACGCCGGCATTCTCGACGGCGACCTCCTCGCCGTTCAGAAGCGCACGGAAGCGAAGGACGGCCAGATCATCGTCGCGCGTCTCGGCGACGACGTCACGGTCAAGCGCCTGATGCGCCGGCCGGGCGGCCTCGAGCTGATCGCGGAGAACCCGGATTACGAAAACATCTTCGTCAAGGCCGGCAGCGCGGAATTCGCGCTGGAAGGCATCGCCGTCGGGTTGATCCGATCAGGCGAACTCTGACATTCCGTCTCGCTGAGGAGAACATCATGGAACGCCTTGCCCGTCTGCTGCCTTTCCGTCAATTCGGTCGCCTGCGTCATCTGCGCGGCCGCACGCCTTGCGCACCGCTGTCCGCGGCAGCGCCTGTGAAAGAAGAAGTCGCAGTCGAACGGCAGGCGTCCCTGCTGCCGTCGGCGCTCCCCGCTTTCGCGCGGGTATCGCTGAACGCCGGCCTGAATCATGCAGAGCCCGCGCGCCGCGCGCCGGTGCGCGTCTATCACGGCCGGTCGCGGCTGATCATGGTCGGTACGATCGATGCCGTGTGCCGGATGATCGATCGCTGCATCGCGGAGGAACGATCGGCCGCGCAAGGCGGTCTCTGATTGCGGAGCATTCCCGCACCGGAGGCAACGTGACTGGATCTTCGGGCCGCACATGGCGGCTCAAGCCCCTGCTGATCGTCGTGCTGGCCGTCGCCGTCATTGCGGCGATCGGTTATGCATACGCATCGCCATACGTCGCGCTCGGTCGCCTGAAATCGGCGATCGATTCGCGCGATGCGCAGGCCATCAGTGAATATGTCGATTTTCCGTCGCTGCGCATCAGCCTGAAGCAGCAGGTCACGGAAGAGTTGATGCGCCGGATCGACGCGGTGAAGAAGGAGAATCCGTTCGCGGTGATCGGTGCGCTGATCGGGTCCGCGCTGATCGGCCCGCTGGTCGATGCGTACGCGACCCCGGAAGGCGTGGCCGCGCTGATGAGCGGATTGCCGCCACGCGGCAATCCGGGCGAGCGTCCGCCCGAATGGTCGAATCTGCCGCAAGGCAATGCACCGGGCAGCGCACCGGCCGCACCGCCGGCCAATCCGGCTCCGGCGAGCGCAGCCGCTCCGGCCAGCAACGCAGCCGCGGCAGCATCATCGCCGGCACCAGCTGCTGCCGCACCGGCCAGCGCGAACGATGTAACACACACGCCGCATCAGCAGCAAACCAGCGCCGGCTACCGGAATGTCGATGAATTCGTCGTGACCTACCAGCGCAGCGCCGATGGCACGCGCTATGCGGCGGTATTCCACCGCTTCGGGCTGTTTTCGTGGAAGTTGTCCGCGATCGACCTGCATGCGTAACCGGTCGCGCGCGACGCCCGCGCCGCGGATGCGGTGCGGCGCCTGACCGGCGCGAATCGCCGATCAGGCCGTCATTGCGTCATTGGATCATTTGCCGCTCGCCGTGGCCGCTTCACGCTCGCGCGCGATTTCGGCCTTCTGCTCCTCCACCGACGAGCACGCAACCAGAATGCTGCAGTTCACGCGATCGAGCAGTTGCGTATTGCCCGACCCCATCCACCATCTCGATAGCCCGCTGCGGCACCGGTGGCCGACGACGACGAGGTCGACCTTCAGCTCCGACGCGAGATTCGCGATTTCGTCGATCGGATAGCCGAACGCGAAATGGCCTTCGGCCTGCACGCCGCGCTCGCGCAGCCAGTTCACGCCTTCCTGCAGGATTTCGCGCGCGGTTTCCTCGAAGCGGCCGCACGCGACGTCGGTCAGCAGACCCGCGCTTTGCGCAATGCTCGAACGCATGTCGACGACCGACAGCAAGTGCGTTTCGGCCTTCAGGTCCATTGCGAGATTGGCGCCGCAACGCAGTGCCTTGCGCCCTTCGAGCGAGCCGTCGTAACACAGCAAAATCTTGTTGTAGCTAGCCATGAAACCTCCCTATCGCGACAACGAGCCTACGCATTCATCATGGTGCGCCGCAATTCAGGACGCAAGGGATGGAAAACGCTGATTCGCCCCGCTCGGCGCGTGCGCGATGATGCAGTGCACGATCGGTGCGCACATGCATCGCGCCGTGCAGGCCTGCCCTGAAGAGACGCAGCCGATGCACTAGAATGGCTCGTTCGTATTCCAGCAGGCCATAACGTGCCGGCGTCGCGCGCTTCGGTCATGCCCCCTGTGACCCGCATTCGTCCGATCCGTTCGCCAACCGGCCACGCATCGGGCGGCGGAACGCACCCGCTTACAACGACAACATGCCCATGTCCGTCGCACCGATCGATCTCCGCAACGTCGAAAAGCGCTATGGCGACAAACTCGTCGTCAACGGCCTGTCCTTCAACGTACAGGCCGGCGAATGCTACGGCCTGCTCGGGCCGAACGGCGCCGGCAAGACCACCACGCTGAAGATGCTGCTCGGCCTCGCGTATCCCGATGCGGGCACCATTTCGCTGTGCGGCGAACCGGTTCCATCGCGAGCACGGCATGCGCGCCGGCGCGTCGGCGTCGTCCCGCAGTTCGACAATCTCGACCCCGACTTCACCGTGCGCGAGAACCTGCTCGTGTTCAGCCGCTATTTCGGGATGTCGGCTCACGCTGCGCGCGCGCTCGTGCAGCCGCTGCTCGAATTCGCGAAGCTCGAGAACAAGGCCGACGCGAAGGTCGGCGAGCTGTCGGGCGGCATGAAGCGCCGCCTCACGCTCGCCCGCGCGCTCGTCAACGATCCCGACGTGCTGGTGCTCGACGAGCCGACGACGGGCCTCGATCCGCAGGCGCGGCACCTGATGTGGGAGCGGCTGCGTTCGCTGCTCGCGCGCGGCAAGACGATTCTGATCACCACGCATTTCATGGAAGAAGCCGAACGTCTGTGCGACCGCCTGTGCGTGATCGAGGAAGGCCGGAAGATCGCCGAAGGCGCGCCGCACGCACTGATCGAATCGGAGATCGGCTGCGACGTGATCGAAATCTACGGGCCCGACCCGGCCGCGCTGCGCGACGAGTTGTCGGCGTTCGCGAAGCGTACCGAGATCAGCGGCGAAACGCTGTTCTGCTACGTGAGCGACCCGGAGCCGCTTCGTGCACGGATCAAGGGTCGTACGGGGTTGCGCTATCTGCATCGCCCGGCCAATCTGGAGGATGTGTTCCTGCGGCTCACGGGCCGCGAAATGCAGGACTGATCGACCATGGACGTCCGCAACTATTCCACCACCGCACCTTCGGCGCCGCCGCGCGAGTCACGCTTCGCGATCGCGATGCCGGCGAACGCAACCAACTGGGTCGCCGTATGGCGGCGCAACTATCTCGTCTGGCGCAAGCTCGCGCTCGCGTCGATGTTCGGCAATCTTGCCGATCCGATGATCTATCTGTTCGGGCTCGGTTTCGGGCTCGGCCTGATGCTCGGCCATGTCGACGGTGTGTCGTATATCGCGTTCCTCGCGGCCGGCACGGCCGGGTCGAGCGTGATGATGTCCGCGAGCTTCGAATCGATGTATTCGGGCTTCTCGCGAATGCACGTGCAGCGCACCTGGGAAGCGATCATGCATACGCCGCTCGCGCTCGGCGACATCGTGCTGGGCGAGATCGTCTGGGGAGCCAGCAAGGCCATGCTGTCGGGGGCCGCGATCATGCTCGTCGCGGGTGCGCTCGGCTATGCGCAGTTTCCGTCGATGCTCGCGGCGCTGCCCGTGATCGCGCTCGCGGGCCTCGCGTTTGCCAGCGTCGCGATGATCGTCACGGCGCTCGCGCCGTCCTACGATTTCTTCATGTTCTATCAGACGCTCGTGCTGACGCCGATGCTGCTGCTGTCGGGCGTGTTCTTCCCGATCACGCAGCTGCCGCCGGTCGCGCAGCACGCCGCGCATGCGCTGCCGCTCGCGAACGCGGTCGAGCTGATCCGGCCCGCGATGCTCGGCCGGCCCGCGACGGACGTCGCGTTGCACGTTGCGGTGCTCGCCGGCTATGCGGTCGGCGGATTCCTGCTGTCCGCGTGGCTGTTCCGGCGGCGGATGATGCGCTGACGGCCGGCGCGCGCGGCGCCGGCTTCATGCGACGACGTTACTCGTCGTCGTCACTCCACGGAATCTCGACGTCGGTCAGGAACGCGACGGTCGCGAGCGGGCCGCCTTCCTGGCGGCCGAGCTTGCCGTCCGCGCGATGCCATTCGACGCGGAACTGCGTGCCCGGATCGTCGGCGACCAGGTAGACCGAGCGCAGTTCTTCCTTGTCGGCTTCGTCCACCGGGCCGTCGAACGACACCAGCATCTTCTGCGGCCACAGGCCGTTGACGGGATCGTAAATGCGGTCGCCCTGCGGAATGTCGATACTGGCATCGACGCCGATCGTTGCTGAGGCCTCGATGATCATCGTGCCGAGTGCGTTCAGCACGGCAGTTGCCCGCGCGGAATTGGCCTGGCGGATCGCGAGATCGCCGCGCGTCAGCGCCTTTTCGAGTCGAGGATGAATCTTCGGTTGGGTCATGCGTTTTCCTGTTTGCTTCTTGTAAAGGGCGCCGCACGCGTGAAGCCGCGGCGCCGGATGAATACGACGATCGCGCCCGCCCGGCGCGCCGCTCTCGCGCGTCAGAACCCGAACGCGATCGCGAGCAAGCCGCTCACGATCCCGAACACGACGACGAGAGTCGCGACGATCGCCAGCATGTAGGGCTTGAACGAACGCGCGAGCATCGCGAGCGACGGCACGCTGATCGGCGGCAGCGTCATCAGCAGCGCGGCGGCCGGGCCGACGCCCATGCCGAGCGACAGCATCGCCTGGATGATCGGCACCTCGCCCGCCGTCGGGATCACGAACAGCATGCCCGCGACCGCGAACGCGACGATCCAGCCGAGATGATTGCCGATGTCCGGGCCGATATGCGGAAACAGCCATGCGCGCGCGGCGCCGAGCAGCAGCACGAGCACGATGTATTCGGGCACGAGTCGCACGGCCATGCGGGCAAGCAGCTTCATCCAGCGGACGAACGGATTGCCGGCCGCCGCCTGTTCGGCCGCCAGCGCGGCGAGCTGCGCATCGTCGATGCTGCGGTCTTCAGGGCGAGCAATGCGGTTCAGCAGATAGCCGATCCCGAACACCATTGCAATGCCGAGCACGAGGCGCAGCGCGCTCCAGTGCCAGCCGAGCACGAAGCCCATGAAGACCAGCGCCGCCGGGTTCAGCACCGTGTTGCCGAGCCAGAACGCGACCGCGCCGCCCGGCGACGCATGGCGCGCACGCAGCCCCGCGACAACCGGCGCCGCACAGCACGTGCACATCATCCCGGGCAGCGACAGCAGGCCGCCCGCGGCGACGCTGCCGAAGCCCGTGCGGCCGAGCACGCGCGCGACCCAGTGCGCGGGCAGCAGCGCCTGCACGGCCGAACCGAGCAGCAGGCCCAGTACCATCGCCTGCCAGATTGCCTTGCCGTACGCCCACGCGTAGTCGAGCGCGGCCTTCAGCGACGGCTCGGGTGCGGCCGCCGACGTGCCCATCAGGATCGACTGGCCGATCGAATGGTGCTCGGCGGCAACGAACGCCTTGTTGTAGTACGGGAACCATTTCACATAGAACAGTCCCGCGACCGCGATCAGCAGGAAGGTCATCCAGCCGAGGGCCGGATTGGGTTGGGTGCGTGTGGTCGTCATCGTGTAGTCGTCGATTGGTTTTTATCGGTTTCGGATTTCGCACCTGCCGCAAGCGCGGCCGACGCGGGCAGCCCGGCCTGCGCGAGTTGGGCCAGCAGCGCGCTTGCCTGATCGCGCGCGTCGGCCGCGTTGGGCCGGAAAGTGAAGGTCAGCGCCCGGTTCGGCTTGCCGTATGCCGTGCGGTAGGTGCGCGCATAAGCGGGATCGTAATGCTTGTCGATCAGCAAGGTGAACAGTTCGGCCCGCGCGTTCGCATCGATCAGCGCGTTCCAGTGCGCGACCTCTTCGCGGCTGTGCAGGCCGATCAGCCGATGGAGCTGCGCCTTGAACGCGGCCGGTTCGTCGAACAGGTGGCCGTAATCGTCGAGCAGGAACGCGATGCGCTCGTCGTGCGCCGCTTCGACCTGCACCCACGGCCCCGCGTGAAACGCGTCGATCAGCGCGATCGGCAACTGCACGAGCCCGATCTTGCGGCTTTCCGATTCGACGAACACCGGCCATTCGGGGTCGAAACGTCCGAGCGTTTCGACGAGCCCCGAATCGAACCCCTTCTGCGCCGGCTGAGGCGTGCCCGGCAGTGCACCGAGCAGCGAGCCGCGATGGCACGCGAGCGCCTCGAGATCGAGCGTCTGCGCCCCCGCGTCGCGCAGCGCGTTCAAAAGGCGCGTCTTGCCGCAGCCCGTGTGGCCGACGAGCGCGATATAGCGAAAGCGCGTCGGCAGCGTGTCGAGCGTCGCGCATACCGAGCGGCGATACGCCTTGTAGCCGCCGTCGAGCTGGCGCGCCTGCCAGCCGATCAGGTTGAACCAGGCCGTCATCGAGCCGGAGCGCTTGCCGCCGCGCCAGCAATAGATCAGTGGCCGCCAGTTGCGCGGACGGTCGGCGAACGTCGTGTCGAGATGGCGCGCAATGTTGCGCGCGACCATCGCCGCGCCGACGCGGGTCGCCTCGTACGGCGACACCTGACGGTACATCGTGCCGACGAGCACGCGCTCTTCGTTGCTGAGCACGGGCGCGTTCAGCGCGCCGGGAATATGGTCCTCGGCGAACTCGAGCGGTGTGCGCACGTCGATGATCTCGTCGAACTCGCCGGCGCGATCGAGGGTGACAATCAGGTTCTTCAATTTGGCGTCGAACAGGGGCGATGCGGCTCGGTGAGCCGCATGGGCGCGGAAGGCGGATTGACGATTATCTCACGGGCCGGCGTCTCGGGCCGCGCGCGGCGGCCGGCGGCGACGATGCGACCTGCATCGCGTCGATCAGATGGTCGCGGAACGCCCGGACCGACGCGGGCAGATCGCGCCCCGCCATCGTCTGCACCTGGATGCTGCGCTCGCGAAGCTGCGGGTTCGTCACGGGCACGACGACGAACCCGTCCGCATCGAAGCGGTCGCGCACCGACAGCAGCCCCGTGAACATCACCGCACCCGTGCGCCGCGCATAGCCGTACATCGCCGCGGTGTTGTTGCTCGTCAGTTCGGGCTCGAGCAGCAGCCCGTCGAGCGCACACGCGATGTCGATCAACTGGCGCACCGTCGTGCCGGCCTCGGGCAGCACGTGCGGATGCCGCGCAACATCGGCGAGCGACACCGCGGCGCGCGCCGCGAGCGGATGGTCATGCCGCACCAGCGCGAAGATCGGCGCGCGCTCGGTGTGCTCGACGCGCACGCCTTTCTCCGGCGCGAGGCTGAAGGTCAGCGCGACGTCCACGTCGCCGTCGCGCACACGCCGCGTCGCGTCCGCCGGCGACACGACCCACACGGAGAAATCGACGCCCGGGTGGCGCGCCTTGAAGCTCGCGAGCGCGCCGGGCAGAAAATCGATCGCGAACCCCTCCGAACACGCGATCTTCAGCAGGCTGCCGTGCAGCGCGTCGAGCCCGCCAATGTCCTTCATCACATGCTCGGCCTCCAGCAGGCTGCGCTGCGCGAAGGCCAGCAGCCGCTCGCCGGCCTCCGACAACGCCATCCCGCGCGGCCGGCGCTCGAACAGCGGCGCGCCGAGCTCGCTTTCGAGCTTCGCGATCTGGCGGCTGATCGCCGACACGGCCACGTGCAGCCGCGCGGATGCGTCGCTGATCGAGCCGGTGCGCGCCACCTCGACGAAATACCGCAGCGCCAGGCCATGCAGGAAAGCCGCCATCGTTCTGTCTCCGCGCCGTTCCCGGCCGCGCTGCTTTGCCTTTTCGGCAAATGAAGGTTCGAAATTCGATCATTGTGACAAAAAAAACGGCTTCCTAGAATCGATCGCACTTCACGCTGCACGCGCGATCCGCGCACGCCGCCAGCCCGACAGAGGAGCCCGACTTGAGCCGTACCGCCGCCATCCAGCACGCGCTGAACCAGTTCGAATCCGGTGCGTTCTTCACGACCCTGAGCCGCCGCGTCGGCCTGCGCACCGAAAGCCAGGAAAGCGGCACCGGTGCCGCGCTGCGCGCGTACCTGACCGACGAGATCGCGCCCGAGGCCGCCCGCCTCGGCTTCACGTCGCGGATCGTCGACAATCCCGTCGACGGCGGCGGCCCGTTCCTGCTCGCATCGCGCCACGAGGACGACGCGCTGCCGACCGTGCTGATCTACGGTCACGGCGACGTCGTGCGCGGCTATGACGCGCAGTGGCGCGCGCCGCTGTCGCCGTGGACGCTGACGGCCGACGGCGACCGCTGGTACGGCCGCGGCAGCGCCGACAACAAGGGCCAGCACACGATCAACCTGGCCGCGCTGGCGAGCGTGCTCGACGCGCGCGGCGGCCGGCTCGGCTTCAATGCGAAGCTGCTGATCGAGATGGGCGAGGAAACGGGGTCGCCGGGCCTCGACGCGCTGTGCCGCCAGGAGCGCGACGCGCTCGCGGCCGACGTGTTGATCGCGTCCGACGGCCCGCGTATCGCCGCCGCGCGCCCGACCGTGTTCCTCGGCTCGCGCGGCTCGGTCAACTTCAGGCTGAGCCTGCGCGCGCGCGACGGCGCGCACCACTCCGGCAACTGGGGCGGGCTGCTGCGCAATCCGGCGATCGTGCTCGCGCATGCGCTCGCGAGCCTCGTCGACGCGCGCGGCGCGATTCGCGTCGCGGGGCTGCGCCCGCCGCCGATCCCGGCCGCCGTGCGCGACGCGCTCGCCGACCTTTCCGTCGGCGGCGGCCCCGGCGATCCGGCGCTCGACGCCAACTGGGGCGAGCCCGGCCTGTCCGCGGCCGAGCGCGTGTTCGGCTGGAACACGTTCGAGATCCTCGCGTTCAAGGCCGGCAACCCGGAGCACCCCGTCAATGCGATCCCGCCCGCCGCGTATGCGCACTGCCAGCTGCGCTTCGTCGTCGGCACCGACTGGCAAGCGCTGCATGCGCACCTGCGCGCGCACCTCGATGCGCACGGTTTCGGCGACATCGAGATCGACATCGAGCGCGGCGCACCGGCGACGCGCGTGCCGCCGGACGATCCGTGGGTCCGCTGGGCCGTCGCGTCGCTGGCGCGGACCACCGGCAAGAAGCCCGCGATCCTGCCGAATCTCGGCGGCACGCTGCCGAACGAAGTGTTCGCCGACACGCTCGGGCTGCCGACGCTGTGGGTGCCGCACTCGTACCCGGCGTGCTCGCAGCATGCGCCCGACGAGCACCTGCTCGCGAGCGTCGTCAGCGAGGGGCTGCAGATGATGGCCGGCCTCTTCTGGGATCTCGGCGACGACGCGCCGCCCGTTCGCCGCGCGGCGCCCGCCGCGGCCGGCGCCACCCTGTAACGCGCTTCGCCCCTTTCTCGGGACCTGCACACACGATGAATACGACCACCCTGACCTCGCAGGAAGCCGCCCGCCCCAGCGCCGCGAAGATCCGGCGCATCATCTTCGCGGCGTCGATCGGCAACGCACTCGAATGGTTCGACCTGATCGTCTACGGCTTCTTCGCGGTGACGATCGCCAAGCTGTTCTTCCCCGCGACGAGCGAAGCGACCTCGCTGATGCTGACGCTCGGCACGTTCGGGCTGTCCTACCTGATCCGGCCGATCGGCGGCTTCGTGCTCGGCGCGTACGCGGACCGCGCGGGCCGCAAGGCGTCGCTGCTGCTGTCGATCGCGATGATGATGGCCGGTACGCTGCTGATCGCGCTGATGCCGACCTACGCATCGATCGGCATTCTCGCGCCGCTCGGGATCATGCTGTCGCGGCTGATGCAGGGCTTTTCCGCGGGCGGCGAATTCGCGAGTTCGACCGCGTTCCTCGTCGAGCACTCACCGCAGCGGCGCGGTTTCATGTCGAGCTGGCAGTTCGCGAGCCAGGGCCTCGCGACGCTGCTCGCATCGGGCTTCGGCGCACTGCTGACGTCCACGCTGACAACCGCGCAACTCGAAAGCTGGGGCTGGCGCGTGCCGTTCCTGTTCGGTCTCGCGATCGGCCCGGTCGGGCTGTACATCCGCCGCTACGTCGACGAAGGCGTCGAGTTCAAGACGCAGGCACGCTCCGAAGCGCCGGTGCGCGAACTGTTCGCGGACCAGAAGTTGCGGCTGCTGTTGTCGATCGGCGCGCTGGTGATCTCGACCGCGATCAACTACATGGTGCTGTACATGCCGACCTATGCGATCAAGCAGCTCGGGCTGCCCGCATCGACGGGCTTCGCGGCGACGCTCGCGACCGGCTTCGTGCTGACGCTCGTCACGCCGGTCGTCGGCCATCTGTCCGATCGCACCGGGCGGATCCGCATGATGGCGGTCGCGGCCGTCCTGATGCTGGTCACCGTGTGGCCGACGTTCGCATGGCTCACGCGCCACGCGTCGTTCGCGACGATGCTCGCCGCACTGGTCTGGATCGGTGCGATGAAAGCGATGTACTGCGGCGCGCTGCCGGCGCTGATGGCCGAGCTGTTTCCGTCGCAGACGCGCGCGACGGGCCTCGCGGTCAGCTACAACACGGGCGTCACGCTGTTCGGCGGCTTCGCGCCGTTCGTCATCACCTGGCTGATCAGCACGACCGGCAACCGGCTGTCGCCGGCGTTCTACCTGATGGGCTGCGCACTGCTGAGCCTTGCCGCGCTGTTCGTCGCGCGCACGCGGCTCAAGATGCGGTAACGCAACCGACGACGGCGCGCCGATGCGGCCCGTCGCGGCATCGCTGCCGCGCGGGCCGCACGCCGTTTACGGCGCCGGGTTCGGCTGCTGTTCGTGCAGCGCGTCGATCTCGGCGAGGATCTCGTCGGACAGCTTCACGTCGATACTGCCGATGTTCTCCTTCAACTGCTCGAGCGACGTCGCACCGACCAGGTTGCTGCGCACGAACGGCCGGCTGTTGACGAACGCGAGCGCGAGCTGCGCGGGCGACAGCCCGTGACGCTTCGCGAGCGCGACGTAGCGCGACGTCGCCTCGACGGCCTGCGGCTTGCTGTAGCGCTGGAAACGCTCGAACAGCGTGATGCGCGCACCGGCCGGGCGTGCACCGTTCTCGTACTTGCCGGACAGCCAGCCGAATGCGAGCGGCGAATACGCGAGCAGGCCGACGCCGTCGCGATGCGTGAATTCCGACAACCCGTTCTCGAACGTGCGGTTCAGCAGGCTGTACGGATTCTGGATGCTCGCGATGCGCGGCAGCCCGAGCTTCTCGGCCGCACGCAGGAACTGCGCGACACCCCACGGCGTTTCATTCGACACGCCGATGGCGCGCACCTTGCCGGCTTTCACGAATTCCGCGAGCACGCCGAGGGTTTCCTCGATCGGCACCGTGTACGCGTCGTCGACCCACGGATACGCGGGACGGCCGAACGTCGTCGTGCTGCGATCGGGCCAGTGCAGCTGGTAGAGATCGACGTAGTCGGTCTGCAGCCGCTTGAGGCTGCCGTCGAGCGCCTCGGTCAGGTTCTTGCGGTCGAACTGGTTGCCTTCGCCACGAATATGGCGCGGGTTGTGCGGCTGCCGTGCCGGACCCGCGATCTTCGTGGCAAGCACGATCCGGTCGCGCTGCGCGCGATGCTGCGCGAGCCAGGTGCCGATGTACTGCTCGGTGCGCCCTTGCGTGTCGGGCTTCGGCGGCACCGGATACATCTCCGCGGCATCGATCAGCGTCACGCCCTGCCCGATCGCGTAGTCGATCTGCTCGTGCGCGTCGCGTTCCGAATTCTGTTCGCCCCACGTCATCGTGCCGAGACCGACCAGGCTGACCTCGATGCCCGAATCGCCGAGTGTGCGGTATTCCATGCTGTTCCTGTCGCGTCGGTGGAAAGCAGGAACGCTATCACATTGAAGCGATCGCTTCAGACGTGCGCCGCGTGCGCTTACAGGCGGCCTTCGGCTCTGCCATGAATGAGCGGGCAACGGCCTTGCAACCTGCGTCGCACGTCCGTAGCACCCTCCCGCAGCCGGCCCCGCCTGCCGCCGTTCGTTACTGAGGCCGCTGAATGAAGCAGGTCGCCGACGCATGCGCGACGATCTTGTCGTCCGGCGTCTTCAGCGTGCCCTCCGCGACGCCCAGCGAACGCGACAGGTGAATCACGCGCCCTTCCGCGATCAGGTCGACGTCGCGCGGCACGGGCCGCAGCATCTTCACATGCAGATCGACCGTGCCGTAGCCGACACCCGCGTCGAGCATCGAATGCACCGCGCAACCCGTGACCGAATCGAGCACCGTCGCGGCGAACCCGCCGTGCACGCCGCCGAGCGGATTCAGGTGCCGACCATCCGCTCGCGCCGAAAATTTCACATAGCCGAGTTCGACGTCCAGCGGACGCATCGGGATCGTCTCGGAAATCGACGCAAGCGGCACATCGCCCACCACCGCGGCACGCAGCAGATCGAGACCAGACAGGGAAAGCGGATTCATCGGGTTGTCTCCGGGTTGAAAGCGCGTCGCCACGCGAGTAAGTTCTAAATTGGAACTCATTATCGACAACGATGCCGCCCGTTGTCAACGCAGCCGCGCCCGTTGCAACCGAAGGCGGGTTCTATAATCGAACCCGCTATTTCGCTGAACCGCCGCAAGACGCAAGAGACTCGACGATGAAATGGGATGACATCGGCACGCTGAACTGCTCGGTCGCGCGCACGCTCGCCGTACTCGGCGACCGCTGGACCATGCTGATCCTCCGCAACGCATTCCTCGGCTGCCGCCGCTTCGACGCATTCCAGGCACAGCTTGGCCTCACGCGCCATGTACTGGCCGAACGCCTCGCGCGGCTCGTCGACGAAGGCGTGCTGGTCAAGCGCGCATATCAGGAGCGCCCGCCGCGCTTCGAATACCGGCTGACGGAAAAAGGCCTCGACCTGTACCCGGCCCTGCTCGCGCTGATGGCGTGGGGTGACCGCTGGAAGGACGACGGCCAGGGGCCGCCGGTGCAATTGCGTCACCGTGCCTGCGGCCAGTTGATGCATGCGGTTACCGTGTGCTCGGCCTGCGGCGAACCGCTCGACGCACGCGACGTGCAGCCGGAGCCCGGGCCCGGATGGATCGCGCCCGACGAAACCGGGACGCCGGCGGTCGAGGATTGACGCGCGGCATGCGCACGACTGCCTGACGCGCACGAACCGCGCTTTGCATGCGAGCTTCCGTCACGGGCCGCACCGAGCCCGTTCACCTGCACGCGAGCCTTGCCTTCACGCCGATGTCCCGCAACGGCACGCGCAATCGCACGCCGTCGTCAGCGACATCCATCGATCGACCTGATCGCGCACGCAGATGCCACGCAACGCAACTTTGCGTCATCGCCTCCGCCGCCAGCGATCACCGCGCGGGCAATCCATTCGCATCCGCGCGTGACCGCGCCGCCGCGTCTGCGTTACACTCACGGCCCGCTGTCTCGAAATTGTTCGCTGTCCAAGATGTTGTCGCGCAATCGCCTCGCCGCTGCCTGCCTCGCCGCCTCCCTGCTCGCTACACCGTTCGCCGCCTTCGGCAAGACGCAAAGTGAATCGCTGCTTCAGCAGGCGATCGACCTTGTGTCGCGATGGCTGCCGGCACCTACCCACGAAGCACCCGCGACACAGGTTGTCGAATCGGCGTTCTCGCCCGACGGCGGCGCCGAGGCACTCGTGCTGAAAGCGATCGGCGCCGCGCGCAGCTCGATTCGCGTCGCTGCGTATTCGTTCACGTCGCCGCCCGTCACGCGCGCGCTGCTCGCTGCCAAGCGACGCGGCGTCAATGTCGCCGTGGTCGTCGACGACAAGGGCAATCGCGCGAAGAGCAGCAAGCAGGCACTGAACCTGCTCATCAACGCAGGCATCCCGACGCGCACGATCGACGCCTATGCAATCCATCACGACAAGTACCTCGTGATCGACGCCGAGCACGTCGAGACCGGTTCGTTCAACTACTCTGCGTCGGCGGCCAGCCGCAATTCCGAGAACGTCGTCGTGGTGTGGAACAATCCACAACTCGCGTCACGCTACCTCACGCACTGGCAAAGCCGCTTCGACCAGGGCACGCCGTACCGCTCCAGCTACTGACCACGCCGCGCTTTCGCACGGCCCTCGACACGTCGCATTCGATCCGCCGTGTTACCGATGATCGTCGAGCGTGGCGCGGGTATCAATTCGGCCAAATGGCCAGCACGCCGCGTCGCGCATCGAACGATACGCGCGACGGTCCGCCCCGCTCAATGGATTTCAGGCAAGCGCGCGGTCGCGGCACCAACCTGCGTGGTCGGCACACAGCGGTTCGCGTGCCCGTCCACGCCGCTTGCCGCCGACGTCGACAAACCGTGGGCGCCGCCGGGCAGCGCGTTGCGCACGCAATCCGTGCTGAATGTCAGCGTGTTCTGAACCATCGGGTAAAGGAGATACAGCGCAAACGCGAGATACCCCGCGTACAGGATTCGAACCATGGTGCGATGGGATGCGATGAACGATTGGACTCGTCCTGTTTACGGCACCGCGGCGAGCACCTTGAGGCATCGCGCAAACGATTCCGCATCGGGACACGACGCTGGCCCATGGCGCTCGCTTCTCGCCGTATCTTCATCGATCCGTGCGGAGCCGAAAACGCCCGTCGCGGGACTTGCGGCTTGGCGACGCGCCGAATCATGCGCATACGATCCGATGACCGGCCTTGCTGCCGGGACAAGAGACAACCCATGCAACCGGCCGACGTCGCCGAGCCGGTCGAACGCGTGGCGGAAGCGCTTGCGTTGCGCAACATGGCCGACGCGCGCGGCTACGCGATCCGGTTCAGCGTCGGGAACGTCGCCTGCGATCCCGCGCACCATCGCACGGTGGCCGACCTGCACGCACCGGCCGACCACCGGATGTACGAGCACAAGCAGCGCGGCACGACGGCCGGCGCCTGACCGCGCGCGAACCGGGGCGGCGCCTGCCGCCGCCCCGTCGTTCAACCGCGGTTGCCTGGCCGCGTCAGCTTCCGCACGGCGGTGCGCTGGCCATCGCCTCCGCGATCTGCTCGGGCGTCAGGTCGCGCTGATGCGTCGCGAGCGACCAGCGATGCCCGAACGGATCCTCGACCTGTCCATAGCGATCGCCCCAGAACATGTCGGCGGCCGGAATCGTCACCGTCGCGCCGGCCGCGACAGCCTTCGCGATCGCCGCATCGGTATCCGGCACGTACAGGTGCAGGCAGACGGCAGTGCCTTTCAGCGCCTTCGGCCCGAGCGCGCCGTGCTCGGGCATTTCATCCACCAGCATCAGTGTCGAATCGCCAATCGCGAGGCACGCGTGCGCGAGCCTGCCGTCAGGCATCGGCAGGCGAAACTGCTCGCTCGCATCGAATGCGCGCTTGTAGAAGTCGATGGCTGCTACCGCGCCGGCGCAGATCAGGTGCGGCGTCAGCGTGCGCATCCCTTCCGGGATCGGTTTGACGGACGTGGCCATAGGTGTCGCTCCTTCAGTCGGTTGTCGTATCGGGAAACGGGACGGACGCGCGATGCGCACGCCTCCGATACCACGACGGACGAACCCGGCGGAAATCGACACGGCGCCCGACATTTTTTTGTTTTCTTGAGTGCCGGGTCGCTCAGGTCACGCTCATCGGGCGCAATCAGCCCGTTCGGTCGGCCCGGTCGTCCTGCCTGCCGAACTGCCGGCGGCATGCTTCCAGCAACCCGGCCACCGCGTCGAGCGGAAGATCGGCAAACCGGGCGATCGGCAGCATCACGCCGCCCGGCATCTTGGTGCGCGACGAATGCGCCGAGAACTGGTAGCCGATATAACGATTTCCGGCGACGCGGATGATCCGGAACTCGGTGACGTCGCGCCATTGCGTGACGGGTTTTTCGCGTGCGGAGCCGATCAGCCTGAAACCCGTTTCGTCGACATGCAGCGCCATCTTGCGTCGCGACGAGACGAAGAAGGCGACACCCGCCAGCGCCAGCAGCACGGCCAGCGCCGCGACCGGCCAGAGCGTCGGGGCGGCCGCATAACCGCACAGGCTCGCCGCGGCCAGCACCGCGCACGCGATTGCCCTTCTTTTCAGGCTCCGGCTGTCGACCGCCAGCGTTACCGGCAATGGGCCGATGACCGTTCCCGCGACGGGATCGACGTGCAGGTCGGAATCGTTCGTTTCGCGTTCGTCGTTCATCGTTCGCTTACTCGCTTCGACGGCAATTGGCCCATCGAGATCGGGCGCCATATCAAGGCTCTGCGAACGAGCCGGAAAACAGGGATTGGCGACGGGAAATCGTTGCGGTCGAGAACGTCGTGCGTTTCCGCGCACCAACAATCTTTCGATCGCAGGGAACGGGCACCGTTCAGTCGGCACCGGTCAATTGCACACCTTGACGGTGCCGTTGGTCGTGCATTGACCGACGGCCCAGTGACTTTGCCCTGCCAGCTGAGGCGCCTGGCCGATGCCGCGGATCGGCACTGCCGGCGACGACGCCGGAACGGCTGCCGACGCGGTCTCGGGCGACGGCTGCACAGGCGTCGGCCTGGACGCGGTCTGGCAGGCAGCGAGCGCCAGACAAAGCGCGGATGCCAACGGGGCGATGACAGGTCTGGACATGGTCTCGTGCGCGTTTGCGCCATTCGCTTTTGGTACCGGCCCGCCGCACATCGCACGGCCAGTCAAACCGTTCGGCGCGATCGGCAATGCAGTACGACGGTTATTCGATACTACTCCTCGCGTTCGACGTTGTGTGGGCGGCCTTTCGGCCGGGTGCCGCAATCAATGCGACGGCGCCCGCTACCGCCGGCACGCGTCGTTCCGGTCAGATCTGCGGAAGATCCCGCAACGTGCGCGACTCGCTCGTCGCATCGATGTCGAGTTCGATGCCTTCAGACGCATCGCGATACAGCACGCGTTTCAGCCTGGGCCCGATCGCGGTGGCATCCGATGCCGAGAAGATCGCGCGGACATCGTTGCCGGACGCGAGTGCGCGCGCCACTTCCGCCACCGGCGCCTCGCTCGGTGCCGCCGCCCACGACCGGTCGGCCGGATTCACGGCTGCCCAGCGCACGTGCGTCACGCGCGCGCTGAGCGGATCGATTCGAACACCATTCACCGCAAACATCGACATCGGAATCTCCTTCGAATTTTTTGCGGTCCGCTTTTGCGGCCCGTCACGCAAATGCGCAGGATCACGGGCAGCCCCGGATCTCGCATACGTTACCCGCGAGGCTGCCATCACGCGCACCTCCCCGGCAAACGCCATTTTCGATGATACATTGGGACGCTTTGAAACCGTCAACAGACAATCGTGTACGGGAGAAACACATGACCGACGCCTGGGGAACCTTCCCTGCCAGAATGGGCGACCATCAGGCTTTCATCAGCTTCAACCACAGCTTTGCGGAAATCGCGGAAGGCGATCCGCGCACGTCGCTGCTCAGCGTGCGCGTCCCCTTCGCGCACCCGACGCCCGAAGGCCTGCCGACCGGCGACGAGTTCGCCGACCTCACGAAGATCGAGGATCTGCTGGACGCCACGATCACCGCGAAAGGCGGCGTGCAGGTCGGCCGCATCACCGTCGACGGCAACCGGGATTTCCTTTTCTACGTGCCATTCGACGATGCGGCGGCGGCGGAGCTCGTCGACTCGCTGGCCGAACAGACAACCTACGCGCTGCAGTACGCACACCAGGACGATCCGGACAAGGAAGCATACTGGCAGACCCTTTACCCGACCGACGACGACTGGCAAATCATGCGCGACATGCGCGTGCTGGATGCGCTGCGGCAGAAAGGCGACGCCAGCGACGTGAACCGGCGCGTGATGCACTGGGCGTACTTCCCGGACCCGAGCGACGCGCACCAGTTCGCGGACTGGGCCGAAGCGAAAGGTTATCCGGTCGAATCGGTCGCGCCGACGGAAGACGGCAAGTCGGCCGTGCGGTTTTCGCACGAAGGCACGATGGCGCTGGCCGACATCACGCGCCATACGATCGCGATCAATCGCGAGGTGCGTTCGCTCGGAGGGGAATACGACGGATGGGAAACCAGCGTCGAACAGGCTGATTGAGCGGGTCGACATGCCCGCTGCGTACGACGTGACGCTACGTGTCATGTGCAAAAAACATCCCGGCAGCGTTGCTGCGCGCTGCCGGGATCAAGGCATCGCTGGCCGAAACCGGCGATGGGCCTGAGGGTTCGCTCAGGCACGAGGAAAGCGATTCGTGCGGATCAGGCGAACGGATGTCGGGGGGCGCCTGGTTCGATTGCGCAGCCTGCCGAACGCCTGTCCGGTTCCGCCGACGCAGCTCTCCGGCGTCGGGCGGGCAAAAAGCCCCCGCTCCTGCGCGAGCGAGCGGGGAAACAGTTGACCGGGCCGGGGAAGAACGGTCAACCGGCCAAATTGTGATCGCGGGCCGCGCGACGGTCTGTGCGGCAACTCACCCTTTGTCGACAAGGTGGCGGCGTCAGGCAGGTCCGCATGCCGCGTGGCGTCGCGATCCGAGCGCAAGACCTGCGACCGGCAGCGGCAACGATCGCGCCGGCCGTCGGCAGCGTTCTTCTATTCATGTTTGGAGTTCTATTTTGTTTTAGTTCAAGTGGACGTTTTTCAGAAGCGGCCCAGTTTCCGGTAAGTCGCGAGTGATGTCAAAGCAGGATTATTCTATTTTTTCGAGAGCCGTGATTTCGGCTTCATTTTCTCGCACCGTTTTTCGTGAAACCATGTTTCACGAACGCAATACCCAGCATCAGAAAAAACCCGGTTTCGTCATTACGGCGAGCTGCTGGAAAACCAGTCGGCGACCATATCGATCCAATCGACATCGCTGACGATTTCAATGACCGTTTCGCCGACGATTTCGGCAGTCGATGAACTTGTTGACGCCGCCCCGGCGGCAACCGCGTTTGCCTTCGCAATTTCGGCCGACGCGCCGGACCTCGGGTCGGCAAGCCGCTCCAGCCAGTCGACGATATTTGCACGCGCATCCTCTTCATCGGCGAAGTCATTCCGCTCGAGAAAGCGGTCGAACACGATCCACGCAAGTGTCTTGCTTCGCGAATCGGATTCCAGTTTTCGGTCGACAACGCCCGTCCGACCGGACTCCCTGATTTCGAGTGTCGCCGTGAAACAGTAATCGAGATATTCGATTTCAAGTTTCGACGACATGGTTTTCTCCGGTCAATCTGCCCTCTCTGTTCTCTTGATGATCCGCGCCTGTCCGGCTTCGCGACGCCGTATGAAGCATGCGTGAATTGCGCGCAGCGCGTGCTTTCTACTGGAAGTATCGCGACATTCCCACGACCTGTCGATATCGACCGCTGACACATGACCGCATCCGCTTTGCCAATCGCGCCTTCTGCACATCCGGTTCCGCTGCGAATCGTTCCGTTTTCCTATTCCGGGTATCGACCTGCACCGCTGTCGTAATCGCGCTGCTAAACTCCGGCCACGAAGACCGCTTGCGCCACCAGAGGAAATAATGACGCTCGCCCGCGCACAACTGAATGGCGTAGATGTCTGGATCATCCAGCTTCCCGGGCACGCCCCCTATGCCTATACGCACCTCAAGCGGGTATTCCCGTCCGACGACTCGCGACATCAGGTCGTGACGATCGACCTGACGAAACTGCTGACATGCGCCGACCGCGACACCACCGACTATGTGCTGCCGTCGGTCCAGTACTGGGCTCCCGGAAAAGCCGCGGGTATTCGCGAATTCCTCGATCCGGACCAGGACAAGATTCCGGACATGCCGTTCATCACGTTTCGCGAGACGAGAACGCGAACGCTGCTCGGCATCCCCGGCCTGTCGAAAGTCGGCGTCGCGTCATTCCGCAACGGCCAGCATCGCGCACGCTATCTTGCCTATGCAGGTGCGACGACCCTGCCCGTCGAGGTGCACGAGACGGAGGCCGATTTGCTCGTGCGATATTGCGGCGAGTAACAGACGAGCAAGTTCGGCTTTCGCCCGGGAATGGCTGCATATCGTGCGGTCGTTCGTTCGGATCGCGGCAAGCCGCTAGGCCTGTATCGTGTAGATCCGATCGGTGACCTCCGTCTGGCCGATCCGGCTCGTTTCGATACCCGCCAATTGCCAGCCGTTGTGCTCATAAAAGCCGATCGCGCGCACGTTGCCCTCCAGCACCGACAGATGGACCTTGTCCACGCCGATCGTCCGGGCCCACGCGCGAACGGCTTCGATCATGCGTTTGCCCGTACCGCTGCCGTGATGCGAAGGATGGACGTGCAGGCAGTCGAGCAGCACGCCGCGCGCCGGATCGACCGGGCGTTCGGCACTGACGAAGCCGACGGGCTCGCCATCAGATTCGGCGATCAACACGAGGCCCCACTCATTTTCATTGCGATCGAGATATTTCCGCCACCGGACCGCGTGTTCCGCCGGCACCTCGTCGGACAGATAGGCTGCCGGAAGGATATGGCTGTATGCGGTTTGCCAACTCAGGGTGTGCAGGCGGGCGATGAGGGGCGCGTCGTGCGCTGTCGCGACGCGAAGCGTGGTCCGGGTTTCCGGCATCGGTTGGCAACTCCTTCTGCTTGTTCTCTTGATCGGAATGTCTCGTCGCAAAATATACCGTTCCTTGAAACATGCATGCCGCGACGGCTCGCCGCCGGGACATTTGCGTGCAGGCAAAAAAAATCCCGACACCTTCACTGGTCGCCGGGATCGAACGGCCCTGCAAGGCATGAGGGCACGAGGAAGACGACACATTACACGCATGCAAGACTGTTGCGCTTTGTCGGTTCGTGCCAAATCCCTGCGCTATTCCGCCAAATTTCCGGTTCCCGTCGCCGTAAACGAAAAAAGCCTGCTCACGCGACGCGCGAGCAGGCAAGCAAACGGATCAGCATTCGAGGCACGAGGGCTGTCCTCGAAAGATAACGGCACGGCGCGTGCAAACCTTAGTCGAGAACGACGCGTCGCTCGCAGATTGGGTGAGTGTGTTGTCAACGAAACGTCGAAGAAAGACGAGGCACATATGGTCCCGGCCCGTTGACGGTTTTGCGATACGCGCCGGCGACGTCGCAGACACGAAAAGAAGCGGTGCTTTACACGCTATACAGCCCCTCGTCGAAAAGGCTTTGACGAAAACCGGTTACACGGTGGTTATACAGACGCTAGAAAGCAAAAAGCCCAGTTCGATGAACTGGGCTTTTTGCTTGAATTTGTTGGGGTGGCTGATGGGACTCGAACCCACGACGACAGGAATCACAATCCTGGCATGCAATCTGTATGCAGCATTGGATAGCGTCCAGAAAATGGGAACGACGCTCGTAAACTGAGTATTGATTTTACTGCTTTTTTCATGCCTCGTTCCCACACTATTCGCCATCCGAGATTACTGAATCACCCCCGGTTATCTGTCGGCAAAATAGGGTTGGCCTGCATCTTGCCGCGGAAGTAGCTGGCGATTCCGAGCACCGGCGCCATGGTAGCCATGACCGCAGCTTCGGAGCCGAGCATTCCAGGAATCTGACTAAGGATCGCCGGGTTGGCTTGAAAGGCCATCACGCCGATATATGCACCGGCAACAGTCAAGCCGGCCAAGAGGCCGAGCAAGCCAAAACAAAAGCCGACGAACGGGCGCCACGAGTAGGTAGGCCAGTGGTCCGCCTTCGCTTCGATCTGCATCGTCTGATTGACAGAGGCAGTATTCGCCATGTCAGCAGAGAGTTCTGCCTTCGTGAGATCGGCGGCGATCTGCGCGAGCTGTCCTTGCTGCTCGAGCACGGCTTTCTGGAATTGCAGCGCAAGGTTAGGATCGGCTTGGATGGCGGCCAATGCAGCATCCGGTGCCGATTGACCGGTGACGGCCTGAGCAACTCCAACTACCTTCGTCGCGACATCCTCAGCCTTGGATCCGCCGAGCCATCCGGCAATCATCGGCGCAAATTGCGCGAGCGCCATTGCGATAGGGATCAGTGGCATCATGCGGCTCCTTTCGTGAGATTGGCGGCGATCCGCCGCGTCCAGCCTTTGCCAAACGTCGACCAGGTAGCCAGAGAGGTGAAATAGGTGAGGCGCAGCGCATTCCAGCGCATCATGAAGCGCAGGGGATCTGTCGACTGCACTGCAGCGATCGTTGCTGGCCCGAGCACACCGTCAACACGCGCGCCTGCGGCACCTTGCATCCAGATCACCGGATGGCCTCCGTTATAGTTCGCATCGAAGATCTGAAAGGCGATCCGCGGGTCAAACTGATCGAGATGCAGTGGATCCCAATACAGTTTCTTCGCGATCTCTTTCGCGGTATCGCGCGGCAGTTCACGCATCGCGCCGGCATATCCTGCCGCACGCGCGACGCGCGCCGTAACACCCCACATTGTCTCGCCGCCCGGGTCCTTCGGATTGCTCGAATAGCCTCCTTCGTTTCCGATGAGGGCATCGAATGCATCATCGAAGCTACTCACTCCTTTTCTCCTTCGGTGAGGGTTTTCAGGATTCGATCGTCGCTCTCGCGCAGCGCGCGTAGCAGTTCGGCATGGTCTGCCAGCATGTCGCGCTGGGCTTCCACGATCAAAAGGGCCGCTTGGCTGATTCGGTAAATATCCTCGACGAGCCGGCGCTGCACTTCTTCCTGCCTGTTCTGCGAGATCATGATGACCGGTGCTTGAACGCCAGCCAGCCACGAGAACACGAGATTCAGGAGGATGTACGGATATGGGTCGAAGGCGTTTCCGCCGAGCGCAACGTTGATGAAACACCACGCGCCAACAAACAGATTGAACGCGATCAGGAACGCCCAACTGCCGATGTGCTTTGACGCCAAATCGGCCGCGCGCTGCCCTAACGTTTCAGTGCCCGCGGACATACATCAGCACCTCGAAGACGGCTTCCAGCGCGACCAGCGCGATCACGATCCATTCCAGCCGGCGCCCATGGCTCTGCGCGCGCTCGCCTTCGAGCTTTTCGATTCGCTCGCCGTAATGGTCGAGCCGCTCGTCGTGAAGCTCAAAGCGGCCCTCAATGGTTTCGTCATCCATGATGCTGATAGAAGCTAACAACAAGAGTGATGATGGCGATCACGAACATTCCTGCGCTGATCATGAGAGAATGCTTGACCGGCACCGAGTTGTGCGCGTCGCGCATCTGCACGGTGAATTGCTCATTGATGTCCTTCCGGAGTTCAGTGATGTCGTCCTTCGTCGCAACCTTCGCGACCGCTTCCCGGAGGCTCGAGATGATCTCGTCGTGGCGTGTCACCCGCTCGTCAAGTCGCTCGATGGCGTTGTCGGTCGCTTCCTGTCGCGCCCGAAGTTCTGCGATGGCTGCCATTTGCTGATCCATGTAATCCCCGGTTGTCGTTAGTTGGATGGAATAATGGTGAAGCTGTCGGTATTGCCTTCGCGAAGCGCCAAGATACTTCCGCTGGCACCATTCACAGCCCAAGTGGTCGAGTTCTGTTTGAAGAGGACTGCACTCGCGCTCGTCGTATTGTTCTTGGCGAGGATGTTTCCAGACCAATTAGGGGCGACAGAGAATGAAAGCGTCATGTTTCCGTTCGTCGTGCTTTGGCTCATCGCAGAAAGCGTTCCGCCGAAGAATGGATTGCTCAATGAGATATTGGCAGGGTTGACGCCGCCGATTGCATTGCTTCCATCGTATCGGCCGGTCTTGCCGAGCAGGTCGCTGAAGCTGACCGGCGCACCACTTTTGCCGGCCAATGCAACCACCCACGAATCGAGCAGCGAGAGCGGGAGCGAGCGCCCGAGTTCGGCCGCGATCTGCGACATGGAGAGGGGAAACGAGGCCGGGAGCGTCATTTGACCGGCTCCAGAAGCGCGCGCAGGCGCATGACCTCTTTGGCGAGCTCGACGCATGCAACAAGGGCTGCTTGACCATAGGCGACAGATAGAATGGATGCTCCACCGACGGCCTCGGGAAGAAGCTTTTGCAAATCTTGAGCGCTCACGCCCGCCTGAACTTCGCCGATGTCGATACGATGAAACGTGCCGCTCTTGATGGTCGCGAGCCTTTCAAGGAAATCCTCTACGACAGGCTTCCAATCACGCTTTAGACGCTCGTCGGAATTGGCTCTAATGTCCCCGGTGATTGTCAAATTGCCGGGATCGTCGATGCTCAGGATTGCTGCGCTGCGTAGCCCATTGCCAATTTGGAAATTCCCGCCCGTGGCAATGATGTACTTGCTCTGCGTTGAACTCGTACCACCATTGCCGACGAGTTTGATATTGGCGCCATATGCATCAGTGGCAGCATTGATAGTCAGCGTGCTCGTGCTGTTGCCCGGCTCATTAAGCGTCAACCCCGGCAAGTTTCCTAGCGATGCAGATGCTGGGTTCAGAATCCCAACATCCACTTCTGAAAGCCCGCTATCCAGCGCACCGGAATCTAGAGCAACGGTTACTGTCGTCAGAGACGTGTACGCTGAACCAGTAATCGTGCCGTAAAGTATGCCGCCAGTATTGAATGTGCGAATGCGTCGCCCGGCCGTATAGATGCTTGTACGGTTCGTCGGTACCGTGAACTGCGTCCCGCTCACATATGTCGGCGTATCGCCAAACTTCAGCCATTCGCGATCGGTCATGAGGTCTGTAGCTACGTCGGCCATCATCTGCCGCGCGCTATCATTGACAGTCGACGGCGCCTGTCCTTCGGCCCAGTTGATCGTCCCGGCGGTCGCATTGTTCGCTGCGATCGTGGACCATTGCCAGAGTGCCATTTCGGATCACCTATAATGAAAAACCCCGCACTTGGCGGGGTTCGGAGCGTTCATGTACGACCAGATCATTCAGATCGGCCTGATCAAAATTGGGGTTGCCATCGTCATCGGGCTACTGGTGGGCATTTACGAGGCCGCCAACAAGACCGTTGGTAATGGCTGGACGCCCATAATTAAGCAACCCTTGCATGAGCGGATTTGGAACCGATTGCGCCGCCGCGGCAGCACGAGCATCGAGGTACGGGAGGACCGCATTCGGGTCCATAAGTAGACCCGTCAGGCGATCTTGAAGGCGGCCGCCGACCATCTGACCGATCTTGTTGCCGGCGCCAAGAATCCCGAGGCCGGCCATCGGATGACCCAATGCCGTAGCACCGAGCGCCCCCACCGCCTTCCCGACATTTCCCGCCCCACCGAACGTCGGACCGTAGAGTTGCCGCGCGAGCCAGCCCTGCGCGGCTAGGTTGTACGCAGTATCGCTGCCAGGCGAGCGGATTGAGTTCGAGATCGTCGCGCGCTGAAGGTCTTGACCGATGCCCTGAAGCTGTCGCAGCGCATCAGCATCAATTCCGTAAGGCGCGTTCTTCATTGCCGAAGTGAGCGCGGATCGGAACGGCATCATCTGGATTTCGGGGACGCCGCCAGCGTTCATTGCGCGCGTGCCGAGGCCGTTGGCGATCGCCTGACCGGCTTCCATCGTGTTCACGGGAACGCTCATTTGCGCATAGACGCGAGCCGCTTCACGTTGCGCCGGGATATAGCGGGAAGTCCACGCCTGAAGCTGGCTTTGCGCATCCGCGAGGCCGGAGGCGAGTTCCTTGTTCCCACTCGCCTTGGCGTTTCCAATCATGTCCCTCAAGGCGCGATTCGTATAATCGAGCGCGCGGCCATTGATCGACATGTCGCCGCCCTGCTGCGGCCAAACGAGAGTTTCGCCACGGTTCGCCGCGAGCATATCGGCTTGCTGCGCAGCCTGCATCATCGCCGGACGCTGGAACAGCTTCACGAGGGCTTTCCCGGCGCCGGCCGTCTGATCGCCAGCCGCGGCATAGAGCGGGAATGTCGCGTCTTCCCGCGCTGCTTGCGCCGCCTGGAGCGCTTCAGGCGTTTGGGCGACCCCCATGAGGGTCTGCCAACGAGCATTATTGTTTTGGATGGCCCGTTCGGCAGCAGCAGTCTTGAAAGCCGGAATGTTGCCAGCTGCTTTCTCCGTCTGCACGAGCATGGGATTGCCGGCTACTTGCGCGGTTGTCGGTTGCGATCCCGGAACGAACGTCTGAGCCCCTCGGATATTCGCCGCCGCCGCCGCCGCTTCTGACGGATTCATGAGGCTGCTCATACCTTCGCCGACGTAGCGCTCGGGTTGCAGCACCGGGCGCGCAGCATTCCACAGCCCGGTCCCCACTGCTTTCGCCCCCTCGTAGGCCAGCGGGATAGAAGCACCCATCAAGCCGCCGATTCCTGCCTGCTGCATCTTCTGTTGGCCAAAAGACTGGTCGCTATTGCCAGTGGTAGGCATCAGGGCGGCGCTAGTAGCGCCCTGCAATGCGCCCATCCCGACGCGTCCAGCGAGTCCAGTCCCGCCACCCATCGCCATTACCGGAAGCGTGCCGATCGCATTGCCGGCGAGACGCCCCCAATCGGTTCCGGGCGTCGACTGCTGACCAGTCACAATGCCACTCAACGTTTGCGGCTGCTGACCGGCGCGCTGGGCTGCATATTGAGCGTTCTGCGTATCGATTGTCTGCTGCATCTGCGGCAGCGCGGCGGAAGCGTCTTTGGCGAACTGAGAGTTCGGAGCGATCTTGTTTGCGAGCCATGATAGGCCGTGGACGACATCCTGAGCACCACCGCGCACCACATCGCCGATCCCCATCGTGACGCTTCCGGGAACTTGCCATTGCCCCTGAGGCTGATTCGAAGCCTGCGGCACGCGCAGCGCGGGCGGGACGACCGCCGGTGCTGCTGGAGCTCCCAGATAGGCGCCAAAGTCCTGTTGAGGCGCCGCACCTGGCGCGTTCAGGTAATCGTCGAACGCACTCATTTCAGCATCCCGTTGTTGAACGCCCATTCGAAGTTCGCGCGCAGCCTCGGATTAGCCTTGATCGCCGCCTGAACTGCCGCACGCTGCTGATCGCCCGACATTTGCAGGATCGGCATCATCGAGGGTTTGATGTTCTGGTCGAATGCCGCCGATTGCGTCGTGAAGGTTTTCTCATTCCCCTGCGAATACAACGGCGTCAGGAACTGAGTCTTCATATGCATCTGGTCAAGCTGGTTAAGCTGGTTCGTCAGGCCGGCGATTTTCGCGTCCTGCGGCTTATCGTAGGTCGGCACGGCCTCGTTCAGCGTCGCGCGAGAGGCGTCAGTTCCTCCAGAGCCCAGCGCTTTCCCTTGCAGGCTCACATAATTGGCATGGGCCTTTTGATATTCTGCGGCATCATTGCTGATGCGCGTAGCCACATCGGCAGGCAGCATGCGCGCCACCGTACCGCCGAGCCCTTGGTTATGAGCCAAGGCCAACATCTGTTGGAGCGCTTCGCGCGACTGCTGATAGTTTGCATCCGCGTTCGATAGAGAACCGTACGCATCGGCCATCTGCTTGCCCGGAGCGCCTTGAGAGGCATTTGCGGCAGTTGCGGACCCAGGCGGCAATTCAGGCGCTACGCCCGATGCCAGCCCTCCTTGCTGACCTCCGGAAAAGTTCTGCATTTGCGCATGAACTTGCCCGACGTAGCCTTGTGTCTCGCGGGGTAGCATCTTCCACGGCCGGCCGGCAGCGATCCATTTATCGGCATTCTGCGGCCCCCAGTTATACGCGACAGCCGCGTCCGTATCGTTGCCATAGCGCTGCTGCATAGCGGCCGCATAATCAGCGCCGACTCGCTGCTTCTCGGCAGGAGAATTGTCACGCGCGGGCGTCACACCAAAACCCGGATTCGTCAGCGTCGGCCCCATTGTTTGCATGCTTCCCGATGCTCCGGACGCCGGATTGATAGCCATCGGATTGCCACCACTCTCGACTTGGCGGATGGCGTTTTGGAATGGCGTGAATCCAGCCACGCCTGCGCCCGGACCACCGCTCGTAAGTTGGTCGCTCAATTGACCTTGGTTGACGTAGACGGGTTGGCCATTCTGATAACCGGTCGTATTCGTGCCATATGCCTTGCCGATCGCGCCCGCAGCCGCGCTTCCCTTAACCGCTTCGGGCCCTCCGGCAACAGGCTGCACTGTCCATGTTCCGTCACCGTTCGGAACGTTCATGTAGCCGGCGGGTGCTTGACCTGGCGTTCCATACACCTGACCGCCACGAATATACGGCGCACCTGGACGCAATGCGACGATTCCCTCCTTGTCGACCACGCCTCGAATCGCGTTCGTGTATTCCGGAGAGCCAAAGCCGTACGCTGCCGCAGCATTCTTCTGGATGTCCGTCGGCATCATGCGAGCCAATGTCGGATCGTGTTCGACCGCGATCCGCATCATGTCGCCGCCGCCCTGAATCCCTGCCATATTCATCAGCATGCCTTGCTGGAACAGTTCCTGGGGAGATCGACCATAAATACCAGCGGTAGGTGCTGCGCCGCCCGCTTGTGGCGACGGCATCTGCGGTGCTGCGGCGCCGAGGCCGGCGGACAGCCCAGACATCGGGCCGCTATTCGCCGCACCATAGACTGGCGTTCCCTGTGCAAGCGTCGGATCGGCCTGTTGGCTTTGCGGCTGTGCTCCACCGATGCCGCCCATCAGGCCTTGCATCGCGCGCATGCGCAGCAATTGCTGCTGAGTCTGGAAAGCGTTGCCGATGCCCTGCTGCATCTGACCCAACCCATTGCCGAGCGCTTGCCCCATGCTCACCGGAATGCGTGACGGGCCGGACGCCTGAAGCAAGCCTTGACCGAGTCCGAGCAAGCCGGCTGTTTGCGGGTTTGCGAACATCCCCATCAAGCCGCTATTCGGGTCTGTCATTCCGTCAAAGAGGCCCATATCAGCCCCCCTGAGCGTTCATCAGGCGCATCAGCATTTCTGCCAGTCCGGATGGTTGAGAGCCCTGCTGTGCTCCCCCGGACATTTGCTGCTGCCCCATTCCCTGCATCAGACTAGGATTCATCATTGCGGCCATATTCAACAAACCGCCATACTGCGGACCCTGTTGTTGCTGCCCCGGTTGCTGGTGGGCTTGTTGCATCAGGCTTGCACCCATTAGCCCGAGTTGACCGATCCCGGCCATATTCGGCGTCATACCTTGCTGAACTGAGCCATTCGGTTGCGCGCCGGCACCGAACATGCCTGCGGGCATCGCACCTTGATATTGCGTCGCGGGATTAAACAACGCGTTGGGTTGCATCATCTGCTGTCCGACGTTGGGTTGTTGAAACCCGAAATATGGGTAGTCCATCGCTCACCCCTTCATCGAAAGAACATGACTCGCGCCGATTGCGCCGTAATCCACCTTGTCGAAGCCGCTTGCGTCGCGCCATACCGCCCACGGCGCACCGAGACGCACATCGTCGGCCATGACGCCGACGCGGCGAACATTCGGTTCATCCCACACGTAGCGATAGCGATAGAGGGGCAACCCGTTCTCGAGACGTTCGCCAGTGGCCTCGATATCAGCCTTCAGGCGGCGATCGGAGAAGGCGCCCATCAGGCCGCCGCCAACCGCACCAATCGCGGTGCCCCACGGGCCGAACATGCTACCCATTGCGGCGCCGCTGGCTGCGCCACCGAGCGCCCCCGCGCCTTGGTTCTGGTAATAAGGCTGCGTCGATGTCGACGTACCGCCATATTGGCCCTGGATCAGGTTCGAATAGTTGTTCAGTAATTGCCACGGCGCGCTGATCTGCTGCTGTTGCAGCGCCTGTTGATTGCCGCCCATGTTGTACAGATTCGTCGCCGCTCCGTTGATGGAGTTGACGATATTCGGCGCATTTGCCGAACCAGCCAATTGCTGCTGCGCCGCGGTATTGTAGTTGTTCGAGAGGCCGGCAGCGCCTTGGAGCATGTTCCCCATGTTCTGTTGGTACATGCTGTTCATGAGACTCGCATCCGTATTGCCGAGTTGCGTAGCGAGATCTTGCTGATTCTGGCTGACGGCCTGACCATAGGCGCCAGAGCCATATCGACCTGAACCTTCAAATGCACTGGCAGTCTGCGGAGCCGTCGCAGTCTGGTATGCACGCGTAATGGCATTGTTCGCAGCATCGAGCGCACTAGACTGATACGGGTTATTCATCATCGAGCCATTGGCGAATTGGCTGAACGCCGAATTGCCAGGATTGGCGTTGAGGTAATTCCCGTTCAGCAGATTCGTCGTGTAAGTTCCAGCCGAATTATTCAGGCCAGCAGCATTGCCGAAGTTCGTGCCATTCGCCACCCCTTGAGTTGCACCCATGGCCTGCTGTTGCATGGGGGTGAAACCTGCCACCGAAGATGCGGGATCGTTCTTGTATCGGTCATACGCGGTTTGCGCGCCGGAAAAGACGCTTTGGAGGTATGGTTGTTGGCCAGACCACGGATCGGCTTTGGTCGTCGTCGTCGAGCTTCCGCCGCCACTACCGTTCGCCGGAACAGACGGAAGCCCAAGCCGCATCAAATGCAGCTGTCGAGGATTGCGAATCATAGTGGCTTCTCGCAGTAGAGATGAGTCATTTCGTAGCCCCCCAACAGACGTAGGAAGCCACGCCACCAACCGGGGCGTGCTTGCAGTTCCATCGCCTGACAACCATTCGCTTTTGCCCACCGCTCAAGCGTTTCCATCGCCGGAACCTGCCATTCGGCACGATTTCGGCCAGTAACGATGCGGATCGCACAGACCCGTTGCTGCGGGTAATTCACAAGGCGCGTGATGCCGACCGCATAGGCTGTTTCGCTGCGCCAGATCCAGAGTTGGTCTTCGCCCTCAAGCAGCCCGATTCGGATGTCGTTCTCATCGAACTTGCCGCGGCTGGTTTTGCAGGCAGCAGCAATCCACGGACGAACTTCGTCCCACACCTCGTCAATGAGGTGTTTCTGAATGCCGTAGAGCATGGTTATCCGACGATAAGGACGTTGAAGGTACGATCGACTGACGCGGTATTGGCATGCGTCAGCGTTGCTGAGCCGTTGACCTGAGCGGAGACGTAGAGCCCAGACAGTGCGCCCGCTGCGTTTGCCGTGAGCGGTGAAAAGAACAGCCCGGTATAGGCGCCGATGCGTTTGTCGGTGACGGTCGTGGTCGTTGCGCCGGCCGCAAGCGTCACCTGAATGACGTTGTTCGTCTTGCCTTGCAGCAAGCTATTGCCAAGCCGCGCGAGCCGACGCCTATGCTCTGCCTCATCGGACATCGTCTCCTGTACACCGTCATACCCGCGATTCATCGCCGCCCCGACATGTGAACGGAGTCTTCTGGGATCTCAACACCCTGAAGGTTCGTGAAGCTGCCGCTCGTCTGAATACGCGCACGCAGGTAACGACCATCAGCGCGTGTTGGGCATTCGCCGTTCGAATTGATCGCGCTCGGCGTCGTGAAGGTCGGTGCGTCAATCAGACGCTGACGAGTCCCGATCTGGATCGTTGGCGATCCACCGTCTACCATCGGCCGAGCGCTCGTCAGAAACGCGCGCTTGCCGGCAGATCCGAACGGCTCTAGCTCAACCGTATCGGCCGTTGCGGGAGCCGGCGCCCCGGTGAAATAGTTCAGCTTGTGAGTCGGATCGAAGGCACCAATCAGCACCTGACCGCCCGTCCAGACTCGAGAATCGAGCGAGAACGGAAGAGTATCGAGCGTGTAACCAGTGCCGTCGAGTGAATCCAGCGAATAGCCCTGCGAGATCGCCCGAAAGACGTATTCCGCATTGATCTTCGCGAATCCCCATTTGTCGAGCGCCCAGTTATAGACCAACAGGGAATCGGGAACGCCACCCGGAGCCGAGTTGGACGGATAGAGCCACATCACGAGCCGATTGACTGGATCGACGGTGCCTACCACGTTCGCCAGATATGTGATGTTCACGGTCGACCAGAACGTCTTGTCAACGCGATCGACACCGATGGGCCGCGATTGCGAACCATCGAACACGTAGAAACCATCCTCGCCGAGGTAGTAGACCAGCGCACCGATTTGCGCGATGCTTTTTGGTGCTGGAGTCCCTCTGACGCCTTGGGCCGGATAGAAGCCGAACACCGTGGGCGAGCCCTGAAACACAACGCGGAACACCGCGCGCTCGAAGAAGATCGCGCCATCTGCGGTGCCGAGGTTGCCGACGATGCCGCGGATCCACCCTTGATCGCCGGGGATGATCTGCGATCCCGCTAGCAATTGCGCCTCTTGCACGCTGCCGGCTGCTGGCCATGTGGTCGGATCATCGATCGCACACCACTGCACGCGCTGAGGCTGTTCACCATTCGTCACGTCATAGGTGTTCGCCACCATCACGAAATCCTTGATCGTAGTGATGTAGCGGGCTTGCGGGGCACCGGCAGCCAGATCAGCGAACAACGTACTTGAGTTGAGAGTGAAGCTCTGCAAGTTCTGCGACTGAGCTGCGCCGATGATGCGCTGGCCATACTGCGTGAAATACCATCCGTCACCAGCCGGAACGGAATACCCACCTACCTTGCTGACGTTCGAGAATGCTGTGCCGCCAGGCGCCAGCTCATAGAGCGAGTTCGCATCGCCCGCAAAGAGGTAGTTGTTCGCCCCCGTATCGATCGCCATCAACGCGCCTAGGCACTGTTTCGCGAGCCCGTTGCTGCTGTAATTCGACAGCGTACCGACCGGGCCCCATGATTCTTTCGTGCGGGGGAACAGATTCACGACGTTTGCGGACGCACCTTCCGCGTTGTTCGGCGGGAGGTCCGGTGCGTAGCTTGCGATGGGAAGCAGCATGATCAGAAATAGGTGGGCCGGATGCGCCGCGGCGTGCGACGGATCGTTTCGCCCCGCAGATCCGAGAGCGCTTCCAGTTCCGATGCCTTCATCAGCGTAGCCATGTCGGCGTCGCGCAGCACATGAAGCGCCAATTCGTACTTTGCACGGCTGCGAATGAGCAGTTCTGCGTCAGAAGTCCACGGATTCGTGTCGCTTGAATTAGCCAATGTGAACAGCCGGTAGATGCCCGACAGCGCCACCGAATACGCATTGTCCGGAATCGGATAGAACCGAAGTTGCTCGGCAAAATACGCGTAATCGACCGGCTGACCTAATACGATCGGGTTGACCGACGTGTCTTCGAGGTATTCCGGCGTGCGCGGATTCAGCGAATAGCGGTTTCCGCTAACCGTCACCGTCACCCGATTTAGCGTCACCATCTGGGCGATCAAGGCCGAGTTTGCGGATGTGTAGAACTCCTGTCCCTGAGCAGTGAAAAACGCCGCCTCTTGCCGAATCTGGTTGAAGTAGAACGGAATGCGTTCGTACTGCTTGATGGCCGTCTGAATCGCATTCTGAATCTGCGAGGTCAGGTCCGATCGAAGGATCTCATCCGCGATGCGCGTTTGCATGTCGCCATAGGATCGGTTGTCCAGCCCAATCTGCGACGAGGGAATGACGAAGATAGGCATGGATTACGTCCCGCTCGGATAGGCTGGTTTCAATGGAAGCGGCTGAGTTGGATCACCGCTGGGCGCGCTCACGATGGCGCGCAAGGCGGCTCGGTATGTAACCCACCCCGCCGGCACTGGGACAGCATGCTCATAGCAGCGAAGGATTGTTGTATCCGACGAATCTAGAAGCACTCGCGCTTGCCCTCGGTAAATCTCCCAGTCTTCCGCCATCTGCGCAGCAACTGCATTAGCCGATAAATCGGCATCAGACGGCTGCGGCGCTTTCGCATAATTCCACGCGACAATACGCGGACCAGACCCATCATCACCAACCTGGTAATCAGCATTCGGGTTGGCATCCGGATACATATAGCGAAGGATCTGAGCTACATTCATTTGAATCACCGAACTCGACGAGCCCGAATAAATCCATCTGCCGTCATTGTGCTGGCAGAGAACGAGCAAAGCGCCACTAAATACACAGTGGTTGTCGACGCCACAGAAATCCGTACTGTTGGGGTTGCTATCGCGTGGTTTTGTCCTGATGCACCCGTGAACGGGATCAATAGCGCTTGGACAGTATTCGGAATGGTTCCGAATGTGGCGCTTGTGGTAGAAATACCGACAGTGAAATTGGAGATTGTCGAAGAGCCACCGGGGTTGAACCGAATTACTCCGCTTACGTCCCAATCTCCTGCGGTAAGCGACACGCTGGTCGCATTAGCAGCCGTGGCCGTCGTGAGGCTTGTTCCACTCGTCGAGTTGGTAGCATATTCACCAATGCTGCCCGCATTGGCATTGTCATTGGTAGTCGTACCAACGATGCCAGCCGTACTCGATGGGGTAATCGCGCTCGTTGCTTGGAGCGTTGTGAACTTGCCAGCCGCAGCAGCGGTAGTGCCAATTGCGGGTGGCGATGCGAGATATGTGCTGAAGCCGGTTCCGCTGACGGTGCTCGATGCCGAGAGCGTCGTGAATGCACCTGTTCCAGGCGTCGTTGAACCGATCGGTCCCGGTGCTGCGAATGTTGCTCCACCGAGTTGCGCTGCATTCACTGCCGCATTGCAGGTAAAGCCCGTGCTCGTCGTATATGTCAGCGCGCTCGAGCTGGTCGAGCAGGATGGCATTGCGAAGGCCGTCGGACTTGCGCTGGACCCCGTGACGTTCGCGACTACCGTATTGGCTGCTTGCGATGCGAGACTCGCCAAACCAACCTTCCCGGTCGCCGTGAACGTACCGTTGACCGTGAGGTTGTTGAATGTCGGCGACGGATAGCTCTGGGCGAGCGCCAGCAGCGGCCACATGAGGGCCGCGATCAGAATTCGTTTGAGCATGTCAGGAGATCGAGATGGAGCCGCCGTTGTTCCACGGCTGCCCCGGAGTGCCAGGAAGCGTCGTGGAAAGATCTGCCGGAAGCATGTCCAGCAAAATGATGTCGCTGCGGATTGCAGTTTGAATGCCAGCGCCGCTTACCGTGAGCTGGTAGTGACCATTCGGGGCATAGAACGAGAAGTTCCCGAGCGAATCTGTCGTGAGCACGTTGCTCGGATATTGCGTTACGCCATTGTCCGAATAGATCGTAGGCGCAGTCAGAGACGGATAATTGAGCACCGTAACCTGAACATTCGCCGCCGGCTGACCATTCGTCATCAGCACTGCGTCCTGGAATTTCTGCATGGCGTCACCCCTTGCAATGGCGGATGTGCTTGGCGATGCCGCGACCGCGGCGCCCGCACAAAGGACAGACGAGAGGGCCGGTTTTCACAGGCGGCGGCGCTGGTTCAGCAGCCTCGATGACGGGTTCCGGCGCACGCACTTGAGCCTGTTCTAGCTCGTGATGCGCGGCCGAGAACCACCATGCGAGGTTCATTCCTCGTTGTACGTCTTCATGCCACCGGGGGTTTTGCCCGAGGCAGCGGGACGCGGATTGCTGCTCGTATCGACCATCTTGCGGCGCGCGGCCGAACCGGGACCACCGGTATAGACCTCGCCCGCACCGCCACCACCACCGCCCGAGCGTTCGGTGTGATACGGCGAGCCCGACGAACCGGTTCGGAAGCTGGCCTTCCGGTTCGCACTGCGTTTTGCGTTGGACATTTCGATTCCTTCGAAAAAGATGGGCGGCCGAAGCCGCCCGGAGCACTCAGGAAGAACGTGCGATCACGGATCCATCGTATAAACGGCCGTCAGGCGCACCGTGCCAGCCGCAAACGTCGCTGCTGCGGTGTTGACCTTGACGTAAATCCATGTGTCGGCCGAATACTGGTATGCCGTGCCAGCGGCAACACCCGTATGGGCGACACCGCCGCTCTGCGGAATCGTGGAAGCCGCGATGAAGCGAGCCGCCGTGTTGGTATCGCCCACGTCGAACTTCATCGTCGGCGTCCCGTTCGAGTCCAGATCGTCCGAATCGAGGATCATGTCCACGACAGTCGCGCCTGCCGGGATCTTCATCATCTGAACGAGATCGTTCAGCGACGGAGCGGACGCGAATGCATACGAAGCGCAGACGGCGATGGCGCCGGCGGGCAGGAACTTCGGCGCAACGCCAGGTTGTGCCTTGTTGGAGAGGTATGTCGTCATTTCACGCTCCTATCAGTGCTGCACGGCGTACGTGGACACGACGATCGAGGCGAAGTCGGCGCTGTTGAACTGCGTCTTCTTCAGACCGAAAATCGTGCCAGCCGACACACCGAGTTCGTTCTCGTAGTCGAACAGTTCTTCGACCCACGTGTACTTGCTCGGACCCGAATCGCGACCGAAGGCGAGCATCGACGCTTGCGCACCGCAGAACACCGCGCGGCGAACCGTCGTGACAGCCGAGGTCGGCGTGGCAAGCACGCACCCGGTCGTCACGCGAGCATCCGAATGCAGGATCACGCCGTTGTACATCCCGAGCGAGCCGTCGAAAATCGGGTTGTCGCTGATCTCGCCGCCGGTCATCGCCGCTTTCTGGATGTCCAGCCATTGGCCCGTGCTGGTGCTGGTGCGCAGGTCGGTGACTTGATACGGATGCAGGAACATCACGTAGCAGTCTTTGCCGCCGACGCGAACCGGGCGAATCGCCGGGGTCAGCGTGCGCGCGCGTTCGACGCACTTGTCGATCAGCGAGAGCGTGAACGTATTGCTCGAGCCGAGCGCGTTGTCGTCCGTGCCGCCGGCCGGGTCGAGCCGGTGCGTTGCGTCCGGTGCGATCGTGGCTTGGTTGCCGGTGAAACGCGTGTCGGTCTGCGCGGTGTTGCCGCAGATCTGGTTGAAGAACGATGCGTCGAAGCGATCAGCCCACCAGTCGCGAAGGCCCGAGAGCGCTTCCTGGCGCACGTCAAACGGCACGCGCTGTTGCGACATGCGGCCCGCCGAGCGTACGGCGTGGCGGAGCTGGTTGATCAGAACGGCGTCGCTGTACGTGGTGAGCGCTTCTTCGTTGCCCATCAGCGTACCGTCGCCCTGCACACCGCCGCCCGAGAGCTGCATGCGCAGGCCGTACGTGATCTTGTCGCCGGCGGACTTCTGCGCCTCGTCCTTGATCTGGATCAGCGCCGACGAATCGGTGCCCATGAATTTCGAGGCCCAGGTTTGCTTCAGTGCTTCGACTGCGAGCTTTTTGGACCAGAGCTTTACGGCAAGGGGATCGTTTGTGCCCCAGCTGGAAACAGCCATGATGAGACTCCTAGAGATGAGAGAACAATTCGGGTTCGTCGCGTAGCGCTGCGACTGCGAATTGCCCGATCACGCTCGGAGCTTGCGAAACCTGAATAACGGCTCAGGAGGCCGAATCGGGGCGCTTCAGGAGGCCCCGGAATCCTTCGATGCGGTTACTGCGAAAGTTCTGCGTTCAGCTTCTGCCAGTTCAGCCCGGTCGTTGCCTTCGCGAAATCCGCATCGCTCATCGCGAGCAGCTTCTCGATCGACATCGGCGTAGCTGCCGCGCCGCCGGCTTGGCTCAGCGATGCTGCATGTTGCTGGCCCTGAGCGACGGCCGCCAGACGCGCTGCGTTGTCCTGCTGCGCTGCCGGTGCGCCCTGCGGTGCCGCGGCGGCTGCTGCCTTGTAGCCGCGCGCCTTCGCGAGGTTATAGGCCGCCTGCGCCACGTTAGTACCGCTCTGGTGAGCGATGTTCGCCATCGCGATCAGATCCTGCTGCAATGCGTTCTGGATCTGAATCGGGTTGGTCATGCCGAGCGCGCGATATTCTTCGGCTCGAGACTGCTGCAAGAAAGCTGCGGCGGCATCGTAATCCGGCGCCTGACTGCGGAATTCCTGTTCGTGCGAAGCGATGAAGTTCGCGACAGCCACGTGCTGCTGCTGTTGCTGCGTCATCTGCTCTTGCTGTTGCTGCTGGCCACTCAGGTACGACGCCATTTGCTGCATCTGGCGCTGGAGTGCCTCGTTCGTCGCGCGCAGATGGCCGACCGGATCGGTAGCGTAGTCTGGAATCTGGACTTGCGGTTCCTGCGTTTGCGGCTGCTGATTCGCGAGGATCCGCTGAACCAGCGCGTCTTGCTGCTGCTGCAGGCGTTGCAGATCGTCGCGCAGGCGTTTGCGCTCGGCGCGTTCCTCTTGCAACGCGGCCAGCGGTACGGTGCGCTGGTCGGGCTGCTGCGGTTCCTGCTGCTGTTGCGTCAGGTCTTGTGCCGGCTCCGCGGCCTGCGTAGCGGGCTGCTGCACTGGCTCGCTTGACGACGGCGCAGCATCGCTCAGGCCATCCGTCTGTGCACCGTCTGACTCGAAATACGCTGCTTCCTGCGGGGTCAAACCTTCTTGCTCGGCCATTTCGTCGGTCCTTAACGTTTCCCGGAGTCCGTCCGGTGCGGGTCAATGCAATGCGGCTTTCGGAGCCGCAACCGGTGGCGGGTGAAGCGCCGTGTGCATTTCTGCGGACGCTCGGATCGCGTCCGCATTCGCCTTCGTATCGGCCGCGCGAGCCTTGACCATCTCCGTGATCAATTGCATCGGGTCGACAGGCGGCAATTGCTGTTGCGCGCCGGCTTGGTGCGCGTGAGCGACTCGCTCCATGGCCGTAGCCTGATTGAGCTGCGTCTTCGAGTTGATCTCGCCCACGCGCGCCTGCTGCTCGGCCTGCGCAAGTTGCGCTGCCGGGTTCGGCTGCTGCTGTGCGCTCGTGATCGTGCGCTCGATGTCTGCGACCAGCGTCGACGGAAGTGGGCTGTATTGCAGGATATCCAGCCAGATTTGCGGCGGGACGGCCATGTTCTGCAACATCGGCATCAGTTGCAGCAGCGCTTCCCAAGTCTTTTCCTTCAGGTTCGGGCTGGACGGCGTATCGTCCACGATCACGTCGTATTCGAGCGTGTCGTGCTGGCGAATCAGCGGCACGTATTGAGCCGACTCGGGACCGCCAATACGAACCAGGCGCCCGTCCGACATGAACGTCGTCAGATACCAGAGCAGCAAGCGGCCCTGTTCCTTGCGGTAGCGACGCAGCCCATCGAACATCGAAGCCAGCACGGTCATGCCAGCCTGCTTGCGCGCGTCCTCGACGATGCCAGGCTGATCGCGGTTCGCCATGCCAAGCAGTTCGAGATTCACGCCCGACACGTCCCGAATGCTCGAGACAGCGAACTGGAGCAGGTTCTCCATGCCAGCCGGAAACTGCACCTGCGGCTTGTCCTTGATCTTGCCGCCCGTGATCGCGCCTTTCGCGACAAGCGTGATGGCATCCGGCTGCGCCCACGTGTCCTGAGCTTCATTCACGTCATCGAACGCATCCGCCTCGGCCAGAATGCCGCCCTTGGCGTTCGTGTTGATGATATGCAACGTCTGCGCAAGCCACTTGTTCGCCCACTTCTGCGGGTCGATCATCGCGCGCACGATGCCGTAGAACGTGCCCTTATTGCGGTCGCGCTTGCCGGTGATGGCCTTCCATGTGAAGCCGCCAGCCTTCGGGCCCGGCAGCATCTTCAACACCTTCGTGCCGAGGAAAGCCCGTCGGTAGATCTTCTGCTTCTGCTCGACGTGCATCAGATCCGGGCCGCCGATCGCATGGACACGTTCTTGCAGCTTGTCGAACTCACCGCGCGTCAGGCGCGAAACGTTGCCGTTTGTGGGATCGACATACCGCACGACGATCTGATGCTCCCACCATTGAGCCTCGACCACGCGCACGCGATAGTTGCGCTTGTCCAGCTCGGGCGACTGATCGTGCCGATAGAACGGGGCCTCCTGCGCGTCGTGCGGATCGTCCGTCACGCTCGCGGTGTCGTCAGCCCATTGCGCGTTGATCTCTTCGAGCGGGATGCCCGGAAACATCTCTTCCGCTTCTTCGCACGTCATGTCGCGAACGCGGAACATGCGCTTTGCATCCATCAGATTGCGCTTCGTCGCGTTCGAATCGACGTACAATTCGAGCGGATCGAGGCGCCGGACGACACACATCCCGTCCGGATCCTCGTCATAGTCCATCTGCGTCTCGGTATAGCCATAGCCGCAGATCACCGCATCGACAAACGCATCAGATTCCTCGTCCTCGGCGTTGCACTCGTCGCGCGCCCATTTCGCTGCCTCGGTCAGAAGCTCATTGACGCCTGCCTGACCCAGACGCCGCGGGATGTAGCGCACTTCCTGCCGGTTCGCCACTTCCATCCCGCTGACCGTATCGATGACCGGTGCAATGCGGTTGAAGGTGATGATCGGCCGCAGCTCAAGGCGCATCTTCGCGGCATCCTCTGCGGTCCACTGATCGCCGGCCACGAACGCGTAGTACTCGCGCGCCTGAATACGCCAGTCGTGCGAATGGTCAGCATCCTGACGAAACCATTCCTTGAGCGTCTCGAACAGGCTCATGTCGCCCGAGAGCGAGCCAGTGGCCGGATTTTCGGTGGTTTCAGCCATGTCAGGCACTCATCCAGGAGCCGGTGTGACGGCGGCGCTGCGAGGGCGGCGGAATGTCAGGCTTGGCGAAGCGCAGCATCATCAGCGCGTAGCGCGAACTCGAGATCAGATCGTCGAATTCCTTCACGATCACGCCGTTCTTGCGGTGGTAGAGACGGAATTCGTCGAGCCAGCCCGATAGATGCTTGAACACCTTCCAGCGGCCCGTCTGCATCCGTTCCAGCATGTCCGTCACGCCAGCCTCGACGCCATTCGAGCCATCCTCGAACGTCGCGCGCTCGGCGAGCATGTCGAGCCCATGCTCGCAATACTTCTCGGCGAGCTGCTCGCCCGATCCCTTGTCATGCTGCAATCCGTCGTGCGGCCACGCCCACGGCAAACAGACGTGACCATCCCAGTGACGAAGCGCGCCGGCATGAATCAGCGGCGTCTGTTCGCGAACCTTGTACTCGCTCGTCACGTAGATCACATCCTCGTCTGCGTCATGCACCAGTTTCGTTGCTGCGGTCGGGTGATCCCAACCGAAGTCCAAGCCTCCGATCCGCTTCCAATGCCGCGGGATCGGAAATGCGTCGACAGTGATGTCGTCATCCGAGATCGGAAACACGCGGCCCGAGCCAAGGATCGGAATGCCCTTCGCCCGCGCGTCGCGCTCGTGAGCCGGATAGCCCGCAATGATCGCGTCAGCCTGAGCGCGCGAATACACATAGGGCACCGCATCATCGATCGTGGCGCGGACGACGTGGCGTGTCATTGTGCTGATTTCCGCATCGAGGTATCGAAATTCCCCGGCGTTTTGCCATATTCCTGTGCTGCGATCGTCATTTCATCGACTCCACTTCGCTATCAGCCAGGAACAATCGCACCACTTCAGACATCCCGAGCAGCGGCGTGAACGTGATGATGTTGAACACGCCCCGCTGGCCTTTGTTCGTCCGTGTGCGGCCCTCTGAATAGATCTCCATCGGCGGCTCTTCGTCGAACCACACGCCGTCGACCGTATCGCCCTGCCACTTCTCACGACCTTTCTCGTAGGCTTTGAACAGGACGATCGCGTGCTGCGCTTGAACGTCCCCACCGCCGCCGTGGCGCACCACAATGCTATCCAGTGCATCCGGCGTGCCGCGGGCCGACGTGAAGTCGACCAAGCATTCCTTCGGGATCGAGCCCGTGCCCCACTCGTCCTTGATCTGAGGCGGCCCAACCAGGATCCGTTGCGGGTTGTCCCGCGTCGATTCGCCAGTCACTCCAGCCACCCACCATTTCGGCGCGCGCTCGAATACAGCGCCATCCCACCACTCCGGATATCGGCCGGTGAGATGAATCGCGGCTTCGAATCCTCCAGCCCATGTCTTTCCAAGCTGGTTGCCAGCCATAAACAGCCGCTCGCCATGCACCGCGCCAGCCGAGTGAAATTCGCGCTGCTTCGGGTACGGCTGGTAATCACGGAGCTTGTTAGTGCGAGAGCGGTCGTGCTTCGCTTTCAGCGCCCGCGCCAGCTGCATCTTCAAGCTGGTCGAATCGGGCGACTGCGGCAGCAAGCTGCTTGATGTATCGATCGAGGTCTGCATCGCTCATTTCCTCAATCGGGTCGATCTTGACTTCCATCTGAGTCGGCAGGATCGAAGCCACGACCTTGAGGTAGACATCGGGCTTTTCGGTACGCACCGTCTGAATGACTCGAGCGCCGTGCTCCACAAAATCAGCGTGAAGCTGCGAAAGGAATTCCTCGCCGAGCTTGTTGCGCGAGCCTTTCGGGCGTCCAGCATTGCCAGGAGCAAAGCGGCCATTCCCATCTCGTCCAGCCCCGATATTTCCCGTAGTTTCGGTTGTATCTTCCATTTCACTTACATCCCGAGACAGCGCGGCCAAGGTCAACGATCGTCACCACGACGACAGCAAGAATTGCCATGGCAGCGATCCAACCAAATACGCGCCACATCAACGGCCTCGCTTGCCTTTCAGCACGGCATTCGCCTTGCGGTCGATCTTCGACTCTTGCGCTTTGGACATGCGGCCGGAATTGACAGCCTGACTGGCGCGAGCTTTCGCGTTTGCTGCGTGGCTCCTGTCATTCACCGGGTACGAGCGGCCCGGACCGGCGAAATCCTTTGCGGGCAGCTTCTTGCGCGCTTTGGTGGTGAGCTTCGCCATTTCGGGCTCCAGAAATTAAAAACCCCGCATATAGCGGGGATAGAGGTTGAGAGCGCCCATTAACTCCAGTCATTCAACGATGACCGTATCCGCAACTTTCAGGGTCATGTGCGGATCATGGCGCTTTCAGCGCGTTCGCTCTCACGGCTGGCCCGGTGCGCGACATCCGGAACGCTGGTCTGCGGCTTAACACTCCAGCCTGCCATGCGTGAGAACAAAATGGCCGCACTAGGCGGCCGAAGCATCGGGGGATGCAGAGGAGACACAACAGAGGTGCTTCGAGAGGCAATGATGCAGCCTATCTAAACATCATCGATTTTAAGGCAAAGTGTTCAATCGCTCAAAGAACTATTTTGTTCAACTAAGATTGAACACTTCTCGGGCCCATGTGCTGAATGAATCTTCGCGATCGACTGCGACAAAGCGTAGGCATGCCGAGCGAACCGTCTGGCTCTATTGTAGATCGTTCCGCGGGCGCAGCGCTGTTCGCTGGCAAGCGCTTTGATATTCTCTCTGTACCAATGAACGCCAATGAAACAGATGGCCTCCTTCTCGTACAAAGTGGAATCGCAAAGCGCATGCACGGCCATGTTGAAGAATGGCATCTCCTTGTCGAGGAATGCGTCGGGCTCGAAGGATCGCCCACCAGGCCGTAGCCTGGCGAGGATATTCGACTTCACGCGGGGCGCGAAATAGCGCCTCGTTTGGCACCACCATACCCAACGCTCTGCGATTTCGTCTTCCATCAGTCCTCCAGAGCGTTAGGAATGGGCTCGAACCAGTTCCCGACCGGGCCGCAGCGCGGCTGAATCAGGGCATTAGGTGACCTCATCAGATCGCAGGTTCCGCTGAAATTCCCGTAGACAGGACTGCGCGGTGCCTCAGGATGTATGCAGATCGAAATCCCATTCCCGAGATCGTTGAAATGCTTGCAGTCTTTGCAGAAGTTCATCCCAAGCTCCTCATGAAGGCTTCGTGAGCCTTCTGGTCGAATTTCCCGGCGCCTTCGTCGGCGATCGGCATCTCGCATCCCCGCTTCAGTTGATGGTGGCAGAGGGCACTCTCTTCGCGCCCTTGGGTCATTGGCAGTCCATCGGTGGCCGGCGTTACGAAGAGCTTCACGATTCCTCCTTCTTCCCGAAGATCCCCCACGGCCCCGCGGCCCGGTTCAGCGCGATCACTTCGTCCCAAATCCGCTCAAGGCGGTTCTTGTCCATTTCTAGTTTCATGGGTTTCATGCTGCCTCCTTCGCCATAAACTCGCCGCAATAATCCCCCTCTCGGACTACGGGCGACACTCCATCTCCGCGTTCATTGGGCGTTGGCGGCATTCTCTTGCAGACCCATACCTCGATCGTATCGTGAGGTCTACAACCACCGTACGCGGGCGGCACCATCGAATTCGAGCACGCATATCTCGTCTCTCGAACCGAGAATTTGCAGACCTCACACCTGTCGGGGCGCGCTTCAAACTTTCCGAACATCATGCTGCCTCCATTTCGTCGAGATGGTCGAGGTGGATGGTCATGTCTTGCTTGATGACGCGGCCGGTGATCGTCTCGCGCGGCTTGACCGATCCTGCGGCGACGAGAAACGGATTGACGGCTGTGATGGCTCGCTCCGGCCGATTGCGCCCCTTCCGCTTCGTCACCACATCCTTGTCAGCGCCCAAAGCGATCAGGCGCGTATATACGCCGCGGCGTGGGATTTCGCCTGCGATGTGCCACTCGCTGCGGTGAAGTCGAAGGCATTCGCCGGTCGATTGCTTTGTCTTGCCAGTCTTCGCCGCGAGTTCTCCAGCAGTCATGGGGCGCTCGGCCAGCAATTCAACGATTCGGTTCCAACCGCGATTTTCGAAGAATCTGCCATTCGTAGGGCGGCGCAGCTTCAGAACCTTTTGCGCATATGCCTTGAATGAGCTGGCCGGATGGTTAGGCAGCATCTTCGCGATCTCTTCGATCGGCATGTTAGTCGGGTAGTGCTTTCGCAGGATCGCGACCTCGCTCGTCATCCATGGGGAGCGCGTGGGTTTGCGCTGTTTGCTCTGCATCTCATGCCTCCTTCTTCATCCGCCGAACCTCGGCGCGGTAAAAATTCTTCTGTTCCTTGATTTCTGCCACGGTGATCTTCAGCGGCTGCTCACCCTCGGGCCCCTCCAACCACTCGACCATTTCCTTGCCGATCTTCTGTTCCAATCGCGGCTTATACCCCGCGTAGTTCCCTGATTTCCACTTGTTGCATACCGAGCAAGCCTTGTGGATATTCAGCAAATTGAACCGCAAGCCAGGATGCGAACCGACCGACTTGAAATGCGATGCATGCCATTGGCCGCTCCATGTCGCCGGCTTGTCGCATGAGATGCAGCCGTCATTGCGATCCCGTAGTCTTACGAATAGGTTCACCACGGCCTGCAATTCCGCCAGATGATCCCCACGCGTCTTCAGCTGTTCCTTTGCCTCTCGCGTCTTCTTGCGCTCCGCCACAGCTTCCCGCTCCGCCTTCTTCCGAGCCACGTCCCGCGCGAACTGGAGCGAGCACGGCACTGAGCAGACCTTCGACATCGACGAGATTGGCGTGAAGTCGCGCGAGCAAACCTTGCATCGCTTGGGCTTAAGCGTGCGGATCACTATCAACCTCCGAGAAATGCTGGAGCGCATGCGTCGGCCCGATAACGCCAACCGGCTTCGGCAGCATAAGTGGAACCTCGGCCTCTCCCGCGAAATTCGGCAGCAATGCGCAGGCATACTCGGCCGTGATTCGCTTCTGCGCGACGGCCATCAGCAAAGCTCCCTTTCGCCCGTTCACGTCATGGCCTAGCGAGACGCTCCATTTCGCCGGCTGGCGAGCCTCCCGCGCCGCGTTCACGAGGCGTTGGTATGCCTCCTTGAAGGCCATGCGCGCGGCGACAGTCTCACTCTCCGCGATCATTTCTCGCGCCAGTCCCCACGCTTCCGCCATTTCGGTAGTCCAGACCGTCGTTGAATCCTCATCCCGCGGCAGCATCGCCCACGCTTCCTCGACGCCTGGTCGACCGTCATCGATGCGAGACAGGATCTCTGCGACCGTCAGGCGCCCTTTGACTTCGCGGCGGCACTTCGACAGTGCAGCCAAAACGGCTCGTTCGTCGAACGACGACAGATCGGCAAGCAGCAGCTCCGCGGCCGGCTGGCTCATCGTCGTTCCGCAGAGTTCAGCAGTAGCGGCCACGGCTTTGATCAGTTCAGCACTCGCCATCCGACACCTCCACGTGTTTGTCGATGATCCGCTCCCACATGTCGCCAGTCGCTTGCAGTCGATCCGCTTCTCGAGCCCCGGTTTCGGTGACACGACGATTCGTCGCCCATTCCGTCCGAAGACCCTCGGCATCCGCCAACAGGCAGTCGACCGTATGCCGCTTCTGCACGTAAAACCGGTTATTGCTCGCCACGTACCACGCCGCTACGCCTGGGGCCTCGTCGCTCCCAAGCCGCTTCACGAGCTGCGATAGTTGGCCGTTGACCTTTGCGTTTCGCACTGGCTCTGCGCCGTACCGACGCTTGTAGGCGTCCGCGTACGAACTCCACACCCCAGCCGTCAGCGGCGCGGCCGGCGGATTTTCTGCCGGCTGCAACAGGGTCGGCTCCGGTTCAGGTTCAGGCTCTCTCTCCGGTTCAGGCTGTGGCTCTGGCTCAGGCTCTGGTTTTCGATAGGCTTTATGACTAGTATCGAAAGGGTTCACAAAGGGTTTGCAGTCCTTAAGGTTATCCACAGAAAAGCGTGACTCGAATTCAGCAACAGCCCACGCCAGGATTGACTTAACGCCACTGCTGCTAGGGATTTGAGCGAACAGCTTTTCGGCTGCCTTGACCACATTCGGATTCTCGGGCTGGTTCCACTTCAAAAACTTGTGAATAACTACCCAATTCGACTCTTCGTTGAAGGTAGCGAAACCCTTCTCAAACACTTCTCTAAACCCTTCCTTAACCCTTTCCATACTCCACTTGAGGTCATCTGCAACGTATGCCATCGGCACGCGAAAGCATCCGAGCATGTTCGAATGCGGACTCGTCAGCAGATACGCGGCGAGCGTTCGTCCGTCCTCGGTCATCGACCGAATATCCTGGCTCGTCCAGAACGACGAGTGGATCTTTCCGTATTCACGCACGGAAGCTCCCCAAGCTAAGTTCTTCGCCCCAAAGCGTACGAAGCACAATCTCATCCGCGAAGCATTCTCGACCCGGGATCCGATATGTCGTCCAGCCCATCAACCGAAGTTCGCGATCGCGCACTGAGTCTTTGTCGACATCGTGATAGGCAGATCCGTCGCACTCGATTGCAATCTTTCTGTCGGGTTGCGCGAAGTCGACCATGTATTTGCCAACCGGGAATTGCGGCCAGAAGGCGACACCTTCCGATCGCATCTCATCCCACATAGCCAGCTCAATCGGGGTCATCAGGCGCTTCCAGTCCGCTACCAAGTACGGGTTGCATGGGAATTGCCACGACAGGATCCCAGCATCAACGCCACGCTTGTATCGAGCGTAATTCCGGCGAATGATCTGCTGCCGCTCCATCCAGTCGCCGTCAACAAACTCCATCGAAGCGCTGATATCGAGCCAATCTTCGTTCACAGTTCATGCCCCATCACGAGATACGGCGCCCCAATGAAGAGCATGCCGAAGAAGCCGAAGAGGAAGCCGCTAGAGAGCGCGGTCATGCTTGGCCCCAAAATGCATAAGCTATCCATGCAAGCAGAGCGACGATCAAACACGGCGCCAGCATGAATACATAGCCGACAGCAGCCCACATTTCCTTCCGATCCTTGCCAAGCCATACGTACGGCAGAACAAACGCGAGGACAGTAAGGAATATCGGTATCCAGATAAGATGATTCACGCCAGGATCTCAGTATCGATGTCTTCGGTTATGGGAAGGCCGGAGACGGGGCGAAGTTGTCGATCTTCGATATCGATTTCATCTTGGATAGGATCGATTCCGTCCGCCTCAAACCAGAGGGCGCCTTCCATGGGGCTCAGCATTCTGCACTCCCATTCAGGAACCAAGGGATCAATCAATTCGCAAGACGGACAGGGCCTAAGAACCTCAACAATGCGGCCAATATTCGATGGAAATCCGCTAGCGATAACGATCGCCAGATCACCAGGCTTGCAATTCATTTCCCACCCCTCGTCAGCCAGCCAAGCAACCCAAACAGCCCGAAGAACAGGGCTCCCCATGCAATGAATGCTCCGAGAAGGGGTGTCATGCTGCTGCCTCCATTGCCGCCACCTTCGCGCGAAGCTCACGTAGCTCGCGTTCTTGTGGCGTCTCCGCGATGGTTCTGAAACCGAAGACCTTGTCCTCGTACTGGCGGATCGCGTAGTTCCCGCAGAACTGCTGGAACCGAACCCGCATGTCGTAAGGCAGGTACTTCTTCCCGGCCAAGATGTTCGACAGGTGCGACTTCGGCAGGCCCAACAGCGCCGCGGCGTCGCTCATCGAATACTTGACTCGCCGTTTGTTCCAGCAAAGCAGCACGGCATCGTGCTCGTTGCGCAAGCGGCCAATCAAATACTCGGCTACCCAGTCAGGCTCCTTGACGGCCTGAAAAACCGGAATCTCGGTCTGCATGTCGCACTCCCTTGTTTTTCTTGGAAAGTTCTTGGTGTTCTACGTAGCGTTCTACGTACTGCATCGCATCAAATGAAGGCGTCACTAAGGACGCCTTACGAAAATGAAACTGTTAAACGGATTCCTCTTGCTTCTTGTCCAACTCGGCGAAGAACGTCGGGTAAGCGAGACGCAGGAATTGCAGCCGGTACTTCGGGATGCCGTCCGTGCGCCATTGATGGACCGACGGCGGCTTGCAGTCGCAAATCTTTGCTACGGCCGTAGTGCCACCCAGCCCGTCGATAACGATGTTCGGATCGTGTTGCATATCGGTTCCTCAAGGTACACGCCCAATTTTAGGTCAACCTAAGCACGAACGCAAGGTTTGCCTAAAAGAAAATGAGTTAGGCTGGACTAATGACTACATGGAATCAGCGAATGGCCAAGGCTCTGGCCGAAAGCAGCTACTGCGGGAACGTCAACCGGTTTTCAGCCGACGTGGGAGTGTCTGCGCCGACTGTTGCGGCATGGGTTGGCGCGGCCTCGATCAAGCCGGCTCAGGACATCAAGGCGACGCACCTGATGGAGGCGTGCCGCCTGCTGAACGTGCGCCCGGAATGGATCCTGTACGAGAGCGGTCAGATGCGTCCCGGCGGGGATATCGGAAACCCCGATGAAAAAATTCCCGATGCAAACGTTTTGCAAGAAATAAATCAATTAATCATAAAGTTGCAGAATCTTCATACGGAAATAGAGGCGACGCTGGCTTTCATTGCGGGTTTACCCTCTCTTTCTCCTTTCAAGGAACATTCATACGGTAGGAATGTTTCGCCGTCCCATGATCTGAGAAAGTCGACGAAACGTCTCCCTAACCTTTGGCCAGAGGTTACCGACCATGCAGAGCATAGAACCAAGCCCCGCAGTAACAAGACTTGACGACTATCGGAAGGCAAGACGCAGGACTCTAGCCCCTTCCGAATACCAAAAGCTATACGATGATCTTCGCGCCATAACGGAGCACATCATCAAAATCTCGGACATCCTGTGCGAGATCAAAATTCCAACGGGGATATCATGAAAGCCATCATCCTTCTTGCTTGCCTCATTCTCGGCGCCTGCTCGGCAGGCGTAGCAACATCACCAGCGATCGGGGTTGGCGGCATTTGGAATAGCCAAGACCATCAAGCGTCGGGAGATGGCTCCGGGTCTAGTGGTACGACTGGCGCGCGCGGAGGACGCAGCGCCGCATCTGGTGGCATGGGCCGCGGCATCTAGCCTGTCGTGCCCTATCGGCAGCCCGCCTCGAGCGGGCTTTTTTTCGCCCTCGGTATAAGCCCCACCTAAAATAATTCTTGACCTTGATATTAGGTTGCCCTAAGATAGATTCAACGTCACGACAGACGAACAACAGAGGAGCTGAACATGAGCAAGACCGCACGAGGACTGATCCAGTTCATCCGATCCGGGCACCACGACGCAATGGGGCGAGCACATATGCGCTTTCTGGCCGCTCAACTGAGCTCGCGCGGCTGCTGAACAACTCCTCCCGCTACAGGAGAACGACGATGGAACGCAGCCACGAAAAGGAATTCCGCAGCACTGAACAACGCGCCGGATACACCGCCGGAATCGAAGGGGCGCGCCAAGATGAAAATCCGTACCCCATGGATACGCGCGAGTCTATCGACTGGTATGACGGATGGGTATGGGCTGAGTCGATTCGCGAATCGAACTGATCGTCTGAACAACCGCGCCCGCTACTGCGGGCAATGGAGACCAACATGAAATACGCAGCAGCAATGATCCTAATCGCCCTGGTGGCGTGTACGTCGGCTCCGACGCAGCACGTTGACCACGGCGTCGGCAACGGTAGTCACTCCACGGCAGTCGGCGCCCGAGGCGGTCGCAGCGCTACTGCTGGCGGCATGGGTCACGGCAGCATCGGAGGTCGTGGCGCGAGCGGTAACGGTGCTGGTGCTGCTTCTGGTGGCATGGGTCGTCGGTAATTGGAGGTCGTCATGAGCATCGAGCTTTTTGTCTTCAACGACGCAGAAAACAGGCTGGCCACGATAGAAGAAATCGAGCGCCTTTTCTTGAACTGTCACAACGATGGGACGGGGCGCGTAGATCTCGATTACAAGTCGCGGAGAAACGGAATCGCAAAAGATCCTGCTTCCGCTGGCTTCAGCGTCACGATCGTTAAGGCTGACTGATCATGAAGCTCGTCGACAAGTGGATCGGGTACGACGATTGGCTGACTCGCGATCTACCCGATGACGAACCCGAGCAAGACGAAGAACCGGAAGACGAGCGCGAACACGAAACTGAGGATGACTGACATGAAGATCGAGATCAATGGATTCATCGTCTACGGGTGCTATGAGCATGAGGCCCGTAGTGGCGACAAGCCGTATTTCAGCTTCAAGGATTACGAGCCGGGTAGCGAAAGCTTCGTCACTGTCCGTCCTGAAACGCTTTCTTTCGATGTTCCGGATGATTTTGATCCGCGACCGGCCATGGTTGAAAGGCTGAAGGCAGAAAAAGAGCGCATCAAGGCGGAATTCCAAATGCGTGTTACGCAGATCGATGCTCAGATCCAATCTCTTCAGGCGATCGAGGCGTAACGATGAACGAGCAGATCGCGGCCGATGCGGCGAGTGATCGGGCTGCTTAATAAGGAGATAAACATGGACCAGATGACGCTTGAACGGTGCGAACGTCTTGCCAAAGACGACGATGCATACAACTGCGCCACATTCGACTTGGTGGGTCCCGGCGGAACATTTAAGTGCCGTTGGATTGATGCGTATTTCGGGATGTTCCAGATGGGTGACGACAACAAGCACTTCGTCATGGCCAGCGAGCTTTACGACATTCCCGGGATTCACGTCGAAAACTATCAGGCAAACAAATGATAGGTCGGGAGGCAATCATGGACTGGACCCAACCCCTCGTAGTGAATGGCGGAACGCTCTACGCGGGCGTGAATGGTGATCGGTGGCTTGGCGAGTTCAGCAGCTACGAAGCTGCGATCGAGATCATGGGCATCCAACGCGAGCAGCGAACGGTGTTCAGTGCGCGGGAAACGGCATGCTGCACCGAGGACGATCTCGAACTTGCAGCCGCAATCGACTTCGACGAGAGGTGAATCATGAGTGAAATGAAAAGCGTTATTGATGCGAGAAAACTGATTATAGACGCTGGCGCCGAATGCATGTCGCCTGACGAGCACGATGCGCTAGAAGCGCTGTTTAATGGCGATCCGGATCTCTCGGAGCGATTCATGCGCTGTCTGGAAGAGCGCATGCAAATCGAAGCCGAATCGAACACGCTAGACCTTCTAATCAAGGCGCGACACTATGTCGGCATGGTGACCGAAATCGACGGCGATGACCCGATCTTCGGCGTCATGGATGAGATCGATGCCGCCATCGCCAAGGCGACCGGAGCTTGACATGGCCACCATCGTAATAGGCACGCTCGGCACCCTCACCCTGACGCTCGTAGCCCTCGTCATCGAGGCGATCAATCGGCGCTTTCTGCGGAGGCAGTCATGAACTTCCACCGTTTGCATACCGAACTTGTGCTGCTCGCCGGGGGTTACATGGAAGTTGCATGTCCGGATATGGAACTGCCCGAGCTTCGGCGCCACTGGTCGATCCGTCGAATTGTCGACTGGAAGAACGTTGTCTGGTGCTGACATGCGCCCGCACCTTTTCTACCAGCAAGGATTCTGGAAAGTCCGTGCGAAGTGTCCTGACGTGACATTGAGCTTTTCAACACGAGAAGGCGCGTTCCGATGGGCCGCGCGGATATACGACGGTAACTGAATAGAGGGACCACATGAACGAGATCAAGCACACGCCGGCATACGAAATTACGCATGATGGTCATGTGTTCTCGGTCGATACGAACTGGCGCGGATATGGTCGCCGTGAGATGGCTCAGACGCTCAATGCCGACGGCTATCCGTGCGTTCGCATCATCGTCAACGGAAAACGAAAACGCGTCACGGTCCACTCGCTGGTCGCGCGAACGCATCTTGGTCCACAACCCGCACCCGGATATGAAGTTCGCCATCTAGACGGCAACAAGCTGAATCCGCATTACAAGAATCTCGCATGGGGCACGCAGAAGGACAACGCGGCTGATCGAGATCGCCACGGCCGAACTTCGCGTGGAGAGAGTCATTCCGCTTCGATCAAGGCAAGCGCTCATCGCGAGCACGTAGCGCGCGGTGCCAACCATTACGAGACGCGTCGCCGTCTTGCTGGAGACCAACAATGAATGAATCGAAATCGACGCCGGGGCCGTGGAGTTACGACCGCGGCATTCTTCCGCCAGACGGACCAGGGCGATATAGCACGGTAAGTGCCGATGGAGATGTTGTTATCGCAGAGGTCAACGATCTCATCTCAGAGGGTATTCCCAATGCCAGATTGATCACCGCCGCGCCCGACATGGCCGAAGTCCTGGAAATGATCGCTGCTGACGCCGACGCTGGCGAGATTCTGATGACCTCTGGCATTCGTCTTGCCATCGACGCCGCCCTCATCAAGGCAGGCCGCAAGGCTGCGCCAGTACGGGAAGGAGAATGAGATGAAATCCACCTTTATCGATTGGGCAGTAGCTTTCACATGCGGCTTCCTTCTGGCCTATGCGGCTGCTAGCGGATGGACAGCATGAATCGCTTCTTCAAACACGACCTCACGAAAGTCTGCATTGGCTGGGCATTCCTATTCGTGTTCTGGATGGTGTTGCCTGCTGACCCTAGTTATGTGGACCAAGCGGTTGCGCATCAGAAAAAAACATGAATACCGATGACGGCCCCGACTGGCTCGCGGCCGACACACTTAGAGCATATGAGGAACAAGCGATGACACGCGTGATGGAACAGACCGAGATGGACGTGATCGATGCATTGCCGCGCGAATGCAACCCGCCGGTAGTCGTTGAGCAACCCACCAAAACCGCCATCACGGCCATGGCGACGCCTGCTGAACTGTTGCGCTACGCCATGGACAGCGGTGCCGACCTGGACCGCCTGGAACGGCTGATGGACATGCAGACGAAGTGGGAAGCGAACGAAGCTCGCAAGGCGTATGCCTTGGATATGGCTGAGTTCAAGAAGAACGCTCCGACCATCATCAAAGACAAGACGGTCAACTTCGAGACTAGCAAAGGCTGGACAACCTACGATCACGCGACGATCGGCAACGTGGTCGAGAAGGTCGTAGCAAGTCTGGCTGAGCATGGGTTTTCGCATAGCTGGATCCCGTCGCGTGGCGAAGGCGGCATGATTTCGGTTACTTGCGAAATCACCCACAAGCTCGGATACAGCAAATCCATCACTCTCGAAGCTGGTCTGGATCAATCAGGCGGAAAGAACAATATCCAAGCTCAAGCCAGCACGATCACATATCTGGAACGCTACACGCTTCTGGCTGCGACCGGACTCGCCGTCAAGGACAAGTCCTATGACGACGATGGTGCTGGTTCCGGCGCACCGATAGGCGCTCGCGAGCAGCATGGAATGTCGGATAGCGAAATGGCTGATTTGACCGTCGCCATGCGCGAAGCCGATGACGAAGAATCTCTTCTGCGAGTAGGAAGCAGTGTTCCCGCAACGGCAACGGATGCGCAGAAGGCAGAACTCGCAGCCGAATACACGAAGCGTCGCAAAGCGCTCAAGGCAAGCAAGGGGGCGTGATGGATCTGTCCACTGTTGATCCGGCTTTGATCGAGGCCCGTGGCCGATATGCAACCGTCAACGGTGCATACAAGGACACGATGGAGGAAATGCAGAAAACCACGCAGAAGGCTTGCGATCATCTGCGGCTGGTTCTGCAAGACGAGGCCAATCGTCATCACCACATCGCGCACGTCGAAATGCTCGTCGGAATTTTGTCGACGCTCGTTTCGACCGCGAACGAACTGCGCGATCAGAAAGAAGAATTATTACCGGCTGCATGGGGGGAATGATGCCTACCTACATCCTCCGAAACAAAGACATCGCCCAGCGGATGGTGGATTACATCAAGGCTGTTGCTGGACCTGCCGCAGCCTCAGGTAAGCCGATCGTAGTAGAGGTCGGTGAATACCAGGCGAAGCGCTCCACCCAGGCCAATGCCCGCTATTGGGCGCTCCTGGAGGAAATCTCCGGGCAAGCCTATGTCGATGGCAAGCGGTTCAGCCGGGAAGCATGGCACACGTACTTCCGTGAGCAATACGCGCCCAAGGAAGACGGGCCCGCTGGCCTGACTCCGATGAGCACGAGCCAGATGGACAAGGAAACGTTCCAGCGTTACGTGACGATGATCGAACTGTATGCAGTGGAAACGCTTGCCGTCGAATTCGAAGCGATTTAGCCCCCGTTTGGGCGGCTTGTATAGCGCCCATCTTTTTGGATACCAGATATGACCACCAATGAAAGCCGCTCAGCCGTTCGCGTATGCGAAATCGCCGACATCGAATGTTCGCGCGGTTGTGGCACCGGCGCGTGCAAGAACGAGACGACCACCGAAAATAGCCGCGCTGACGGCGAATACGTCAAGCTGTCGGACGTACTTCGCTCGCCCGCTATGGCGGCGGAAGCGGTGGCGATCCCAAACTCTCCCGCATATTGCTTGCGTGGCCTGTATAAACCGGCCGATGAATACTTCATCGATGGCAAGCCTTGCACGCCGGACGAATATATCGCGTGGCAGGCCGGGATTATCGAGGCGGTAACGAAGGCGAAGCTGCCAGATCCGAAGTACTACGGCGGCTCTGCGGAGGAAGGTGACCAGCACGACGTGAAGTGCGCATACGTGGACGGATGGAATGATTGCCGCGCCTCCATCCTCGCCGCCCCGCAGCCGCCCGCGCAGGCCGACGCTCGGGTCGGGCTGACGGACGAGCAGCGAGCGGCATTGGAAACTGCGCTTTCTCTCATTGGCCTGAGTGGTGATCCGCGCGTCAGGAAGATGCACCAAGTCCTTCGCGCCCTTCTCCAAGGAACCAACCATGCCGAATGACAACGTGCTGACGATCCCGCGCGACCTGCTGCAAGACCTCATCGATGATGTATCCGATTACGCAGCATCTCGGGAATTCAAGCCGCGCGAGAAAGTATGGCGGGATGATGTCTTAGCGCGCGCCCACGCCCTTCTCGCGACACCGCAGCCGGAGCCGCGCTCCGAGGTGACGGACGAAATGGTCGAGGCTGCGGCATTTGCATATGACACGTTCCCATGTCCGCACGGCGAGAGCGTCGGACGTGGGCCGCATCTCGGTCAACTGCGCGCAACGGTGCAAGCCGCCATCGACGCCGCCAGCACCGGAGCCTCATCATGAAAGAGCCGATTCTGTCGCGCGAGGAAGTACTTGATGCATTGACGGTACCTGGCCTCAACGTCGAAGCCGCACTAGAGCCACGCGAGGTAGGTCTGCTTTGCGGCGCAATCATCGATTTGGTGGAGAAGCTGTGCGGGGAGCCGATCTATCAAGCCCGTCAACTTTCCGACGAGCCTGACCGATGGGACGACGTGTATGCAGGCACGCATTATGCCTGCGCATCCCAGCCGCAGTTTTACGATACGCGCATCGTCTACGCCCTCAACCGGAGCCAATCATGAAGATCACCGATGACATGCTGACGGAGTGGTTTCCGCATGAAGTAAAGCCCGCGCACGTTGGGGTATACGAAACTGACTTCAACGTATGCCGCAGCGGCGGCTGGGCCTATTGGGACGGCAAGAACTGGGGAAATTCATGCGGAAGAATTTCCGAGGCGAACAACAGGCGCTACCCCTCGGCAGTTCAAAACAAGGGCTGGCGCGGCCTGAAGGAGAAGCACCATGGATGAGCGCGAGATTGCCGACAGAGAATCATTTGTGCATTGGGTATCTACCGAATGGCGTCCTGACGATGGAGCTCAGTTGCTGGCCAAAGATTGGCCCCGATTTGCCTTTGCAGCATGGCAAGCCGCCCGCCGCACCACGCCCGACAGGGAGGCGGTTATCACCGCCGCTCAACGCGTGGTTCGAGATGCACTTGACGACGTACGCGTTCATCCCTGCGACGAGCATAACGACGAGATGCGGGCTAACGGTCTTAGCGAGCTGATGTATGGGCTATACGCTGCCCTCAAGACCGCCATCACTAGCGATAAGGGAGGTGCGTGATGAACCCGGTTCTTGGCGGCCTTATAGGATCCCTGGTTGTAATGGTTCCATATGTTCTGATCGCATGGTTTTTAGAGAGACGGGCACACAAGAAATTCATGAAAGAGATGCGAGGTGACAGATGATCGACCAAGACAATATGCGAGCGCTGGCGAAGACGCTACGCGCATGGAAATGGGTGAACAACCCGATACCAAATCAAGCCGCCGACGCCATAGACCTCCTACTGGCAGAGGTGGAAGGACTCCGGGCCGCGCGGATCGCCTATGCGAACGAATTTGAGCCGGATGCCGAAGGCTTGCCGAATGTCGGAAGCATCCACGAGAACATCCGCAAGCTGAAGGACGAGCTGGAAGCCGCTGCGGCGGATAAGCTAGATGCGGACCGGTATCGATTAGTGCGTCGCGGTCAGCGCTGGAGCGTGATCAACTGGGTTGGCGAAACGCTGCGCGCCGAACAACTGGACGCAGCCATCGATGCCGCCCTCGCGCAACGACAGGGAGAAGGATCGTAAGTGGAAACGGCCTTTCAGCGCATATTGGAGATCACGAAGGAGTGGATGAATGAGCATCGTGACGAACACGGAGCTTGTCGAATTGACTGGCGGCCTGAAGCAAGGGGCGGCGCAAACGCGTTGGATCTTGCGGAATCTCGGGATCAAATGTCCGCGCAAGGTAGACGGCCATCCTCTCCTGACGTGGGAACAGGTCAATCGCGGCCCCGAAGAGAAGCCTAAGTCTCAGCCGAAATGGAGCGTGGCAGCATGAAGAAGCACCGGGAACGTGATGGCCTCCTGCCGCGCATGGAGGCGCGCAAACGAAAGGAGGGCTTCACGTACCGCTACCACCCGGTCGGCAAGAAGCCGATCAATCTCGGTCAAGACCGGCTGATCGCGATCCGCAAGGTGCTTGACCTGCTCGGCACGGGTGACGACCTCGGGACGATCTCGCGGCTCTGGGAGCAGTTTCAGGAGACACCCGGCTGGAAGCGCTATTCGCAGTACACCCGCGACGATTACAAGCAATGCAGCGGACCGCTACTCGAAACGTTTGGCGACATGCGCGCGGCCGACATCGACGCAACGCACGTCTCGCGCTACCTACGGATCGAGCGCGCCGCGGCACCGGTGCGCGCCAACCGCGAGGCCGCCCTACTCTCGAACCTGATCGGCTTGGCAATCGACCGCGGCGAAGCCAAGCACAACCCCTGCCGAGAGGTGCGACGCAATGAAGAGCAGCCGAGAACTGAAGCCCCGGATCCGGAAGAGTTTCATAAATTCGCCACTTGGCTTGCGAACCAAGGTGGCCAGCGAGGTGTCATCGGCATGGCTGCTGAGTACGCTGCGCTGGCAGGAAACCGCAAGGTGGAGTTTCTTGACCTGGGGTGGCCGCAGATCGACGAGCAGGCCGGAATCATCCGCGTTAAGCGGGCCAAGCAGCGCGGCAAGAAGCGCGGCGAAGTGATCGAGCATATCGAGATCACGCCGGCTATCTCGGCGCTTCTGGAGCGTCTGCGCGCCGTCCGTAAGGACGATTGCCTGTACGTGTTCTCAAGCAAGCACAAGACGCACTACACCGCCGCTGGATTCAAGGCGATGTGGACGAAGTTGATGGCCGAAGCGCTCAGAGAGAAAGTGATCGCCAAGCGGTTCACATTCCATGACCTTCGCGCCTACTACGTCACGACGTATAAGGCAGAACGTGGTTCGCTACCCGATCTTCACGCAAACCCGGCCACAACGGCGCGGGTGTACGATCGGACAAAAATTGTCAAACGAAGGGGGATGTGATGCTTTTCGGAAACGCGATGTTGCATCGCGAGATGCACGGGATGTTTAGCCCGTGCAAAGATTGCAAGAGCCCGCAGGAATGTGGCACGCGAGGACATTGCTACATTGAGATCTGCCAAGTCTATAACCAAGCCAAGGTGCTTGGCAACCAACTGCCGACGTTGCAGCTGTGCAGCCCTTTCTCGAACTTCAGGAGAGACTACAACATGCTGAAAGAAGCAGATAGTGACGGAGGGGAGTGCGACTAAATTCCCATTTTGGGAATTTAGATGCTGTACGCCCGAACAGTGATCGAGCGCAAGTGCTTGAATTTGTTGGGGTGGCTGATGGGACTCGAACCCACGACGACAGGAATCACAATCCTGGACTCTACCAACTGAGCTACAGCCACCACTGATACTGCTTTCTGCTCTTCGCTGTTTTTGTTTCAGCAGCGAAGAAGCAAGATTATACGAAGTCTTTTGAATCTTGCAAAGCCTTTTTTTCAAAAAATTCTTCGGCTTCGTTCAGATGCGCGCGCGCCTCGTCGAACACGGCCAGATCGCCGCGCGCGAGCTTCTTGTTGTCGGACAGCACGCGACGCCAGCCGCGCGCGCCGGGCACGCCGCGATACAGCCCGAGCGCATGCCGCACGATCGCGCCGAGATAGGTCCCACGCTTCAGTTCGGCCGCGCAGTACTCGATCAGTTGCGCTTCAGATTCTTCGCGCGTCGGCACCGCACCCGTCGATCCGTAGAAGCGCGCATCGACCTCCGCGAGCACGTACGGGTTGTGATACGCCTCGCGGCCGAGCATCACGCCGTCGACATGCTCGAGATGCTGAGCAACCTCGTCCAACGTCTTGATGCCACCGTTGATGACGATCTCCAGCGACGGAAAATCGCGCTTCAACTGATACGCATAGTCGTACTTCAGCGGCGGGATCTCGCGATTCTCCTTCGGCGACAGCCCCTTCAGGATCGCGTTGCGCGCATGCACGACGAACGTTTCGCAGCCGGCCTCGGCCACCGTGCCGACGAAGTCGCGCACGAACGCGTAGTCCTCGACCGCGTCGACACCGATCCGGTGCTTGACCGTAACCGGCACCGACACCGCATCGCGCATCGCCTTCACACAGTCGGCGACGAGCTGCGGCTCGTTCATCAGGCACGCGCCGAACGCGCCGCGCTGCACGCGCTCGGACGGACATCCGCAATTCAGGTTGATTTCGTCGTAGCCCCACTGCTCGCCGAGCTTCGCGGCGCGCGCGAGATCGTCGCGTTCGCTGCCGCCAAGCTGCAGCGCGACCGGCGATTCGTTCGGCGTGAACGCAAGATGCCGCTGGGCATCGCCGAACAGCAGCGCGCCCGTCGTGATCATCTCCGTATACAGCCACGTATCGCGCGTCAGCGTACGGTGGAACGACCGGCAATGGCGATCGGTCCAGTCGAGCATCGGCGCGACGGATACGCGGCGGGGAGGAAGCGAGGACGGTACGGACATGAAATTCGGGCAACAAGCCAGGCGGCGCGGAAACAACCAATTATTTTACCGCAACATGGGCCGTACCTGCCCGGCGCCTGCGCTAGTCACCCTCGCCCAGCTCCGCATCGACTGCCCTTCGCGCCTCGTCGAGCACGCGCTCGATCACGCGCCGTTCGGTCAGCAGCAACCCGTCGACCTTGACGAGCCGCCAGTCGATCCGCACGGCGTCGCCCTGCAGCACGCGGTAGTGCGCATGCTCGCCGTCCCAGACCTGCTCGGTCTTCACCTCGATCTCGAAGCCGCGGTACGGCTCGCTGAAATCGCCGAGGTCGCTGCCTCTCGGTTCCATCGCACGCTCCGTGGCGATACAGCGCCAGGCCGCCCGTGCAGCCGGCGCCGTGCGCTCAGTCGTATTCGTCGGACAAAAAGGATTTGCCGTCGGCCGTCAGGTCGACGCGGTCGGCCGCCGCCTGATAGATCAGCCCCTCGTTCAGCAACGCATAGACGACGTCGCCGAACGCGGCAGGAACCGGCCGGCTGTCGCCGAACTGGTCGATCCACTTCAGCGCCTCGATGGCTTCGGGGGAAAGGATGGGGGTCATGCGTTGCCCTCCGGCATCGGTGTCGTTCCATCCTAACACTTCGTCCGGACGCCGAATACCGAGGCAAACGCGCTGCGGGAACGCCGGACGACGCCAACGGGCAGGCTTGCCCGCCGGCGCCGCACCAGCGCAGGAAGCACGCGCTCAGAGACGCGCGATCGATACTTCGGTCGACTTCACGAGCGCGACGACTTCCGCGCCGACTTTCAGTTCGAGCTCGTCGACCGAGCGGGTCGTGATCACCGACGTAACGATGCCGAACGGCGTCTCGACATCGACCTCGGACACCACCGGCCCGCGAATGATCTCCTTCACCTTGCCTTTGAACTGGTTACGCACGTTGATTGCAGTGATGCTCATCGGGTTGATCGCTCCGAAGAAAAAGTCTCAGAACGGGCGGCCGGAGCCGCCCGGATTTAAACGGCCCAGCGGATCTGCCCGACCGGTCGAACGTTGTCTGCTTCATGCACCGCGCCCGGTTCGGCCGTGCCAGGCCCGCCGGCAAGCACGCGCTTCAGCACGCGGTCTTCCAGCGCCGCAAACGCCGCCGATGCGCGAGCACGCGGCCGGTCGAGCGGGACGGGCTGGTCGAGCGCCACGCGCCCCTGCTCGATGAGCAGGATGCGGTCGCCGAGCGCGACAGCCTCCTGCACGTCGTGCGTGACGAGCAGCGCGGTGAACCGATGCTCGCGCCACAAGCGCTCGATCAGCGCATGCATCTCGATGCGGGTCAGCGCGTCGAGTGCACCGAGCGGCTCGTCGAGCAGCAGCAGTTGCGGCCGGTGCACGAGCGCGCGCGCCAGTGACACACGCTGCCGCTGGCCGCCCGACAGTTGCGCGGGCCAGTCGTTCGCCCGTTCCAGCAGGCCGACTTCATCGAGCACCGCGCGCGCGTCGTCGCGCGCGCCGCGCCCGAGGCCGAGCATCACGTTCTGCAGCACGGTTTTCCACGGCAGCAGGCGCGCATCCTGGAACATGATCCGCGTATCGAGCGCACCGCCGCCGTCGCCGCGCGTCACGAGCGCGCCGCTGCTCGGCTGCTCGAGTCCCGCGACGAGACGCAACAGCGTCGACTTGCCGCAACCGCTCCGGCCGACGATCGCGACGAAGCTGCCGCGCACGATGCCGAGTTCGACGTTGTCGAGCACGGTGCGCGCGCCGAAGCGCTTGCTGACGCCCGACAGCGTCACCGCGTCATCGGGTGCCGGGCTTCCCGCGCGCCGCCGCGCGAGCGGAACAACGGATGCGCTGCCGTCACGATCGAGGATTGCCGCGTCTCGCGCATCGCCGTCCGCGACGCGTGCCTGCGCGAGTTCGGCCTCGAGGTCTGCGCCGGCGAGCGGGCCGTAGGCGGCCGCCGAAGTCGTCGCATTCATGCCTTTGCTCCTGATTGGTAAGCGGGGTGCCAGCGCAGCGTCACGCGCTCGAGCCATTTCGCCAGCACATCGGCCAGCTTGCCGAGCACCGCGTACAGCAGGATGCCGACCACCACCACATCGGTTTGCAGGAATTCACGCGCGTTCATCGTCATGTAGCCGATGCCCGACTGCGCGGAGATGGTTTCCGCGACGATCAGCATCACCCACATCAGCCCGAGCGCGAAACGCACGCCGACGAGGATCGACGGCAACGCACCGGGCAGGATCACGTCGCGATACAGCGCGAAGCCGCGCACGCCGTAACTCTTCGCCATCTCGATCAGGTTCGCGTCGACCGAGCGGATCCCGTGATACGTGTTGATGTAAACCGGGAAGAACACACCGAGCGCGACGAGGAACAGCTTCGCCTTCTCGTCGATGCCGAACCACAGGATCACGAGCGGAATCATCGCGAGCGCCGGGATGTTGCGGATCATCTGGATCGTCGAATCGAGCGCGACCTCGGCGGCCTTCGACAGGCCGGTTGCAAGCCCCAGCGCGAGACCGACGCCGCCACCGATCGCAAAACCGAACAGCGCGCGCCACGTGCTCACTTTCACGTTCGCCCACATTTCGCCCGACGTCACGAGCGACCACGCCGCCCGCACGACCGCCACCGGCTCGGGCAGCACGCGGGTCGACAGCCAGCCGGTGCGCGCGCCGACTTCCCACACAACCAGCAGCGCGAGGGGCACGAGCCACGGCGCGACGCCGCGCCATGCGCGGGCGGCCACGGCGGCAACCGTCGTCGACGTTTTCGTTGTCATCGCAGGCCTCTCCTCGCTCAGCTCTGGCTTGTCTTCGGCAGATAGTTGTTGCCGACGATCTCGCCGAACGGCCCCGACAGCGGGCCGGCCGGCCGCTGCGCGCCCTTGCCCTTGATCAGCGGGAACACGAGTTCGGCAAAGCGATACGACTCCTCGAGGTGCGGGTAGCCGGACAGGATGAACGTCTCGATGCCGAGGTCCGCGTATTCGCGCATGCGCTCGGCAACCTGCTCGGGATTGCCGACGAGCGCGGTGCCCGCGCCGCCGCGCACGAGACCGACGCCGGCCCACAGGTTCGGATACACCTCGAGCGCCTCGCGGCCGCCGCGCTTGCCGCCGTGCAGCGCGGCCATCCGGCGCTGACCTTCCGAGTCCATGTTCGCGAACGCCTTCTGCGCACGAGCGATCGTGTCGTCGTCGAGGCGGCTGATCAGGCGCTCGGCATCGCGCCATGCTTCGTCCTCGGTCTCGCGCACGATCACGTGCAGGCGAATGCCGAACTTGATCTTGCGGCCGCGCGCCTCCGCGCGGGCACGGATGTCGGCGATCTTCTTCGCGACCGCCTCGGGCGGCTCGCCCCAGGTCAGATAGGTATCGATATGATCGGCGGCAATCGCGTGCGCGGCCGGCGACGAGCCGCCGAACCACAGCGGCGGATGCGGACGCTGCACGGGCGGATAAAGCGCCTTGCCGCCCTTCGACTGCAGGTGCTTGCCGATGTAGTCGAAGCCGCCGTTGTCGTGCGACGCGGCAAGCAGCCCGCGCCAGATGTTCAGGAAGTCGTCGGTGATCTCGTAACGCGTATCGTGATCGGCGAACAGGCCGTCGCCTTCGAGTTCGGCCGCATCGCCGCCCGTCACGACGTTGATCAGCAGGCGGCCGCCCGACAGGCGGTCGAACGTCGCGGCCATGCGCGCCGACAGCCCCGGCGACGCGATGCCGGGACGAATTGCAACCAGGAACTTCAGGCGCTGCGTCGCCGGAATGAGGCTCGACGCAACGACCCACGCATCCTCGCAGGAACGACCGGTCGGCAGCAGCACGCCTTCGTACCCAAGCGTGTCCGCCGCGACGGCGACCTGCTTGAAATAATCGTAATCTGCGGCGCGCGCGCCTTCGGCCGTGCCGAGGTAGCGGCTGTCGCCATGCGTGGGGATAAACCAGAACACATTCATCTGCTGCTCCTGCTTGACTGTTCTTGCCGAAATTTGAAAAAAACGTCGCCCTGCTCGCGTCGCGGACGAGCGACGCATGCATGGTGTGCGTTCGAATCGGGATGGTTCGCGGGTCAGGCCGTGCAGCGGGCAAATACGCGATTGCACGGCTGTTTCTGGGAAATCAGTCTAGGGATCGGTGCAGGGCTTTGGAACGATTTTTTTGAGCTTAGGTTTTCCGCTTTCGTGATTAGCACGACGCTGGAGCGAATATCGCGGCGACCGGGCCCTATAATGGCGTACCTATCCGAATAACTCCGCGCGAACGGCCCCGGCCGGGCGCGCCTGCGGTGCACTCATCGATGCAGAAAGTCATCCTGCCGTTCCTGTCCGGCTTCCTTGCCGCCCTGTTCTTCCGCGAGGCCACGCTCGCCCTCCTTCACACCGCGGACCTGATCGCCGCGGCCGGCTTCTCCACGCAGCCGTTCGCGCCGCTCGGCATTCCTGAATTTGTCGCGAACGCGCTGATCAGCGCGTGCTGCGCGATCCCGATGGCATGGCTGTTGCGCGTGTCGCCGGAACGCGAGGCGTCGTGGATCGGCTCACTGATGTTCGGCGGCATCGTGCTGACTGCAGCCCGCGTGTTCGCGATCGATCCGCTGCGCGGCATCTGGCCGTCGGGCAACATGATGCCCGTGCTTGCGGCCGGCTTCGCGGCGAACGCGGTGTGGGGCTTCGGCGCGCTCGTGTTCATGCGCGCGTTCATGTCGGACGACGCGGGCAACGAGTAACGCGAGCCCGGTCTCCGTGCCCTTCGACCGCAAAGCGATCGAAGGGCAATAAACGAAAAGGCCGCCTGCACATGTGAATTGACCCCCAAGAGTTGGACATCACTCCAACCCTTGGGGGTTTTTTTCATGACGAAGTATGACCCGTCGTTCAAGCAACAATTGGTCAAGGCGTATCTGAGCGGCGAAGGCAGTTGCG